>JAFZBE010000018.1 GCA_017561935.1 Bacteroidales bacterium | reverse complement strand
TTGTCGCCTCAATGGCGACATAAAATTGCTATCGCATAAAATCCATCCGGCCCCTATAACGCATTTCTTGCACAATCGGGACGATCTTTATTTTATGCACGCAGTGCAATTTTATGTGACCTATTGGAGGTCACAATTTTCAGGCAGAGTCTCGGCTATTGAAGCCAGAGACGAGGCCATTTTCACCTAAATATCAATGAAAGCATTTGTTGTTATATAGAAGCGATTAATAAATGGGAAACGCAACAGTGTTCTATAATAATAATTTGATAACAAGAGTATTACTATGAAAAAGCTACTATTGGCATTTTTGCCACTGCTGCTTTGGAGCTGCAACGAGGCTCCGAAGCTCCCTGCCAATCAGGCACAGACAGAATGCGGACTTGTCGAAGGCGTCTATTCCGAAGATAGTGCCATCGTAATTTTCAAGGGCGTTCCATTCGCAGCTCCTCCTGTCGGAGAACTGCGCTGGAAAGAGCCTCAGCCCGCTCTACCTTGGGACACCATCCGTCCCTGCTACGAGTTTGGCGATGACCCAGCTCAACCCAATCTTTTCGGCGACATGAACTTCAAGGGCCCGAAGAAATCGGAGGATTGCCTCTATCTGAACATCTGGAAACCCGTCAATGCAGAAGGATGCCCCGTACTTATTTATTTCAACGGAGGTGGTCTGATGGCCGGTTCAGGTTCGGAGCCCCGTTATGCTGGCGATTCGCTGGCCCATCATGGCATCGTGAGCATCACGGCCAACTACCGCGAGGGCATCATCGGCTTTCTGGCTCACCCCGACCTGACTGCCGAATCGCCCAACCATACTTCGGGCAACTACGGCATCCTCGACCAGGCAGCTGCCATCAAGTGGGTGTATGACAACATCGCAGCCTTCGGCGGCGATCCCAATCGCATCACCATCGTGGGCGAATCGGCCGGATCGTTCTCTGTTTCAGTGCTGATGGCTTCTCCCCTTTCGCGTGGATACCTGGCTGGCGCAATGGGTTCGAGCGGCGCTGAAATGAAGCCCAGTTATGCGAAGCCTCTTGCCGAAGGTGAAGCAGCCTGGAGCAAGGTTCTGGAGGAAAAAGGTCTCACCATCGAGGCCCTTCGTCAGCTGTCGGCCGACAGCGTGATGGCACTGGTGCCCATGCGCGGCATGCCAGGTATGCTTGTCGATGGCTATCTGCTACCAGCGACCGTCGATGAGATCTTCGCCAACGGCGAACAGGCTCAAGTACCCCTGCTGGTGGGTTGGAATTCGCTGGAGGGAAGTCCACTTCAAAACTTCAGAGGGCAGAAACCAACCATCAAGGCCTATCGCACCATCCTCCAATCAACATTCGGCAAACGCACGGACGAGGTGCTGAACGCCTACGGCCTGAAGAAGGACGAGGACCTCTTCGGATGGAACGCTATCGAACTTGCCAGCGCCATGTTCACCGCCTTCCCCACCTGGAAGTGGGCCGAGGAACATGCCAAGTCGGGGCAGCCAGTCTATCGCTACTTCTACACCCATCCACGTCCAGAGATGACTGCGAAATATAACGGCATGGAGGCGGCTTTGGCCGGTGGCGTGAAGAAGAAGGATGACAAGAGCGCTACAGCAGCTCCCACCGCCCGCATCATGGGTGCCGTTCATTCGGCTGACATCGAATATGCCATGGGCAATCTGGGCACCAACGATGTTTTCGCCTGGAATGACGATGACTACAAGGTGCAGGAGACATTCATGAACGTCTATATCAACTTCATCAAGACGGGCGATCCGAATGGTCCAGGCATTCCCGAATGGAAGCCGATCAATGGTGAAGCCGTGGCACCTGTTCTCCAGATTGATGTGGACAGCAAGGTGGTGGCTGACGAAAAGCTCGAAGCACGTTACAAGCTGCTCGATGATATCCTCGAGTAACTTCGCACTATCGACGAAAAAGTGGCGGGACCCGACATCCGGGTTCCGCCACTGCTATTACATAATAATATTCAGAAAAGTTATTCGAAAAGCCTACGATAGAATACAGCCTTCTTATCCAATGCCAAAGGATAAGCACGAGAAGTGGATGGCATGCGAAACCATTCCAAATCGCGATTGAAGGCATGAACCTTGGTGGATGACCCGATGGCAGGCAACGCAATTGGATGGGCCATATCCATGCCCGATGCCAACGTAAGCTGCTGCTGGAGCAACTCACTTGCCTTTGAGCCTGTCGTGATCAAACGAGTACAGTCGGGCATCTGAGCAAGCAACACACCGATATCGGTAGGCTCAATAATCGACAGATAATTATCGCTGGCATTGTCCTTGAGCCTTTGAACCTTTGTTGCGGTGTCGAAGAAGGCGAGGCGTTGCTCAAAGGCAAAACTGATGATACGCTGCTTGTCGAAACGTTTTTCGCCCTTGATCTCAAAATAGTTTCGGTCGTCGAAGAAGATCAATCCCATCACACGCCAGAAGTCGTTGATCCAATTGGGATAGAAGAAATCCATCGACCAACGTGCCTTGGGCGGAGGAAAGCTTCCCAGGAAGAGCATACGTGCATCGTGGGACAGGAACGGGGGTAGAGGATGAGATTCGATAGTCATTGGTCAAGTGGAAGTATTTGCGAGAACTCGCGCCAATAGGGAGCACGGCGATAGAGTTCAACACTCTGACGAGGCACATACAGCGTACGCTTCAGTCCGAGAGTATCTCTGAAGACATTGGTAATGTGCTGAGGTTCGGGACTCAGGTTACGAACTTCGAGCAGGGAATCGCAATGATGGAAACAGTAATCGCCAATGCGATCGAGCGAATCGGGCAAGGTAACGCTGCGAAGCCTACGGCAGTCGTAGAAGGCCCCAGGTTCAAGCGAGCGTATCGTGCTAGGCAGATGGGCTGAAGTGAGACCAGAAGATGCGAAGCAGCCATTGCCGATGCTTTCTAGTCCCTCAGGGAAGTTAATTGCCATGAGCGACCTGCATTCGGTGAAAGCTTGGTTAGGGAGTCGATTGATACCGGGTGGCAGGATGATGTGCTGCAAGCTGTAGCATCCTTCGAAGACATTGCGCCCCATCGTTTTAAGGCTGAGCGGCAGGGAGACGGTAAGAAGGTTGGCACATTGGCTGAACGAGTAGCTTGAAAGACGTTCCACTCCCTCAGATACGCTTAATGCCTGTATGATAGTATCGGCAAGGTAAGCCTTGTCTTCGACCAACACTATACGATAGCGCCGATTCTGACATGACGTGAATGGGCTGATGGAGACCAACTCCATGGACTCATCGTCATGCGAAAGGTCTCGACCTACGACTGAGCATGTGAGGTCATCGTTCGAAATGATACGGCACTTCATACCATAGGCGCTGAAGAATTCGCTTCCTGCTTCCTGCTCATCGAACTCTATGAGAAAATGTCGCACCATACCTCCCCCAACGAACAGGGCAATAGCGAGCAAGATGATTCCAGCAATCTTTAGGATCCGATTTCTCTTCCTCACACGGTTCTTGGTCTCTTGGAATAGGACTTGGCGAAGAGCTTCGGCCATCTCATCGGCCGACTTGAAGCGCAGGGCGATATCGGGCTGAATACTACGTTCTATCAAGGCGGACATGGCATCGCAGCCATAAATCTTGGGAAACACGAGGCTGAGGTTGCGCAATAAAAGTCCCACCGCATAGAGGTCGGTGCCAACATTGATATCAGCAATCCTACCCTCCTTTTGCTCGGGGGCAGAATAAAGGCCGTTGCGCCCCATCGAGAGGTCGTAGCTATCGCTGTAGCAAAAACCCAAATCGATGAGTTTGACATCGTCCGAGATGCGTGTCAGCATGATGTTGTCGGGCTTCAAGTCGAGATGTAGCACCTGATGATGATGCAGATAGCTCAAGCAAGAAAGCAACTGGGAGAATAGGCGACTGACGTGCTTCGGATCGGCGAAGTAAGAGGGATTCTTGGTCATTCGCTCCCCGATAGTTTCTCCATCGACATACTCCATGACAATGTAGCATCCATCAACATCTTCTCCCATCGAAACGTATTCGACAAGATGTTCATGCGATAATCGCTTACCCGTCTCGTACTCTTTGCGGAATAGCTCCAGATAACGGGGATTATCGGCATACTCGTGACGAAGGCGTTTCATGAGGTATCGCTTGCCCTGATACCTCACCATATAGCACAAACACGTAGAACCGCATCGTTCAGGAAGCGGCACTATGTCATCAGCCGAGATTATTTCGTCGTTAATCTGGATAAACCCAGAGACAATCAGGTCCTTGTCCATGGGGTCGTGTAATAAATCACTTAAGGATCTTAACGGTGATAATTCCTCCAGCACGAGCAGCGGAGTAGCTGCCTAATTCTACTCCATGACGCACTACTTTACGAATGATAAGAGGATAACGTAAGATAAAAGAAGAAATGGAACAAGCATCACCTAACTGAAGCTTGGAGTTCTCGTTCGCAGTTATCTCAAACAATTCATCACCCAGATAAGTGAACTGGAGCTTGCGATTGGGAAGATAGGTGATTTCTACAATTTGTCCTTTCACGAGATCAGAGGTGCGCAACTCCCCTTCTACTTGGGTGAAAGAACTGCTGCCACTGCTTAACTCAAGAAGCAATGCAGGCCAATTAGGACTTCCAAGATACTGAGCTATCACGTTAAGGGTACCAGGGCGAGACTGATGTGTATCATCAGCGATTCGTCCTAAAAGGCGCTTCAAGGTATTGACGCCGAGACGGCTCTTGGTGGCATCTTCTATGGCTCTAGAAAGAACTTGAATGTCACGATCAGAAGGATTGCCCAAGCTGATACCGGTACGTTCCTCTAGCTTTGCCACTACGATTGGAGGTAGATTCATATATTTGCTGTGAAAATGATGTGGCAAATATATGAAATTTATAAATAACCTCCAAATCCATTATATCCAAATAACTCTCAAGCAAATATTTTGCTTTTTCAACCCTGAAAAAGCCACCTTATCTTACAATGAACCCTTTCTACGCTTGATTTCTGTCAAGAATTTCTCGGCACGCTCGAGGTCTTCGGGTGTATCGATTCCAACGGTTTCGATATCCACCTGACGGACGACGATACGCATTCCGTTCTCAAGCCAACGCAGCTGTTCCAGACTCTCAGCCTGTTCGAGGGGCGATGGCGCCATCGACGTGATTCGGGCCAATGCCTTGGGTGTATAAGCGTAAAGACCAATGTGCTTCAGGAACGTGTGTCGAGCAAGCCACTCCTCCTGTGGTATGCCTCGGAGGTAAGGGATTACCGAACGGCTGAAGTACAGTGCCTGGCCACTCTTGCCCACCACGACCTTTGGGGAATTCGGATTAAGGAGCGCGTCGAGTCCGTCATCGGCATGGAATGGCTTGACGAGGGTAGCTATCTCTGTAGCAGCATCCATGAAGCAATCCTTCACAGCCTGGATCTGTCGGGGGTCGATGAATGGCTCATCGCCCTGCACGTTGATGACCACATCATATCCTGTGCCCAAAGCCTCGACTACCTTGTCGTAGGCTTCCTTGACACGATCGGTGCCGCTACGGTGGGAGGTCGAAGTCATGACGACACGACCATTGAAGGCTGTTACGGCATCGTAGATACGGTCATCGTCGGTAGCTACAACAGCCATATCAACATGAGGGGCCACCTTCTCATAGACGCGCTGAATGACGGGCTTGCCTCCAAGCATGGCCAGCGGTTTGCCCGGGAAACGCGTGCTCGCATAACGAGCGGGAATAATTGCGATGGTTTTCATAGTTCTATATTATTAATTGAACCTGGGTTTCACCCATCGGTCAATAGTCTCAGTGAAATGCAGACCAGGCAAATACGGATCGGAGCCATAAGGTGCAATGAAGGACTTGAGCAGCGAGTAGTCGAAGGCAGATACTGCATAGAACTCCTCAGCTTCGGCCGTGGTGATACGAATGGTCCAGTCGAGCATATTGCCCATGATCATCATGTTGTTCTGCGTCGGGTCGAAATGTATGCCCCCTCCGATGGGCTTCACTTCATAGTCGGGCGTGATGGCATAGAGCACGTTGTTCTCGTCGGTCATCAGTCCACGCAGACAGCGTGAACGGAACTCGGTCACAAAGACGAACCGTGGCACAACTGCTTCATCCATCAGTTCAATCTTTCTGACGAATGGCTGACCGGCCGTCATCTTCATCTGGTACAATTTGCGGTTATTGTCGATGAGCAAATACCCTTCATCATATTCCTTACGGGTATCAGGGTTGCCATCGAGCTCATGGATGGGGAATGCGAACCCCTTCTTGACCAACGCATCGGTGAAGAGTTTGCTCTTCTTGGGCTTCAACGTATTGGTGTTCATGTTGAGGAACTCAATGCCATCGGTCGTGAAACGGAAAGCATCGTCGGGATCCTCGAGGTTCACACGCTTGGGCATGGATTCGAGCAAGAGCCAAAGACCGCAGTTGGGGCGGTTGGTATGGGTTTCGTAAGCACGACGATGATAGTTGATGTTGGTCTGACGAATGAGCTGTGGCGATACGGCAAAACCACGGATGGTGTCGGGCAGACGACCGGCATTCACCAGCTGGGTGGTCCAGAAGAACGGCAGCAAGGAGTCGGCCTCCTCGACTGTATAGGTCTTTCCGGAAACACCGCGACGACCCTGGGCACCGTCGGTATTCTGAATGAAATCGTCAGCCAAACCGCTGTAAAGCGTGAAGGGCTGTCCACCAATCTCGTCGCCATGCAGGAAGCTCACGGCATAATTGTTATAGAGCCACGGCAATTCCCAGACGACAAGCAGGGCGACGAGGATGCCGAGGATGATATTCGCAAGTTTTCGCATCATTCTATTCCTTTCTTGAAACGGTCAATACTAATCCAAGGCAGCATAACACATGCCAAAACAAAGACGATGAGACAAGGCAGAAATGGTACGTAAGCACCGGGGAAACTGCTCAAGTAGAAAACCTTCAGGCAAAGGAACATCACCACCAGGTTGAAAATGCGACGGGTCCACGAGCCTTCGAGGATGATCCATGCACTCAGCAGATAGGCAGCAAAACCTGCCAGATACCACGGCAGTGCCACAAGCAGCATCTTGCCATAAAGCTCAGGTGCCAGGGATGAACGCATGGCCAACCATAGTATCAGATAATTCAGACCAAAGCACACAAGCAAGGCGGCCAATCCAAAGCCCAGCATCTGGAACATCATGCGAAGATGGGAACAAGGGAGGTGCAGGGTAAGCTTCAAGCATTTGTGATACATCTCGGGGAAAAACTGCACGCATGCCAAGGCAATACCTGCCACCATCGGAAGATATTGCAGATGGCGCACAAACATGGGCTCATCCTTCGTGATCATGGCAATCCAAATATGCGCCCCTCCCATCGCACCGATGGCACGCAGGAAGTTCAACAGCTCATATCCCACATAGCCACAAGTGACAATCAGGATAAGCAACAATGCCCATCGGGTCTTGATCCACTCTTTGTAAAACATTTATTAATTAACAATGAATAATTAACAATTAACCTTAATACTTTCCCGTTAGGCCAATAAAGGCATCCTCGAGGTCGAGATTGTCCACTGAGAGGGGACCATGAGGAATGTTCATGGCCTGCAGACGGCGCTCCACCTCGACTTTTTCGAGGAAAGAATAGAGCTCGAGCTCGCCTGTCAAAGAGAGGGCGGGATGATAGAGTTGCTTATCGTTCAGCAAAGATACGGGAACGTCGCTCAGACGCTCGGGCAACTGGCAATGAAAACGATGGAACCCATCGTTGATGTGGTTCAAGGGACACTGCATCAGGATGCTTCCGTAGTCCATAATGATGCAATCATCGACCAATCGCTCCAAATCCTGGATGATGTGCGAGGTCAAAAAGACTGTCTTTCCCTCGCTGTGAGCCCAGTCGCGCAGATATTCGACAAAGAGCCGACGATACCCTGGATCAAGGCCGACCGAGAAATCATCGAGGATCAGCAGCTCGGGATTCTGCGCCAAGAGAAGACCAAGGGCCACCTGACTGCGCTGACCATTCGACATGCGGCTGATACGCTGACCGGGAGCCACCTTGAGCTTCTTCATCAGCTCATAATACGCCTCTTTGCGCCATTGGCCGGGATAGAAACGGGCATAGAAACGCTCGATCTGCTCGATGTTCATGAACTGATACTGCACATGATTCTCGATGAGCAGACCGATCTGCTTGCGCAAGGCAGGGTCCATCGTCTGGACATTCTGTCCGAAGATACGGCATTCTCCCGAACGGGGCTGAAGGTATCCGCTCAGGAGATTGATCGTAGTGGTCTTGCCTGTGCCATTCTTGCCCAGAAGGCCGAGGATACGGCCCTTGGGCACACTGAAGCTCAGGTTTTCGTAGATCTTCCTTTTCCCATAGTAATGGGTCAGGTTGATGCACTCGATGACATTTTCCATTATTCTTCGGTAGCTGGGACAATCTCGTAATCGGTCGCCTCGATGTGATAGAAGGAGAGATACTCCTTGCCCTCGGCAGCCTTGCGAGCAGCAATCTGCTCACGATAGTTGGCAATCTTCTCGTCGATGGTGTTGCCCTGTTCGCGGCGGGCAGCAGCCTCGGTGGAGCAACCGGCTGAAGTGCCAACCTTCTCCTGCTCCTCCTCATCCATACCTTGTTCGATAGCCTGCTCGACGTTAGCCTGCTGCTGGAGCATAGCTTCCTCGTACTGACGCTTCCAATTCTGGAGATACTCCTCATCGATGCGAGATTCACGCACATAACCCGTTACGCGAACCACGTTTTTCACACAATCCTTCGAGAAGGCACCGCCTGGGAGATTGCGACCCTCGCAACGAATCACATTCGTATTGTCGGAACCCTGGAGGAAGATCTTGGTGGCACCATGAGCGCAGGTGTGGGTGCAGACACCTTCGATGGTGATCAGCTTGTCAACATTTGCGTCAGCCTGGGCAAGTGCATCGTCAATGCCGAGAGCTTCGCCAACAACCTGTTCCTGCTGGGCCTGCTTATTGCCGGAACAAGAGGTGAATGATACAGTGAATGCAGCGAGTGCAATACAAACGGCCAAAGTAAAAAGAGATTTTTTCATTGTAGTGGGAATTATTAGTTTATTATCGGAATTATCAGGTTTCAAAGCGATTAGAGCTTTCGGGATAATCAGAGTACTCAGAGTAATCCGAGAAATCTGGGCAAAGATACTTCTTTATCCTTGAATTTGCAAATATTTAGGCTTAAAATGTACAGCCGAGGGTTAAAGAGATTGTCTGATGGTGGTTTTCGATATCTTCAGTTACCGACCATGCTCGCTGATATTGTGCAGCGAGAAGGGCAAAGACGCGAAGCTGTTTGGCACGCAATCGGCGACCATAGAGCAAGTTGACGCCTACACGTCCCTGCGAGGCAGTCAGGTAGTCGTAATGCTGATCAAGGGCAATAGGCAGCGTGACAAGACTTGTGCGAATGAGTGTCGAACCGACAGAGCCATTTGCCCCAGTCCCTGCTTCATCATAACGACCATCCTCTGCCTTTGTGCCTCCACCTTTCTGATAACCGAGTTGGAGTTCTGCGCTCCAGTCGTGAAGACCAGAACACCAAAGGCGACGTGAAGCGATATCGACTTTTGCAAAATGTATTCGCTGACGGCGATACGAGGGGTAGAAACTGGCTGTGAGGCGACGTTCGTAATAGCCAGCGCTGACCTGATGAACCCAAGCGCCACCGTAATACTTGTACCCTGCATTGGCACGCAACGTGCGCTGACCACGTGTCTTGAGCCTTCCGTAATAGAGGTACTCGTTCAAGCCGCCGCCCTGATTGACATAATCATAGAGGTTCTGCCAGTTCTTGAGGTGTTCGCCCTCAATACCGTAGGCCAGCACATGCCTGCCTTGCCAAGAGAGCTTCCCCTGATAACTCCAGGCATTTCCCGAATGCTCCATGAAGACGGGCGTATAGAGCGAACGCTTGCCGTAGTAGCCATCGCGCCACTCCATCGCACCCTCATGAAGCCACTTCAACGTGCCCAGCGACAAGCCCAGTTGCAGAGCCACATTATGACGGGTGGAGAGCATCGGCCGTTCCTCGTCCTCGTCGGTCAGACCGCTCGCATCGCTGTATTCGTTCACGCCGAACGATGCTCCATAGTCGATGAGCGAAGCATAGAAGAT
Source organism: Bacteroidales bacterium (assembly GCA_017561935.1). Lineage (GTDB taxonomy): Bacteria > Bacteroidota > Bacteroidia > Bacteroidales > UBA3663 > Liminaster. Next base: position 19,727 of record JAFZBE010000018.1, on the reverse strand, counting down.
ACCTGTCGTCCCATAGGTCTTGAAGAGCAGTTCCTCCAACGTGCGCCGATAGGTGTAGGAGATACCGGCTTGCAGTACCTCGTTCGACCAAAGCAACCCTCCTGTAGCAAGCATATCCATGAGTTTGTTTTGCGAACGAAGGTCACGACGCTTTGCGCGATTGGCCGACGTGAAGTCAACGCTTGCGCCCAACGAAAAACCATGTCCCAGTTCAAGTCCCAAAGCACCCATGAGGTTATATTGCTCCTTGTTCTTGGTGCCTGCATACTGAGAATCCATCTCGACGATGTCGAAAGGCTGGTCTTCGGGATTGAGCCAGACAGAACCCGTCATCTCCCTACCCTTGAAGTTGGAATAACTCACTTTGCCGCTCACGACAAGACGATCGTTGACGCGGAAGAACGATGCCGTGCGGGCGCCAAACGTATAGCTGTCGGGCGAAGCATGATATTCGCCCCATCCTCCATCCTCTTTCAGGAAATATGCCTCAGCATAATTGGTGCGAACGCCCTCAGGGAGCGCAATCAGCCCCGCGACATTCCGACTCTGCAGCCAGGGTGTCGTATCACGCAATGCCTCGAAATGCACCTGAGCATCAAGAGGCTGCATGAGGGTCCACGCGAGACTAATCGCGGAGAGAAGCCTGATAACGTTCGAAGAAGTCATTGGTCGAATTGTTTGTGTCCTGATAGATGATGAATGCGCCCTGACGGGCCGAGGCCTCGGCATTGATGCCCGACGGATCGGCTCCTACGACACCCTGTGATGCATCGGGTGTCGCGGGTACGCCATAGACCAACAATGCCTCGTTGCCGACAATGGCCTTTGTCGCCGCTACATCTACATTGCGGTGCAAACTGTAGCCAAACGTATTGGTGAGATAGACGGCACCGGCATCCACCTCATCGGTGAGACGCTTGGCATTCTTGGTCGAAGTGGTGGTATAGACTTCCACCCCATCGAGAATCCATTCGGTAGGGATGCGCAGACAGGCTCCCGCTGCCGACACCACGTTGTTGTGATACCAGATATTGTCGGCATCATTGGCATACGCATCGATGTCGATACCGTCGGGAACGCTGAAGATGTAGAAAGCCGGGGAAACCTGACTGAGCGGCCAGGCATTGCCCTGTCCGTATAAAGCGGCCGTGAGGTAATGGCTGGTAGGAATCAGCTCGGAAGGAACAGGATAATAGCTTGTATTGGTGAACGTGAGCGGATCGTAGGTACAATAATACTCAGGCTTGCCCAGATTGACTGATTGGGAATAGGACACCGTATGATCCACGGCGCCATTGAGGGCAATCACGATCTCTTCACCCCCTTCGAGATGCAACGAGTCGTTGAAATGCCAGATGGCCTGGATAGCCGGGATGAATCCCTCGCTGGCATAATTGAGCTGTCCGTCGGCATTGAAGTTGGCATTCGAAGCTTGCGCATTGTAAGGGGGAGCCATGCCGAGACCCAGCTGATGGATGGTGATGGGCAACTGCCCGTTGTTGTAAAGAATGACGTATTTGTCGTAATAGTAGGCTCCCGAGCCATCGTCCTTCTGACAACCGCCCTGATAGAGTTCCTTGATGACAAGGCTGCCGCGACGAGAAGCGACCATTGTGAAAGCCATGCCTTGGCTGACAATCATCGACCTGGCAGTCACTTCGATGTTCGAAGAACTGCAGTTCATCACATATTCGTTTCCCTGTCCATCGTCGTAGAATCCCGAAGCCGAAAGATCATAAACTCCAGCAGGTAGGGTAAAATGCGCCCAACCGCCCTCGTCGGTGGTGGCTTGCCAAGCGTTGCCCAAAGTGGTGGACATCGACACCGAAATACCTGGCATACCCTCACCAGTCACAGGATTGCGTAGCTGCACAGGCACCTCGAAGGACTCATAGCGGAGTTCTTCGTCCTTGATGCAACTGCTCATGAAGAGCATCGTCAAACTACACATTATATATATTAATATATACGGCTTCATAATCAGAGTCTGACTTTGAGTGAGAGTCCATAATAGAACGCGGGAATTCGACCGCTGTTGTAGAGCGTTGTCCGGCGGTCGGTTTGCGAAGAACGCACACGCGAAGTGTTGTTCCAGAAGTTGGTGGCGAAGAACGACAGTTTCACATATCGTCCGATTTCCTTGGTTACATTGATGTTGGCGGCAAAATAGGGCGAGATCCGGTCTTCGTTGAAATAGTAGTTCGTGTTGGACTTGCGCACCATGCGCAACAGGTCGTTGTAAAGGTTTGTATTACCCGCATCGCGTGCCGCGAGGAGATCGTCGTAGAACGGGCGCAGTGTCGAGGGGTCATCCCACGTGCTGTAGTACTTCGGATATACGGCCACATAATGGTCGGCATAGTCGGTGGAAGATCCGAAATAGTCGGCCACATCGTTGAGGGCGATACCCGTCGGGTTGCCATCACGGTCTTCGCGAAGCTGACGTTTCATGTTGTAGAAACTGCACTCGAAACGCACCGAGAGGATGAGTCGAACTACGGGGATATGAGTGGTCAGAGTCACGTTCGTATTGAGTTGCGACTGGACAGAACCATTCGAGGCGGCAGCATTGCCTTCGTAGTAACCGATGTAGCTGTAGGGTTGGCCATCGCTCTGGCTTGTTGACGTACCGATGTGCGAAGCGACAAGTGTGGTCTCCACACCCTGGTAATGATAGAAGGTTCCATCCCAACGGATGTCGGTACGCAAGGCAGGAATGCGTGCAAAATCGACCATCCATTCGATGCCCTGACGGGTGGATCGCGCACCGTTCACCCAGCGCGCATTGGATGAATAGCGACGAATGGTCGTGCTCGGCAACATCTGGTCGTCCACGATGCCCCTCGCATCATGTACTGTCACCTTGCCAGTGTTGGAGTCAACGATATAACTCCTGTCGGCCGATGGGATAGGGAAATCGGTCGCTGTAATAGGCGACGTCAACTCATAGCTGAACGGATGAAAGACCGACGTGCGGATATAGGGGTTGAAGGTGCGGTTATTGAAATAGGTAAGCGACAGGCGTGTCTTTCCCCACCTTGCCTCCACGCCAACTTCCCCTTGCAAGCTGTATTGCCACTTGAGCGCACTGTTGTAAAGTGCCGACGTGGGCTGTGTATAGTAGGCATAACATGCCTCGCCCGATGCAGTGGTACCGCTTGCGAAGGTTTGCCAATCGACATACGAGATGCTCGGATAGAGCACCTGCATCGAGGGTAACTTCACGCTTTTGCCCATGCCGGCATGGATGCTGTATTCGCTTTTCGCATGGTGCAGGGTATATTGCATAGAGCCGCGAGGCGAAAGACTGCATATCGTACCATATTCCGACCCGCCGACATGCGTCATGTCCTCGCGCAAGCCAAAGCTCATCTTGAGTTTCTGTTTCCTGGGCAAGTGGAGTGCTGCCTGTTCTTCGGCATAGAAGGCGAGGTTATGGATGTAGGGCAATGTGTCGTAACGCTCCTCACGCCAAGTGGGAGCCAGCGCCATGTCATCGTAATACAATCCTCGACCTTCGTTGCCCGATGCCGAGTAATCCACACCTGCCTTGGCATGGCTCTCCACCTTGTACTTTTCACCGAGATTCTTCTCGTGATCCCATTTGGCCTTGAGATGCGCGCTCAAGTCAACCGGTTTAGAGTCGGTGATGGCCAGTTCGTACCAATAGCCGGTCGGCCCCATGATGATCGAAGTCCCGTCGGCGATGTGATAACCCTGTCCGATGGTATGGATGGCTGGTTGTGAAGTGGCACTGCTCTTGTTGCTGTTGACACGCTGTTCCTTGTCCTCCATGCTCGCATCGGCCGACAGTTCAAGATATGAGAGCCAGGGACGGCCTACCTGCCACTGCAAACGCATCAGGCTACGCAGCACATAATCACGTTTCTTCGTATAGGTATCGCTGAACGCATCGGGGTCAGCCTCGCTGTTAAGGCCGCCGAGATTGCCCTTCACGTCGAAGTTGAAGTTAAGAGGCATTGCCTTCTCCTTCAGGAACTGACGGGTATAGCGCAAGGAGAGACCGTTACGCTGATAGGTGGTGTAGGGTGATGTAAGGCTCACGACCGACTGTGTCCATTCGTACGACACATTCAAGATCCCGCCCTGTCCAGCCGAACCCAGGTTGAAACCCTTGCTGAGCGCTGCGAGCTTGGTATGTGGCTTGAGCGTCACATCCACCATATAGGGTGTCTTGCCACGTCGTGTCTTCACCTTCACCATACCATTCGAGAGGTCGCCATATTCCACCGAAGGAATACCGGTGATGACTTCCACCTCTTCGATATCGCTCGTGGTGACTGTTCGGGTCGAAGCACCCGTTGTCTCACTCATCTCGGCATTGTTCGAAAGACGTTGTCCGTCCACCTCAATGGCTGTTCCGAAGGCAGCATTGCCCATCTCGCTCGTACCTTCGCTACGCAAAGCGATACGCGGATCATCGATCAGGCTCTGATCCCCTTGGCTCTTACCGCCAGGCAACAGAATCGTGACATCGCTCACGTTGACGATCTGATTATGATCGAGCGACGTACGATCGACTGTATAAGCTGTTGTCTCGATGTGCTGCTTTTGCGAAGTGACGGTGACCTCGTCAAGTCGCAGGTCCTGTTCGACGAGCATCACGACGATGCTGGTGTCCTTCCTCAAAGTGAAGGTCAGCAGTTGTGGAACATAACCGAAAAGCCGCACCTCGATATCGGCTTTCCCTTTGGGAAGGTTGCGAAGCGCAAAACTGCCATCCTCCCCCACCACTGTTCCCTGGTGTGTAGTTTGATGAACCACCGTGGCAAATGCCATCGGCTCACGTGTCTGCGCATCTATCACCCTTCCCGAGACACAATATGGTTGCGCACGCAGTAACGCTGCATGCACAACCATAAAGGCCAAAAGAAGAGTTAAGATACGCTTCATGCTTTTATTTTTTGGGGCTAGAGGTTCTAGAGGATCCAGATAATCTAGAGGATCTAGAAAATCTAGAGGATCTAGATCACTTTAAAAGTCTGATTCCACCCTGCACAATCACCAGCCCCTGCTTGCGAAGCACGGCACGACCCTGGATGTCATACGAGATGGCTGTGGTGTTCTGATCAAGGCTTATCGTGGCGATAGACTGCGAATCGGGGTCCGTCGGCAGAGCGGGAAGACCCTCGGCGATGGTGCAGTTTTCGAGGAGGATAATCGCGTCGCCTCGCAGGTTGCCGGCCAACTGTGTGGTGTCGGGTGCGGTAACAACGCCTTCGTTACGGCATTCGCGCAAGGTCAATGTGCCCTCGATGCGAGCGGTATGAGCAGCCACACCGCCTACGTAGCTATCGACACACGTCACAGTGCCCTTATTGGTACAGCCTACGACTGCAGCGTGGCCATCATCGCCCTTCATGTCGTTGCCGAGGATGCCGCCCACCATCTTGAAACCATATACACTGCCCTCGTTAACGCAATCCTCCACACTGATGAGGCGTGTCGGACACGAGACAATACCAGCGGTGTAAAGTCCTGCGGGTGTTTCTCCTTCGGCCACACAACGGATGTTGCCATAGTTGGTGCAACCAAGGATCCTGCCGCCCACCGAGCCCGCTATGCCCGAAGCGCCAGTGCCACGACCTGTCGAGATGTTGCCATAATTCTGACAATTACGTACCACATATTCGTAGGATGTGATGCTGCTGCCGCTCTGCGCGCCGCCGACGATGCCCGTAGCGTACGACATGGCGTAGATATCGCCATAGTTGACACAGTCCTCGATGGTGCCCTTGCCGAACATCATCATGCCGCAGATGCCTCCAGCGTAGGCACTGTTGGCCGTAATTTTGGCATAGTTGGCGCAACCACGAATCGTTCCCGCACACAAGGCGGCAAATGGGGCTGCATAGTTGTAGGTGTTCAGCTCGTTGTTGTTGGCAAAAACGAGGTCGGTGATCGAGCCACCTTCAGCCAATACCGAGACGAGCGACTGGAATGCGCCTCCCTGTGGCAGATTATGCTTTACACCCGATATCGTTGCATGATTGCCCACAATGTGACCTTCGAAGCCCCATTGTGTATTGTTGAGCTTACCCTCGACGATGCCATCGACAGCGATGCAGGGCAGTTGGCTACCGGCGAAGTCGATATTGTTCATCACCTTGAAGTATTCGCCCGTGCCACGATGGTCGGCGGTAATCAGCTTGCCCAAGGTCTTGAAGTCGTCAGCCGAAGTAATCTGATAGGGGTCAGCCTCCGTGCCAGCACCTGCAAAGCCATAGACGTTGTCCGAAGCCTTCACTACATCGGCAGTAAACGATATCAAGAAAGGCATAGCCCCCGGCTGCATGTTGTGGACGATATGATAGCCCGTCTCATTAGCCGTGACGAGGATGTTGCCCACTTTCTCGAAATAGTAGTTGCCGTTGATGACCGTTTCGCCATTATTGACAGCGACAAGTGTCAGGCTCACATCGCTACCGGTATAGTCGCGATAGTAACCGCCCATCTCAGCATCATAGGTCAGATTGTCGATAACCATGGCACCCACGGTGAGGTCTCCCATGATAGTACCCGGAATTGACAACTCCTCGATGGTGACGTTCAATGCTTCGTCGGCAAACGTCAACTGGTACCTCGCATCGTCGCAGGTATAAGTATATGCCCCTCCCACGACAACAGTGACCGTGCCTGAATAAGTAGCGGACTGTGCCATGAGGCCCACCGACGTGAGCACCATGGCACAGAAACTAAGGACTTTCTTCATTAATTAATAAAGGAAATGAAGTGAATCTAACGATTAGCGAACGAAGAAGATCTTGCCGTTCTCGATGAAGAGGCCAGCCTCACCATTGCTGCGACGACCCTGGAGATCAAATCTCTCAGTGGCCTTTGCATTAGGAGTATTGACAGTCTCGATGATGGTCTGGGTCGAATCGCTCTTTCCACTGAAGGTCACGGTCATTGGCATTGGCATGCCGCCAACAGTGAAGGACGTTGTAAAGGTAAGATCCGTATCGGTCATGGTGCCCTCCATCGAAGTGCCTTGGATAGCATAATCACCAGCCTGGACAAAGTATTCGCCTCCAGCGAATGTGTAGCCGTCTTCAGTGGCGGTATAGGGAACGTTAACGCTAAATTCGTCAATCTCAAAGCCAGCATAAGAAATCTCTGGGAGTTCGATGGTAGCCTCGTCACTAGTTAACAGGTTCACGGTGATCAGCTTTTCTTCGAATACGATTTCCTGTCCCATGACATTAGCAACCAAATCGCCAACGAATGAATTACTCCATTTATCGTTGATGTCCAAAGGATCGGCAAGAGCCAACTCTTCTTTATCAAGAGGAAGAACGGCATCAGGAGCGAAATAGTAGCAATCCTCCAAGGCGATGTCGGCAGTACCAGCCAGGTGACCGGCTGTTTCCACTGAAGCAGGAACAGTCACCGTAGTGATGCTTGCGCTATGCTTCACAGTAGCACCCTCCTTGGTGGAATTGCCAATGAGGCCACCCACATTCTTTACCTTTGACTCGTCAGCGTCGGTGCCGACAATGCCACCGCCCGATACCACACCTTCATCGACAACGGCAGCATTGTAGCAACCATCGAGCAGTGAAGCTTCATTGCGAAGTTCGCCAGCAATGCCAGCCACCTTCGAACTGCCCGTGATGACACCCGAATTGAAACACCTCTTCATCGTGACGGCCTCATTGTTCGAGCAGCCCATGATACCACTGGCATACTGACCACCAGCAGTCACATTACCAGAGTTATTGCAATCTGTAATCAGACCGCCACCAGTTCCGACGATGCCGGCAGCACCAACACCCGAGCTCGTGATATCAGCATAGTTATCACAGGAATCGATCACGTAGTTGTATGCTTCGATGCTCGAATGCCTCTGCATACCGCCCACGATACCGCATGCATAGCTGCCGCCATTTGCGGTGACAGTGCCACAGTTCTCGCAGTTGCGTACAACGCCCGTGCCGCGAATCAGACTGCCCACGATGCCTGCACCGTATGCACCGGTGTTGGTCACTGCAGCGTAGTTAGCACAGTTCTCGATGAGACCGGCCGAGACACCTGCAAAGGTACCTACATACAGGTTGCCTGCAACCTCGCCCTCAATGGTGAGGTTCTTGATCACGCCATTCTCGCCAAGGGCAGAAACGATGCCCACATACGAACTATAGGCATCAGCCTTGTTGGGCTGGTCGTGCTTCACACCCGTGATGGTGTAACCTGCACCGTCGATCACGCCCTCAAAGGCGTACTCTACCTTGTTGATATTCGTGATGCCACCCAGAGCGATCATTGGGAGTTGAGCACCTGCGAAGTCAATGTCGCCAGCCAGCGTGAAGTACTCGCCTGCACCCGTGTTGTCAGCATTGATTTTGGCTGCGAGGGTTTCGAAGTCGGTAGCGGAAGCCAGCACATAAGGATCCTCCTCGGTACCAGCACCTGCGAAGCCATAACCTTGCTCTACGGGCTCAAAATCATAGGTGAAGCCATAGAATCCCATCTTGCTGCCGGCAACATAGACCTTGTAGGACTTGCCTCCAACAACAGCGAAGGATTCAACGCCATAGAATTTCTCTGAATAAACCTTTTCATTGAAGTCATCCAAGGCTACACCGTCCTCCTCAATGTAGAACTTCTTGTCGGCATTCACGACGATAGCCACAGTTAGGACACCGGTTTGAGCTGGCTGGAAGGTAACGAAAGTACCTCCCTCCTTGTTGCCATTGACGCCATTACCTGATGAGTAAGCACCAAAGACAGCTCCCTCATCGATATGCGTATCAGCCACGGCAGCGTTCCAGTCAGGACCGCCAGCCTCACTGTAAGTCATTGTGATGTTTGGAACTGAGGTTACCTGATCACCAGACTTCGGGGCATCACCTTCGGCAAGGGCAAAGGTTCCCTGTGCCTTCAGACCCATGGCACATGATGCCACAAGTAAAAGTGTAAATAATTTCTTCATAATTAAATAGTTATTAAGATGATTTGTTAATAAGTGTGGGCAAAGATAATACTTTCTTTTATTTTTGGCAATACCCATTTCTAGGTAATTGCTAAATTATCAACCATTAACCGTTAACCATTAACCGTTAACCGTTAACCATTAACCATTAACCGTTAACCATTAACCGTTAACCGTTAACCATCACAACGTTCTCACCTCCTCCACGCCTTTCACCTGTTCGATGATGCGTATCACTTCCGAAAGCTCGAAAGCCGAGGGCACACGCATCTTGATCTGGATTTTGCCGATATAGTCTTCGGTCACAGCATGGATGCTGTCGATCGACAGGTGCATCTGGTTCGAAATGATATCAATCAGGTCCATCATCATACCCGAACGATCGACGGCGTTGATTTCGATACGGGTGGAATAGGTGCGTCCGGGGAGGATGGGCAGCTGCACATCGACAATCGAATCGCCGTCGGCAGCAGAAAGGGCGATGGCATCGGGGCAATTGCGCTTGTGAACTTCAATCAGGCCTTCCTTGTGCTTGAAGCCCATGATCTCGTCGCCTGGCAAGGGATTGCAATTCGAGCAGAGGTCGTAAGGGAACTCATCCACGTTGATGCCGCTCTTGTTGAGCGCCACATTGATGGCTCGTCGTGCCTTGTAGGTGCTGACGTGGTTCAGCCAGCGATATTCGGGCAACTGGTTTTCCTCGGTGCCAACCTCCACGCGATCGCCGCGCTTCAGCTGGGTGAAGATCGAACAGAGCCGTCCGTTGACACGCGCATACTTGGCATGATTACCTACGTTGGTGTGAATCTCGTAGGCAAAGTCAAGTACGGTAGAGCCCTTGGGCAGAACGATGGAGTTGCCCTTGGGCGTAAAGATGATCATATCGTCGTTGTAGAACGACGAGACAACCGACTCCATGAATCCTCCTTCGCCGCCACTCTGGGCTACATCGCGTAGCACGCCACGGAACTTCTTGATCCAGTTCTCGACGCCCTCTGTACGATCCACTACGCAACCCAGCTTCGAGTTGCGCTGCATCGTCTCGGTACAGATATGCACTTCGGTCCACTGTCCCACCTGCGACATCACCTGCACATGGATCGACTGATAACCATTCTCCTTGGGCTGGTCGATGTAGTTGATGAGCGAATAGGGACGCTCGTTATAGAGGTCGGTGAGCATCGAATAGACACGCAAGCACTGGTTCTTCTCCGACATGCCGAGCTCCTCGTCATATTTGATGACAATGTTCACCTGATGCACATGCTCCAGCTCCTTGAACGTCTGGCCGGTATTCTTCATCTTGCGCCAGAGGGCATAGACCGAACGCGTACGAGCATAGACATGGCCTACGATGCCATTTTCTTTCAGTGCCTCGCGGATGGGCTCAAGGAAGGCCTCGATGTCCTCGCCATGCATCCCCATGTAACGGTCAATCTTCTTCTCGATGCGTTCATATTCCTGGGGCGAACGCCATCTGAGCGACAGGTTTTCGAGCTCCGACTTGATCTCATAGAGTCCAAGGCGGTTGGCCAGCGGGGCATAGAAGTAGTCGGTCTCCGAAGTGATCTTCATCTGCTTGTCGGTGCGCATCGACCCCAAGGTGCGCATGTTGTGCATACGGTCGGCCAGTTTGATGAGGAGGGCACGGATATCGTAGTTGATCGAGTCAAGCATGTGCTTGAAATTGTCGATCTGCTTCGACACCTTGTAATTGCCGTCCGAATTCTTGGTCAATACGCCCACCAGGTAAGCCACATCTTCGCCAAAACGCGCACGAAGGTCGTCCACCGTCAAGTCAGTATCCTCCACCACGTCGTGCAGCAGAGCTGCCATCACTGGATTGGTCTTGAGGCCCAGTTCGACCAGCGCAATACGCGCCACGGCTATTGGGTGCGTGATGTATGGGATGCCACTCTTTCTGATCTGTTTCGAGTGTGCCTGAGCAGCCAGTTCATAGGCTGCTTGTATGCGCGGGATATCATTCGCGGGCAACAACTCTGCCACGCGGTCGAAGAACTCCCTTCTGTCGTCTTCGACAATCTGTTGTCTTTCTTCAAGGGTATAACGGTTCTCCATAAGCATTTACCTTTCATTAACCTTAATTTCCTTTTCCAATTCTTCGATAATACCAAGCAACTGCTGACGCAACCCCTGCAGCCGCTGTATCACTTCCTGACGAGCCTCATCGCCCGTCATATCCTTTCCATTCAATTTTCGTTTTGCTCCCTCTATCGACAGCCCTTCGACCCTGATCAAACGATAGAGGACTCCCACACGCTGCACATCCTTCTTGTCATACAGACGGTTGTCACCCGACGTGCGTCGTGGACGCAGATATTGCGGGAACGACTTCTCCCACTTGCGCAGCAAATCGACCGACACATCAAACTTAGCCGCCACCTCTCCGATCGAGAGATAGGGTTTCTCCATGGTCAGGTCTTTGATGTTATCGTGTTGTTTTGCCATTGGGTTGCGTCGCTCTAAATGGTAAAATTTGCCAATTTGGGTACAAAAATAGGAAATTTCAAAATAAAAACCAAATAATTAGGCAAGTTTTTTCGTTTTTCGTTTATTTTTTTCCGTTTTTGACATTCCACACCCCAAAACTCATATCTTAATACAACAATAAATGGTCCGCACCCAACTGGTACGGACCATCCATCATATAATGACAAAAAGTGACGACTTAACTGCGACGATTATAGATAGAGATGTAATAAAGCAGCGTCATCAGCGATGAGAGTGCTGCAACGACGTAAGTGTAGGCGGCAGCCTTCAGGGCCTCGCGTGCGTCCTTCTGCGTCTGGAACGATGTCATGCCGCTCTTGTCGAGCCACGCCAGGGCACGACGCGATGCATCAATCTCGACGGGCAGTGTCACAAAGGTGAAGAGCGTGGTCACTGCAAAGAGGATGATGCCGAAGAGAAGCAACTGTGGGAAAACCTTCAGCAGCAGGATGCCGCCCAACAGTACCCACGATACCATCTTGTTAGAAAAGCTAACGGCCGGCACCATCTTGCTGCGCAGGGTGAGCCAAGAGTAGGCAGTGGCATGCTGCACGGCATGTCCGCACTCGTGAGCAGCCACGGCAGCAGCAGCGATCGAATTCGACTCATAGACTCCATCACTCAGGTTGAGCGTCTTGTCGGTCGGATTGTAGTGGTCGGTCAAATTGCCGGGCACATGGGTGATGCGCACATCCTTCAGCCCGAAGCTGTCGAGCATCATCTGTGCCACCTGTGCTCCGGTGTAAGGGATATATTCCTTCGAGTATTTCTCGAATTTTCTCTTCAGATTATACTGCACTACCCAGCCGAGCACTGCAATCACAATAATAAGAACGAAGTAATTCATATCAATTCTCAGTATTAATAGTTAGTATTCATTGGTTTCATTTTCCTCGTGGATTCGATCGGGAACCTCTGTCATATCGGTTGGGTTTCGACTTCCCTTGGCTCATGTTGCCACGTGGTCCCGACTGATAACCTCCATGATTTGACGGAGAACTGTATCCTCCATGATTATTCTTTGCAAGATTCGTGCCATTGCCGCCAAAAAGGCGGTCGGCCAAGTCTTTTCGTCCCATCTTAATGAGCGAACTGCGCAATTTTGGCACGTTTTCGGGCTGATACCAGAAGAAATAGGCCCGCTGTCGCAGTTTCTCTTCGGCGCTGTGGGCGCAGTAGCAGGGCTTCAGCGTGTAGGGATGCAGACCCGAGTACCATATCTCGGTCGATACGGTCATCGGGGTAGGCGTAAAGTCCTGCACCTGCTCCAGCTTGAAGTCGAGGCGTTTGGTCTCGGCCGCCAGTTCGGCCATCGCCTCCTCGGTGCTGCCTGGATGCGACGAGATGAAATACGGAATAATCTGCTGACGCAGGCCGAAACGTCGGTTCACCTCGTCGAAGAGGCGCTTGAAGCGGTGGAACAGTTCGAACGAAGGCTTGCGCATCACATCAAGCACCGCGTCATTCGTGTGTTCGGGTGCCACCTTCAGTCGTCCGCTCACATGGTTGCGAATCAGCTCCTCGGCATACATCATGTTGGTCTCCCTGAACTCCCCGTTCTTGCCCTCATGCAGGATAAGGTCATAACGTACTCCCGAACCGATGAACGACTTCTTGACGCCAGGCAAGGCATCGACAGCCTTGTAGATCTCGAGCAACGGGCCATGGTCGGCATTGAGGTTGGGACAGACCTGGGGATGCAGGCACGAGGGACGCTTGCACTTCTCGCAAAGGTGCAGGTCTTTGCCACTCATGCGGTACATATTGGCCGAAGGACCGCCAAGGTCCGAGATATAGCCCTTAAAGTCGGGCATCTGCGTCACCTGCCGTGCCTCTCGCAAGATCGACTCCTTGCTGCGCGAAGCGATAAACTTGCCCTGGTGCGCCGAGATGGTGCAGAACGCACAGCCACCAAAGCAGCCTCGGTGCAGGCAGATCGAGTGACGTATCATCTCGTAGGCCGGGATGCGCTTGCCGTTGTAGCGCGGATGCGGCATACGGGTATAGGGCAGGTCGAAGGCACGGTCCACCTGCTCGGTAGTGAGCGGTGGATAGGGCGGATTGACCAGGATATACTGGTCGCCCGTCTGCTGCCAGATGCGTGAGGCATGCCATCGGTTGCTCTCCTCCTCGATGTGGCGGAAGTTCTCGGCCTGACTGCGCTTGTTGCGAAGGCACTCCTCATAGGGATGCAGCACGATGTCGCCCTCCTGCTCCACGATCTCCGTTTGGCGGGAGACGACTTGCGGAATGTCGGCAATCAGCTGTACGATATCCTGGCGCGACGGTGTACTACTCCCCTCGTCCTGGCTTCCCAACAGGGCATCGATGCGCTGGGCAATCTCCACCGTCACCTGCTCGCCCATGCCGTAGGTAATCACGTCGGCCTCGCATTCGGTCAACAGACTCGGACGGAGCCGGTCTTCCCAATAGTCGTAGTAGCTCAATCGACGCAATGACGCTTCGATGCCGCCCAGCACGATGAGCGAATCGGGGTAGAGCTGGCGCAAGATGCGGCTATAGACGATCGAAGGCATGTCGGGACGCATCCCCGGTCGCCCGTCGGGTGTATAGGCATCGTCCGAACGACGGCGGCGGTTGGCGGTGTAATGGTTCACCATCGAATCCATAGCCCCTGGCGAGATTCCGAAGAAGAGACGCGGACGCCCGAGCTTGGTGAAGTCGCGCATGTCGCCATGCCAGTCGGGCTGCGGTACGATGGCCACGCGATAGCCCGCCGCTTCGAGCACTCGTCCGATCACGGCAGCACCGAAACTCGGATGATCCACGTATGCATCACCCGAAAACAGGACCACGTCCAACGTGTCCCACCCACGGAGCTTCACCTCCTTGGCCGATGTAGGCAACCAGTCTTGAAGCATTTCGTCGTTCTATTCAGGGGCAAAGATAATCACAATTGTGTAAAAAATCAAATTTTTCGACATATTTTGCAAAAAAGAGGGCAAAAAATTTGGAGCATACGCATTTTTCGCCTATCTTTGCACCCGCATTGGCGCTTAGCAAGGGCGCTTAGCTCAGCTGGTTCAGAGCGTCTGCCTTACAAGCAGAGGGTCGGGGGTTCGAATCCCTCAGCGCCCACACGGAGACCCGTTCACAAGGTCTCCGTTTCTTGTTTATGGAAATCAAAGACCTGGTGCTGCAAAAGCCCAGATTCAATGCACTTGTCAAAAAACTTCGGGGAATGAACGCCTCGAAGCCTTCCGTCGTACAACTCAAGGGACTTACGGGTTCGGCTGCCGCCACCTTCCTGGCTCCTCTCAAGGGTGCCATCGACGGCATCGTCGTCTTCATCCTCAACGACGAAGAGAAAGCCGGCTACTTCTATCACGACCTCATTCAGATAGGTGGCGAAGGAGGCGTGTCGTTCTTCCCCAGCGGCTATAAACGCAGCATCAAGTACGGGCAGATCGACCCGGCCAACGAGATACTGCGCACCGAAACATTGTCGTCCATTCAGGCCCATGTCCAGCGACAGTCCGACCCGAACGTCAAGACCGACGAGCAGTCCCCAAGTGCCCTGCTCGTGGTGACCTTTCCCGAGGCATTGGCCGAAAAGGTGGCGCAAAGCGAGGAGGTGAAGGACGCCATCATCACCCTGCACGAGAACGAGAAGGTCGATCCGAAGTTCGTGGCCGAAGTGCTCTTCGACCGCGGATTCCAGCGCGTCGATTATGTCTATGAGCCCGGACAGTATGCTGTGCGCGGCTCCATCCTCGACGTCTTCAGCTATTCATCCGAATACCCTTATCGTATCGATTTCTTCGGCAGCGAGATCGACTCACTGCGAACCTTCGAGGTCGATACGCAGCTCTCCAAGCAACGCTTGAGCGAAATCACCATCGCCCCCAGCTTCAGCAAGGACGAGGTGCGTGGCATCTCGCTCATGGAGTTTCTCCCCGCCGAGGCCATCATCGCCTGCGAGGATGTCGATTGGGTATGCGAACGCGTCTTCCAGATCTGCCATCAGGAACTCTCCGAGCAGCTCCTATCCACCGAGGAGGGCGACCTGTCGGCCCTCCAGAAGCTCATCGATGCCGACCGCTTCAAGACGGCACTCATGAAATTCAACCGCATCGACATCTCAAACCGCTCAAACCCCTCAAACCTCTCAAACCCCTCAAACCCCTCGAACCCCTCAAACTCCATCATCGAATTCCACACCACCCCCCAACCCGAGTGGCATAAGAACTTCGACCTCATCAGCCAGGACTTCCAGCGATATGCCCTCAAGGGCTACACACTCCACATCCTCAGCGACTCGCCCAAGCAGCTTGACCGCATCGAAGCCATCTTCGAAGACCGTGGCGAACACTTCAAGCTCGTCCGCATACCCCGTGCCATCCATCAGGGCTTCATCGACGACGACCGCCTCAACTGTTACTTCACCGACCACCAGATCTTCGACCGCTTCCACAAATACAGCCTTCGCTCCGACCGTGCACGTTCGGGCAAGATTGCCATGAGCATCAAGGAGCTGATGGAGTTCAACATCGGCGACTACATCGTCCACGTCGATCACGGCATAGCACAGTTCGGTGGCCTCGTCAACATTCCCATCGGCAAGGATGCCAACGGCAACGACCGCTATCAGGAGGTCGTCAAACTTGTCTATAAGGACGGCGACCTGCTCTTCGTCTCCATCCACCAGCTCGACAAGCTGTCGAAGTACCGAGGCCAGGATGCCACACCCCCTGCCCTTACCCGTCTGGGCAGCGGCACTTGGTTACACATGCGCGAAAAAACCAAGGCAAAGATGAAGGACATGGCGCGCGACCTCATCGCCCTCTATGCCATACGTCGCGAAGAAAAGGGCTTCCAATACAGCCCCGACTCGCAGATGCAGCACGAGCTGGAGGCCAGCTTCATGTTCGAGGACACGCCCGACCAGCTCAAAACCACCCAAGAAGTGAAGCGCGACATGGAATCGCCGCGTCCCATGGACCGTCTGGTCTGTGGCGACGTAGGTTTCGGCAAGACCGAGGTGGCCATTCGCGCTGCCCTCAAGGCTTGCAACGACTGCAAGCAGGTGGCTGTGCTCGTCCCCACCACCGTGCTCGCCTACCAGCATTACCGCACCTTCACCGAGCGTCTCAAGGACTTCCCTGTCCGCGTCGATTACCTGTCAAGGGCTCGCACCGCGCGTCAGACCACCAAGTTGCTCGAAGACCTTGCACTCGGCGACATCAACATCATCATCGGCACTCACAAGCTCATTGGCAAGAAAGTGAAGTTTGCCGACCTCGGCCTCCTCATCATCGACGAGGAGCAGAAGTTCGGTGTCAAGGCCAAGGAGGCGCTCAAGGCCATGCGAGTCAACGTCGATACGCTTACCATGACCGCCACCCCTATCCCCCGCACCCTGCAGTTCAGCCTCATGGGGGCCCGCGACCTCAGCATCATCGCCACTCCACCCGCCAACCGCTACCCCATCCAAACCGAGGTACATCGATTCGACGATGCAGTGATCAAAGAGGCCATCAACTTCGAACTCTCGCGCAACGGTCAGGTCTTTGTCATCAACAACAAGATAGCTCAACTGCCCGAGATCACGGCTCGCATCGCCCAACTCGTCCCCGACGCACGCATCGCCACGGCCCACGGTCGCATGGAGTCGAGCGTCATGGAGCGGCTCATCCTCGACTTTGCCAACCACGAGTACGACGTGCTGGTTTGTACCACTATCGTCGAATCAGGTCTCGACATCCCCAACGCCAACACGATGATTGTGATCAATGCGCAGAACTTCGGCCTCTCCGAACTCCATCAATTGCGCGGACGTGTGGGCCGCACCAACAAGAAGGCGTTCTGCTACCTTATCACCCCACCCTACAGCTACCTCACCCAGGATGCACGTCGCCGCATTCAGGCCATCGAGAACTTCTCTGGTCTCGGTTCGGGCATCCACCTCGCCATGCAGGACCTCGACATCCGTGGTGCGGGCAACCTGCTGGGTGGCGAACAATCGGGCTTCATCGCCGATCTCGGTTACGAGACCTATCAGAAGATTCTCAAGCAGGCCGTCAAGGAACTCAAGACGCAGGAGTTCCGCACCCTCTTCGCCAACGAGGCGGAGGAGACAGGCAATGTCACCGACGAATGTGCCATCGAGACCGACCTCGACATCAGCTTCGGCGAAGCTTACGTGCCTGAATCAGGCGAACGCATCGCCCTCTACCAGGAACTCGACAACCTCACACGCCAGGACGAGATAGATGCCTACCGCAAACGTCTCATCGACCGCTTCGGCAAGATTCCAGAATCCGGCGAAGAGCTCATCCGTGTCGTCCTCCTCCGTCAGCTTGGTCGCGAGATTGGCTTCGAGAAGATTATCCTTCGTAGCGGCAGGATGCGCTGCCTCTTTGTCACCAGCATAGGCGACGATTACTATGACATGAAGCAGTTCGATCGCGTGATAGATTTTTATCAGAAACACTTCCACATCAGCCGCCTCGAAGACAAGAACGGCAAGCGCTCCATCCTCATCAGCGGAGTCACCTCCATCCGCCAAGCCGTCTCCATCCTCAAGCAGATGCGCTGAACGCTCCACGTGCCAAATTCAAGCCAACGGACACACTTTTGGCTTACATTCAGTATTTTTGCTCCAAAATCTTTGCACAATGATAAAAAAACATTATCTTTGTGCTCGAAACATGAAATCACCCCAAAATATTTAGTTTATGGAAAGAACATGGCGTTGGTTTGGCAAGAAGGACAAGATCACCCTTGCCATGCTCAGACAAATCGGAGTCGAAGGCATCGTCACCGCATTGCATGACGTTCCCCTCGGCAAAGTATGGACACGCGAAGCCATTCACGACCTCAAGAGCTATATCGAAAGCTATGGCATGCGTTGGAGCGTCGTCGAATCACTCCCCGTTGTCGAAACCATCAAGTACGGCGGCCCCGACCGCGACTATCAGATCGAGGTCTATAAGGAGAGCCTCCGCAACCTTGGCCTTGAAGGTGTCAAGACCATTTGTTACAATTTTATGCCTGTGCTCGACTGGGCACGTACCGACCTGTTGCACGACAATCCCAACGGATCCACCAACCTCTACTTCAACTACGCCGAGTTTGCGTACTTCGACATCTATATCCTCAAGCGCGAAGGCGCCCGCGAGGAATGGGCAGCGTTCAAGTTCCCCGAGGGTGTGGGCGAAGGCCGCAACGTGCTTGCCGAATGTGACGAACTGGCCAAGACGATGACTCCCGAGAAGGATCACAAGCTCGTCGAGAACATCGTCATCAAGACACAAGGCTTCGTAAGTGGCAACTTCAGCGAGAATGATGACGCTCCCGTCCAGAAGTTCCGTGAGTTCCTCGATCTCTACAAGGGCATCGACAAGGCACAGCTCCGTGCCAACATGAAGTACTGGCTGGAGGCCATCATGCCAACCTGCGAAGAGTTTGGCATCAACATGTGCGTACACCCCGACGATCCCCCGATCGAGATTCTCGGCCTGCCACGCATCATCCGTACCGAAGAGGATATCCGCTGGTTCCTCGATGCCGTGCCCAACAAGCACAACGGCCTCACCTTCTGTGCCGGCTCGCTGTCGGCTGGTGCTTACAACGATGTGGTTGATCTTGCTCAGAAGTTCGCTTCTCGCACCCACTTCGTACACCTCCGCAGCTGCCACATCTTCCCCAATGGTGACTTCACCGAAGCCAGCCACTTGGGCGGACGTGCCAACCTCATCGAATTGGCCCGCATCTTCGAGAAGGAAAATCCCGGTCTGCCGATGCGCGTCGATCACGGCATGACATTCACCGACCAACCTGGCGGAATCTTCGACGAGTCGAGCCATGGCCATAATGCTGGCTACACACTCCTCGGTCGCATGTTCGCCCTCGGTCAAGTTGAAGGCATCCTTGCCACCGTCGATCGCGAACTTGGCATCCCCTACAAGCAGCCAGGATTCTTCGATTAAGGCAAACGCAATCTCTCGCGTCACTATCCTTCCGAAATCGGATAGAGTACTATGTCGGCCGTCATAATGCTTCCGCAATTTGATAGAGCATTATGACGGCCGTTATAGTGCTTCCGCGATTTGATAGAGTACTATGACGCGCGACAGAGTGCTTCCGCAATCTGATAGAGCACTATGACGCGCGACAGAATGCTTCCGCAATCTGATAGAGCACTATGACGCGCGACAGAGTGCTTCCGCAATCTGATAGAGCACTATGACGCGCGACAGAGTACTTGCTGCAATCTGATAGAGCACTATGATGCGCGACA
>JAFZBE010000017.1 GCA_017561935.1 Bacteroidales bacterium | reverse complement strand
CCTACCACCATACGATGTTCGAGATGCTCGGCAACTGGTCGTTTGGCGACTACTTCAAGGAGGAAGCCATCTCGTGGGCGTGGGAATACTTGGTTGACAAGCTGCACCTCGACCCGAAGAACCTGTATGCTACCGTTTTCGAAGGATCGAAAGAAGAAGGACTGGAACGTGACAATGAGGCAGCCGATATTTGGCTACGCTTCCTGCCAAGTGACCATATCCTCAACGGCAACAAGCATGACAATTTCTGGGAAATGGGCGACACCGGCCCTTGCGGCCCCTGCTCGGAAATACACTACGATAGCCGTTCAGAGGCCGAGAAGAGCGTGACGCCGGGTCGTGAACTTGTCAACAAGGATCACCCGCAGGTGATTGAGATCTGGAACCTCGTCTTCATGCAGTATAACCGCAAAGCCGACGGCAGCCTCGAGAAACTCCCTGCCCATGTGATTGATACAGGCATGGGCTTCGAGCGCCTGGTGCGCACCTTGCAGGGCAAGACCTCGAACTACGACACCGACGTCTTCCAGCCAATCATTCAGGTCATTGGTGCACTCAGCGGCCACAGCTATGGTGAGGACGCCAAGACCGACGTGGCCATGCGCGTCCTCGCCGACCATATCCGCACTATTGCATTTGCCATCACCGACGGTCAGTTGCCCAGCAATGCCAAGGCTGGCTATGTGATACGCCGCATCCTGCGTCGCGCCGTACGATATGCTTACACCTATCTGGGACAGAAAGAAGCCTTCCTCTACAAGCTCTTGCCCGTACTTATCGAAACCATGGGCGATGCTTATCCAGAACTGAAGGCCCAGAACGAACTCATCGTGAAAGTCATCAAGGAGGAGGAGGACAGCTTCCTGCGCACCCTCTCTGGCGGCATCAAGCGCCTTGAGAACATCATGGCCGACACCAAGGCCGATGGCAAAACCGTAATCGACGGCAAGGAAGCTTTCACTCTCTTCGACACCTATGGTTTCCCGTTAGATCTCACCGAGCTTATCGCACGCGAGAACGGAATGACCATCGACGAAGAGGGCTTCAAAGTGAATATGCAGGCCCAAAAGGAGCGTGCTCGCAATGCTGCCGCTGTCGAGAATGGTGACTGGGTGGAACTCCATGCCGGCACCACCGACTTCGTGGGCTACGACTTTCTGGAGACCGAGACCGAGGTGCTTCGCTACCGCAGCATCAAGCAGAAGAACAAAACCTTCTACCAGCTTGTGCTCGAAAAGACTCCATTCTACGGTGAGATGGGTGGACAAGTAGGTGACAAGGGAATGCTAATCTTTGGCGAAGGCGAGGCCATCAAAGTCATCGATACCAAGCGTGAGAACAACCTCGCTGTCCATATCGTCGAACAACTGCCCACCGACATCACTGCTCCTGTAGTAGCCAAGGTCGATGAGGAGTCGCGCATTGCCATCGAATGTAACCACACTGCCACCCACATCCTCGACTACTGTCTGCGCAAAGTACTCGGCACACACGTCGAGCAGAAGGGCTCCTACGTAAGCAGCGAGAGCCTACGCTTCGACTTCAGTCATTTCCAGAAGGTGACCGATGCCGAGATACGCGAGGTGGAACATCTGGCCAACAAGATGGTGCGCGAAGGCATCGCTATTGAGGAGCATCGTCACATGCCTATCGACGAAGCCCGACAGATGGGTGCTATTGCTCTTTTCGGCGAGAAGTACGGCGATGAAGTGCGTGTCGTGAAGTTTGGCCCCAGTGTCGAACTCTGCGGTGGCACCCATATCAACAACACCGGACGCATAGGCATGATTCGTATTGTGTCAGAGTCATCGGTAGCTGCAGGCGTACGCCGCATCGAGGCCATCACCGGCAAGGCTGTCGAAGATACGCTCGACAACATGCAGGATATGATACGGAGTCTGAAGGAGATGTTTAACAATGCGCCCAACCTCGTCAGCGCCATCAAGCACCAACTCGAAGAGGACAGTTTCATTAAGCATCAAATTGCTGAATTCAAGAAGCAGCAGGAGCAGCAAATGAAGCAGAAGTTCGCTGAGAGTGCCATCGACATCAACGGCATGCGTGTCATCAAGATTCATTGTCCAATGGAGCCTGACTCGATCAAAAACATCGCTTTCCAGTTGCGCCAAGAGAACCAGAACACCATCATCGTATCAGGTACCAGCTACCAGACCAAGCCTCTGCTCACCGTGGCCATCAGCGACGATATCGTGAAGCAGGGTAATCTCAATGCTGGCCAGTTAGTGAAAGGTGCTGCCAGGCTCATCAGCGGAGGCGGCGGCGGTCAGCCACACTTTGCCCAAGCAGGTGGCAAGAGCGAAGACGGACTACCAGCAGCCATCGACTACATCCTCGATGAAATAAGAGGATAACTTTATAACCCCATGATGCGAAAATTCCTTCCTTTCCTCTTTTTATTCTTCACTTCGGTCACTACCCTTTGGGCCGATGCGAAGATTAAATTTGTGACCAACACCCATGACTTCGGCACCATCCAAGAGAAAGATGGAGACGTGACTGCAAAGTTCGAATTCACCAACGAAGGCGATTCCCCTCTGCTCATCACACGCGCCACAGCGACCTGCGGATGCACCACTCCAGATCATCCCAAGAAGCCACTGCGCCCTGGCGAGAAGGGAGAGATTGTAGTGACGTATCACGCCAAAGGCCGTCCCGGACCATTCGACAAGAGCATTTACGTCTATTCGAACGATGCCAAGAACGAAAAGCTGCTGCTCACCATCACAGGCAACGTCATCAGTTCTACAGGAATCCGCGAGACATTCACCGAAGAGTTGGGTGGAGGTTTGCGTGTAAAGACTCTTTCACTCAACTTCTTCGATGTCTATCCCGGCCGCAACAACCGCACCCGCACTCTCGCAGTGTATAACGAGGGAGATACACCCATGACGCTCACTTATCGCAATGTGCCCAAGCATATACACATAGATTGCGATCCCGAAGTCATCGAACCCAAACAACAAGGACGCGTGCTTGTGACCTTTGAGACAGAGAAGGTAAAGGACTGGGGTACTCATACTGACGTGATAGAAATATACGTGAAAGGGCAGGAGACACGCATGAAGAACAACCGCATCACTTTACTGGCTGACATCTGGGAGGACTTCAGCAAACTCACCAAAGAGCAACGTCAGAATGCCCCCGAAATCGAAGTGTCGAACACCATCATCGACTTCGAAAAAGGTGACAATACACGTACCCGCGAACTAACAGTTCGAAACACCGGCAAGGAAACACTTCAGATTCGCAAAGTTCAGTATGATGATATCGAGGCATTCCAAACCACCCTCGACAAGACTTCGCTCAAACCAGGTGAAGCCGCCAAACTGCGCATCACTTTCAACCCTGCCAAGTCCAAGAAACGAAGCATCAACCAACATCTCACCATCATCAGCAACGACCCGAGTAATTCGCGCGTCATCGTCAACATACAAGCAGGGAAATAGGTTTACGGTGAATTCCCAAGGCTGTATTAGTGTTGTGTTGTGCTCCAAAAAATGCCAAATATAGGTTTCAAAGCAGACTTTTATAGCAAAATTACGAGCATCGAAAGTTCATTATTTCGCTTTTTCTGTGCAAATTACATTTAAAAACAGTAAATTTGCAACGTTATAATATAACCCCAATAAAAAGAAACAAAACAATATTCGATTATCATTAAAAAAATAAAAACAATGGCAACTTATTTGACTAACGACAAACTCGTTATTGTTGGCGCCGCTGGTATGATTGGTTCCAACATGGTACAGACTGCTCTCACCATGAGAATGACCCCAAACATTTGCCTGTATGATGTTTACGCTCCAGGTCTTGAGGGCGTAGCCGAGGAAATGTTCCACTGTGGTTTCGAGGGTGCCAACATCACCTGGACTACAGATGTTAAAGAGGCTTTCACTGATGCTAAGTATATTATTTCTTCAGGTGGTGCTCCACGCAAAGCCGGCATGACCCGCGAGGACCTTCTGAAGGGCAACTGTGAGATTGCACGCGGTTTAGGAGAGGACATCCAGGCATACTGCCCCAATGTAAAACATGTTGTTATCATCTTCAACCCAGCCGACCTCACCGGTCTTGTAACCCTGCTGTATTCCGGTCTCAAACCAAGCCAAGTGACTACACTTGCCGCTCTCGACTCTACCCGTCTGCAGAGCGCATTGGCTAAGAAGTTCCGCGTGCAGCAGTCAAGCATCACTGGTTGCCGCACCTTCGGTGGTCACGGTGAGCAGATGGCCGTATTTGGAAGTCAGGTAAAGATTGGCGAACGCACCCTTTCTGAACTCATCGGCACACCCGAGTTCTCAAACGAGGAATGGGAGGAGATGAAGAAGGCTGTTACCAAAGGTGGCGCCAAGATTATCGAGCTCCGTGGCCGCAGTTCGTTCCAGAGTCCATCACATTGCGCTGTCGAGATGATTCGTTCGGTGATGGGTGGCGAACCATTCCGCTGGCCAGCAGGCACCTATTGCAATGATGCAAAATACAACCATATCATGATGGCCATGGATACCACCATGGACGAGCGTGGCTGCACCTATGTCAACCCCGTTGGCACCCCTGAAGAGATGGCCAGCCTCGATGCATCTTACGAGCATCTTTGCAAGATGCGCGACGAGCTCGTAACCCTTGACATTGTTCCTCCAATCTCTGAGTGGAGCAAGGTCAATCCTAATCTCTAATCCATTTTCGGATTTCTATATGCCCCCGCTTCAGACTCTGTTGCGGGGGTTGCTTTTCATAACACGAAGTTGTCCCCCATCTAGAGGTTTTTCGTCTTCCCAGGACTTACCCCTTCAGATCCATTCCGTATGCATTTCATTACACGATTCTTCCCACTCATCTTCGCATTCTTTTCTCCTTGTCTTTTTGCAAGGAACGAAATAATGTTGTCTTGTCTCGACAACAAGACGTTCGCCTCCCATTGGACCATTGAAAGCGAGTCTCCCGACTACAGTGTCAAGTTTTTAGGCGACACACTCGAAGTCATTTCACCCAAGGGGATGACGATTTGGCGCAATGAAAGGATGGAAGGACGTATTATCATCGAATACGATGCCTGCCTTATGGATGAAGGTAGGGCAGAAGATCGGGTGAGTGACCTCAACTGTTTCTGGATGGCGTCCGACACTGCGGTGAAGGATGGTTCGGTATTCGCACGGCTCAAACAAAGAAAAGGTATCTTCAAGAACTGTTACACCTTGCAGCTCTATTATTTGGGCTACGGCGGCAACTATAACAAGACAACCCGTTTCCGTCGATATCAAGGAGAGGCCAATCAAGTAGGCGATTTCTTTGCAAAACAGAAGAAGGGGGAAGATATTATGTATCCTATCCCGGAAATACTCACGGAATACACCGACGAGGCGCACTTGAATGTGCCGAATCAATGGCGTCATATCCGCATCGAAACCGATGGCATACGTATCCGATACTTCATCGACGGGGAATGCCTTGTGGATTTCCGCGATCCCAACCCTTTGACAAGTGGGTGGTTCGGCATTCGTACCACATGGAGCCGCCTGCGACTCGCCAATTTTTCTTGCTTCACTGAACCTCTCTCCGAAGAACCGACCACAGGCATCACCCTTCATTGGATCAAACGTCCCACCGATGACACATTAGCCGTACGATTCGGTGTTCCATTCGAAAGAGGGAAGGTACATGTTGATGACAAATTTTGCCTCAATGAACAAGACATCGAATGCTATCCGTTGGCATACTGGCCTGATGGATCGCTGAAGTGGACTGGTTTCACAGGACTGGTTTCCAATGCTGATAGTTTTTCACTTCGACAATTATCACTCAACGAAATTAGAGAGAGGAAAAGAACAAAGCAAAAAGACATCAATCACCAAGGACTTGAGCTTCGCAAGACTGCAGAACAATACGTTGTCAGAAACGGGGAAAGTATCATTTTCCTGCCAACCAACCTTGGTGCAACATGTCTGCTCGACAGTCTGCTATACCAAGGCCGCATGACGTGTCAGCGTTTACGCGTCTGTACAGACGAGAAAGATGGACGAATGGACAGCCTCTGCATTGAGCGCCAAAGCGACCAGCAGATGGTGGTAAAATATTGCGGAAAAGCCGACGGACTACCTTACATTGTGCGACTATATATCAATGCTGGAAGTCCAACCCTACGTGTAGTCCATTCGCTCGTATATAATCGTGATAACAAGCAACCTGCGCCCCGCAGTCTTTGTATCCGTGCAGATGTTCCCCTTGCCGAGCAGGTTTACAATCGCCATGTGGCCTTCACACTCGACCATGGCAAGTTGTGGCACGAACCCGTGCAGCCCGTCACCGGACGACGTAGTCTTTCGCTCGACGGCAACGGACGAGGACCCGAAGAAGTTTATCACCAGCAGATGCTCGGAAAGTCATTGCCTGAACCCGAAGCCTTTAATGAGCTAAATAGGGGATTCCTCAAAGACTGGGCCACCTGGGACCGCTATCGCCTCTCTCAAATCCTCGATGAAGGTTTCTCGATTCGCAAAAGTGCCAAACCGGCGCCGCAAACGCCTTGGATAGGTACATTCAATGGCCGACGAAGCACAGGAGGATGTTTTGTCGGAGAAGTGGGAAGAGGCCTTGCCATGGCCCTGCACGACTTCTGGCAGAGTTATCCTTCCACACTTCTCATCGAAGGGGCATCACAGACCCATGCTACCGTCTCCCTCTATCTTTGGAGTCCAGAAGCTGAGCCAATGGACATGCGTCATTACGATGTGGAGGCCCATGGCCTTGATGCTTCTTACGAAGACATTCAGGAGGGCATGAGCACGCCCGAGGGGATAGGGCGCACTTCAGTAGTAATGCTATGTCCCACCTTGGGATATCCAGGCGATGAGGCTCTCACCTCACTTTTCAACACGTTGACGCAAGAACCGCAACTTGTCTGCACACCCCAATATCTTCACGCTCAACGTGCATTTGGTGTATGGAGCCTGCCCGATCCGATGTACGACGACGTTGAACAGCAATTGACCTACTGGTCAGACTTCTATGTAGGCGAAG
The DNA here is from genome assembly GCA_017561935.1 of Bacteroidales bacterium. Taxonomy (GTDB): domain Bacteria; phylum Bacteroidota; class Bacteroidia; order Bacteroidales; family UBA3663; genus Liminaster. Next base: position 92,186 of record JAFZBE010000017.1, on the reverse strand, counting down.
TGGAACGACGCCACTGGTACGGTTTCTGGAATTACGGCGATGTGATGCATTCCTTCGACAATGAGCGTCAGGAATGGCGTTACGACATCGGCGGATACGCTTGGGACAATACTGAACTGGCTTCAAACATGATGCTTTGGTACAATTTCCTACGCACCGGACGGGCCGACCTCTGGGAACTAGCTGTAGCCATGACACGGCACACCAGCGAGGTTGACGTTTACCACGATGGTCCATTCAAGGGGCTTGGCTCACGTCACAATGTTAGCCATTGGGGCTGCGGCTCGAAAGAGGCACGCATCAGCCAAGCCTTGTGGAACCGATTCTATTACTATCTGAGCGGAGGTGACGAACGATTGGGTGAACTCATGTCAGCACAACGCGACTTGGACACACTGCTCTACCGCATCGACCCAATGCGGCTGGCCGAACCGCGTGGGATGTATCCCTGTACAGCTCCAGCCCGACTACGTATCGGCCCCGACTGGATGGCCTACGCTGCCAATTGGATGACTGAATACGAACGCACGCGAAATACCAACTACTGGCAGAAGATGCTCAACGGAATGAAGAGCATCAGTGAGTTGCCCATGGGAATATTCAGTGGACCTAAAGCATTAGGCTATGACCCTGCCACTGGATATTTAAGTTGGGAGGGAGACCCGAAGATGGAAAATACCAACCATCTGCTTTCGCTCATGGGCGGCACTGAATTCATGGGCGAACTCCTGCTCATCGACGAAGTGCCTGACACATGGCGAAAGACCTGGCTCAACTACTGTGCCGAATATCGCCAGCGTGCAATCAAAGGCAAGCGCAATGGTTATCCTATAGCTCGTCTAGCAGCCTATGCTCATTGGCAATCAGCACTTGAACCGACAACGGTTCCCCGCACCGAACTCTATCAGAACACGATGACAGAATATGAAAGAGGCATACAGTCACCCGCACACTTCTCTACTAACGGCATATCCACATGGGCACTCGATGCCATCTATCTGATTGAAGTTTGTCCTCCTACAATACAAAAGTACGAGGGAAATCGTCTTCAAAAACAATAAGAATCACGGAAAAATCTCATAAATTAGCTGTTTAAGCCCACTTTTTACGCAATAAGTGAACATGTTTAAGATTTTTTTCGTACCTTTGCCACATGAACGGAGAAGAAAAACAAAAGTTCAAACAAGCCATCGACGAAGCCTTGAAGGTGTTGTACCGGGGAGGTGTCATCCTCTATCCCACCGACACTGTCTGGGGACTTGGTTGTGATGCCACCAACAGTGAGGCCGTTCGAAGAATCTTCGAAATCAAGCACCGCGCCGATTCAAAAGCCATGCTTTCGCTAGTCGATGCCATAGGACGTGTCGAATACTATTTCTCGCGCGTTCCGGACATCGCCTGGGATCTTTGGGAAGTATCCGACAAGCCATTAACCCTCATCCTCCCTCGTGCTCGAAATGTAGCACCCGAACTCATTGCTGACGATGGGACTATGGGCATGCGCATTACGAACGAACTCGTTAGCCACACCTTATGCGCCCGCCTCAAGCGGCCACTGGTAAGCACCAGCGCAAACATCAGCGGCAAACCTACGGCGCAATGCTTTGCCGACATCAGCGACGAGATCAAGCAGGCAGTTGACTACATCATTCCACTTCGTCAAGACGAGACCTCCAATCCTTCACCTTCCGGCATTATCAAGGTGGGCGATGGGGGTGAAGTACAAGTGATTAGGTAAGGTTCTGAAAGGTTAAGAGAGGTTCGAGGGGTTCGAAAGGTTCACCCATCAGAACATCTCAAAACCTTTCAGAACCCATCAGAACATCTCAGATCCCCTTTACAAAGTGAATCAAAACGCACAACGCATCAAATATATTGTAGGCGACCTTCTGGCCACAATGGCCGGGTGGTTGAGCTTTTATATATATCGTTTTGACATCACGGGCTTTCTCACTGTGCCTACTTTACGTGAATACTTGACGCTGCCGCAAGTTGAACTCAATCTCATCCTCGGACCTTTGGCCTGGTTGGCTCTCTATGCCTTCTCGGGATACTACCAAAACCCGTATTTCAAGTCTCAGACCGACGAACTACAGGTGACCTTCTGGTCGATCGCCTTCGGTACATTGGTGGCGTTCTTTGCCATGGTCATCGACGATGTACCCTTCATCAACGACGAGAATATCGCCATGCTGAAGATTGTCCACATTTCGCCCAAGACTTATCTGCAGATCCTGCTCACGCTTTTTGGTTGCATCTTTGTTCCCGTCTATCTGGTACGCTATTTCATCACGCATCATGTCAACGGTCAAATACAAAGTGGACAACTCGGCCTCCGAACTCTGCTCATTGGCGAAGGCAAGGCTGCACAATTACTGCAACGTGAGCTGAAAGCTGAAAAGCGGCAGAACGGCTACCTTATCATCAAGACAGTACCCGACACGGCCAGCTATGAAGAGATCTGTAGTGTGGTCGCTGAAAACCACATTGAGGCCTTCCTCCTAGCTCCTGACAAGCACGATGCCCGCATCATCAATCATCGCGTATATGAGCTCTTACCCCTTGAACTGCCTATCCGCATAAAGGCCAGCAATGAAGAGATTCTCAATGGACAAGTCCACACCGACTCACTGACCACTCTGCCTATGATGCAGTACAGCACCGACTTGATGAGTCCATTCAAACGCAACCTGAAACGACTAGCCGACGTAGTATGTGCCGCCATGGCACTCACGCTTCTATCGCCGCTCTTTCTCATTGTAGCCATTATTATCCATCGCGATTCTTCGGGTCCTGTGTTTTTCAGCCAATGGCGCATCGGGCGCTCGGGCAAGCCTTTCCGCATCTATAAGTTCCGTTCCATGCGAACCGATGCCGAGCAGGATGGACCACGCCTCTCTTCAACCATGGACAGACGCATCACTAAAGTCGGACGTTATTTGCGCAAATACCGCATCGACGAATTGCCACAGTTCTGGAATGTGCTGAAGGGTGATATGAGCCTCGTAGGTCCTCGTCCTGAACGCGACTTCTATATCCGCCAAATCATGGACATCGCCCCATACTATTCCAAGCTGCTTCAAGTGCGCCCTGGCATCACTTCGTGGGGTATGGTCAAGTATGGATATGCTTCCACCGTCTTCCAGATGGTCGAACGCATGCGCTACGACTTGATGTATATCAACAACTGCTCATTAGCCGTCGATCTGAAAATCCTGGGCTTTACCGTACGTACAGTGCTCACTGGAAAAGGTATTTAAGAGGCCTGACGAAGTCAAAAGAGTAAGAAAGATTCAAAATGTTTGGTTTTTTTCATATATTGGTCGAACGTATTGTTGCTTGGAGAGAGAAGCATCTCACCGAGCAACAGTTTGTCCTCATACTCGCCTTTTTCACCGGACTGGTAGGAGCAACCGCCGCATTGGTTCTAAAGTGGCTCATTCACACCTTCCAGCACATCCTCACGATGTATTTCGTGGTCGATGGCGCCAACTATCTCTATCTGCTTTATCCTGTAGTTGGTATCCTCATCGCAGGGCTATTCGTTCGATATGTAGTACGCGACGACATCGGACATGGTGTGACAAAAATCCTATACGCCATCTCGCAGCGCAAGTCGATTATCAAGGCGCACAACATGTACACCTCTGTCATCGCATCTTCAGTGACCATCGGCTTTGGCGGATCGGTGGGAGCTGAGGCACCTATCGTTCTCACTGGATCAGCAATAGGTTCTAATTTGGGTCGCCTCTTCCGCATGGACCAGCACACACTGATGATCCTGCTGGGTTGTGGTGCTACAGCAGGTATTGCCGGCATCTTCAAAGCTCCTATCGCCGGACTGTTGTTCACCGTCGAAGTGCTAATGCTCGATCTCACCGCCTATTCAATCATGCCGCTGCTTATTTCGGCAGTGACTGCCGCCTCGGTGTCCTATATCGTCGATGGTTCGCGTGCCCTCTTCTATTTTACCGAGACGATGGACTTCTCCATCGAACGTCTCCCCTATGTTATTCTTCTCGGCATCTTCTGCGGCTTCACATCGCTCTATTTCACCCGCACTACATTTGTAGCTGAAGACTTCTTCAAGAAAATCAACAATCCTTGGTTGAAATGGATCATCGGCGGACTCTTCCTCAGCATCGTCATCTTCCTCTTCCCTCCACTCTATGGAGAAGGCTACGATGCCATCCAATACATCTACAACGGACAATATCACGAGATTACCGGCAACTCTATCTTCTACGACCTCGACCGAGTCTCGCTCGCTGTTGGAATTCCCAACGCTTCGTTCTGGGTACTCTCGGGATTTATCCTTCTCGTGATGCTCACCAAGTCATTCGCGACAGCAGCAACCAACGGAGGTGGTGGTTGCGGTGGTACTTTTGCCCCTTCGCTTTTCCTAGGCAACTTTGCTGGTTTTCTCTTTGCCTATATGCTCAACAAGGCAGGCATCTTCACTTTCCTTTCTGAGCAGAACTTTGCGGTAATGGGGATGGCCGCAGTGATGTCTGGTGTGATGCACGCTCCATTGATGGGAGTCTTTCTTTCGGCCGAACTGACGGGGCGCTTCGACCTCTTCCTCCCGTTGATGATTGCTTCATGCCTTTCCTACGGCACCATCCGTATTTTCGAACCCTACTCCATCTACACTCGTCGTTTAGCGCTCAAGGGCGAACTCATCACCCACCACAAGGACAAGGCGGTGCTCACGATGCTCAACATGAACGATCTCATCCAGCACGATTATCCGATGCTCTATCCACAGATGATGCTCGGCGAACTCGTCAAACTCATCTCCTCACAGGTTCACAACCACTTCCCCGTCTGCGATACGGATGGCACGTTCGTAGGCATCGTCACACTCAACGATTTGCGCAACATCATGTTCCAACCCCGCCTCTATGAGCGGATGATGGTTTCTGACATCATGATCGGCCCCAAGGGCAAGATACTTACCGACATGAATATGGCCGAAGTGATGAATCTCTTTGATACGACAGGCGCATGGACCTTGCCCGTCATCGACAACCAGGGGAAATACATCGGCATGATGTCACGGCAGCATCTTTACGAGACCTACCGCTCCCTTTTGAAGCAATTCAGCGAGGATTGATTGACAAAAAACGCGCATTGGTTGAAAAAACAAGACACAATTAAACCGAATAACCCGCTCTTGGTCATAATGCTGAAACAAACAAGAAATCTATAAAACCTATTACAATTATGAAAAAGACTATCTCACGCATCAGCACAGTGCTCCTCATCCTTGTAGTGAGCCTCACCTCTGTAATGGCACAGCCGGGTCATCGTCATCATCGGAGCGGCTATCGTGGCGACGGCTTCATTCGCGGCATGCGCGACGTACATACCGTTGCCAACACAGCCATGTTAGGCTACGGTATCGCCTCCATGGACGACTATACCGGCATCCGTTTCGGTTATAACACCAACACTTTCCGCACCGAAGGATTTGGTGACATCTCCAGCGATGTACAGACAGGTGTCAACCTCGGTATCGTCTTTGGCTGGTATTTGGGCAATACTCCCCTCATCATCGAGCCAGGCCTATATTATACGCTCAAGGGAGGCAAGCTCGATGGACTCGAGATGGGCTACAACACTCGCACCAAACTGAAGAGTAACATGCACATGTTCGAAATACCACTTGTCTTCAAGTACGAAGTGCAGTACCACAATGCAGGCGTATGCCTCCATCCATTCTTCGGCGGCTTCCTATCGTTCGGCATAGGCGGCAAGACAAAGAGTGTGGAAGATGGCTATAACGACAGTTGGGACACGTTCTCCGATGGAGAAGGACAGTTAGGTCGCACCGACGCCGGTGTACGTATGGGTTGCGGCCTCGGTATCGATCACCTTTTCCTGGAACTGGCCTATGACTGCGGTCTTGTCAACCTGGCAAGCGACCAATACAACTATTTTGGCTTCGACAACTACGACAGTGCCATCCGCAGCAACACCGTCAGCTTCAGCATCGGATTCAACTTCTAATCACCGACATTCTCATTGGGTGACACATGAATGCCACCCAATGACCTTATATCTAGAACGCAAACAACCTTAATCCTCTCCCATGACCATCTCTCTTCACGTCGAATATAAGGCACAATGGGGTGCCCAACTTTACGTAACAACAGGCATTAAGCCAAAGTTCGGCCAGAAACTCTCCAAGGATGCCATTGAAATGGACAATGACGGACGCGGCAATTGGTTCGTCGATGTCGATGCCGAAAGGTTGACTGGCACTCCCTATCACTACGTCCTGGCTTACGAACGTCATGTTGTTCGCAACGAATTTGGCAATGGACATTATATTGCAGGCATCACTGAAGCCGAGGGAGTGCCCACCTTACGTGTGTGGGACAGTTGGAGGCGATTGCCTCAAATACGCAGCTTCTTTTCGCTCGCCTTCCGTCCACATAAGAACGGCAAGGCGAGTCTGCACGACCATCCTTTCCCTGCTGTCGATATACTTGAGCCCAACCAATTTACCATAGTATGCGAAGCTGGCAACCTCAAGGACGAATGGGAACTGGCACTCATCGGCAACGTCCCCGAACTGGGTGCTTGGCGACCTGAGAAAGCCCTTGTCATGCATCAGATCAGCCGCAACCTATGGACGGTCAGTTTCTCACGTTCTTCCCTAAAGTTTCCTCTGCGGTTCAAGTTCATCGTAGTCTCCCGACTTACCCATCATTTCATCGCTTGGGAAGACTGTACCAACCGTTTCTTCGAGCCAAGTGTAATGGATCCAGGCGACTCCTTGCTTATCTGCAATCAACGTTTCACTCGGCCCGCATTCGATGACAAGAATGACAATAGATAACAACCTCTAACAAATACAAAAACCAATGAAAAAGATTATTACCATCTGCATGATTGCTGCAGCATGTGTCTTTGGCCAGCAGGTCAAGGCACAGTCATTCCTCGAATCCATCCTGTCGGGCATCGCTCAAGGCGGCTCGGGTGGCGACATCCTCGGCTCAGTGCTCAATGGCGCAGTTACCTCTGCCAACTCTACCTCTAAAGGAGGCAACCTTGGCAGCGTCCTTGGAAATGTTATATCCAGCGTGACGGGCAGTGCCACCACCACACAAGCCAACCTTGTAGGCTCATGGACTTACAACGAGCCCGCTGTGCAGTTCGAGAGCAAGAACCTCCTCACCAAAGCCGGCGGTGCAGCTGCTGCCACAAAAGTCGAGAACAAGCTTGCTACGTTCTACAATATGATGGGTATTCGCACCGGTCGTGTTAACTTCATCTTCGACAACAATGGAGGCGTTACCTACACACTCGGCTCTCGATCGTACAAGGGCACCTACACCTTCGACAAACAGAGCAAGACTGTAACTATGACCACGCCCTCTGGCCAAAACCTCAAGGCATATGTCACCATCAGTGGCAACAACATGAGCCTATGCTTCGACAGCACCAAGGTCCTCAACCTCTTCACTACCATCAGTAAGAGTTATAATTCGACCATCAGCGCCCTGGCTGGCAACTACGACGGCATGAAGACTGGCTTCAAATTCACACGAAAGTAAGAATAATCTAGAGCCTCAAAATAAAAGCTCTGAAGAAATCGATTCTTCAGAGCTTTTATTTTGACCATTTTCATGGTCGGGGTGACCCGACTCGAACGGGCGGCCTCTACGTCCCGAACGTAGCGCGCTACCAACTGCGCCACACCCCGTGGGAATCTACAGCCGCCTGCCTAATCCAATTTGCGGCTGTAGATAAGATAGAATTAATCCTGATTGAGGTTCACGCGACGGAAAGCGGTAACAGTAAGACCCTTCTGAGCCTTATCCATATACTGCTGCACGTTGATCTTTGCGTCGTTGATGAACTCCTGCTCAACAAGGCAATTTTCCTTGAAGAACTTCTTCAGACGACCCTGGGCGATGTTTGCAATCATCTGCTCAGGCAGGTTAGCAGCCTTCTCAGCGCTCACCTTTGCACGGATCTCACGAGCCTGTGCTGCCTGATCTGCAGTAATCCAACCCTTGGCGGTGTTGCTGTCGATATGATCCTCCGAGTCAACAAGTGCGGGGTTGATACCAGCCTTCTTGAGAGCTACATCAACAGCCTTGGCGATTTGCTCGGCCTTGGTCTTCTCGATAGCTACAGCGAGTTCGTCGTCCTTCTTCTTCTGTGGAACCTCGTCAGCATTTACAGCTACTGGGTTCATAGCAGCCACCTGAAGGGCAACCTCTTTGAGAACCTCAGCAGGTCCATCCTCGTTGTAGGCAACAATGGTCGAAAGCTTGTGGTTGAAGTGGTTGTAGGCAACTACAGCTGCACCTTCGATGTGCTCGTAAACTCCAAGTTCCATCTTCTCTCCAGTTACACCAATCTGAGCGACGATAGAGTCCTTCACTGTGCCATCCTCGGTGGGGAGGGCAAGTACGCCTTCGAGATCTGCAGGTTTGTTAGCCATGACGAGATCCATAATCTTGTTAGCGAGGGCTACGAAACGTTCGTTGGTGGCCACGAAATCGGTCTCACACTTCAGGGCAATGATAGCGGCGAACTTGCCATCGGTACGAGCAATAACCGTACCCTCTGAAGCCTCACGGGCTTCACGCTTGGCGGCAACAGCCTGACCCTTCTTGCGAATCTCCTTCACAGCCTCCTCCATGTTACCATTAGTAACTTCGAGGGCCTTCTTGCAATCCTGCATACCGGCACCGGTAATCTCGCGAAGCTCCTTGATTTGAGCAATAGAAACTGCCATAATTTCTTTCTGTTTTTTAGAATTAAAAATCAAATTAGGCCTCCTCTTCTTCGGTAGCCTCCTCAACTACAGGAGCCTTCTTGCCAGCCTTGCCCGAAGCCTCAGCAGCTTCCTGATCGGCCTTCTCCACCTTGCGCTCCTCAATGCCTTCAGCAATAGCGTCGCACATGGTGCCGACAACGACTGCGATAGACTTGGTAGCGTCATCATTTGCGGGGATGACATAATCAACGCCCTTGGGGTTGGAGTTGGTATCAACCATGGCAAATACCGGGATACCCAAACGGATAGCCTCAGCTACTGCAATGTGCTCCTTCATGACATCAACCACGAAGATTGCAGATGGCAGACGGGTAAGGTCTGCGATAGAACCGAGGTTCTTTTCAAGCTTTTCACGCTGGCGGCTGACCTGCAGACGCTCGCGCTTAGAAAGATTATCATAAGTGCCGTCCTTAGTCAGTTTGTCGATGGTAGCCATCTTCTTCACAGCCTTGCGAATGGTAGCGAAGTTTGTGAGCATGCCACCTGGCCAGCGCTCGATAACATAAGGCATGCCAATAGCCTGTGCCTTCTCGGCAATGATCTCCTTGGCCTGCTTCTTGGTTGCGACGAAAAGCACCTTCTTGCCACTCTTGGCCAATGCCTTGAGCTGCTCAGCTGCCTCGTCGATTTTAGCAACTGTCTTATTAAGGTCTATAATATGGATGCCGTTACGCTCCATGAAGATGTATGGAGCCATTGCTGGGTTCCACTTGCTCTTAAGGTGTCCGAAGTGAACGCCGGCCTCCAAAAGTTGATCAAAGTTTGTACGTGACATAATGTCGATAATTTTTTTGTTTGTTTACATTCTTGTTATTCAATCCGTCGGTAGTCGTCATCCGAACGGGTCCGACTGGATTTAGATACTAAACGCGTTATTTAAATAGATGTACGCACGTACTTATTTAAATTACGCTTTGCGCTAACCAAAGATTAACGCTTGCTGAACTGGAAGCGACGACGAGCCTTGGGCTGACCTGGCTTCTTACGTTCAACGACACGAGGATCGCGGGTGAGGAAGCCAGCCTTGCGGAGTGCTGCCTTGTGCTCAGCATCGATCTTTACGAGTGCGCGTGCGATGGCGAGACGAACGGCACCAGCCTGGCCATTGAAGCCACCACCCTTGAGATTCACCTTGATATCGTACTGCTCAGCTACACCTACCTCGTTGAGAGGCTGCTTCACGACGAACTGAAGGATTGAAGAGGGGAAATACGACTGGAGGTCCTTCTTGTTGATAGTGATGTTACCAGCACCAGCCTGAACATAAACGCGGGCTACAGCGGCCTTGCGGCGGCCAATTGCATTAATTACTTCTGCCATAGTTCAATTGTTGTTTTGGTGTTGATTACTTCAGTTTGTTGATGTCGATTACCTTTGGCTGCTGTGCAACCTCCTTGTACTCGCTGCCCTCATAAACGCGAACGTTCTTGAGAATCTTGCGGCCCAGAGGGCCCTTCGGGAGCATGCCCTTGAGTACGGTGAGGAACAGTGCCTCGTAACCCTGTTTCTTAACTACGCTAGCGGCAGTGTGTGCGCGCTGGCCACTGGGATAACCGGTGAAGGTGAGCCACTCACGCTCAGTCCACTTGTTGCCGGTCATCGTGATCTTGTCGGCGTTAATGATAATTACGTTGTCGCCGCAGTCAACGTTAGGGGTGAAGGATGGTTTGTACTTTCCGCGGAGCAGCTTAGCGACTTTCGAGCAAAAGCGGCCCATCACTTGGTCAGTAGCATCCACAACCACCCACTCCTTCTGTGCAGTTGCTTTGTTCACAGAAATGGTCTTAAAAGATAAAGTATCCATTTAGTTGATTGGGATAAAAAAATTAAATAATAATAGACTGGCAGCGCCTCAACTTACGGACAAAAGCTCATCGAGGATGCCACTGACGATTAAATCAGCGCGCAAAGATAACGCTTTTATTCTAAATACGTGCATTTAATGATGTTTTTAAAGAGTTTTCAACACTTTTTTCGCACACAAATTGCAAATTTGGCCTATCAAGATGGCAAATTCCAACAGCAAATTTGGTTTGATTCTGTTTTTTCCCTATCTTTGCACCCATAACCAAACAACGATATGGACATCTCCAAAAGCTATCTCGACCATCTATATTATCACGTCTTCAGCGAAGAACGGTTTCTTGCTATCGATCCATGCGCCATCGTGTGGCAACTATTCGCCCACACGCAACGTCAGCTCGACTTAGAAGTTGGAGGTCTTTTCGTGGCAATGATCACGTGGGGGAACCGTAAAGCTATCCGAACCGCGGCACTAAACATGCTCGGCAATGAAATGCGATGGAATCCTTCAGCATTCATTCTCGAGCAACAGTATCTCGACAGTTATCAGAATGCCAAGAACGACTGTGTCTATAGGACGCTCAATCGATACAAATTTATCGAAGTATGCGAGAATATCTACAATGCCCTCACGTCGTATCGGCTGGCCCATCCATACGAAGAACCGACCCTCGAAAATTGTCTAGTAGGCTTAGACATGAAACAATGCATCGCAACAATTGCCGAATGGCTGGCACCTGCCAAACTCGGCACTATGGGCAAAACTGCATGCAAAAGGATATGTATGTTCCTGCGCTGGATGGTTAGGACAGAATCGCCCGACTTCGGCCTCTGGAAATCGCATAAGCCCTGCGAATTGTATGCGATTCTCGATATCCACATCTGTCAACTCACCTTCCCCATACTTAAACACAAACGACCATCATGGGCCGCTTGCGAAGAACTCACCGCAATTTTCAAGGAATGGGACAAAACCGATCCCTTGAAATATGATGTGGCTTTGATGACATTAGCCGACCTTGAAACGAAGAAAGACCAGCAGATTGAATGAAAACAACACAAATGATTCATTTGAGAACGAAATCCTGATTAATTACGAATCATTTCCCCCACAAAGTGGCCAACTTATTGAAATTATTATTATCTTTGCCACCGATAAAAGGCATGTCAATCCTGTTGATAGAATTAAACAATGATATAACTCACACTATTATGAAAAAGGCCCTATTTTCGACTCTATTGATGGCGGCTTTAGCTTCCACTTCTCTCTCGGCGCAGAGCCAAGAGCAGTTGCTCCTCTCAAACTGGCGTTTCCAAAATGGCACAGCAGCAGGTGCTGAAGCCCCGTACTTCGACGACACCCGTTGGCAACAAGTCACAATTCCACACGATTGGGCCATTCAAGGCCCGTTTGACAAGGACATCGACAAGCAGGTGGTCCGCATCGAGCAAAACGGCGAGAAGGAAGCCACCGAAAAAACTGGCCGTTCTGGCTGCCTGCCTTGGATTGGCGAAGGCTGGTACCGCACACGTTTCACCATCCCCGCCGGCTATGATTATGCCGAGCTCATCTTCGATGGTGCCATGTCCGAGCCACATGTCTATGTGGATGGCAAGGACGTAGGCTATTGGGCTTACGGATATAACACCTTCAAACTCGAGATTCCCGCTGAGGCTGGAGAACACACCCTTGCCGTGCATCTGCAGAACATCGAGGAGTCTTCCCGCTGGTATCCTGGTGCTGGACTCTACCGTCCGGTCCGTCTCTTCCTTGCACAAAAGATCAGCTTCAAGACTTGGGGCACCTTTGCGCGTACAACCATGGTGACCGGCATTGCCAACGATTACAAAACGGCAAGTGAAGCACGCTTCACTGTAAGCTCAGAAGTGAGAGGTGACATCGCCCGCAGTCAGAAACTTAAGGTCGAACATATCCTTACTAACGAAGAGGGTGTAGTTGTGGCCGAGCACAAGATGGACATCAATAGCTCAAAGATGGCCACCAACGTCCTCGTAATCAACAATCCTATGCTTTGGAGCCCCGAACAACCAGTTCTCTACACGCTCACCAGCCGCCTGACCGAAGGTGATAAGGTATGGGACGAGCAGAGCCAACTAGTTGGCATTCGGCAAATCGAATATTGCGAAGAAGGCTTCAAGCTCAATGGCCAGCTCCGCAAGTTCCGTGGCGTCTGCCTGCATCACGACATGGGTCCCATAGGCTCTGCCTTCAATAAGTCGGCTTTCCGTCGTCAGGTGGCTCTGCTCAAGGAGATCGGCTGCGACGCCATCCGTACCTCGCACAACATGCCGGCACCCTGGCAGATGGATATCTGCGACGAAATGGGCATGATGGTCATGGCCGAATCGATGGACATGTGGGTCTATCCCAAGTGCAAGAATGGTTACAGCCGCTTCTTCGAAAAAGTCGATGAGACGTCGGTCAACAGCACGGGCGAACCTTGGTGGAAGCGCGACTTCACCAACCTCGTCCTGGTGCATCGCAATCATCCAAGCATCGTCATGTGGAGCATCGGCAACGAAATTCCCGAGCAGAACAACGAAGTGGGCTACAAATATACGAAACTGATGCAGCAAGTGATTCACGAACTTGATGGCACACGTCCCTGCACACAGGGTATGGACCGTGGTGAAGGCCCGATGTTCAGCGGAGTATGGCAGGAGACCGACATCCCGGGCTTCAACTATCGTCTGCATGTCTATCCCAAGGGCATCGAGAATTCGCCGAAAGGTATCGTCCTTGGATCGGAGACCGCATCTACCATTTCTAGCCGTGGTGTCTATAAGTTTCCCGTTGAAGAAGTACATGGCACCGCTTACGATGACGGACAGATCTCCAGCTACGACCTTGAGTCATGCATCTGGAGCAATATCCCCGACGACGACTGGATGTGGCAAGACAAGTGTCCGCAGGTCATCGGAGAGTTCGTGTGGACAGGCTTCGACTACCTCGGCGAGCCTACCCCCTATGACGAATACTGGCCATCTCGCAGCAGCTACTTCGGTATCTTTGACCTTGCCGGCCTCCCCAAAGACCGAGCTTACCTCTATCGTGTCCACTGGGCACCCGAGCTTGAGACCCTGCATCTACTTCCCCACTGGACATGGCCAGGACGCGAAGGTGAAGTGACACCCGTCTTCTGCTATACCAACTATCCCGAGGCCGAACTTTTCGTCAATGGAAAGAGCCAGGGACGTATCCGCAAGTATGATGTAAGTCTCGAAGACTATCTCGCCAACCGCGTCGAAGAACCGATGCCTTGGGGCGGCACCTCGATGTTCTCCAATCCCCAAACCCCGTACGGCAAGAACCGTCTTGACCGCTATCGCCTACGCTGGATGAACGTGAAGTACGAACCTGGAGAACTAAAGGTGGTTGCTTATGATGCACAAGGCAATAAAGCCGCCGAACAGGTCATCCGTACTGCGGGGAAGCCCAACCACATCGAACTGACTCTCGATGCCGCTGCCAAGAACACTGAACTCAGTGTCACACCCGTCGATATAGATGGTAACGCCATGGATACTCCCCAACTAGCTTTCATCACCGCCCGCGTGGTCGATAAGGACGGTAACCTTTGTCCCGATGCCGATGTGCAGCTCAACTTCGCTGTTTCTTCCAAGGTGCAGCGTGGCATCAAAAGTACCAAGGGGGAATATGTAGCGCGTTTCAATTCGGCCTGCAATGGTGACGCCACCAGCCTCGAAACCTTCACTCGTCCCACAATGAAGGCCTTCCACGGCGAATGCGTCGTAATAGTCGAAGCAGGCACCCTGCTCGGCGAATCCACTCTCACCGTCTCCGGTAGCGGCCTCAAACCCGGCAAGATGAACTTCACCGTACGTTGATGACAACCGAAAATGGATGAAGCATTATGATGGCCGACATGATGCTGACTACAATTTCAGATGTATTTTTGCTTTACAAAGAGTATGCTCTGGCACATCCTCGCACTCATAGTAGCCTGCATTTGGGGCAGCACCTTTGTCGCATCGAAGGTGCTGCTCAATGCTGGCCTCAACCCTGCCGAGATCATGTGTCTGCGCTTTGTGCTGGCGTGGTTTCTAATGCTGCCATTATCTCTTCGCCGAAACAAGCGGAAAAGGGCGACAAAGGATGTGCTTTGGGATGAATTCCTGTTCATCATCCTCGGTCTGACGGGCGGCTCGCTATATTTTCTTTCTGAAAACACTGCAGTAAAGCTTACTTCCGCCACTTCGACCGTGGCCCTGATTGTAGGGACTACACCCATCGTCACTGCCCTGATGAACCGCATGGTGCATCGCGATGAACATCTCTCCAACAGTTTCCTCATCGGCTCATTTATAGCTGTCATCGGCGTGGCCCTAGTCGTCTTCAACGGCGTCTTCATCCTCGATGATGATCCATGGGTCATCCTTCTCTCCTTCGCAGCCGCCGTAAGCTGGGGCTTCTATAGCCTCGTCATCCGCGATGTCGAACGACGCCATAATTCCATCACCATCACCCGCAAGGTGTTCTTCTGGGGGGTCATCACCATGCTGCCAGCCTGTATCTGGTGCATGTGTCACGGCGAAAGCCAGCTTTGCGCACTCGGCGAGGCAGTTGCCACACCCATTGTGGGCTGGAAGCTCCTATTAGAACCCACCGTCTTCGGCACACTCTTCTTCCTCTGCCTCATCGCATCGTTCGGATGTTTCCTGTTGTGGAATATTGTGCTGCGCCGCATCGGAATCATCGCAGCCAGCAATTACCTGTACTTCAATCCCGTCACCTCACTCATCGCCGCCTATCTCGTGCTCAGCGAACGCATTACCTGGCTTGCAATCCTCGGATGCATCATGACCATAGCCGGTGTTTACCTCTGCAATCATGGCAAATCCAAGCATTAAATCCCTCATAGTCGATGCACTTATCGGAAAGATAGAGATGCAGCGCGTCCAACGAGAGTTCGTGTTGGACAAATATATTCAGACCCATAAGCCACGCAACTTGCGCGGTATTCCACGCAGCTATTCTCCTTATAAGGAATTCGAACAAAGCCTGATTCGCAACGGCGTGACAACCGAAGAACTTGAACTATGGGGTCGTGAGTGGCAGGAACTGGTGCATACATGCGAAAGACGCGCCAAGAAGCGCGCCCTCAATGAAGTCAGCATCGAGACGATGCTCAAAGCAAAACTCGCAGGCACCGGCATCCTATACCACCTGCGCAAACAACAATATCGCATTGCTGTGACCCTTACCATGAGCCACAATACACAAGCCACCTTCTACATCCAGCATAGCAAGTTCCGTGAGCAACTCGACATGGTGCTTCCTGCCCTCGCTCAACTCAATCAACTCATGGACGAACTGGGCCAGCCCATCCGCATCCGAGCTCGTGACTATCGTCTCAAGTGGATTGACCCAGAATGAACCGACAACACAAACATTTCTAATGCGAACAAGCGTAAAAGAACAGGAACCGCCCGTAGTAACGGTTCCTGTTCTTTTACGCTTGTTCCCACGCTGTCTTGCAACCTTTCTTGATATCGGCAAGCATCTTGGGGTCGTCACCCACAATGATGTTGCGACCTGTAGTGTTGTAATTGAGGAGTGGAAGGTCGTCGCTATGATCGGTAATGACGACATCGAGCTCAGCTTTGTGGACCTGCAAAAGACGCCGCAAGGCTTCTACCTTGTTCTGTCCCACACATTCCTTCCATTGTCCGATGACAACCTCCGAGGGGAGCAGCGTGCCACAGCAAAGGTCCATGTTGAGGAATTCGGCAATGGGATGCGCATAGAAAGCAGGTGCAGCTGTAGCGAGCACAAGCAGATGGCCGCGATTGCGATAAGGTTCCATAATCTGCTGTACGCGCACATCAAGGTAGGTCATCTCCTTTTCGACGAAGTGATCGAGACGACTCTTCTGGGTCATGAAGGCGGCGGTGCTATTGAGCAACACCTCCTTCATGCGGCTGTGGCTGACGAGACGAGCTTTCCGCAGCAACACCCACCAAAGGATGTTAAAACAGATGCCGAATTGGAAGTTGTGGAGTGCTGCACTACCACAGTAGCTGAGGTAGTCGCGGAAGGTGTTGGTGCTTAATAGGGTACCATCGAGATCAATGGCGAGGGCTTTGCGCATATTGGTTGGTATTTTTACACAAATTATCGAGTGGAGTTGGACCGATAGTCATTGGACCAGGGGAATCGGCAGAGGGTGCGATTGTGATATAGGGAGAAGTCGGCGTCACAGATAGGAAGCGGGGTGGTTACGGTGATAACCGCTACGCGGAGAATGATGTCGGGAAATTGCTCAAGCAGTTGTTGACGTGCTTGATGGATGGTGGCTCCAGTGTCGATGGCGTCATCGACGAGGAGGACGGTGGAAGGGGGTGAAGGGTTCGAGGAGTTCGAAAGGTTTGAGGGGGTGGAGGGGGTGGAGAGAAGGGCTGCAATATCTTCGGGCAAACGTATCTCGCCAATGCGAACGGGCTCCTTCCCCTTACTGCGCCATTCGTTTACACGACTCTCGACGATACGTAACACGTTGCAGAGCCATATATGCATACTATGGAGCAGTCGGTGCTTCCAACCCCGGCTCTTCTGCGGGGTGTCGGGACGGGACAGACGCACTTCGCAATACGCTGCATCAGGAAAGTCCTCCTTCATCAGTTTCGCCACCTCGGCCCCACCATGCTGAATGCCGATGATCAACAACGGGGCAAAGCCCCCCGCTTTGACGCGTTGGGAAAGCTGGCTGCATGCTTTGGCCAATAGGGTTGGGGTAAGTGTAACTACGGGCACAAGGAAAGAGTTAAATGGGGTTCTGAAGGGTTCGAGGGGTTACCTCATTAGGAAGTAGGAGAAAAGGGAAGTGATGCGATTCTTGAGGCGGGCGCGAGGGTCACGAATGCTCTCGGCACGGAGGCTCTTGATATGCTGACAGCAACGATGAGCCATGGCCTTGTTGGCATCGGTATGGGGTTGCTTTGACAAGAGACGCAGGATGTTGAAGGCAACACTCAGGCGGCGTTCGCGGGTGGCACGAACAAATTGTGGCTGACCCGTCACCATGAATTGCGCCTCCAAGGTCTCGAGCACTTCGAAGGCATCCTTTCGACGTATTGAGATTGAGTTGAGTGTACCGCTATCCTGCTTGAAATAGAAATAGGTAGGCACATCGACCCACACCATACGGGTGATGCGAGGATAAATCTGCGCCATGACGTAGAGATCCTCATACACGCGAAAGATGATGGGGAAACGCTGGCCTTCGAAGAGTGAACGACGGAAGAGCTTGCAAGGCGAAGAGTCGGCCATCCCCTGCTGATAGAGCATTGAGAACATCGCTTCGTCCGTGGTCAGCACCTTGGTCTTACAGGTGTTCGAAAGCGGCTGCTTCAGTCGTTCCGCGTTGTATGCGCTGCGTTTCGACTCGGGAACAATCTGATAGGGTGATTGTGCGATGTCGGCATGATGGCGCTCAATCTCGGTGATGAGGACTTCGAGGTATCGTTGGTGCACCACATCATCGCTGTCGATGAAGGCGACGTATTCGCCGCTCGCTATTTCCAATCCCCTATTTCGGGCAGCTGACGGCCCGCCATTCTCCTGATGCAAAACCGTGACACGCGCATCGCGACAGGCATAATCGTCACATACCTCAGCACTTCCATCGGTCGAACCATCATCGACAAGGATAACCTCGATGTCGCGATAGGTTTGTGCCAACACCGAGTCGAGGCAAGCGGAGAGATAGGCTGCCGTGTTATAGACGGGAAGGATGACGGAGATCATGAGAGTTTGAAGCCATTGAGCAGCGCACGGACTTCCATGCGCTTCTTGCCAGGAAGCTGAAGTTCCTCAAGGGCGAGAACGCCGTCGGAACAGATGATGTGGATGAAACTCTTATCATCTGTTTCGATTTGGCCAATTTTATCAACTGACTGTGGCTTACCCTCGCTCACAATGCTTGTACGGAATACCTTGACAGGTGAAAGATCGCCCAAGGAGGTCCATGCAGCAGGATATGGAGAAAGGCCACGCACCAGATTATGCAGTCTTCGAACCGGCTGGTCGAAATGCAGTTCGCAAGTCTCCTTGAAGATCTTGGGGGCAGGACGTAATTCGTCGATGCCCGTCGATGCCTTCAGGTCGTGAAGGAGTGTATTTTGGTCGATGGTAGGAACCTTGCTGACATCGCCTTCTGCTTCAAGAAGAAGATCGACGGTGCGTGTAACAAGTCCCTTGCCCATCTCCATCATGCGGTCGTGCAACGAACCCACATTTTCCTCGGGGCCAATCGCAAGAGGCTCCTTGAGGATGATTCGACCTGTGTCAATCTGATGGTCGAGGAAGAAGGTGGTGGCTCCCGTAACCGTATCGCCATTGATGACCGCCCAGTTGAGAGGAGCGGCACCGCGATACTGCGGAAGAAGAGCGGCATGAAGATTAAACGTTCCCATGCGCGGCATCGCCCACACCACTTCAGGCAACATGCGGAAGGCTACAACTATCTGGAGATCGGCCTTCCAGGCACGCAGGGCTTCAATGAACGCCTCATCCTTGAGTTTCTCTGGCTGAAGCAGCGGGAGGTCATGGTCAAGTGCAAATTGCTTGACGGGGCTATATTGCAACTTATGGCCACGCCCCGCCGGCTTGTCGGGCATCGTAATGACGCCGACGACATTATACCCACCGGTAACCAAAGCTTCAAGTGTAGGCACCGCAAAATCGGGCGTGCCCATGAAGACAATTCGAATATCTTGTTTCTGCATTTTCGAAGAAGAATAAAAAACGGTGCAAAGATACACGTTTTACGACAAAAATCCAAATAAATGATTAAAAAAATGAACCGCAATAGGGGAAACCCATCATTGCGGTTCACGTTATTCGGATTAGTAAGTTATCCTATCACTTCTTAGCAGAAGCAGCAACCTTAGCCTCCTTGCGACCCATGAAGTAGTAAGCTGCAGGAACGGCAAGGAAGATAGTGGTCAACGGGTCAACGATAACACCAAGCAACATAGCAAAGATGAAGCTTTGGATGGTGGCTCCACCGAGCACGAAAATCACGATCAATACCAAAAGGGTAGAGATAGACGTGTTCAACGTACGTGGCATGGTGGCGTTGAGCGCCTCATTTACGACATTGTAACGAGTCTTGTTGGGATACAGGTTGCTTACCTCGCGGATACGGTCGAAGACGACCACGATATCGTTGATTGAGTAACCGATCACAGTCAAGATAGCTGCAATGAATGCCTGGTCGATCTCCATCGAGAATGGCATGATGGTTGGGAGCAAGCAGTAGAGACCCAAGATGATGAGGGTGTTGGCTATCAGACCCAAGATTGCACCTACCGAGAATGCTACATTGCGGAAACGCAAGAGAATGTAGAGGGCGATGGCAATCAGCGAAAGGATGATGGCCACGATAGCACCATAAGTGATATCCTCAGCAATCGAAGGACCTACCTTCTGTGTCGATGGGATATTTTCCTCGTTATTGAATGCAGCGAAATCGGAAGAAACATAACCAAGCTCCTTGCCGGCATCGTAGATGGCCTGCTTCATGATGAGGTTGGCCTGTGCATCGTCAGAAGCATTCAGATCGTAATTGGTGGTAATACGTACCTGATTGTCGCGGCTGATGGTGATGACCTTGATGGCAGCCTCATTGAGGGTAGGATTGTTCTGAAGCAGCTTGGCGAGTTCTTCATTGTTGACAGCATCAACATCGTTGAAGGCAACGACGTAGTTGCGGCCACCCGTGAAGTCGATACCCTTCTCAAGACCTGGTTTGAACATCAGGATGATGGCCAGGACAGCGATGACGGCATAGACCTTGGTGGTGAAATAGCCCTTCTTCACGAAATCGATGTGCGTAGGCTTGAGCAAGCCGGAGAGCACACCAGTGAAGGTGAGGTTCTTGAACCAGCCCTTACCCAAAGCCCACTCGAAGAAGATACGGCTTAGGAAGACAGCGGAAACGAACGACGTGATGATACCGATGATGAAGGTGACTGCGAAGCCACGGATAGGACCAGTACCGAAGTAGTAGAGGATGATACCAGTGATCAACGAGGTCAAGTTGGCATCGAAGATAGCGCTGAACGCATTGCGATAGGCGGCATCAACGGCCGAACGAAGTTGCTTGCCACTGGCAAGTTCTTCCTTGGCACGCTCGTAGATAAGTACGTTGGCATCCACAGCGATACCCATGGCAAGCACGATACCTGCGATACCCGAAAGGGTGAGCACAGCATGGAAACTCGAAAGGATACCGATGGTGAAGAAGGCATTGACCAAGAGGCAGCAGTCAGCTACCAAACCTGCAGTCACACCATAGAAGAGCACCATGTAGATGAAGAGAAGCACAAGAGCCACGAGGAACGAAATCACACTGTCGCGAATAGACTCGGCACCAAGAGTAGGACCTACTACGTCCTCGGAAACGATGTTGACCTTGGCTGCCATCTTACCTGACTTGAGCACGTTAGCCAAGTCGTTAGCCTCCTCAGTGTCGAAGTTGCCGGTGATCTGCGAGCGTCCACCAGTAATCTCCTGATTAACGCGAGGTGCAGAATAAACGACATCATCAAGTACGATGGCCACGCACTTGCCTACGTTCTCCTTGGTGAGCTTGGCCCATGTGTTGCCAGCCTCAGGAGTCATGGTCATGTTGACCTCATACCCATTGTGAATCTGATCGAAGTTGGTCGATGCATCGACCACGATGTCGCCACCCTTGGAGGCATCGGGAAGAGATGGATGACCAAGATTGTCGTGTGCCTTGAGGGCATAGAGCTGATACCAGAGACCGCGATCGTCGAACGACTTCACGCTCCAAGCGAGCTTCAGTTTGCGTGGGAATGCATCCTTGTACTGCTTCTGGTTGAAGAGGGCATTGAGAGCAGCGGTATCGCTCGACTGTGCGACAGCAATCACTGGACCCTGGTCTCCAAATACCTGAACGCGGGCAGCAAGGCTGTTCTGCATAGCATTGGCAAGAGCAACGCTATCGACTGCGGCGCTATCACTGGCAACAGGGGTGTTCTTCTGAGCCTCAGCCATAAGCATGTTCTGGAATGCACCAGCAATCTCACCGGCCTGATATGTCTCCCAGAACTCGAGGTTTGCAGAACCCTGAAGGAGCTTCTTCACACGTTCGGGCTCCTTCACGCCAGGAAGCTCGACGAGGATACGACCTGCCTGCTGGAGACGCTGAATGTTAGGTGCAACGACACCGAAACGGTCAATACGATTGCGGAGTACGTTGAACGAGTTCGAAAGAGCAGACTCCATCTCGCTCTTGATGATCGAGACAACCTCAGCATCACTGGTGCTCTTGGTGATCTTGTCCTTGAGCTGATAAGTGCTGAAGACGTCAGCCAACTTTCCAGTCGGGTCAATCTTCCTGTAATTGGCAGCAAAAGCATCGACGAAGTTGTCGCCACTTTCTACCTCACCTGCATTCTGAGTTTCAGCCAGCGCCTGAACAAATGTCGGGTTCTGGGCATTCTCGGCAGCGAGTGACTTAAGCACATCGGCTACAGAGATCTCAAGAATGACGTTCATACCTCCCTTCAGGTCGAGGCCGAGGCCCACCTGCATCTCCTGAGCCTGCTTGAAGGTCTTGCCCAACCAGACAGTTTCATTAGAGATGGAATCCAAGTAATACTTGGCTGGATTGCCCGTTTCTGCTTCGTATGCTGCGGCCTTGTTCTCTACACGACGCACTCCATAAGAGAACGAGATGTAATAGGCGCAAAGTAAAGCAAGCAAGACGGCAATCACGCTTACAAATCCTTTGTTTTGCATTGTTGAAAATATTTGATTTTACTTACTTTTTTCGCATATTTCGGGCGCAAAGGTAAATAAAATAATTGAAATCACGAAAAAAAACCTCAAAAAAAGCACTTTTTTTACTCTTTTTTATGTATTTTGTATGTATGTATGACTATTTTTGTGTATCTTCGCGCCATGTTTCGACACTTTTTGAGAAAAAACTGGTCAAAATTCGCACCACTCTCCATCCTGTTGTTTACAGGACTCTTAAGTTGTGCCAGTATCGGTTCACCAGGTGGAGGTCTCTACGACGAGACACCTCCTGTTCTTGTACGTAGCGAACCCTCTGAAGCTGCAACGAGTGTCACAAAGCAGAAGATCACGATGCGTTTCGACGAGAACATCAAGCTCGATAATGCGAACGACAAGATGACCATCTCCCCACCACAGGTCAAAGCTCCGTCCATCTCGAGCAATGCGAAAACGTTGACCATCGAACTACGAGATACCCTGATACCCAACACCACCTACACCATCGACCTAGGCGATGCCGTTCAGGACAACAACGAGGGTAATCCGCTCGAGAACCTGTCACTCACCTTCTCGACAGGCGATCATATCGACACAATGAAGGTACTGGGCACTCTGCTCAATGCCAAAGACCTGGAACCCGTCACCGGAGCATTTGTCGGCATCTATGCTGCGGCTGAGGATGGCACATTTCCCGCTCGCGGTTTCGAAGGCGACTCGTTGCAATTAGCAATCGATTCCATCGTGGCTCTCTATCCCGACTCCATCTTCAGCCTTCGTCCGTTCGAACGCGCCGGAAAGACCGATGCTTACGGACGCTTCACCATTAGTGGTGTTGCGCCCGGCAAATATCGCATGTATGCCTTAAAGGATGGGAATACCAACTACAAGTACGACGTTAACACTGAAGATATCGCCTTTGTCGATACGCTGATTGTCCCCTCGGTGGGTAGCCATATTGCCAACGACACCATCTGGAACCGTTTCGACAGCTTGAAAGTCGATTCGATCTACGTTCACGAGGTTACCGACTATTACCCCAACGACCTTTGCCTGCGCATGTTCAACGAAGGTCACGTCATCCGCTATCTCGACGATATGAAATGGAAGGACAGCATCCAGATTACACTCAACTTCGCCTCCAGGATGCCCGAACCACCCATCATCACGTTGATTGGCGAAGAGGACCGTGGACCCGCCAGACTCGATAAAGATGCTTGGCTCATCTGCGAACCCAATCCTACCAACGACACACTTGTCTATTGGCTGCGCGACTCGCTGGTCTATCACCGCGACACGCTTGACCTTGCCGTGACCTATCCATTCACACAGAATGGCATCGACATCATCCGCACCGATACTATGCACTTGGAAAAACCCGAGTTCATAGCACCCGAAGTTAAGCCACAAGAAGAAAAGGACGACAAGAAGAAGAAAAAGAGACAAAAGAAAGAGCAAGAAAAATCTGCTATAGACTCTCTTCCGAAGACCGTTTTCATGACAATCAAGCTGCTCGACAGCAAAATTGATGTAGGAAAACGACCCCGCCTCGAAACTTCTGCCCCTCTCGACAGTCTAAATGTCAAAGCGCTCCACCTGGAGCAGAAAAAGGATACCATTTGGGTTCCCCTCGACTTCGAGCTCGTGCATGATAGCCTTCGTCTGCGACGCTACACGCTCCATGCCAAGCCGCACTTTTCACCTGGGCAAAATTACCGGCTCATCTGCGACTCTGCATCGATGTTCAACATTTATGGGCATCCCCTCAACGCCACCACGCTAACCTTCAGCGAGAAGAAGAGCGACGAATATGCACACTTAATGATCACCGTATTGGGCGTGCAAGGCAATGCCTTCGTCCAACTACTCAACGAGAAGGACGTCGCCGTGCAGCAGGTTCAGGTGAAGAACGGCCAAGCCAGGTTCCCACAAGCCCCCGTCGGGAAAAGCTATGTCCGCCTCGTCGAGGACAGCAATGGCAATGGCTTGTTCGACACAGGGTCACTCGAAGGGCACATCCAGCCCGAGAATGTCTTCTACCTGCCCAAGATGCTCGAGATGCGTGAAAACTGGGACTACAGCGAAATCTGGGACGTACGATCCACCGCACTCGAGAAACAAAAGCTTGACGAACTGAAGCAGAACAAGCCTAAGGAAAAGAAAGAAAAGAAGAGCAAGAACGAAGAATATCTCAAAGAGCATCCAAGATTGAGAAAAAAATATCAACAAAATCATTAAATAGCTATGACGAATCTGCTTCGCCGAAACATCCTATTCCTTATATTATTATGCGCGTGCGTGATGGCACGCCCCATTTATGCCATTTCACCTATTGTACCTCAGGAGCAGGCAGCATGGGCCGCTTCCAATACCCCAGAGAGTCTGGAGTACAATATCTATTTCCACATAGGACTCATTAACGCCAAAGCCGGCTATGGCAAGCTGTGTTTTACGAAAGAGACCGACAAACGCGGCCGGACAGTATATCATGGCCAACTGGCCGGTAAGTCGCTAAGTATCGTGGAGCATATTATGAAGGTACGCGACACGCTCGACTGCTATTTCAACGAGGACATGGTGCCCAGAAGCTTCCGTAAAGGCACACACGAGGGCAACTACAATGCTATTGCCAACTATTACTATCACACCCATTGGCACAACAAAAGTGCTGCCAAGCGTCTCAATAACGTTGACAGCACGAGTGTTGAACTTAAGCGTTGGCGCCAGAAGGGCAAAGATCCAGCTGTGAACCGCGTCGTGTATTTCACGAACAATGGACCCGCCTACGACATGCTCTCAGTTTTTTATTCCGTCCGTCACCTTGATTACGACAACATGAAGAAAGGCAAACGGATAAAGTTTGTCTGCTACGACGGCATCACTCAGCAGACCATCAACGTCGATTATTGCGGCGTTGAGAAATGCGAACTGCGCAATGGCAAGGTCCACAAAGCCTTCCTTATCGACCTTAACTTTGCCACCAAGGGGCAGGAAGACACCCCGCTCAAGGTATGGCTCTCGACGACCCCCGATCACCGTCCTCTCAAAGCCATCATCGGTTTGAAACGTATCGGGTCAATCCGATGCGAAATACAAGAATAGGGGCTTAATATCTTTGACCGTAAGCATCGAATCAGGCAGTTTTAGTAACGGGGGAAAGGACATTTATAATGTTTGACATGGGAGAGATGCCCATCCGAGTATTTCTGGTCGGTACTCGAAATGCATCGTGTCATAGTGATACCAATGGCCACCCCAAATGAACCCATGACGTTCGAAAATATCCACTATCGTGTGAGGAATCCGATTCTCGTATCGCAGTGTATCTAGTTCTCCTGCTCCCTTGTTGGTCCAAAGCCAATAGTTAGAATATTCTGCATTTATGTCAATGGCTATACCGTAGCTGTGGGCACTCTGGCGCTGGGCACCACGTACCTGACGCCAATTGAATGTCCCTGACGATGGGAGAAAGAGAGCGAGTTCGGGATAACGAGCGAGTTCTTCTGCCACTTTCTTTAGTTGTTCAGCTGCTCCGTTAATCTTTGTAAACTTCACTTGTCCTCCGAACCAATCCACTGTCACAAGGTTGCTCTTGACTTCGTCAGCCGATGCGCCATACATTTCCTTGAAAAAAGCTTCGCAGCGACTTCGTCCCGCATCCGATTGGTAAACTGGGGTATCTTGTCTGCAATACGACAAGCGAAACATGTCCTCTACATCTGAATAGTTGAGCAGTTGCTCAAATGTTTTTTCATATCCGTCATCGTACGGGATTGTTGTGCCATCTGGAAAGATTAGCACATTGTTCTTGTACTTAAGTCGCTGTTGGGGATAAGCCTCCATCAGGATGCTCACTTCCTTGGGGACAATGGAATCAGAGTCGACCGTCTTATATAAATTTGAAAATAGTGTTGCTCTATTTGGATCCTTGGCAGAGAAAATGGAATTACCAAAGTATCTCAGCTCATTGGCATGGTATGTTGCAGTACCCAAGTCTATAATTGTAGCCTCTTCATCCAGTTCGAACCATGGGGATAGGACTGAGTCATTCCGATTCTTCAAGATATGAATGCTGCAAGCCGGTGTACTGCCTTGTAACAGCAAGAAAATTTTGCAGCCTGTAGCAGGATTTCTTGCCACATCAGCCACCATAATGGCATGGCCATACCTCTTGTCTTCTCTATCTTTGGCACAATATACGAACACATCGCCCGGTTGTATATCTGACAAGGGGCGTTGTCTCATCTCATGAGTCAGCGATTCGGTATTGGCATACTTATAGACATGCTTCAAATAGCGCACAAACTTGCTCCTCCTGCCACCCCAATAGTATCGCATCGTATTATATTGGGTATCATCAAAATGTATCTTCCAGAATTTGCGTGTACGAAATAGATATTCCGCCCGCAAACGGATACAAACATCCGCACACTGTTCGTAACGATGCAACAAGGGCAAATCTACAACGCGATAATAATAGGGAAGCAGCGAGTCAACAAGCTGCCCTGTTATTCTACGCACCGGCACACTATCGGCTGCCAATGGGAGATTACGCAGATAGGCGGTGAAACCAGTATTATCGTCCACCCTTTCGAAACCAGCTGGTAACACTATTGTCCCTATATTGTCTTTCGAAATATCCGTTGTTTGAACTTTTTTGAACCACCAAGGACCATAAAGATAGACCAGCAATGACAGACAAAAGACCATCAATAGGACAGAAAATGCGATCAATAATTTCTTTATCATGATAATGTTTTTTATCTTGTTAATTTATCTCCCGCAAAGAATACTGCAAACACGGGGCAAGAACTTGCGAAGGATTACATAGACAAACATACAAATAGCGACAATAATCACGATTCTCAATAAATAGTTCATTATAACAACATATGGGAAACGATTAGCCATTTCCATCATCCTAACATCATAATAACCTGTAAGCGCTCCTCCAATTCTATTGAGCAACTTGAACACATCATGATGAATAAAAAAGTGAAATGCAAAGATTAAGAAGGTGGCATCCTGCCATCGAATCGCCCCATCCTTCAATTTTGACGACATTGAGTCCGAACAACTTCGTTTCACCACCCAAGTTGCCAGATTGATCATAGCCATTACCACGGAAACAGTAAAGAAAGGGGCAATTATCTTTCCAGCTCGCGAAAAAAGATAGCCTTTGCAAAGCATTGCAACAAATAGGATAATCGTGACAATAGCTATAGTCCATCTTCTGGAATAAAACACTTCCGACAACTCAAAACGATTCAATGACAAAAAGGCTCCCCATCCGAAAAAGAAAAACGTTTCGGCAGTAAATCCAGGAATAATAAAAGATGTCTGTGTGAAATAAAGGAAAGACAACAATGCAATGGTTACAAAGGCACACGGTGAAACCTTACCTCCACGGGAACGTAGAAGGAAGTGTAGCAGCGGGGTGAACAAGTCCACCACAATGAGATTCCTTATAAAATAGAATGGCAAAAGAATCGGCACTGTTGAATGAGCAGGATGGCCCCAGATATCTACCTGACCTGCACCAAGCTTCATAGCACTCCAATAAAGTCCAATCCAACCACCAAGGTCGTCCGCCCATGCTTTCACTTCTCCCCAAGGCTTTCCATGAACCAAGCATCCCCATATATCCGGACCTATCGTTTAAAATATGTAAATTGTGTTCCACAAAATATAAGGAATGAGGAGTGTCCATAGCCTGCGCTTCATCTTTCGCAACCATACATTACTATCCCATTGCTCCAAATGTTTAAAGAACAGATAACCAGATAACAGGAAAAACAGTGCTACAACAGAGAGAAGAAGGATTCTCGTAGAAAGCAAAAATTCCATTGCCACATTGCTTCCCAATCCCTGTTCTGACAACTTGTCATATTGCCACCCCTTAATGCGAAAGAAACAATGCCCCATGACGACACCTATCGCCAATGGGAATCGCACAAAACAGATTAGCTCAGAAGTAGCGTTCTTATTCATTTTCAACTTTCACAACGTTTTTTCGCACAAAGGGTTCTTGGAAAAAATACAAAAGCAAGAAGTCAAGCATGATGTTAAGCGGAAAGAGTTGCATCAACCCTGAGAGGGCCAAACAAATAGCCATGGATAGCAACAAGGGATTGCGCAGTCGTCCTATGCGATAAAGGTATAGTCCATAGAGCGCAAGCATCAGGAAAGCTACAATCACACCATTAATTACAAAGAGGGTTAGATAAAGATTATTAATATACAATGGTTCAATGCCTTCTCGGAATGCCTTCTTCCATGTGACTATGCCACAGTCCTGTCCCAACCAACTGAGGCCATGTCTTTCAAAAAGCAAATATGGGATACTGAACCTGCTCTCAAAAGTTGTATCGCCTGTCGAAGGACCAAAATAAAACGAAAGGCCAATCGAAATCACAGTCAATATACATGGGAGAAGGGCAAGCCAAAGAAGTGGGATAGTATGATGCTTAAGCCAATAATATACTAACGGGAATAGAAATAACACGATGACTGAAGTAGTGCTCAAAGTCATCCAACCCACCACTAAAGCTGCCGCCCAACAGATAATCGTTAACCAAAGGGTTTGTCTGATGTGCAAGATAAGTATTACTAGCAGAATGAGCATCTGCATCAGGTATGCATATCGATTGGGATTGTAGAACCCGTAAGAATGTCCCACATGATTGTACTTATGTTTGACAATATCTCCTGTCCAATCCAAAAGCAGGGTCATTGGCCCCAAAAACATCATGGTTAGGAAGATGACAAGATAAATCCGAAGAATCACCTTGATATCAGCATCCCTTGATGCAGCTACTAGCATCGCTGTCTTGAGCAACATAATCTCATAGCTCAAAAGATACGAATAATAAAACAATGAAATAATTGCTGCACATAATATGACATATTTGGGATACTTCCAGCTCAAAAGGGCTAATCTGAGGCAGCAAAGAACCTGACCTAATTTTAAAAATCTATTAGAAAGAACTTTTATGTCGTAGGGGATATCTTCGAGCCAAAACCAAGTGAGAGATGTCAACATCAGAACCAACGCAACATAGAAAATCCATGTCCCATATTTCCTATCAACTATCTCTATGTAGGATTTCAATTCATTTACCATTATTCTTAATCGTTTAGCGGCATAAAACCGATAGGCCAAACAACTCAAATTGTATCTTCTTACCTCTCTTCCTTTTTCCTTTCTCTGATTTCGTCCATGTAGCCTGCAGTAATGATACCTGAGGGTAGAGCGATGATAGCGATACCCACCATCGAGGATATGATGCTTATGACTCGGCCGGTATCGGAAATTGGATACAGGTCGCCATAGCCTACCGTGGTGAGCGTACATGCAGCCCAATAGAAAGCGTCAAAGAAATCTTCAAACAGGTACTGACCGGTCTGAGGATTTATATCTTCTTCGGCATTGAACATGATCATTGCCGTTACGAAAATGTAGAAAACTGCCAACGTCAAGACCGTGAGCAAGATTG
The DNA here is from genome assembly GCA_017561935.1 of Bacteroidales bacterium. GTDB lineage: Bacteria > Bacteroidota > Bacteroidia > Bacteroidales > UBA3663 > Liminaster. The sequence continues at coordinate 62,275 of JAFZBE010000017.1, read as the reverse complement.
TACGTTGTTTTCGAATGACAGACAGAATGATTCCCAAGGGTTCAAAGTAGCGAATAACTTTCACAATGCGAAGGATCCTCAACAGTCGAGAGACTCTCGCCACCTTAAAGATGGGCGTCAGCAGATGCACAGTGGGTAGAATCGACAGCATATCAATGATGGCCATTGGGGTGAAAGGATAAATCAGGAACGAGGTCCAACTCCTACTTTTTGAACGCAGGTCACACGTCACCCATCGGAAAATATAGTCGATGGTAAAGCACAATCCCGAGATGATATCGAAATACCAGAACAGTCGGTTTTGTGTCCTGAACATAAGTGGGAATATACCTATAGCTATGGCTATAAGCATAATGAAGTCGTACCATCGGGAATAGCTATTCTCCCTATGGGGTTCAACGATACTGTTTATCCTTTCTCTAATAGTCATATTGTATGTTATTTATTGGCGATTCGTGTCAAACGCTTCTTGAAATACTGCTGTGCTTCCACACTGCGATAAGACCTGCGTGGAAAGAACGTCAGCAAGGCATAAAGGAGGAGGGTCTTCGCCTGTGAAAAAGAAGATCGTCGCGCCATCTTCCACAATGTCTTGCGCATCTTGGGCATTATTTCCTTTGGCACGGCCATGATAGTGACATACTTGTTGATGCTCGTCCAAAGGTCACGCACTTGTCCGTCCTTGTCGTCATCGGTCAAGTTGTTTAGTTTCTGCTTGCAATTGTCAAGAAGCTGAGTCCAGCGTTCCTCGAAGGTGATGACTGGCTCTTCTTTTGCAACTGCCTCATCTGATGTGCTTTCTTCAGAGGCTATCTTTGCTACTTCCTCATAATTATCCTCAGCATCTTGCGTTGTTATTACCTCAGTGGGGTCAGTAGCTTTCGAGTTTTCAGTAAAGGGATTAGTGGACATTGCTAATTATTCTTGGTTAATATGTACTTGTTAACTGATAATTCTATTCAAGCTATTTCATTTCTTCACATCCTTGTCAAAGAGTCCATCATGCTTGGTCACCCGCGAGGGCGCTCCAGTTATCAACGCGAGAATCGAGTCGTGCAGGGCTTGCACACGAGCCTCATAGACCGACGCATTGGCAATGACACACATCATTAATGCCAAAATCACTAAAGATTTCAATTGTTTCATAGTGTTTTCGGTTTATAAAATAAGTCATTCCACCTTAATCACATCCTTTTGTGCCGTCACATGTGGCATGAATTTGCGCAAGAAGGGGATGATGATAACATATGAAAGCATCGTCAATACTAAGTTAATTATAAAAAGATAACCAATTGGAAGATTCAGCCTCAAATGATTCAAAACAACTGAAATGAAATCAAATACCACCCAATGAGTGACCAATAACATGATTGAATATCGTCCGAAATAGGAAATCAGTGGTAATTTTTTCAAAAGTTTGGCAAGCAAAATTACTCCGAAAATACCAAAAAAGCCATAAGGATAGAAAATGAGAGCGGCTTTTATAGAGAATGTATTTTTGATAAAGGAGTAAAATTGGGAAGAATCGATGAGTAGAGTGTTACAAATGATTGCTACCAATGAAAAGGATACAATAATATAATAAGGCAGATACTTATCGTATTTGTTTGGTTTCAACATATCAGTCTTCCTGAAGACATAATATCCTCCCGCAAAGAAAGGCATCGAACTGAATGCAGTATCAAGAGTAGCAGGCAGATTTACCGAAAAAAGGCCTAACAAAATCCCTATGAACCCTATCAGTAGGGAGCCTACACAGATGATCAAATTGCTTTTGTCTTCATATTTTTGTGCGAGCAAATACAAGACATAAAATATGATACTTTCTTCAAACAAACACAGCAAGAACCATATGGGCTGATTGGGATAGGTTTCGGTTAGGAATGCCGTAAAGATTTTGTTCACATGCAATAGATTAGTGTCGATACCAAGCAAATGCACTTGCACATGAGGCAATCCAACTGAAGTCAGGAAATAGAAGAAAAAAAACGGTATCAGAAGCTTATTCACCTTCCTTTTGAAAAAGCCCCAGAAACCCTCGTAAGCCTTAAAGAAACAACCCGACAGAAAAAAGTACAAGGGCATCCTGAAGGCCTTCATAAATATTGTCCCAGGGAGGGCCACCCCATAAAACAAAGAGAGATGAAAACTCACGACTAGAATTATGCAAAAGCCCTTCGCCAAATCAATATATTCGATTCTCGGCTTTGTTCCTATTGAATTTTCAGACACGCCAAATAATAATTGTTATTTGTTAATTGTTAATTGTTATTTGCCAATTGGAATCACATCTTTCTGCGCCGTCACATGTGGCATAAACTTACGCATGAAAGGGATGATGATAACATAAGAAAGCATCGTCAAAACCAAGTTGATGGTATAGATATACCCCACGGAGAGATTCAGCCCCGAATGTTCCAACACGCCTGCCAGGAAATTAAACACCTCGATGTGCGTGACCAATATCATGATGGAATATCTACCGAAATAGGATATCAATGGCAATCGCTTTAATATCTTGGCAAGCATTATCACTCCGTATGTTCCCAGAAAACCACAAGGATAAACCACGATAGCAGCTCGCACCGAAAATGCATTTCGGAGAAAAGAATAATAGGTGCAAAAAATCGCCACAAATACAAAAGCTGCAATGATCAATAGGGGCAGATACTTATCATATTTGTTTGGCTTCAAGATATTGGTCTTGCGAAAAACAAAATATCCTCCTGCAAAGAAAGGCATCGCGCTTAACGCAGAATCTATGGTAGCAGGCAATTTGATATGAATGAGGCTCATCGATAAACCAATAACCCCAATCAGTAGAGCTCCGATGCAGATAATCAGATTGCTTTTGCTTTCAAATCTTTGAGCCAGTAAATATAAGGAATAAAAGATAATGCTATCTTCAAACAAACAGAGCAAGAACCAAATGGGCTGATTAGGATAGGTCTCCGTCAGGAATGCCGTAAAAATCTTATCCATGTGAAGCAGGCTGGTGTGGATTCCTAGCAAATGCACTTGCACATGGGGCACTCCCACTGAAGTCAGGAAATAGAAAAAAAAGAACGGTATCAGTAGCTTATTCACCTTCCGTTTGAAAAAGCCCCCAAAACCCTCGTAAGCCTTGAAGAAGCAACCCGACAGAAAAAAATATAGCGGCATCCTGAAGGCCTTCAAAAAATCCGACCCTGGAAGTTCGTATGTGTAAAAGGCAGAAAGATGCACCATCACGACCAGAATGATGCAAAAGCCCTTCGCCAAATCAATATATTCGATTCTCGGCTTTTTAACTATCGAATTTTCAGACACGAAATTAGAGATTGTTATTTGTTAAATATTTATTGATAATTATTTTCGCTCATCAACCTCGACAACTCTGCTGCAGGATTGATGACCTCCACCTGCATCGACTTGGGAGCAGTGTATTCAATCTTGCACTGGTTACCCTCAATCCACCAATGCACCTTCAGCGGGCCCTTGGGAGTCTGGTAGCTCACTATACAATCGGTGACGCCACCCACTGGATGAGGTTCGATAAGCACACGCTGCCAACCCACGCTGCCTTCCTGCTGACGAATGCCTCCGATGTAGCCATAGAGCCATTCCACGATGTGGCCGAGCATCAAGTGATTGTTCGACACTCGCTCTAATCCTTGCCAACTCTCGGTAAGAGTCGTTGCACCATTCTTGAGCTGTATGCCATATCCTGGCACATCGTCGCGGCTATTCATCGCATATATCACATCGTTACGTCCACCCTGTGCCAACACTTGTAGCAAATAGCGATAACCTACATCGCCAGCTGTAATCACTGTGGGTCCATTCTCGCCCCATTCATACAAGCTATCCACCTTGTTGTCGATGGCATATATGCGGCCCTCCACATCATTTATGATATTATCCAGCACACCAGCCTTGTACTCTTCGGGCACAAGTCCCATATAAAGGCTGATGGCGTTTGCCGTCTGCGAATTGCAGTCGTAACAACACTTATCTGCATGGAAGAATTTCTCGTTATAAGCCATGCGGATAGAGTCGGCCAAAGTCTCATACTGCGAAGCTACAGCAGGCAGTTCAAGCACACGCGCCATCTTGGCCATAAGCATCACATCATAATAATACGTGGCTGTAGCAGTCACGCCCTGTGTCGTGAGCTGTGCAAAACCAGGTTGCTTGGGGCCAAGGTCATACCAGTCGCCCAAGCCATAGTCGAGGATATATCCATTCCTGCGTGCTCGACGAGTGAGGTACTCGATGTAGCGTTGCATAGCTTCGAAATGATTGCGGAAAAGTTCGTCCGAACCCGTCCATTCATAGTGGTACCATGGGCAGATGATAAATGCCGAACCCCACTCCGGTGTATCGTCGAAGTTCCATCCGAAATTGGTGTAATAGGGCGCGATGGTCGGAATCATACCTTCCAAATCGTGTCCTTCCTTGATCCATGACGTCGATTCTGCGCCATGTCCTAAGGTCTGTCCCTTGACGAATTGCGAAGCCTCCATGTCGCACATCAATTTACGATAAAGGGGTGTGAGATTGTAGCGATAGTACATCGAAGGCATCATAAGATGATCCTGCTCCAGCCAACCCAACTTCTCGCGATGAGGACAGTCGGTGGGAACGCTTTGCAGGTTCGAACGAATAGCCCAATCGATGAACTGATGCACCTGGTTCAGGTATTCGTTGTTGCACTTGAAGGTTCCTGCCACCTTCGTGCCACAAACACTTGTCGTATGCTTTGCCACAATCGCCTCAACCACGGGAAGTCCCTCGGGATTGGCTTCGCCTGCAGGCACTGCGCCATGCACCTGGATGTATCTGAATCCCGTATAACTGAACTTGGGCTCAACATTCACCTTCTGTTGATTACGCAGCGTGACGTGATACTCCCAGTCGCCCACGGGTTTGTTGTACGCATTTCCGTCCTTGTCCTTCAATTCGGCAGGGATGAAGGCTACTTCCTGACCTCCCTCTCCCTTCAACGTGGCATTCATGATGCCGCTCATGTTCTGGCCAAAGTCATAGACCCAATCACCCGAAGGTGTCTGCCATTTGTTCAATGGCTTGAATTCCCCCCATACCAAGAGTTCGGTGCCCTGCTGTTCTCGCAACGCAGGGCTTCCATAACTCAGCACGAGGGCCGGACGCCATTGGGGATCGATACGCAGGTCCACATCCTCGCCTCCATAGATGCTGCTGAAGGTTATCTGACTTTCGCCCACCAGCCAATCGCTATTAGTGACGATGTTGTCATCACGGCCCTGGGTATATTCAAGTTGGAGGCGCAGACGCAGTTTGGGCTGTCCATACGAACCAACGAGTTTGTTATATCTTCCACGTGGAACATTATAAAACCCTCCGCCAAGCTCCACACGCAGCTCATGTTCGCCTCGCTTGATGCGCTGGGCAAATTCGGCCACAACGTTGTTGGCATCTTCCTTGAACCATCGCGTCACGTCGAACTTCACGTAGAGAGCCTCCTTGTCGTAGCGGGTCCACCCTGGGTCGAGGAAGTGGTCGCCCACCTTCTGTCCGTCCAGATAGACGTTAAAATGTCCGAGACCACAGACGTAGAGTGTGGCACGATATACGTTCTTCCTGGCCTTGAATTCGCGCATGAAGACGGGCATCGTGTATTCGCCCACCTTTCGGTCGCCCAACACCTGCTTGGCAAATGGTGCGTGGATCAAAGGGGCCACGATGGTGTCAACCTCCTCCATGCCAATCCAGGCTGCAGCATCGAGCATCCCCACATCGGCCTTGACATTCAAGCATAATAACAGCGCCAGAACGGTAAGTAATTGTTTCATATTTTCCAAAGATTAAAGATTCTCCAAAAGAAGTGATAAAGTCGGAAGACTGGTTCCCAAAATCCCTCCGACGGATAATAACAGGCAAACACGAGGTTCCGCTTCGTCTTTCGCCAATAGCGGCGCATCGAAGCCTGACGGCTCACTTTTTCCTTGTCATAGCGTGTGTCGAAGTGTCCGAAGTTACCAGCCTGCATAATCTCGCTGAGCAACGACAGTCCCTCTTTGCGGCGTGGAGCGCAGTAGAGTTCCTCCTCCCGCATGCCAAACACTTCGCGCATCACATACATCACTGCGCCCGCCAATGGCTCAAGCTTCAAGGTCTTGATCATTGCTAAGAGTTCATCATATCTAGATTCTCTAGAAGTTCTAGAGTCTCCAGATTCTCTAGACAAATTCATCCCCTGAAGGACAAAATAGTAGTCCATCATCTGCCTCAACCCGATGCCCTCTTCAAAGATATGCTTATAGATGTGGAGCAGCTGATAAAGTGCATTGAACTCTAGAGTAGGCACCGCCACCTGTTTTCCTCCCATCTCGACACAATGATTCATCTGCTCGTCACGTTGCTTCTCGTACCACGCGTTGAGCTTACGGTTAAGGCAAGGATTGTTCAAATAGACGGGCGAAAAATGTACCTCCACCTCAGCATCGTTGAAGATGGGATATTCGATATGATGAAAGCGCAGGAAAGCATTTGGGAAACGCTTTCTGACAAACTCCACCACGCGACGTTTGGGATGATAGGTAGGATTGTCGTGAGGCGAGGTCCAGATGTCGATATCGCCTACCTGACGATGCGACGACAGTTCGCCATAGAGAAGTGCGTTGCCCTGGCCCTTCAGGATGCACGCGTCGTAGCCCTCCTGCTTCAAGTGCTCATACACCTCTGCACTTCGTTGCGAAAGCAGTTTGTTGTATTCGGCAATTCGTTGCGCTTCCCAAATCCAATCAATCAGATTCTGTTCGTCGGGCCATTGGTCTCTGGGCAGTCGTTTAACGGCCGCATAGCATATCCCTTGCAGCGATTGCTGCTCCGAAAGCTGATACAGATGTTGCCATTCCGATGCACTCGGCGTCATCGACAACCGCTCGCGTCGCCCAACAGCCACCTGAAGAAGTTCGAAGATTAGCATTTCAGAATTATTTCGCCCGAATGATTGGAATCTTTTTGCTCAAACCATCTGAATCAGCAAACTAGAATGTACTGAACGCCACCGAAGCACAGCCCGAATAATCTCCCAAGCGTACAGTCACTGCCCGCTTTGCAAATTTCGTCTCGCTAATGAGTTCACCATTCTGGTCAAAGGTACTCATCACCCAACCCACATTATTCGCCCCAGAATTCAGTCGAAGCTCCCTGTTCGAATAATAGGCGCCCTCAAAATCCCCTTCGGTAAGCCTTATTTCATTGATAGTGACATCGGCACCATTCGGGCTGAGGGTCATCGGAATCACCGACCCAAGCGAGAAGTAGTCGGCTATCTCCTTATAGATATATGATGGCCTCACCCTGCAATGGAACCTAATCGTATCCATGCCGCTGTTATAATTGCTCATTTTCTGGTTGTACAGTTTGAAGGTCGCCGTGATCTCGGTGTCAATTTCGGCCTTCATGCTTTCCAACATTTGCAAGGTCACCGAAGGCTTAAGAAAATCGCCCAAGTAGGTCGAAAAGGCATCGATGAAAGCTTCCTGGAATTCGGGAAACGACATCATCTTCTGATAAATCTTTATACTTTCCTTCACATCTTTGACCTGGAAATACGAATATTCGAAATCCGATTTCGAAACAGGGCCCAACAGATACTTCAGCATTCTGAAGTTTGCAGGAACATTATGATTGAAAGCAAAGCGATCCAAATCCTTCAATATCCATCTCCATTTTCCATCGTCAGTTGCCGGTCTCCACATGAAAACATTTCGGCGTGGGAAGTCGGTATTCTCGGCAAAAATTTCGGCAATCAACGTCTGCAAGAAATTATCGACATCTATCAGTTCTGCCAGTTGCTCATACGTAGAGGTTGAATCGCAATATAGATCATATAGTTTATAAAAAGATGTCTGGTACCTCTCATCCGATGAAGGCAGATAAGACAAGTGCGTAGCTATCTCAATATCTTCCAGGCCATAATTGGCCTCAACATAATCTTCATCCGATCTTTCACGCAGTCCAAATTCTCCCTTATATACACCATTGATATAAACGATAGCTGGTTCGTATTCCTGATAATCGAGGTTCTCGATATGTCGTCCGAAGATGCATTGCACTAAGGCATCGTTGATTCGAGCATGCCAAAAGGCATTGCCGCCATTTCGCACCATAAAAGATTTCGACTTGGTCACCGCGGGTTTTCCCTTCCAGAATGCACCATTGAACCGTTTGGTTCCAAAACGCTTGTTGGCATAGAGTTTCAGGCACTTTTGGCTATATTTTCTCGAATAACTTCCACCCACTGCGGTTTCCGCCACCTGATTGAACAACGGCTCATCTCCAGCCACTCCCAGATATTCGGCATTGATCGGACGGCGCCAGGTTTGAAGGTAGTTGGCAATGCCATCCGAATCAACCGCTTTTGACAAGATGCCTTCCTTTGAACCGTATAGATAGGAATCGTCAGTTACAATCGAAATGATGGGCAGCGTTGTTGTACGTGGATGGAAGATGTACGACTGTGTGAGCGAAGGCCTGCTCAATGTCGTAGCAGACATCAACTTGGCCCTGATGATTTTTGACTTGCTTACGTTGAAGGTATGCTTTTTCGCCGAGGTAGATTTCAACGTGGGTTCCGAACCATCGGTGGTCACATAAATCTTGGTGTCCGAAGGCAGGTCTCCATCGGGCATCGTCACTGTAATAGTAGCTGCCGAACTCATCACCCTACCCGTCATGCTGAAGACAGGATTCGGCAACAGGATTTCTGAATGTCCTCCCGCATTGGGTTTGCCAGGTGTCGGTTTCAATTCCCACCCCCACACGTCTTGTCCTTTCTTATTTCGTCCATAAGCGATATTCGCAGCAGGCATGGCAGGGTGCGACAGTTGGTCAATCAGTTTTCCCGAAGCATCAAACAGGTATATTTCCCCTGCTGTTGTCGATTGAAGCCTGAAGTCCGTACTAAGCTCAGAAGCTTTCTTGTCACAAGGGATTACCAGAAAACCTTTAGCTCTAATGGTTTCGTGCACCGCAAAGTGATAGGCCGAGGCATAGGAGCTGGTCAATCCGATGGCATAATCGTAGATGTCGATGTCAGTGCCTGTAGGATTATAAAGTTCCACCCAAGAATCGGGGAAATCATGTTTATATAGAAAGCAATCCAGATTCGATTGCATTATCTCGTTGATGCAAATGGTCTGCGCTTCGGTTTCTGCATCCGAAGAAAAACCTAAAGAAACTGTGATAAGTCTTTTCAAGGAAAACAAAGCAATCCCCAATAAAACTAAAATAAAAACCGCGATAAGTCTTTTCAAGGAAAACATATTTATAAAGTGATTTATATACTCAAAGGGATATGCAGCCTGCGGAGGAGGGCGTTGATGAACTGAGGCACCTTCCAACTCATCTTCATCAGCTTGATGAAGCTTGGGTTGCTGAAACCATAGTCACCGTAGATTTTTACATCTTCCTTGAACATCCTACTGCGGTGCTTGGGATTGGTGCTCAGTCCGCCCATGCGCATCCTGATGACGTTGAGAGGCAGATAACAGATGCGGAGAGGGTATTCGTGCAGGTAATAGATCAGGAACTTCGTATCGGCAGCCATGCGGTACTGCTCGTCATAGAGCACATCGGGGTTCAAGGCAGCACGACGAATATAGACGGTAGGATGCAAAGGCAACCATCCAAGCCGCACCTTCCACCGGCGGAACTTGCCGCTCACCCAGAGGCGCATCACCTTTGTAGGTTTCTTCTCATCCACAAACTCCCCATCTCCATAGACCAAGTCGGCAGCTGTCAAGTCAAAACATTTCACATATTCCGCGACGACCTTATTGCCTATCAATGCGTCATCACTATGCACCAGTCCGATCACGTCACCCGTGGCGAGGCGCATACCTTTGTTCAAAGCTTCATACATTCCATGGTCAGGCTCGCTGATGAACCTTGTTTCGCACGCATGTTTCCTAATGAGTTCGGTCTTCCCTTCAGTAGCCTCATGCTCCAACAGTTCCCTGATGTACTCCACCGAACCATCCGTCGAAGCGCCATCCATTATCAAGTACTCGATATCAGGATAGTCCTGGTCAAGCACACTATGGATAGCCTCCCCAATTGTTCCCTTTCGGTTAAAGCTTGCCGTGATGATGGTTACTTTCATGGACAAACAGGCTGTCGAAACAGCTTTACTTATCTACATATAAATCACCCCAGATTTTCTCGACCAACCAATCGGGTAGAAGATTAATCAGGATGATATTCGCATTATAGGCTATTGCATGGAGCAAACCGAAATGCTTGCGACGAAAATAAAAGTTCTTGCCAAGTGGCGAACCTAATGGTTTGTTCAAAGCCTTGAAACGTTCCACAAGCGACGTTCCCCACTTGCGCACACGGCACACGTCATTCCGATAGCCTGCAGCAATAGGCCGACGTGTCGAAACCACGGATATACCATGCTCTCGAGCCCGCATTCCATAATCCACATCGCCAAGGTCATGAACGAAGACCGGATCAAGCAGACCAATCACCTCAACTACTGCATTTGGCACAAGCACAACATTCCCGTTCATCCATCCGATGGCCTGCGATTGCCCTGTAGCCTGAACCAACTGCTTCGAGGCATCATAACCTCCGTAGATGATCCGTGTCTTCTCAAAATCCTCAATCAATCCCGACACGATGCAATCCCCTTTGGGACAGCAAGCTTTCAACTCTGCATAGAAATCGGGGTACAATTCCACGTCGTCATTCAACCAAAGATACTCGTCATAGTCCCCCGCAATTGCCTCCATCCATGCCGCGAGCATCCCGCGGCTCCAGTAGAGCGAGCCGTCACCCTCGACGATATGAACCGTTGGAAACTCAGCCTTCACCATCTCTGCCGTCCCATCTGTGCATCCATCGTCAGTCAAATAAACCTCCACTTCAGGTAATATTCCGAAGAGAGATTTCAGACACGCCAACGTTTTGACTTTGCGATTATGACAAGTGAGGAGGGCAGCGGTTTTCATGCTTTGTTCATTTCCAATAACAACCACCTTCTACAACTTCAGCATTGTTTGGCTTATCTATCGCCAATGGGAAGCACCAATTCTCATTGAACAAGGCTCGATAGTCCCACGAAAGGACAACGCCTGGACGATATTCGAAGGTGCCGATATGCTCCTCTGTCCAACGTTTGCCCTTGATACCAAAGAGTAACTGCAGCCCTCCTGCAATATGTACGGCTTGCTTCCCTATCCGTTTCACATGCGCAGCTAAAGGCATTCCATAAGCGCCGCATCCTATCAATGCAATATCGAAATCTATCACGTCTATTTGTTGCTCCATAAAGGCAAGGGCCTCAAACCAATCCTTGAACTCCGACTTGTTTCCAGCAATTGTCTGAACAGCCTTTAAGGTAATAAGTTCAAAATCGGGAAGAATATCTTTGTTCTGAAAAAGCTGTTCCCTCTTAGCATACTGCTGCTTGATTGTGTTGACGAAAGGATGAATTACCAAGACTTTCTTTCCTTTCAATAATCGTGTCCAAGGACGTTCTACGAAGAAGGGATAAAGCATCTCCAACTGTATCTTGGGGATTCCTGCACGAAGCGGCATAAATTTCTCATAATACTGATGGGATACCAGCAAATCTATTTCGGGTATGTCCTGAAGATAACGTTTCGAGAAACGCTCAGCAGTATCTTTACCCTCTGGGAATATTCCCGACCATAGATTCATATATCGAAAATGGCCCTCATTCCACCAAGGGGTATGAGTATAATCCGTGATATAATCAAGACACTTCCTGAAAAAAGGACGATTGCTATGGATGCAAAGATAATTGTTGATACAATTAATCTCTGTCGTGCCAAACCTTGAAATCATACAAGGATTTCCCGAAGACAACAATTTGAAAACCTTATCATTCGAAGATTGACGATTGCAGTCACATTCAGGATTAAGGAACTGCTTACGAGTCACCTTTCTATATCCATGCTTGAGCACACGAATGGAAAAATCCTTGAATTTCATATCAATGCTTAAGGAATGGAAGCCGTTTGATGATGTTGATGGTAATGATATAAACTATAACTGTCTCCCAAAAACCTCTGAATATAAATCGCATCTCGAAAAGATAGAAATGCCTGTCACTGAACAATGCAAGGTAATCCATCATTCCTGCAAAGAAAAACAACGGGAAGATGATACGGCCATTCTTAAATAAAAGAATCGAATCCATCAAATAAAAGACAACGAGATAAAGAGGAATAAGAACAAGTGGGAACCAATAGCCGAAAAGTGCCAGACCTAATCCCTGCAACGAACCAATTTTGATGCCACCAAGATATGTTCTGCCTTCTACCGAAAGATAATACAACAAATCAGACAATGAATATTGCCTCTCGTCGTATGTCACTCTCATTCCTATCTTACGTTTAATTACGCCAGGTAATTGGTCAAGGATTTTTTCGTAGAAACTATACCTCATCTTTTGTCTATCTGCACTATTCAGTCGGCTTGCATGGAATATTGTCTCATCAAGAATCTTCAAACTACAAAAACGATTGAACAAATCGCTGCTCAGATATCTCTCATCCCATTCCATCGAAGAATACTCTTTCGTTACCAATTCTGAAGTTTCATCTTCTTCTTGCCCTCTATTATTCATCGTCATCTCAATTATTTCTATGGCATTCTTTCCCGACCGATTGTCTCGAACTGAAACCATAGATTCCGAAATGGACTGGAAAGGACCTGCAAAGAAAACAAATATGACACAAAGAGGGACAACATATCTCGCTCTAAAGAATGCTTCTCTTTGGTCAGTAAAAAATAGGAAGTAAAGAACCATCGAAAAAGCTGCGTTTGCAAAAACCGTAATCGCAGCTGTTCTCATATTGGTGCCAATGCCTATGACGAATATTGTCATAGCTAGAATAAATATCAGAAGATGATTTATCTTATATTTCCCTTTGATATTGTTGAATCTTCTGAAATAGAAGATAAATACGCACTGATAATAGCTCGAGAAAAACAAATTGATGGCCCACTCTGCTATACCGAAACGGGAATTTACATTCAAATTCTCCTCCGTGTAAAGTCCTTTAGTCAGCATCACGTATGCGTACCAAAAAAGTGATCCCAAAATTAAGAACCACACTTCCTGACTTGATAGACTCTTAAAGAAGCCGAAACGATAAAGATAGTTCCTTACTATATTTTTGTTTTTCGTCAATTTTACATAAATTGTATGTATTATTAAGAGAATACATTGTAGTAATATCAGATAAAAGAACGTACCATACGGATTTCTCATATTGTACGTTATCGGCTTTAACTCCATCAAGGTGGCAGGGAGAGGCAATACATCGAAGAACAAGCAAAAAAACAACAAAGACGAAGTAGAGACAGTATGATAAAGCAATTTGTGCGAGCGGCACAAAGTCTGTCTCGTTAGTGAAATACCCAAGTACGACACTAACAATCCAAATGCAATATCTAGTGATGGAAAGAAAACCAACTCAATCACAGACATGACAAGATAGCCCTTCAATATCCAGAGAAAAGCCTGATTCAATCCTCTGAAAACACGAAGACGCCAAATCCTAACCTTCTTATCTGATTCTATTAAGTTCTTCTGAATATCTTGTTCCATATTCTTCCCAAGAGAGGAATTTCATATCCTCTCCTGCATAGTTTCTGATGCCTTGTTGTGTGTTAGCCAATTCCAACCCCTTATCGACAGCTTCAAGAAGTGCTTCATTAGATAAGTCTTCCATTTCAATAATCCACTTCTTATCACTTAGTTCCGCCCGCAAGTCCGAACCTCCTGTTTCTTTCGAACAAACAACAGGCAAACCACATGCTATCGCCTGTGCCTGCACCAAAGCCATACCTTCAGCTCTCGATGGCAGCACAAAGACACGTGCCTTGGCATAATAGTTTACCAATTCATTCTGATCAACTGGATCACGATGTGTCATGCATGATAGCTTCGGAAAATCGATGTTCACCAAAGCGCCAACATGAAGGAGTGTGTAGCCATATTGTTGGCATAGCGATGTTAGCAAATCACATCCCTTCTCGTATCTCCAACCTCCCACATAAATCAAATCATACTCTTTGCTGCAAGAAGTAGGATGGAACTCTGATAAATCCACGCCATAATGATTCACGAGGAGTTTGCTTTCTAGTATACCATGCTTCAGGAAACTCTCCATTACATGCGTTGCGGGAATGGAAATATAGTTACATACTTCATACTGCTTCAACTCCCTTTGCAAAGTTCGCACAGAGTAATCCTTATTATATCCGAATTGTTTTCTTTGCTCTTCAATATGTTTGCTGCCCCACTCTAGGATGGCTGTTGCTCCGTTCTTTTTAGCCGTCTCAAATGCCTTGACATAAACCGTTCCAATTCCTATGCAGACATCACATTTCCGCATCGTCCTACTAACATACCAATCAATCAATAGATTCCTATACCAAACAATGTTATCCTGCCACCCTTTCGGTGCAATCTTTGCCAATGCAAAGAATGGCCAAACAAGCCACAGAAACGAGGCACACAAAGACTTGTCTAATCCAAATTCTGAACATCTCTTGGCAGGCACGTACGAATAGAAACGCACATCATTCCCTAGTCTTGACAATTCTCTTGCCAAGTCCAAAAGGTGGAATCTATGTGATGCAAGAATATTAACGACCAATTTCTAAAAAAATGGAAAGTTCTCACCTATTCCCCTCAACCCACTTGTGATAGCGGATTCCTCGATTGAACACACGTCCACCCACCAATACCGAATAGAACTTCGGCAGATACCTATTGAGCAATAGGGCTATCGCCACCAGACAGAGAATCGTGATCCATGGAGAAACAAGATATGCAAACATGCAAGTCAACTCAGAGCGATAAACCAACATGATCAACTTGCCAACGATGAGCAGCAAGGGCAAATGATATAGATAGATATAGAAAGTGCTTTGGCACATGAGGTCAAGCTTTTTATGCGATGTCAACGAGAAAGAATCGGGAACCAGCTTGTCATAACCCGACCATACGCTCAGCATCCCGAGGGCGATGATTGGAATCTCGAAAAACCTCCATCCCTCATGGGGAAAAACCATTTGGAGAAGACTCACGATGCAGAATAGTACAATGCCAACAGTTGCCCAAGAACCTTTTCGCACCTTCCGCAAATATTTGGTCCCAAAACAAAACCAGAAGAACGCCTTGATGGGAAGATACTTCAGATCGAACAACGACAGAACGAACAATATTGCCATCAACACCTCCAACCCGAACCTCGTTTGTTTCAGCCTCCATAGAATAGGCGTGAAGAACACCACGATGATGAGATCGCGCAAAAACCATAGCTGGACAGCAAAGGGGACATTATCGGGCAGATTGTAAAGGAAAACCCTGCATAACAACATCCACCAGGTGTCGGAAAGATAACTGAATGACTTCGACACCAGGAAATCCCATGCACCCGATAGTTTCAGTATCAAATAGACACAAGGCAGGAACAAGGCAGCAAGGATATAAGGGACGAGGATTGTCTTTACTCTTCTGCGCCGTTTCTTCAAGACAATCTGCATGGTCTCGGCATTTCTAAAGAACAGGAATCCAGATATTGCGAAAAAAATAGGCACAGCCAGTCTTCCCAACATTTCCGAAATCCCTTCCTGCAGATAGTCGTACATCGTCATGCCACCCACCTCTGCATTTGAATAATGGAAGTTCGAATGGATATAAAGGACTAAAACAATACAGATAAAGCCGATCAATCTCAGTTTATCACTCTCGTATCGTGTCATAAATATTAGGCCCGAGAATCACTTCTTATGTTCCTCTTTTGCTTCCTTCTCCACTTCCTCAACTTCTTTCTTCTCCTCCTCAACTTCCTTCTTCTCCTCTTTTACCTTCTCTATTTCCTTCTCCTTTTCCTCCTTCACCTTCTTCTCTTTTTCCTTCCTCTCCTTCTTCTTCTTCAACTCATCCACCAAAGAAATGACGGCCAACACCACGCCCACCATACCGAGTAGCAGGCAGACCATTTCATAATTCTCTTTCAGAAATTGCATTATCGTTTCCATAATTTACTATATTCATTATCGGTTTAAATAGGTCGTCCTCTTTTAGCCGCTATAGGATCGGGCACTTCATCAATTCTGGTATAAGTTTCATACTGTTCCCAATATGCTTTGAGTTTCCTTTTCTCTTCGTAATGCTTGTTCAGCAGCTCGTTCACCTCATCAATTGTTAGCTCTCCTTCAATATTCTTTCGAGCTAAATCAATGAGATAGTCAGAAACCGTAAGCCTGTCCACAGCCTGCAAACCTATAGCCACGCGCCATGCTTCAGCACGTTCCCGCTTTTTTGGATCTCCTGAATTTAAATACTTGTCAAAGTTGATATAATGTTCTTCGTTCATATTATCATTTTATACTTGTTCGGGTACTTGAAGGGTACTTATTCGGGTACTTGTTCGGGTGCTTGATGGGGTAGTTATCTTGAACTCCTTGAAGTCTATTGAACTTGTCCTATACTTGTCCTGTTATTCGCTTTGACGAAAAGGGTGATGGTTAAACTTACGTGGTCTTTTATTTCTTGATGGTTTCGTGAATATGTCGCTCACCCATATAACGAAAATTATTATGCCACATCCGAAAATGTCGGAGGCAAGTAATTTAATGTTAGTTGCTAAAGATGGGCTGTCGAAACAAAAGCCAGCCATAAACACACCCAATAGAATAATGACAAGTGTGGCTATTATCTTTAGGATAAAAATAATCTTATCTACTATCATCACCTTAGGCATTTTATAAGAATATCTATCATTTAATATTCTATTTACCCAAATTAATAGAAAGACCAATATTTGATTCTAGTCTTCCTTCCTCGTCAGTACAATATTTGCCAAGCAGACTGCATGGTCAGTGTTTGAATCTTGAGGCCGCCATGCCAACACGTAACTTATTTTTGCTCCTGAGACCACATATCCCTTATCTTCCCAAAATTTTAATTTTTCCTTTCCTGCATTCGAAAGTAGAGCAACATTATCACCTCGCACGCTGAGCAAATAACCATCGCGATAGCTCAAAGTCTCGCCACTGCGGAGCCTAAGTATGACATCTTTACGATGCTTGAAGAAATCGAGGAAGACATCGCGCATAGTTAATGCAACAAATACTGAAGAGGTTTGACTTGGTGGGTTTGTCAATAGGAACAGGGTTTTCTTTGCTCGTGTGAGTCCTACATAATAAGCTCGCATATCATCAACAACTTTGTGATCGGGCACAGGAGACATCAGATAAACTGTATCAAATTCACGCCCTTTGGCTTTATGAATCGTACTAACAAAGATTGAATTGCCTTCTGTCGTGATGAAATCCTCGATATTGGATTCTAGGACAAATTCGCGTAAATCGCTGTGATAATAAATCTTATGCGTCTTCTCGAAATCAGAGAAGAAGCGTTTCATGACGTTTATGCATGTACTGGTTTTATATGTTTCGAGTGTGAGTTGTTTTGCCTTTTCCCATTGTTCTTGCGATATTGACACCTCTCCGTTGGAAGCCGAAACTTTCTTCAGAAAGAATCGAACTTCTGCTAAATTTCCAAAACGAAATTCACCCATCGACTGAACAACAGTGGCATGTAAACCACGCTGTTCAACTTCATAAGCGACTTGCAAGGTCTCTTCATTGGTTCGTGTAAGTATTGCTATAGAGCCTGGTGATTTTAGGTCGGCTTCCTGAAAGGATTTCAATCGTTTTACCAAACCAGCCTCAGAAGTTACAGAACGGATGGGAGATAGCTTCATTCGATTCGGTATTTGCATCACAAAACGATTTGCACATTCCACAATGGCTCGAGTCGAACGGTAGTTGTCGGTCATTTCATACAGTTTGGAACCCTCTTGTTCAATCATGGATTGCATATAGCGAGAGTCGGAGCCACGAAAAGCATAGATATTCTGATCATCATCACCAACCATGATGACCCTCATCTCCTCATTTTGATGCATTAGAGCCTGAACCAAGCGAAAATCATCGGCACCCATGTCCTGTGCCTCATCAATGACGAGCACACTCTTGGCAATCTTAGCTGCTTCAACTTCTCCATTTTCTATCATCTCAGCAGCATGTTTCACTACGCTTCCTGCCTCTTCCAAATTGCCCTGTTTCCCTATCAAATCGAAACTATACGAATGGAATGTCTTTATATCCACAAAGTGTGCAGCTCCACCCACCAAATCAATAAGACGCTTCTTGAATTCCGTAGCCGCCGCGCGAGAGAAAGTGAGCATTAGCAATTGCTCATGTTTTACATCTTCAAGCAGCAGCAATGAGGCCAGCTTATGAACCAGTACCATGGTCTTTCCGCTGCCGGGACCTGCAGCCACTACGATGCATTTGGTTTGGCTGTCCTGGATGATTTCAAGCTGACATTTAGAAAGAGTGCCAAACAATTTCTTATATTTGGCGGGAGTGATATTCTGATCTATTTGAGTTCGTCGTTCCTCCTTGAAATATTTGCCGATGAACTTACGGAAGTCCATTGTAAAGTATTCACTAACAAAGCGGAGAGCAGCATCATAATCGCGCACCATCAAGTTGGCAAATTCTCCTACAATATGAATCTGCCGTATGCGTTGTTTGTAGAATTCATCAAGCAATCGATATTGTTCTTTACCATAGCGAGCTCGGCGGTCTGCTAAGCGATCAATCTGCATCGTATTATAGATTACAAGAAAACCACCCTCAATCTTCATCAACTCTGTCTTGGTGAGGTAGAGTAATGCTTCCTCAATATCGGCAATTGTCGGTTTATCGTCATTGGCAAACACGTCTTGCTGCTGTTTGGAAATATATTGTTGCAATAATTCGACCACCGAGAAGTTGACAAGTACGGCATCCTTGCTTAAGTCTTTACCTGTGCAGATAGTATCTATGATAAAACGACAAATATCCATTCGTCGTTCAAAATGACGCTTCGAGACCTCCTGGGAAGCCTCCAAACGAACATTTATTATACCTGTAATGCCATGCTCCTGTTTATAAATATATCCTTTAAGCATGAGGAAATGGAGCAATCTTCTCAAGCGCTTGACATTGGAATATGTCAATCCTGCCTTGATTGCTTCTTCATTCAATTCCTTATAGTTATACCGACGTGCTTCTTCCGTGAACTGACGTAAAAGGAACTGTTCCAGCTTCATCAGCAAATCAAGATTACGTTGACTTGTGCTTTTACTGATCCAAGCCTGCATGTCGCGGTTGTCAGCAAGCAGTCCATCCTGTCGCATGAGATTGACGTTTCTGATGACTGTAGCTTTGTCCATGCCAAGACGATCGGCCAAATAATCCACGCGACTTTCTGCCTCTGCACCTCTGCCATCAGCAGTGGCCCGAGAACTAATCAATGAACGTATTATACGAGCAGCCTCTTCACGTGTCTTTTCGTCGAACAGCGGTGAACGCGTCAAGCGAGCACGCGCCTCGTCCATATTCTTGACGGCAATACTTGTAGCAAACAAATGAGGAGAATTGCTGCCACGGCATAAAAAACCTGCATCTTCAAGGGCAGCGAGGGCAGCTCGAATGCGTGTCTCCAAATCGATGATATCCTCTCCCCATCCTGCCTGACGAGCTATATCCAAAGGCGAACAACTTACTTTCTGACGCTTGGCAGTAAGGTCTTTGATGGCCTTCCATACCTGTTGGATTTCGCTGATGCTGAGCTTGGTCTGATTGAGAAGTATGAAGTGTTTATCGAGGTCACTATCGGCATATAGGACATAACACTCAGCCAGCATATTCGGATCGCGTCCAGCACGACCAGCCTCCTGTATATAATTCTCGAGCGAGTCACTGATGTCATAGTGTACCACCAAGCCCACATCTTTCTTGTCAACGCCCATGCCGAAAGCCGAAGTGGCTACAATCACTTGTGCCTTGCCGCTCATGAATGCGTTTTGGTTACGCACCTTTTCATCTGCATCCATCTTTCCATTGAAAGCGAAGGCATTGATGCCATCTTTCACCAAATGTTCTGTCAGTTCACGAGTGTGCCGAGTGCGTGACACATAGACAATCGAGGAACAATTATGACCAAGAATAAGAGAACGCAAAAGATTGTATTTCTCTTCGACAGTATCGGCATGCAAAACTGAATAACGTAAATTCTTACGTTCAGCATTGGCAGCAAACACCTTTAACTCCAAACCCAACTTCGACCTGAAATAGTCGCAGATATCGCTGATGACCTTCTGTTTGGCTGTGGCTGTGAAACACGAAACAGCAATAGGCTGCACCTGATGCTTCTTTTCTTGTAGCTGACGAATAAAATCACCGATATAAAGGTAATCTACCCTGAAATCATGCCCCCAAGCCGAGAAACAATGCGCTTCGTCAATCACGAAGCGAACAACATTCCTATTCATCAGCAACCGTTCGATGGTTTTGGAACGAAGCATCTCAGGAGCAATATACAACAAGTTAGCCGTACCTTCTTCAACTTGATTGATTGCGACAGCCCGCTCGATAGGGTCAAGCAATCCGTTGATGGTAGCAACATCGCTGATGCCACGTGCAGCCAAGTTATCGACCTGATCCTTCATCAACGATTGCAAAGGCGAAATAACCACGGTCAGGCCATGTACGTTGCGACCAGCCATCAAGGCAGGGAGTTGGAATGTGAGTGACTTGCCTCCGCCTGTAGGAAATATTGTCAGTAGCGATTCGCCACGGATGGCCGATTCAACAGCTTGTTGCTGCATAGGGACACCATCGAATATGCGAAATTCATCATATCCGAATAAATCCTTCAACCCATAATGAGCATCCAACTGCTTTCGACAATACTCGCATTCTCCGCACGAATGGTTGCGAAGTTGCTTCATCACATTAACCACTTGTGGATAATTACGTTCAACCCATGGTGGGGTTATCGAGAAGAGGTCGTCGGCTCCAATCACAGCCAAACAATATGCCAATTCTATGGGATATTGCCGAGCTAACACATTAAAATCAGCATGACTGCACACTTTCCCTTGGTATTCCTTCATTATCAGTTGTGATAAATCGGGTTGGAGATTCATTATCCTGCTCCATAAGGAGCGTTGGGCAGATGGGGTATAAGCAATATGCTTGAAGAACCCTCCGAATTCCGGTGTATCATGCAACAATTGATAATATATCTCCTGCTTAGAAGGAGATAGTTGTCCCCAAGCTGCAACTTCGTCGTTAAAGAGGTGGCGAGCCTTCATCGCATCGTTCAACGGGTTATTCAACTCTTCCACCTGCAATTTGTCATCCTTCACCAAATGATGATAAGGACGCTTAGGGAATAATAGCGGAGAAAGAAATAGCGTGTCAACAATAGTTGGACTATTTCGCAAAGAGACAAACTTCAAGTCATGCCCAATGATGTTGTGTCCACAGATGGTGTCACAAGCCGATACAAAGTCAAGGAACTCGGATTGAGAACGAGAATGCAAAGACGCATCGTCTTCCCTTATCGCTCCAAAATCCACAACCTTTTTGCTTTGGACACTAACTTCAGTATCAATAAATACTATCATTTGTCAAAATGAATGGCTTCCTACCGCATGTGTCCAATTTACGATCGAGAATTAGACACATCCAACCGGAAACGTCCAATTTACGATCCAGAATTGGACACATACGATCGGTGACGTCCAATTTACGATCCAGAATTGGACACATACAATCGGGAACGTCCAATTTACGATTCAGAATTGGACACATACAATCGGAAACGTCCAATTTACGATCCAGAATTGGACACATCCAATCGGGAACGTCCAATTTACGATTCAGAATTGGACACATCCAATCGGGAACGTCCATATTACGATTCAGAATTGGACGCATCCAATCGGGAACGTCCATTTTACGATCCAGAATTGGACACATCCAATCGGAAACGTCCATTTAACGATCCAGAATTGGACACTACCGATTGAAGAGACATTATTGGGGATTGGTGGTGCGTTTCTGACGCAAAGAAAGGAAGCTTCGACGTTCCTCGGCACTCAAACCAACGACGTAGATAATGCCGAGCAGGACGAGGCTGTTCAGCAGCACGAGGAGGATGAGCCCCCATAGGCTATCGGGAAGCAATCGCGAGAGGAGATAGCACAACACTGTATCGACAAGGGCAACCATCACCGCAGGCAGGACGATGCGCGCAAGTATCTCCCTGACGCGAAGGGCCGACACCTTAGCCCCAAGCCACACACGCATGATGCAAGCCAGCACCTCCATCCCAACTATCGAGACAAGCATCCAAGTTGGACTACCCGTAGCCCTTGCCACAAGATAACTGAGAGGCAGTACGAGGAGGGTGAAGCTGTCGGGGATGAGTATGAACCGCACGATGCGTCCCGTAGCCAATACAGCCGTGCGGATAGGCTCGAAGGCAGCATACGTGAGGCTAATGAACACGATGCCCTGCGCATACGCAACCGCATAGTTCGGCACATCGCCAAGCCAAAGAGCCATAATCTGCTCCGTGCGGCACAAGAACGGTAGCATCAGGAAATAGATGAGATAGACCTCAAGTTTCGAGCCACTATAGACCAGCTTGCGATGCACGTCGAGCGCACCCTCGGCATAAGTTTTTGTGATCTGGGGCTGAATGGCCTTGAAAAGGTTGAGGGCGAACGAGAGAATCATGTTCTTCAACTGCAAGGCGATGGTATAGACCGCATTGATGGCCACGCCAAATGTCCAGTTAATCACCAACATGATACCTTCGCCACTGATGGTATAGAGTATGCCACCGAGCGTCGAGACTCCTGCGAACCGCGATATTTCGACAATCTTCTCCTTGTCGATGCTGAAATGATAGCGTGCCTCATCGAAATGACGATGACAATAGACCTGATAGATGAGTCGGATAAGGATGGCTATGGCCGCCATCAGTGCACCATAGACAATCAGCCTGCCACTATCGAACAGACTCAGCGACCATGCCGCGGCACAGGTTAGCAGAACCTTCAGAATCGAGATGGCAGCAAAGGCATCCATCTTCTCATGGGCTATGACCAGGGCGTTATACGGGATGGCAATGATCTCGAACAGGAAGGCCAGCACCGTGAACTGGAACACCCAATGCGCTGCCGATAGACTACCTTCGGGAATGTTCAGCTTGTGATTGATAATCCAAAGTCCGCATGGTTCGATGATGATTACGATGGCAAGGGCAAGGAGCAGTAACACATTGAGAGACGTGCAGAACACACGATTGACTTCGCCCTCGATGCCTCTCCCCAGTTCGTAGGTGATGAAACGCTGCACAGCTGTGGTGATGCCATTCGAAAAGACGGCGAACATCGACACCACGGAACCAATAACACCGAATACTCCCAAATCATCGACACCCAAGTTCTGCAGCGTAAGTCGCGTGGCCCAGAGGTTAAACCACACCGTAAACAACATGCGCCCATAGAGCAAACCCGTGTTGTGCACGATGCGCTTTTTGCTAAAGTTGGTGTCTGGCATAAGTATAGTTCCTTCCCACAGCTTCGCTATGCCCCTTCACAAAGAGTGAAGGGACAGTTCAAAAAAGCCTATATTTCGGGGCAAATATACAAATTTTTTCTGAGATTATGCACATTTAGGCCCGAAAAAATGACAAAACAGGCATAAACGACGAGTTTACACCTGTATCTTGTTACAAAAATAATTTGTTTTCTTGCAGATTCCACATATTTGCATTATCTTTGCAGCGTCCATTTCTATTAGTCGAAAACATAAAACATTACTATCATGAAGAAGATTATTTTACTGGCATTAATTACACTGATGACCTGCACGAGAGGAGCTGGACAAAACATGTTCAGTGGCTCAACCGACCTCGAAATAATTGCCAACGAATGGGAAAATGTTACCCTGAACGGTGTGGCTAATGGTTCACTCGTCTCCATGCTCGACTGCTTCAATCAGAAATGGCCCACATGGATGCTAAATGCAGCTATCCAGACCATGAAAAAAGGCGTGGATGGCAGAGACGCTTACAACGATAATCAGATT
Source organism: Bacteroidales bacterium (assembly GCA_017561935.1). Lineage (GTDB taxonomy): Bacteria > Bacteroidota > Bacteroidia > Bacteroidales > UBA3663 > Liminaster. The sequence goes on along the minus strand of JAFZBE010000017.1, from coordinate 38,248 downwards.
GTTGTGTACAACAAGCCAAAGAACGGATTTGTTCAGGTTGATTGGTGGGGCAATGCTGAACGTCACGAGTTCATGAGAGCATGTTACTGGACGCGTTCCAATGGAAACCGCTTGTTCGGAATATACTTTGGAGGGACCGACAACGATCCCAACATACATTTCGTATGCTTTTACAACTACGACACAAAGAAGCACACTCTTACTCCCGAGCCACAGATCATCGATGGTTTCCGAACAACAGAAGACACGAAATACTACTATGATCTGCCAGAAGAAGGCAAGGAGTTCAAGATTTCTGAATTCGGCACACGTGGCCACTACATCCACACATTCAAATGGGACGGAATGAAGCCTGTGTACTCACAGAGTGAGAAGATAGAAGAGGACTTTGGTGGCGATCATTGCGACGAAGAAGAAGAGTGAGCACAACCTTTCCTCATGCAGCAATGCGCAGAATAAACTATCATCTTGAGGCAAGAAATCTCAAATTGCGAGAACAACGCTCAACTTGGGAGAAGCTCTAAAAAAATGCGGAAACACGTCGCAAAGTCAGACGCGTTTCCGCATATTTTTTGGAAAAGACTATTACCTCTTCTTCACCGGAGGTTCTGGGAAGTGAACATCCGACTGACCCATGTCCTCGCTGGTAGCTACGGCGATGCCACGCTGCTGAGGCTGATTGACGGCACAGTAGAAATGATAGACCACGCCATTGTACTTCACGACAAAACTCTTGTGGGCGAAGAAGCTGTCGAACTCCTCGGTGGGCTTGATGAGGTCGTCGCCCTCCCAATCGTACCAGTGTACAAGATCCTTCGAGCAGGCGAAGGTGTTGTAGGCCTTGTATTTGCGTGTGGGATTGAAGGCGCTGAAGTAGTACATGGTGTAGAGCTTCTGCGCACCTATGCGCTCGGTGATTGAGGGATTGTCGAGCACCACTCCATCCTTGATATACATCTTCTGAATCTGTGCATCGCCCGTGATGATGCCCTGGCTCTCGTGGGTGAAGACGGGGTTGCCGGGATAGCGCTTCCAGTTCTGCATATCGTGGCTGGTGGCTATGCCGATGCGTTCGCCCTTGTAGTTGGTCTCGGGGTTGATGCCTGCCGCATTGTAGAACATGACGAAATTGGTGCCCAGGTTCCTCTCTTCGTCAAGATAAACCATCGACTTGTATTGGATGAGCTGTTCGAACCACTGGCTGTCGGCATCGCGCTCGGAGAGGATCGGACGATTGAGGCTTTTCCATTCGTGCGCCGTAGTGATGTCGCCTTCAGTCCATGCCAAGCCGATGTGAAGCGGGCCACGGATGCCCTCGTAGCCTGTACCTGCTCCTCCGAGATAGGTCATCCAATGGCGACGATTATATTCCTGCAGGCGATAGGAGCCCGCCCAGTTCCAATCGAGCAGTGACGGGAACCCGCCTCGCTGATTGGCATCCCAACGCAAGGAGTCGATCCAGGGGTCGGGATTGACATCGGTGGCCTCGTGGTTGAGATCTTCGCCGATGAAGCTGAGCACACGACCCAAGGTGTTCCAATGCAGCAGGTCGTCACTCTCGGCCAGCCACGTCTCGTAGCCGCGTCCGTCCTTGCCGCCCTGTCCATCATAGACCAAATAGGTCATATACCAATGGTCGCCCTCGCGATAGACCGTCGGGCAATCTACCTTGTGCTTGTTGTCGGTGGGTACGATGACCAAGCCATATTTGAAGGGTGTAAGACTGGCCTGGAAGACGGGAAGCATCTCTTCCTGTGTTACTATGTAGGAAGAAACAGCAGGTGACTGGCCCCATGCGAAAGTGATGGAGGCTGATAGAATGGACAGAGTCAGAAATATATTTCTCATCAAGTAACAAATAACATTTAGGTTATGAACCATTAACCATTAACCACTAACCATTAACCACTAACCATTAACCATTAACAATTGTGGCTCCATAAAGGTTTTCGAAACGTTGGCGCATGTGGGGCATCTGGCCGCGACGCAGGCTGAGGTGCAGACAGCAGGAGAGCTGGAAGTCCTGAGCCAGCACTGTTGCCCCCTCCTCTTTGACGATTCGCATTACGTCGCCCATGAGCGGGTATTCGAAGGCAACCTGCAACTCCTCTTCGATGAGGCGCTCCTCAATCTGGGCTGCGGAAAGTGCTTCCTGTGCTGCTGTTCGATAGGCTTCGATAAGGCCAGAGGTGCCCAGCTTGATGCCTCCGAAATATCGCACGACGATGACCACCAGGTTGGTAAGTTCGAACGAATTGATTTGCCCCAATATGGGCTTGCCGGCTGTTCCCGAAGGTTCGCCATCGTCGTTCGAACGGAACTCCTTGCGCTCGGGTCCGATCATATAGGCCCAGCAGCAATGACGTGCATCGCAGTACTCGTTGCGGTAGAGCTTGACGATGTCCAAGGCCTCCTGGGCCGAACGGCAGGGCACGGCGAAGCTGAGAAACTTGCTCATCTTCTCCTTGTAGAGCCCCTCGCTGGTCGCGGTTATGGTCTTATAGGTATCGTCCATCGCGTCCCCACATGAGTTTGTTGCGAAGTGTATCGAAGAATGTGCGATCGGGGCGGCGCACTACGCCCAACGTGTGATCGGCTTTGACGAGCGTCAGACGCGACTGAGTGGTGAGGTGCACCGTCTGCCCATCAACGGCCACGAGATAGATATTGTTGCGCGAACTTACCTCGATATCAATCTTGCAACTGTCGCGAATGACAAGCGGACGGGTGGTGAGCGAATGAGGAGCAATGGGCACGATGACCCAGCATTGCGACAACGGCTCAAGGATGGGGCCACCCGCACTCATTGCATAGGCCGTCGAACCTGTGGGAGTGGCAATGACCAAGCCATCGGCATCGTACTGATTGAGGAAAGTACCATCGATCCACACCGACACCGAAACCATCGACGACTGGTCGCGCTTGAGGATGGAAATCTCGTTGAGCGCATATCGCTGGTACTTCTGGATACAATCGTGAATATCGAGCTGAAGCAGGCGACGATGCTGCACCGAATAATTCCCCTCGACAAGAATCACACGCAAGGCCTCCTGCAGCTCGTCGAGCGGCACGTCGGCCAGGAATCCGAGATGTCCGGCATTAATACCAAGAATGGGGATACCCAGTTCACCAACGCGGGCAGCGGTACGCAGGAACGTGCCATCGCCACCCACGCTGAGCGCCATGTCGGACTCCTCGGGCTGGACAATCTCAACCCCCGACAACTGACCAATCAGCTGCCGAACCTGTTCCAAGACTTCCGGACGCGTGTTATTGCCAAAGAGGGAAACGTTCAAGGGGTTTGAGGGGTTTGAGGGGTTTGAGAAGTTTGAGGGGTTAAGAGGGGTTAAGAGAGGTTAAGAAGGGTTAGATGCGGTCGAGCACCTTGACGACGAGGTTGGGCATGGTCACCTTGTAATCGACGTTGGCTGCATGGGCCACACGATTGGCGACAACATGGCAAACGGTGACGGCCTTGTGGCCAAGCATACGTGCAAAGCCAGCGAGGGCGGCCGACTCCATCTCGTAGTTGGTGATGCGACGGCCCTTGTAGTCGAACTCCCCGATGCGCTTGTTGATGAGTGGTGAGGCGATAGGAAGACGCAGTATGCGTCCCTGTGGGCCATAGAATCCGACGGCCGAAATGGTGACACCTGTTACCATATCATCGCCGGCAATGCGGGCTGCCAGTTCCTCATCGGCATGCACCACGTATGGATCGGCGGCTTTCTTGGGATAGCCGATGAACGAGGTGAGCTCACGTTCGAAGTCGAGGTCGGCCACTTTGTCGCGATCGGCATACCAGTTGAGGACACCGTCGAAACCGATGCTGATGTTCGAAACGATGTTGGTGCCGCAGGGAAGATAGGGCTGTAGGCCTCCGCAAGTGCCGATACGCACCAGCTCAAGGGTATGATGCTCGGGACGGATCTCGCGGGTCTCGAAGTCGATGTTCTTGAGGGCATCGAGCTCGTTCATCACAATGTCAATATTGTCGGGGCCGATGCCATGGCTCATGGCTGTGATACGCTTGCCCTTATAGGTACCTGTGATGGTATGGAATTCACGGGAAGAGATTTCGCACTCCCTGCTATCGAAATAAGAGGCGATCATGTCAACGCGAGCGGGGTCGCCACACATTATGACTTTGTCGGCCAACTGGTCGGGACGCACATGCAAATGGAAACAGCTGCCATCCGCATTGATTATTAGTTCACTGGTTTCAATCATGGTTTTAAGCTTTTAAAATGTATATTTAAATGAATGTATATTTAAATGGATAACATTATGTTTTTCGGAGTCATTGTTCGAGGCGACGATAGCGAAGCACGGCTTCGCGTTGCTGCTTGTAGAGAGTGAAGAGAGAGTCTTCAGCACGCAGGATCCGCTGGCCCAAAGCCTTCCGACGTGCTGCGGATGCCTTGGCATATTCGGAACGCATGGAGGCAAGGGCGGCCTCCTGTTCCTGGATATCTTTCTCCCAAGCAATGCTCTGATGGTAGGCCTTCAGGGCATCGGAGTTGCGGAACTGGTCTTCGCTGGTATAGACCTTATCGTCGTTGATGATAATGTGCAGACGATGATCTTCGACAATCTCCTGTGGAGCCTCGTTGATCTCGGAGATGAGCGAAGCATAGCCTCCCTCCTCACGCCACGTCTCGGCAATATTGTCGATGCGAGCACGGCTTGGAGTAGGTTCGTCGAGATAGACGGGGTCGTCATCGACAAGGAAGAGATAGATGGTCACGCTGTCGGCCGGGGCATTGCGATTGGTAGCCCACCACCCCACGCCATGTGTCTCGTCGATGGCCATCATATAGTCATCGTAGGGCGAATTGAACGGCATGCCCAGACGCTCGGGGTCGTAATAGGCATTCACGTCGGGACTGAATGTGGTGCGATAGATGTCGTACCCGCCCATGCCGGGAATGCTGTCGGAGGCAAAGTAGAGTGTCACGCCATCGGAACGTAGGAACGGATGGATAATCGAGAATCGTTCGGAACCGACGCCATCGATCGGATGACGTTCGTCCCACTGTCCCTGGAAACGGTGGCGATCCTCAAGGCTGGAGCCTGTGCTGAAGATCTGATAATCGGCGGCAAGGTTTTCGAAGTAAGGATTACCCTCGTTGTCACGCTGTATGCGTCCGGACTCGGCGCCCAGGCGATAGCAGGTGAAGAAATCTTCCTTCGAGGCCAGCAGGCTGTCAATGATCACCACATCCTGACAATGGTCGTAGGCGCGCTGACCAATCTGCAGAATGGTCATCAAGCTGTCGGCACGAGTGAGCCATTCGTCGGAGGACAAGGCGGGCATATAGTTTTCGAGCGCCTCGACGGCACCGTCGAAGTCATAGAGGTGCTGGTTGACAATGGCCAGATACCAAAGTGCTCCCGAACGGGGATTCTGCTTGACGGCCTTCTCGAGAAACGGCTTTGCTTCGCTGTATTTGCCCAACTGACACAAACGCTTGCCCTCGGCCTTATTATCGACCCGCGGGGCAGCCTGCGCCTGAAGGAAGGTCGCCAAAAATATAAAGAAAAATATAAAATGTATATTTTTTTTCATCGATGTCTGCATTTTAGACTGCAAAAATAAGGACTTTTTCGCAAAATAGCTACTTTTTCGCAAAGAATTTCGCTATTTTCCTATTTTTTTTGTAAAAAAAGAGCAATTTGTGCGAAAAACTGAGTATCTTTGCACCAAATTTCGTTTTAATTTTGACCAATCCAGACTACAAATCCTCAGATAATGTCACAAAACGAATCTGATCGTTGTCTTGTAATCATACCCACATACAACGAAAAGGAAAATATCGAGAATATTATTCGCTACGTTTTCAAACTTAGCGAACCTTTCCATATACTGGTCATCGACGATGGTTCGCCCGACGGCACGGCTGCCATTGTCAAATCGCTGCAAACTGAATTCCCCGAGCGGCTTTTCCTTATCGAACGTGAAGGAAAGCTGGGCCTCGGCACCGCCTATATCACCGGGTTCCGCTGGAGCCTGGAGCACAATTACGATTACACTTTCGAAATGGATGCCGACTTCAGCCACAATCCCGACGATCTGTTGCGCTTGTTGGCTGCCTGCCGGGAAGAAGGTGCCGACATGTCGATCGGGTCGCGCTATGTGAGTGGCGTGAACGTAGTGAACTGGCCCATGGACCGAGTACTGATGTCATATTTCGCCTCGAAATATGTGCGTGTCATCACCGGCATGAACATTCACGACACGACGGCGGGCTTCGTCTGCTACAAGCGCCGCCTGCTTGAGAAGATGGAACTCGACAAGATTCGCTTCCGTGGCTACGCTTTCCAGATCGAGATGAAGTTTACGGCCATGAAGATGGGTGCCAAGATCATCGAAGTGCCCATCATCTTCACCAACCGCGTGCTGGGCACCTCGAAGATGTCGGGAGGAATATTCTCGGAGGCAGTCATCGGCGTCATCAAACTCAAGGTCAGCTCATGGACGAGAATCTATCCCAAGTTATAAGTGACGTCAGCATCTTCACCGACGAGCGGCTGATCCATGGCAATCTGACGATAGGCGCTGATGGCCGCATCGCAGAGATACAAGAGACACCCGACAAGAAGGTGTCGACTCGCTGGCTCCTGCCAGGTGTCATTGATACGCATGTCCACTTTCGCGAACCGGGACTGACACAGAAGGCCGACATCGAAAGCGAAAGCCGTGCAGCGGCAGCAGGTGGCGTGACCTATGTGTTCGACATGCCCAACGTCAAGCCTGCCACCACGACGCCCGAGGCATTGGCCGAGAAGCATCGTCTCTATCAGCAGAAATGCCTGGTGAATTACGGGCTATGGTATGGCATTACTACCAGCAACATCGACGAGGCACTTGCCCTATTCGGCCAGCCTGACTCGCCAAAGAGGGACGAGATATGCGGATTCAAGGTCTTTTTGGGTTCCTCGACGGGCGGCATGTTGATGAACGACCAGCAGAAACTTCGCCAGCTCTTCATCGGCACCCAGCGTGTCATCGGCATCCATTCAGAGAGCGAGGACATCATTCGCCGAAATGCCGAAAAGTACCGTGCAATGTTCGGTGAGCAGGAAGTGCCCGTGGAGTATCATTCGAAGATACGCGACACAGCAGCCTGCATGGCAACTACACGCATGGCCATTGACCTGGCTTGCGAAACGGGAGCCCAGCTTCACGTATGCCACCTCTCGACGGCCGACGAGCTCGATCTGATGGGTCCACCGAATGTCACTGGTGAAGTGTGCGTGGCTCATCTGTGGTTCAGTGACGAGGATTATCGACGTCTGGGCACACGCATCAAGTGCAATCCCGCCATCAAGCGCATCGAAGACCGCGAAGCACTGCGTCGAGGACTGACCGACGGACGCATCTTCAGCATCGCAACCGACCATGCCCCGCACCTCTTGGGCGACAAGCAGGGTGGTGCCCTGCGTGCTGCCAGCGGCATGCCAAGCATCCAGTTCAGCCTGCTCGCCATGCTCGAACTGAGTCGGCAAGGCGTGCTCCCTTTGAGCAAGGTCGTCGAACTGATGTGTCAGCATCCCGCCCAGCGTTTCGGACTCGCGGGACGTGGCGAGATACGGGTAGGCAATTTTGCCGACCTCGTCCTCGTCGATTCAAACAAGACAACAACCGTTCGCAAAGAGAACATCCTGAGCAAATGCGGATGGAGTCCTTTCGAAGGCACAACATTCAGCCACCGAATCTGCGGCACCTGGGTGAACGGACTACAAGTATATTAAAAGAATTATAATGGCATACGAAGCAAGGCTAATCAATGTCGAGGAGGCCATCAAGCAGAAAGCCCCCAAGCAATATCCCAAAATACCTCGGTGGCTCTTCCGGTTCACCGCATGGCTCATCTGCCAAAAGGAGATGAACGACACCATCACGGCCCTGAAGGATAAGGAAGGAGTTGATTTTGCAGAAGGCATGTGCAAGCGCCTCAACGTGAAGTACAACCTCTATGGCATGGAGAATATCCCCGAAGAGGGACGTTTCGTTTTCGTCAGCAATCACCCGCTGGGCGCCTTCGACGGCATCTCATACATCAACGTCCTGGGACACAAGTTTCCAAAGTTCAAGATCATCGTCAACGATCTGCTGATGTATATCGTGGGTTTGCACCCAGTCTTCCTACCGGTCAATACGCTGGGCCGACAGAAACGCGAAGACATGGAAGCCATCGACAAGGCCTACAACGACCCCGAGATCCAGCTGCTGAACTTCCCCGCAGGTTTCTGCAGCCGTTACATCGATGGGAAGATTCAGGACGTAGAGTGGAAGAAATCGGTCATTACCCAGGCCATTGAAAGCCAACGTGACATCATCCCGATGCACTTCGAGGGCCGCAACTCCATCACCTTCTACTTCATTGAATGGTTTCGCCGCAAGCTTGGCATGAAGTTCAACATCGGCCTCATCCTCCTGCCCTGGCAAATGATGAAGACCGCCAAGAACAAGACCTTCACCATCACGGTGGGCAAACCCATCTCCTGGCAGACCTTCACCGACAAGTCGAAGACTCCCACCGAATGGGCCCAATGGCTCCGCGAACAAAGCTATCAGCTTGCTAAGAAATAAAGACTCCGATTACTCCGAATAACTCCAACCCTCATGGAACAACCTATCATAGCTCCTATCGATAAATCCATCCTCAAGGAGGAACTAGCGAACAAGGCGACCCTGCTGCGTCATTCACGCAAAGGAGGCACCGACCTTTACGTCTTCAATGGCAACGAGTGTCCCAACCTGATGCGCGAAGTAGGGCGACTGCGCGAAATCGTCTTTCGTGAAGCAGGAGGCGGCACCGGCCTCGATTGCGATGTCGATCATTACGACTATATGGAAAAGCCATACATGCAGCTAATCGTCTGGGAACCTCGCGAGGAGGCCATCCTCGGCGGTTACCGCTACATCTATGGTCCCGACATCCGATTTGACGAAAAGGGACAGCCCATCCTCGCCACGAGCCACATGTACTATTACTCCGAGAAATTCATCCGCGAGTATCTGCCCTATATGATGGAGCTGGGTCGTTCGTTTGTGATTGTCGATCGCCAGTCGAGTCGCAGCGGGGCACGCAGCCTCTTTACGCTCGACAACCTTTGGGACGGTCTCGGCGCACTCGCTGTCACCCTGAAGGGCTGCAAGTACTACTATGGCAAGTTCACCATGTACCCGACATTCCCGCAGCATGGTCGCAACATGATCCTCTATTTCCAAAAGAAACACTTCCCCGATCCCGATCACCTCGTATATCCCTATCATCCTCTCGAAACCAACACCGACGTTGAGGCCATGGCCAAGCTCTTCTGCAAGAACACCTTCCACGAAGACTACAAGATCCTCAACTGCGAGGTTCGCAAACTCGGCATCAATATTCCGCCGCTGGTCAACGCATACATGTTGCTCAGTCCCACGATGAAGACTTTCGGCACAGCCATCAACGACGAGTTCGGCAACGTCGAAGAGTCGGGCATCCTCATCACCATCGACGACATCTTCCAGGACAAGCACGAGCGATACATTGACTCGTTCGAGGGTTAAGAAGGGTTCGAAGGGTTAAGAAGGGTTCGAAGGGTTAAGAAGGGTTCGAAGGGTTAAGAAGGGTTCAAAAAGTTCAAAAGGTTTGAAAGGCAACATGGCCCCTCAAACCTCTCAAACCCCTTGAACCTCTCAAACCCCTTGAACCTCTCAAACTCCTCAAACCCCTTGAACCTCTCAAACTCCTCAAACCCCTTGAACCCCGCCGAAGGCGGCCTCAGATGAGTCCTTGCTCCACCTGGATGCAGACATCCTCGAGCTCTCGGTCCTTGCCCTCAGGATCCCATTGGGCCTTCAGGCTCACACCGAACAGCTTGCCGAACATATTCCAAAAGAATGCACGACGCCTGCCCAAGAATTCGCGAATGATATAATACGTCTGTTTGTCACATTCGCGGTCCACCAGGCGAACCAATAGTTTTCCCTGACGATAATTGAGTCGTTTCAGTCTGGCCTTGTATTGCGCCAAAAGATCCTTTTCGAGCTGCTTGAAATAGACTTTCTGCTCCGTTTCGGTCATGTGCTCCATGTCGAAATAGGCCTGAGTCATCAATCGACGTGCGTCCTTGGCAATAGGAAGCGTCTTCTTCACGTCGCGCACCATCATCATGAACTCCTTCTCATGCTGCTTGTTGCGGAAATGCTTCTTCGTGAAACAATAGACATCCCGCAGCTGCACCACGGCAATGGTGTCGCCTGTCATAAGGTCAATCTCGGCGGGATACTGATGTTCCGCCAAGACAATAATCTCCTGTGCCGTAATCCTTGAAGAATACGACATGCCGAGTGCTACGAAGAGCACTGTCAGCAGAGAGAACGTGTATGTGCGAAAGATACCGGTCATTTTGCGCTGCAAAGATAACGCAAAAAATTTAAATCCATGCAAAAAAAGTCTTTTCTTTTGCTTTTTTTAGGTTTTTACGGCTGCTTTCTGTCCATTTTTGGGCAGGATGTGGCATTTTTTGAGCAAGAAAATGACCTGAACCTCGATTGGCAGGAACAGATTCTGCAACAGATTGACATCGAGAATCTGGGGGAAGCCGCCTATGGCGAACTCAGCGATGAACTCAGCGACCTCGTCGTCTGGAGCGACACCACGACTTCGTCGATCCTCGACGGACGCCTGAAGCAAAATGTCATCTGGAGCAGCAACCGAACCCTCAACCAGCGTGCGGGCTACATCGACCAAAGTGCTGGACGACAGTCGATGAACAAGGCTTATCTGGGCGACCCGTGGCATCACAGCGTGCGCTACAGGTTGCAATACGGCAAGCATTGTCAAGCTGGCCTCAACATGGAGAAAGATGCCGGCGAAACATGGCGACACCAGTTCCCCGCTTTCGACAGCTGGCATGCGTTTATTCGAGCCAAGGACATCCGCATTACTTCGAACCTGAAGCTACAGGATGCCGTCGTGGGGCACTATCGGCTTCGCATGGGTTGTGGATTGCTGATCAACCAGGGTTTCTCGCTCGGCAAACAATACCTGAGTCGGCAACTCACGCAGCAACGTTCGAACACTATCTCCCCCTTTGCTTCGAATGCTGAATACGGATATATGCAAGGTGCTGCGATGGATCTGCGTATAGGCGAACACTTCTCCCTCCTGCCCTACGTTTCGGCCCGGCAGATTGACGGCACCTATCACAGCGACCGACATGTTCTCACTGCCTTGCAGGACGATGGATATCATCGCACCCAAACCGAAGACAGTCATCGCCATGCGGCTTGGGAGATTGTCTCGGGTGCCCGTCTGGGATGGCGCGGCGAATGGTACGACGTGGGAATACATGGCATCTACACTCAATTGCAATACGATTACATCAGAAACAATCTTTATTACAACACCAATTATTTCCGTGGACACCAGCTCGCACAGTTTTCGGCCGACTACACCCTCCGCGCCTTTGGAGCATTCATGCGTGGAGAATTTGCTGTGGATGACAAGGGAGCCATTGCCAATCTCACCGCCTTGCAGTATGGACTGACCGACAACTGGACCACAACACTACTCTATCGCTATTATGGATTGAAGTATCGGCAACTGCATGGATCGTCATTGGGCGAAAACAGCGAGATGCAGGGCGAACAGGGCGTCACACTGAACATCGACGGACAAATCACGGCTCACTGGCAATGGCAAAGTATGATGGACTGGTTCTGGTTCGGACAACCCCAATACGGCATCCGCGACAACACCTCACAAGGATTGGAAGGCATGGTGCGTCTGCTTTATTCTCATCGAAAAGTGAACGGGTCGCTGGCCTATCGCATCAAGAAGAAGGGCGATTATTTCCGGCATTCATTCGACGGGATGCTCAGCATCGAGCCCAACGGATCGTTCACCAGCAAGACGCAGCTTCGCGCGCGTATATATAATAAGAAAGAGAACGGCGTGGCCACCAATTCCTACGGCTATGCCGTGAGCCAATCGTTCGCATGGAATTGTTCGACGTGGAAAAGCTGCCCATTCTCGCTCGTCGGACAGGCCTGCTATTTCCACACCGATGACTACAACAGCAGAATCTATCTCACCGAGAAAGCTATCCTCTATGGCTTCGGACTGCCCATGATCTACGGCGAGGGTCTGCGCTACAGCGTGACAGGCACCCTGAAAATAGGCCCACATATCAATGTGGACCTGAAATGGGCTATGACAAATTATGCGAATCGAGCCACCATCAGCAACGACCTGCAGGAAATCAAGGGCAATAACCAGCAGGATCTTTGGCTTCAGTTGAGATTGAAACTATAAATAATCCTGATATTCCAGATGGTCTAGCCCTTCACCGCGTAGTTCTCTTTGCTATATACTGATCGAACTGCTCCTTGTAAGCATCGGTGACACGAATAATTTGTTCTCCGATATAGACACAGTCGTTTCGATCGATACTTCTGATATGACTCAACGAGACAATGTAGGAACGATTGATGCGCATGAACCCTGACGACGGCAGCATTTCCTCGGCAGCAGTCATTGTCATGTGGGTGATAAATGGTTTCCGCTCACCCTCGATATAGAATTTCAGGTAATCCTTCATGCCTTCCACATAAAGGATACGTGCAAGGGCAATCTGATGCAACTCTCCATCGGCACGCAGGAAGATGACATCGTTCTTGTCAGTTGGCTCCGCTTTTTCCGATGCGGCAGCTTCGGCATTTTCCTTCATGGCGAAATACTGTCGTGCCTTCTCGATTGATGCTTGGAACTTGATGTATCGGATGGGCTTGAGCAGGAAGTCAAGGGCATTGACCTCATAACTCTCGAAAGCATAATCCTTGAACGCCGTAGTGAAAATTACTCGGGTACGGTTATTATCGATAACATGAGCCAGTTCCATACCATTAAGGTCAGGCATCTGGATATCAAGGAAGAGCAGGTCAACCGGTTCGCGGGTGAGCACGTCCAATGCTTCGATGGAATCGGTGAAGGAACCTTTCAGCTCCAAATCGGGAATACGCCCTACAAAAGATTCAAGCAGTTTGACAGCCAATGGCTCGTCATCGACAATCATGCAAGTCATAATAGTATCTCAATCTTGATGTAATATTCGTCATTCTCCACCTTTTGTTCCCAAGAATACCTGTTTGGATAGCAGAGGTCAAGGCGTCGTCGGGTATTTTCGAGCCCGATGCCCGATCCGCTATGGTCAGTCTGGTCCTTGGGCAGATTGGTATTGCGACACTCGAAGATTATCTTGCCATCACGAACCTGCAAGCTCACACCGATGCGCGAATTCAGATTACTGCTCGTGCCATGCTTGAAGGCATTCTCGATAAACGATACGAAAAGCAATGGAGCAATCTGCTCATGGCCTGTACCAATCTGGAAACTCTCGATCACCTCGGTCTTGTCACTACAACGCAGCTTCATCATGGCGATGTAGTTCTGCATAAACTCCACTTCGCCAGCAAGTGGGACCAGGGGCTTCTGACTCTCGTAAAGTGCATAACGTAAGAGGTCGGAAAGCTGAGCAATGGCTTCCTGCGCCTGATTGGGGTCAATCTGCGTCAAAGAGGATATATTGTTGAGTGAATTGAAAAGGAAATGCGGATTGAGCTGATTCTTGAGCCATACGAGTTCAGCCTCTATGGATTTTTGTTTTTCTTCCTGCAACTCAAGAGCCCTCCTATTTGCACAAATATATCTACGATGCAAAATGGCAGTAGCTATCACGCAGAGATCCAAAGAGAACATGACCGACATGAATGCATTTACTCCGATTCTTGCAATTTCATGCCATTGTTCAAAAGGTTCTTCCCTCAAGCCCATTTCACCCGCAATCTGGAATCTAATGTAATGGACATTCGCCAACAGGATTGCGCCAATAACTGCAAGGATGAATTTTGCCGTCTTCCCTTTCTCCAAATAACGGGGAATAAGAAAATAAAAACTCAAGAAAAACAAGAAGACAAATGGCAAAATAAGGATTGCAGACAATGAGAAGCAATAATATACTTTACCAGCAGGATTAAAAAGATACAGCAATAATCCAGGTATCAATATGATACCCACCCAAAAAAGCAGTTGGATGGATAGAAGCACCATATCCTGTCGTCGGGAGTCTTTCATAGAATAACATGTTTTCAATAATAACGTATAATCGGGACAATTATTTTATGAAATTCAAAATTTTAGAGAAAAAGAACCCCAATGCATTCTGCATCGGGGCCACATTCTATCAAATCATTATTCTTTGTTGGCTTGCAAAGCTGGATTGGTAACGCGCTTCCCTGTTGCGACATCGAACTGACCTATCTCTTTGGTGGGGTTAACCTTGTCGATGGAGAACACACGACCCATGACTAAGTTTCCATCGTTATCGAAGACCTTGACTTTATAAGCGCCCTCACTATGAAGGTTGAACTTGAAGTCATCGCTGCCTTTTACCTTTTGGTAAGCCACATACTCACTCTTACCGTCGGACAGCTGGAACAGTTCGACCTGATAGGTTTTGTGCAACTTCTTACGGCTTGAACTCGTCAGGCTACCTGTCACCTCATAGTTCTGCTGGGCATCATTGGTCTGAGCCTTTACGTCGTTACCACACACTGCCATCATAACGATGCTGAACATAATTGCAAAAATCTTTTTCATTGTTTTATTATTTTAAATTGTTAATACTGATGTTCTTGTCTTTTGACGCTGCAAAGATGAGACAAAAACGTCAGATAGAAAAAAGGATTTCGACGAAATACCGCAGTTTTTTCGACTAAATCCTTGTTTTCGATGTTTTCTTCGATGAAAAAGATCTTTATAGACTGCCTCCCCGTGCCTTGACACGTTCTTCCCAAGCCTTGCGTTCCTCGGTAATGTTGTAGCCTCTGGCTGAGAGGTAGTTGTTGATGCGGCCCTTGTACTTGTTGAAGACCTCATGCTTCTTGTTCGACGACTCAGCATCGATGGCCAGATCACGGGCTTCGCATAGCCACGCGTACAGCTGCGCCTTCTCCTCGTCGGTGAGACTGGGAATCATGTCGCAATAGGCCTCGTAGGTCACCCGAACCTTATCGTAGGTCATGGCATCGAAAATGGCGATGATCTGCTCATGATTGAGGTAGATGCCCAGATTGGCGGGGAAGGCGAAATGGCTGCGATAGAGACGGCTGTCGCATGCACCCCGTGCTGCCTCGATGGCCTGATTCCGTTCGTCGCCCGTCAGATTGCGCTTTGCCTGATTGATGAGCGTGTCGCGCTCGGCATAGATATCGTTCAGTTCGAAATAACGATTGATGACCAGATTGCGCACATTAGTCCTTGCCGGCTCGGAAAGCTCCAAACCTGCGATATTCTTCTCGCTGCGTGAGGTGATGGACGCCACGTACGAAGAGTCACGCCCTGCACTCTTCACTTCGACGATTTGCGCACAGAGGTCACAGCAGCCGATGCCGAACAGCAACAGCAGAAAGATGGTAGAAATCGGTTTCATTTGAATAAGTTTACCCCACCGTTTCGGGTGGGGTAAGTTTTTTTAGTTTGCAAGTGGATCGAAAGTGCCATTGGCACCTGCCTGATTATAGTCCTCCCAACCAATGGTCTGCTGGAGACCCTGATCGGATGCCATTGCAGCCTGTGGCAGACCGAGGAAGTAATACTTGGCAAAGAAGTGGATATACTGCTCCATGTGGTCGGAAGTATAGCCGTCGCCCTTCTTGGTCTTGCGAACGAGGAACTCGGCATAGAAGTCCTTTAGCGCCTTGCACTGTTCGGTGATGTCGTAGCGCAGGTCGATGGCAGCGGGACGGCTGATTTCCTGATCGTTGAGCTCGAAGACAAGCGGGTCGTCGTTGATTGTAGTACCTCCGAGACCTTGCTTGACAGTTTCCTCGCTGACACGGAACTCCAAGTTCTCGCGGCGCTGACCATTGAGAGGCGTGAAGCCAAGGTAAGCGCAGGTGTTGCCACCCCATCCACTGAGCGTCCACGTACTGGGGGCACCCTTGACCTCCGCGAAGTTGGCGCCACCATCGAAGAGGAGCCAGCGACGCAGGTCGTCGAAGCGCTTGCCCTCGTAAGCAAGCTCGATCTGACGCTCGTAGAGCACTGCCGACAAACAAGCTGCCTTGTCGCCCGTCAGGCTGGCATCGAGTCCGCAGTCGCCGGTATAGCCCACGCGACGACGAATCTGACGAAGCAACTCAACCGCCTCGCCCATCTGTCCGGCACCGGCTGCAGCCTCAGCAAGGTTGAGCAGCACTTCGGCATAACGGATCTCGATGTAGGGGGCTGCAGAATAGGTGAAGCCCGAGACGGTAGTGGAGGCTGCCCAGCTGTAGAGCGGCGAACCATTCACGTCGGCATCGTCGGAACGTTTACGCACATACATGCCCTTGACGTTGGCGAGCAGGTTTTCGGCACCGTAGGTGTTGGACGACTCGATGTTGTCGCGATCATCGGCATTGTTGTACCATACATAGTTCCACAGCTCGTAATCGGCACCCTTGTTGTAGAGCGGGTTGTTGGGGTCGGCCAAGGTTGCATCGCCATTATAAGCCCAACGTACGCCCGGGAAGGCGAAAGTACGATAGAAGCGAGGATCGCGATCGAGGAACGGATAGTTGGGGTTATAGACGTAGTCGGAAGCCGGCAGCTTGGTGTAGGTGGCACACGAGGCGGGACGACGACCATCGGCCATGGGGAACATATCGACAATCATTGCCGAGGGGTTGAGGCCCGAACCGGAGGCGTTCTTCGGACGAATGGAACGTTCCCAGTTGGAGTTCTTCTGCGTGTCGCCCGACTGGATGGTGTTGTAGCAGGTCTGGAACACGGCCTCGGGGCTGCTGGTCTGTGCGAACAGGGCAGCAAACGAGGCAGCATTGGGACCACTGGTCTGATCATAAAGGCCATAGCCGCATTGTTGAATCTTGGCGAGGTCGGCACTCATCTGGCTATAGGCTGTGGTCCAACGGCTCTCGTCGCCCGTGCGGTTGAAGAGAGGGCTGGCCCAGAGGAGCAGCACGCGACCCTTGAGTGCGAGAGCTGTACCGGTGGTGATGCGTCCCCAGTCTTCCGACGAGCGCCATCCACCGTGCGCGGTGGATGCTTCGAGCATAGTGGCCGACTTTTCGAGGTCGCTGAGGATGAACTCGATGCACTCGCGAGCACTGTTACGCGGATACTGTGTACCCTCGATGGGCTCTTCGACAGTGGTCATGATGGGCACGCCACCATACCACTTGACGAGCTGGTAGTAGCACCAGGCACGGAAGAAATAGACCTGTCCGAGGAACATGTCCTTTTGCTCCTGCGGCAGCGAACCGCCCTCGATGCCCAGGATGGCGTCGTTGATGTTACGGATACGTCCCCAGACGGAAGCCTGGATGTTGTTCGACTGGTTGTGGAAATAGTCGGGCACGTTGTTGCCGCTCATCACTGTCAGTTCGTTGTCGGGATGCACGAAGACGCTGAAGCCCGAGAACTCCTCGGTCGATTTCGACTGGTCGTCGGCATTACCGGTGCAGTTGTACTTCCAGTTGGCATTGCTTCCCACGTCGGGCAAACACCAGCTGTAGATGTCGCTAACGCGCGAGTTGCAGCCTTCGTAATAGTTGTAGATATCGACGTTGACGTTGTCGTAGTTCTTCTTCTCCTGAAGGAACGAGTCGCTGCACGAAGACAGGGCTACTGCCGAAAGGGCGAGGAGGCTGAAGAGACTTATGCTATGATTCTTCATAATTGTTTTCGTAATAGTTATCGTTTATTCGGATTAGAAACTCAGACTTAGGCCGATGGTCCACTTGCGAAGGGTGGGATAGGTGCCGTAGCCGCCTGCCATCTTATCGGTATAGTGGTCGGGATAAGGATTGTAGAACGAGAAGAGGTTCTGGCCAGTGACGTTGATACGGACGCCATCGACACCCATCTTCTTGACCCAGCCCTTGGGGAGGGAATAGGCCAACGTGAGACGATTGAGGCTGACATTGGCATTGTTGATACGCCAGAACGTGGAGGTTGTGGCATTGACGCTCGAATAGGAAAGGTTGGGGTACTTGGCGTCGCGATTTTCGCGAACTACCACGTTGCCCGAAGCGTCGAGCACATCCTGATAGGAGTACATGTTGTCGGGATTCCAGAACGAAGGCATGTTGGTGAAGGCCAGTCCGTCGCCGGGCTTGAGGGCCGAAGAGGGAACGGTGGTGTAGCTGCCCCACGATGCAGAAACCTGTCCGGTGATGGCGAGACTCTTCCATTCGAGGGTGAAGTTGGTGGTGAAACCCCATGGATTGCTCGAACGTGTGGATATCTGCACCTGGTCATTCTCCTTATCGACGATGCCATCGGGAGCGGCATAGGTGCCATCGGCCTGCTGTGGTCCGCGCACATCCTTATAGATGAGCATACCGGGTTTCACATCATCCTTGCTCATGCCGAGGTAGGAAGTGATGCCGAAGCGGTCGAAGTACTCGTCGATGTCCTGATAGCTGCGGAACATGCCGAGGCATTGGAGGCCCCAGAGGCCGACATCGGAGCGCTTGTTGCGCTGCATCTGACGATAGATGTACTCGGTGGCCCAGTCGATGTTGAGCACCTTGTTATCGGTATAGCCGGTATTGATGCCGATCTTATACTTCCAGTCCTTGCCGATCCTGTCCTTCCAGTTGATCGAAAGCTCGACACCATAGTTGTCCATCTCGCCCACATTGAGGGCTGCCGACTGTGTACCGATGACGGTGGAAACCGACTTGTTGAGGTTGAGCAGCATCTCGCGGTTCCAGGTGTAGTAGGCGTCGATGTTGATGCCCAAACGATTGCGGAACGTGTTGAAGTCGATGCCGATGTTGCCCTTGTACGACTTGTCCCAATGGACGTTGCGGTTGACGGCCGAGTTGTTCTTGTTGATGGTGATGCGGTTGAGCGTCTCCTGGCTGGTGCCTGTACCGAAGGCGGGACCACGGTTGGCGTCCTGTGCATAGACCTGCATCCACTGCCATGCAGCGGTGTTGTCACGACCGGTCAGACCGAACGACGCACGCAGCTTGAGGTAGTCGATACCCGGGCGGTCGGCAAGCCACGACTCCTTGGAGAGTACCCAGCCGATGGAGGCCGATGGGAACGTGCCCCAATAGTTCTCGGGAGCGAACTTCGTGGAGGCGTCGGAACGCAGCAGAAACTCGAGGAGGTATTTGTCGGCATAGGCGTAGTTGGCACGACCGATGTAGGAGAGCGTGCCCGACTCGGAACGGGTGAAGGTAGTCAGCTTGGTGTTAGCCACGGCCGAATTGGACTGTCCTGTGGTGAAGGGATAGGGATCGCTGACATAGCCGTAGAGATACTCGTTCTCAGCCTCACTGCGCTCTATCGAGAAGAGGGCGCCGAAATGATGCAGCCCGAAGTCGCGATTGTAGGAGAGGGTGAAGTTGATCTGATAGTTGTCGGTACGGTTAGTGTTGCGCGACAGGAACGAAGGCGAGCCATTCGAGATGGTCATCGCGGTGAAGTTGTTGATATCGAGAACGACGTCGTCGCCATAACCCTGTCCAGTGGGAGTGTACATGTGCGAGCCCGAGCCGTAGCGGTTGTGGAGCGTATAGATGGTATAGTCCGTGCCGTACTGGTTGGTCTTGCTATTGTTGATGCTCTTCGAGTAGGTGACACGTGCTGTGAGTCCCTTGAGGGGATTCCAGAAGCCGAAGTCGAAGTCAAGACTGCCGCTGAAGGTAGTGGTGTTGTTGACAGTCTTGCTGTAGTCGCCGTTGTCCTGAAGGGTATTGAACGAATAGTACTGGTCGGTGTTGACCGAAGCGTTGCTGGGACCATAGGAAGCAATGGGCTTGCCATCGACCTCCTCGGGAATGTAATAAGGATGGGTGAGCAGCAGGTTGTAGTCCTTCTCGCTGCTGGTACCGCCCACCTTGACGAGCGGGGTGTTCTTGGTGCCATTGTCACCGCTCACGGTGAGGTTGGCCTTGATCCACTTGCCAAGCTTGACATCGACGCCAGCGCGGTAGTTCCAACGGCTGTAGTCGAGACGTCCGAGGTTACCGTCCTGGTTGAAGTAACTGATACCTGCGAAATAGGAGGCACGATCAGTGGCGCCACTCACATTGACCGAATGCTTCATGGTGAATGCCGAACTCCAGTACTTGTCGAGCAGGTCGTAGTTGAGACTTTGCATGGCAGCAAGTTCGTCGGCCTGGAAGAGGTCGGTCAGACGGTTGAGCGAGGTGTTCTTGGGATTGGCTGCGATGACTGCATTCCAGAGTCGGCCATAGTCGTAGGCCGACAGCATCTTGGGACGGGCCACTTCGTCGGTGATACCCACAGTACCCGAGTAGCTGATCTTGGGGGCACCCTGTTCGCCCTTCTTGGTGGTGACAAGGATGACACCATTGGCAGCACGTGCACCATAGACGGCAGCTGCTGCGTCCTTCAGTACCGAGATGGACTCGATGACACTGGGATCAAGGTTATTGAACGCCGTTGCACCGAGGTTCTCGGTGACATTGCCCACCTTCACGTCATTGGGGTAGATATATCCGTCGATGACGTAGAGGGGTTCCTGTGCGGTGACGCCCACGTCGCCGAGCGAATTGGTGTCACGGATCTTGATGGTAGCGTTCGTACCGGGACGTGCTTCGCCACCACTGACGCTCACGCCATTGACCATGCCGCTGAGGGTGGAGGCCAAGCCGCCACTCGACAGGTCCTGTATCTCGTCCATCTGCACGGTGGCCACGGCACCCGTGAGGTGTGCCTTCTTCTGCACGCCGTAACCCACGACGACAACATCTTCAAGCTGTTGGGCATCCTCCTTGAGGACCACCTGCTTGGTGTCGGAAGGAACAGTTTCGGTGATATAGCCGAGGAACATCACCTTGAGGGTGGATTTCTCGGGAGCCTGGATGACATAGTTGCCATCCACGTCGGTGATGGTACCTGTGGTGGTTCCCACGACTTGAACGGTAGCGCCGATGATGGGTTCGCCCAACTCATCGACCACAGTGCCCTTGACTGTGCGTGTGGCCTGCGCCATGACAGAGAGTGTCAGGAGGCTGCAGGCGACTGCCAAAAGAATTCTTACTGCTTTCTTCATAATCATTCAAAGTATCGTGGGTCACCATACCGCTTGGCAGCGGCAATGCCCTTGGTTGGGGTAAAATAGGACTTCAAGCCGTAGTATGGATCATTGAAGTTGATTGCCGAAGTGTTGGGCATACTGAGCCCGGGGTCATCTTCGGTAGCATACTTGGCCTTGTCGGTGGCATCGACTTCGTTCGAGACACCCCAGATCACATTGTCATCGGCTGTGAAGTCAACCACGTTGTTGCGGATAGCCTTCTGGATGAGATAGGTGTCGTAGAAGATATTCCTCTTGAGCGAGAATGTAGTGTTGCTGTTGGGGTAGTTGTTGAACCAATGCGTTCCCGAGAGCATACGCACGAAGGTGGTGTTGAACACGGTGACACCGCCCTTGCCGGCATACGCGGGACCGTAAATCTTCTGCGGCGTGGCATTGGAGGCATTGGATAGACGCAGGAAATATCCGCTGGAGTTCTCCTGCAGGTTATAGAATGTCGAATTGGCGATGATGAGGTTGAGGATGGTTCCAGTCGAAGCGCCATACATGCTGATAAAGGCCTCGTTGGTAGCGTAGTCACCCTCGACGATGCAGTTGTTGATGCTGAGGTTGGTAAGGGCCCAGTTGGCCTTGCTGCCGCTGAAGAAGCTGCCCTTGATCTCGCGGAAGATGCAGTCCTTGAGGATGATGTCGCCGTCGATGTAATAGCACTTCTGTGTGCCGCCGTACTTGGCTTGCCATTCAGGCTGGTCGTAGTAAAGCGAGGCATCGGGATTGGGGTCGAGGCTGATGGGCGGAGCACTGGTGTTCTCGCAGTCGAAGTTGAGGAACTTCACTGTCAACGGTGCCTGTGTGGTGACACATGCCTTTTCCTTGAAGACGATGGTGGCATGCGAGTTCTTATCACTGCGAAGCTGTACGGGCTGCAAGCCGAAAGCTACTGTGTCGCTCACCTCGTAGGTGGCACCCGCTACGAGCTCGAAAGCCTGTATGTCGGCGGTGCCGGTCTTGAGGTTGGCCTTGACGAAGGCGGCGAGGTCCTGACCAACGGGCACGGTGACAGCAGCCACAAGAGTGGTGTAGTCGTTATAGACCAACACCTCCGAGGCGGTGTTGCCCAACTTCTCGTTGGCCATGGTCTGAATCGAAATCTGATACTTGGTGTCTTCCTGTTGTACAAAGGTGATCGAGCAGCCATCGACAATGCTGTCGTTGACGACGGCAATGGGGTTGGACGGGTCATCGACGATATCGACATTGACCAGATAACCACCGGCGCCATAGACCACAGGCCACGACATGACGGTGTAGGTGGCATCGGTGCTGTTCTGCGTGGTGAAGCATGAGGCATCCAATTGAGGAGCACTCAGCTGCTGGTTACGCACGCCGGAATCGTAGCTTTCGAGCTCTACACCATCAGCGCAGGAAGTGGCTGCCCATGCCAAGGTGACACAGGCTGCAGCCATAATAAACTTCTTGGTGATGTTCATAGTGTGTGAAAGAAATAGTGTGTTGTTAAGAGGGAAAGACCCTTGGCAAGGGCGCGTAGGTCCTGCCAAGAGTCTTTAATGGTTTTTGTTGGAAGATCAACGGATCACCTTCTTGCCGCCTACGATGTAGATCTGGCCAGGAACCATCTCGTTGACACGCTGACCACGGAGGTTGTAGATGACAGCGTCGGTAGCGATGTCGTTCACGATGCGGGTGATGCCTGCGCCCTCGGGAACGGCAAGACGGATGCAGTAGAAGTTGATGGCACCCTCGGGATAGGTGATGAAAGCTGTACCGTTCTCAACGTTGCACTCCTGAACGGGGAACACCTTCTTGGCTGCACCTTCGATCTCAACCTCGATGGCCTTGCTGTCATCAAGAGGAGCATTCAGGATCTCAACCTCGTTCTGGGTAACGACAACGGGACGAACCGAAGAGCTGGATGCGGAACGTGCCATAAGCAGGAGCTTGCCAGCTACAGGGATGTTGACGGTGATGAAGCTCTTTTCGCCGCTCTTGCCACCGGTCTTCAAACGTGTCTCAAACTTCTCGTAGTTCTTGTCATCGCCAAAGTACTGGGAGTTGGCATCCACAGCATACTTGTCATTGCCGTTAGTAATGGTGATTGAGAAGTCTCCATCAGCGTATGACTCGGTCAGTTCGGGGAAGGTGAGGGAGTAATAGGTGTAGTTTACCGGAGGTTCTTCCGAGCCCTGGAAGGTGAACTCATAGCCACCGAAACCGATCTGTGAAGAATCCTGGAAGAGCCAGTAGGTCTTGCCGGCCTCAACCTGCACGGTGAGATAGCCCCAGAAAGGCTGGTTGCCTGCACCGATGACGTAAGGAGCAGTGTCAACGCCTTCCTCGTTCACCTTGGAAGCATTGTGGATCTCCTGAATCTCCTCAGCGCTGAGGAAACGCTTGGCATTGTAGGTCACGGTCTCGCCGTTGATCACGGCTTCCCTCTGCTCGTTCTGGCCATTGATGTAACCCTCGGCAGTGTAAGCCACGGGCTGCTTCGACGACTCCTCGATGACGAAGGTGTTGCGGTTGCCCTTGTTCGACCAAACAGCAAGCTTGAGCGTGCCATCCACTTTGGGAGTGAACTTGTAATACAGACCCTGGATAGGCAGCTGGTTCTTGTAGGTCTTGTCGCCGATAACGGCATCCTCGGGACCATAGTAAACGTATGTGGCGCGATATTCGCCTGTGGGCTCGCCATCGCGGATGATCTCCTCTACTCCCATCTCGACACAAGGATTGCCAGTGCCAAGCACATAATAGAAGTAAGGCATTTCGAGACCTTCCACATTGTCCTGAAGGTTGGTGTTCTTGGGCTGCCATGTGATGGCATTCCACTCCGTAACGGTTCCATCAGCCTGGATGGTCTTTGGAGTAGCGCCACCTACGGCAACAACGTCCATGTTGGCGGTGCCGAAAGTGACAACCGAAGAGCCATCGGTGATTTCTTCAACGGGGAAGACTGGAGCCATGGTGCTTGCATCGATAGCAGCAACGTAGCTCTCGGTGTCAGCCATAACTGCGCTGCCGGTCATGAGGGCAGCTGCAAAGAGGAAAAATTTCTTCATGAGATAATAACGTTATTATTTGGTTAGTAATGTATGAATGAATGCATTGGATAGTGGCGCTTTCACGGCGCAAAGATACTATTTTTATTTGAATAATTACGATTATTGTAGGATTTTTATCGAAAAATGTGGAATAAACTGCATTTAGGGGGTAAAAAACTACGTTTTTTGCGTATTTTTCCGACGAACCCGGTAAAGTGGTATGCGTTAACGGAGGCCGTAGGCAGCCAACGTATCGTAGTTGTTGGAAAGGTTACGCCAGTCGATGCGGCTGGTTGTCGGAATGCCGTTGATCCACTTCTCGATGTTGGTGTAGCCATCGTCGTTGATGTCGCCATTGGCGTCACTTGGGTCATTGGGATTGAGACCATTGGCCACCTCCCATTCGTCGGGCATGCCGTCGCCATCGGAATCCTGGCGTGGTTCGCCGGAATACTGTGGATAACCGCCCATCTGTGCAGGATCGACAATGATGCCCAGCTTATAGCTATCCTTGTCGAGGCGACGGTACTTGAACGTGCCGTCGTCGGCCTGCGACTTGGGCGAAAGTCCCGACACATCGCCCATGTATTTATCGGCGTCCTCAACATAATAGGGCTGCTTGGTGCGCACCTCGTCGATGATGCGCTGATCGACGATGTCGCGACATGGGATGGTAGCACCTGCATTTTCGAGCACAAAATCGTAGGCCGACTGTGCCGAGAGGATGCGCAGGAAGGGCATGGCAGCGGGGCGATACTGGCGCATATAGGACTCGTGGCCGCCACACCCGTCAAGTCCTTCTACCTGAATGCCACCGGCCCAGTTGTCGGCTGTGATTTCAGGGAAGCCTTCCACCACATTTCCTTCGGCAAAGACACGACCATAGACATGATGGTCGAGCTTGGAACGCCCCGACTCGGGCTTCAGGATGCGATGGCTGATGGGGCCTTCAGTAGGCGTGGCAGGACCTGGGCGATAATAGTTGTTGATGAAGTTGAACTGTGCGGAATAATCGCCGCCATCGGCCGTGCGATGCACCCAGTTATAAACTACATTGTTGATGAAATTGAAGATGCCATTCCACCCTATCGAAGGATTGCGTCCGCTGTTGGAAGCCCAAAGATTGCGGATGAAGGCACAGTTCTCGCCACCCAGTGTCGAACCGAAGGCATGGTTGTAGGTGTCGAGAGCCTTGGCCGAAATGGAGTTCTGGATGGTTATGTTGACCGTAGGATACTTATTGGGTGTAGTCTTGTATTGTCCCTCCGACTCATCGTACATGTGACGGTAAAACGAGATGTTCTCGTCCAATCCCCACTCGCAGGAGCAATGGTCGATGATGATGTTGCCGATAGGGTTGCCTCCAAAGGAATCCTCACGATGCTCGACACCCGTCTCGCCACGACGAAAACGCATGTGACGCACAATCACGTCGTGGGTATTGACAGCGAACGACTCCCCTGCGATGCACACGCCATCGCCTGGGGCTGTCTGTCCGGCAATGGTGATGTAAGGTGCCCGAACGTTGATGGGCGTCTCGAGCCGTATGACGCCCGACACGTTGAAGACTACAATACGTGCACCGCCGGCTTCACATGCCTCACGGAAGGAGCCTGGGCCGCGGTCGTTGAGGTTGGTGACAACATAAACCTTGCCTCCTCGTCCGCCACAAGTGTACATGCCGCCACCCTCAGCTCCCGGAAAAGCAGGAATCTCGGCCTGTGGCAGGTCATAGGGACGATGTGCCCATTTGACGTAGGGACGACGCCCTAGACGGGCTTCCTCCTCGATGATCGGGAGTGCCTTCTGCCAGGCGATATTCGACATGGAATCCTCATAGTGGGCCTTCGCCGCCCATCTGGCCTGCGCTTCAGAAGTCACCTGCGGATACTGTGCAAACAAACACAGAGCACAAAGGGAAAAAGCAGGAATCAGAAAAGTTCTTTTCAACATAATTCGGTGTGTGATTTATAGATATTGGTTGGGGGTGCCTATTAGGGCTTTCTCTCCTTCTCCGCCTTACGACGTTTCACATAGTCGGAGTACATCTGTCGCCAGTTGCGCCCATGCGTGTTGAAATACAGCTCACACTTGTCCTTGGCGATGCCGAAGATCTCGGAGATCTCCTTCATCGACTTGTAGTCAATGGCCATCTCGCGTGCTTCCTTCAGGTAGGTCTTGCAAACGCTGTCCTCCACAGCCGTCATTTCGGGCACGATGTCGTGATAACCCTTGAGCGTGAAAGCCACCTTGCCGATGGTGTATTTGTCGAGAATCTGCTCGACCTGCTCTTCGGTAAGCTCGCGACGCAGGCGTGCCATGATGCTGTCGTGGTATGCCTTGGGCTGAGCGCCATCGGCAATGATGTCGAGATCGACGGGACGCAGTCTTTCGCCAGTGCGTGGGTTGATACCATGAGGCACGGTGGTTTGGCCCGGGTGGTCGTTGTGCCACTTGGTCACTGCCACCAGATGCTCATAGATATAACCACGCACCCGCTTGCTCTTCTGCTCGTCGGCGAGGTTCAAAGAGGCGGTCCATTCGTCGGCCTTCTCCTGAAGTCCTGCGGTCCAGCGCAGGTCAAAATAGAGCTGCCTTCCCTCTTTGTCGAAGTTCTGCTCGACGAGGTTCTTGACATTGGTCTCGAAGTTGGCAGGTGCCGTTTCGCCTGTCGGATACCATTGGCCCTTTTCGTCCTGTGCTCCGCCGAAGCTGAAGAGTTTGTCGTAGGTCTCGATGGTCACAAGGTCCTCGTTCAGATTCTCGGCAGGCAGGTTCCACACATCCAGGAAGAACGAATAGACAGCTATGCGCTTCTTGAGCTTGAAGTCATGTTTGCCGTTCGTCTCGAAGAAGAACGACACCTGGTCATCGGCTCCGTAGAATCCGTAGATGCGACGAATGTAAGGTTCCTCGATGGTGGGATAAGTGTGTGTCCAGTCGCCATCATCACCCACCAGCCGCATGGGCTTGGGTGCGAAGGTGGCGGCCAGCTCGATGTTGCACGTTCCTCCCTGGCTGTACTGGATAGGCATTCCGCTCTCGCAGGGGCATCCGCCATCAAAGTGGCTGCACACCGAAGCCACGGGACAAAGCGCCGTGAAACGATCGTCGATAGTGGCCAACAGCACGGCATGGGTTCCTCCTCCAGAACCACCATTGGCACCGACACGTGAAGCATCGACGTCCTTTCGTGTCAAGGCATAATCGAGCAAACGCACGCCGCAAAGTGCCTGATAGACGTGAGCCAGCGAACTCTGATGTGCCTCCTTTCCTACCTGAAGCTCCGATTCGCCCCAGCCGAATGTGTCGTAGCTGATGCAGATGGCACCCATGCGGGCCAACGTGGCAAAGCGCACCTGCAGGTCCCTGTTGTAGCGCCCATCGGCCCAATGTCCATTGGGACAGATGATGACGGGATAACGTCCGTCCTTGGTAGCGACAACCTTCTTGGCCGTTTTATTGTCAGGCACGTAGATCGAACCGCACACATAATAGCCCGACAGCGTTTCGAGCGCAATGTTCTGCACCGTATAGCCATCATATCGGCGTGCCTTACCTAAAATCGGACGGATAGGCACACACTTTTCGAGCAATGGGTCGATGCCGAGACGTTCGCGTACCTCGCGGCGCAGTGCCACACGACGGGCTTCCCACTCCTCCTTGTTGTTATAGAGCGTATTGAGGTAGTTCACCATCTTCTCACCATCCTCGTCATATCGGCGCGGGTATTCGTAGGGCTTGATCTTATACACACCCTTTCCCTGGTCCCATGCCTTGAAGTCGAAAACCGAAAGGATGTTGCGCAAAGTTTCGTCAAGACTGTAGGAACGGATGCGTGAGTCGGCATAGTTCAAGATAAGCCCCGTGGTATCGACATTGTACTTGAATCGCACGCCGAATTGCTGCTCAACCCGATTGAGCACCTCACCCAGTGGGCGCGCCATCTTGTTGTCAGAAGCCATCGGCTGTGCCTGTGCTACTGACAATGGAAGGGTCGAAGCAAAGAGAAGGGAGAATAAGATAGTTTTCATGTGTGGGAAGGATAGTGAAGAGTAATAAAAATAGCGGTTTTTCGGAGTGCTCGGAATATTCCGAGTAATCAGAGTCTTCCGAGCACTCCAAAAAACTTATTTCACCGTAGCCAGGAAGTAGTTCTTCTTGCCCTTTTGAGCCACGATGTACTTGCCCTGAAGAAGGTCAGCATCGGTGAGCTGCTGGTCGAAAGCCGTCAGCTTCTGCTTGTTGATCGAGATGCCGCCGCCCTGAACGAGCTTGCGGAACTCACCCCTCGACACGCCCATGCCTTCAGCAAGGACATCGACGGCCTTGCCCGAGGTCCAAGCCTCACTGCTTACCTGGAACGTAGGCACCGACTCGAAGATCTGGAGCAGAGTGGTCTCGTCGAACTGACGAAGCTGCTCGGCACCGCCATTCGAGAAGAGAAGCTCCGATGCGGCTACAGCCAGCTCCCAATCCTCCTGCGAATGAACCATGATGGTCAGCTCCTTGGCCAGACGCTTCTGAAGCGGACGGAGGTGCGATGCCTCGGCCTGTTGGCGCTCGAGCTCCTCAATCTCCTCGCGTTCGAGCGAAGTGAAGATGCGGATATATCGCTTGGCATCGTCGTCGGCCACATTGAGCCAGAACTGATAGAACTTGTAGGGAGAGGTACGTTTGGGATCAAGCCATACGTTGCCCTGTTCGGTCTTGCCGAACTTCTTGCCGTCGGCCTTGGTGATGAGCGGACAGGTGAGGGCGAAGGCCTCGTTGCCCGTCACCTTGCGAATGAGCTCTGTGCCTGTGGTGATGTTGCCCCACTGGTCGGCACCACCGAGCTGCAGTTTGCAGTTCTTGTGCTCATTGAGGTAGAGGTAATCGTAGCCCTGCAGGAGCTGATAGGTGAACTCGGTGAACGACATGCCCTCGGCACCGTTCTCGCCCGTGAAACGACGCTTTACCGAATCCTTCGACATCATATAGTTGACGGTGATGAGCTTGCCGATGTTGCGGATGAAGTCAAGGAATGTGAAGTCCTTCATCCAGTCGTAGTTGTTGACGAGCTCTGCATGGTTGGGAGCATCGCTCTCGAAATCGAGGAACTTGGCCAGCTGCTTGCGGATGCACTCCTGGTTGTGTCGCAGCATCGGCTCGTCGATGAGCACACGCTCCTTCGACTTGCCCGAAGGATCGCCAATCATACCCGTGGCTCCACCAATCAGCGCGTAAGGCTTGTGTCCGCAACGCTGAAAGTGACGCAGCATCATCACACCTACGAGGTGTCCGATGTGCAGGGAATCTGCGGTGGGGTCAATACCAAGGTAAGCCGAGGTCATCTCCTTCTGGAGCTGCTGTTCAGTGCCGGGCATCATGTCCTGTATCATGCCGCGCCATCTGAGTTCTTCTACGAAATTCTTCATCGAATCAGTCTATATTGTTAATCGTTATTGTTGTTTATTATTTAAAATGTGTGCGCAAAGATAGTGTAAATATCACAAAATACCAAATTTTTGAACAAAAATAAACCCTTTGCATCACATTTGACACAAAAATGACACCAACTGTCAAATTTATTTTGTATCTTTGGCGCGTAAAATCGATAAATTTCACAACACTTAATTGTAAATTATTAATTGTTAATTGTTAACTTAAATATGAAACATCTCATAACTGCCTTAAGCCTATTGATGCTGAGCATGCCCTCCTTCGCACAGGAGGTTGAGGAGATCCACGTCTATGATGCCATCTCGTTTGTACATGCCCTACGCAGCAATCGCGTCGTCGTTGTGGAGAGCAACATCGACTTCGAGAACGAACTGGAAAACCTGGCCAAGTACAATCCCGACGAAATCAAGATCTATCACGATTGGGAAGATGCCGATGTCAAGGAGATTGCCCGTCTGCACAACCGCCCCTTCCTCACCGAGCAGTTCGACGGCATGCAGCTCAACGTGCGTGAGGTTCACAACCTGACGATTCGCGGTGCCAAGGGTTCCAAGCCGCTGCTACGCATCCAGCCCCGTTATGCCTACGTACTACGTTTCACCGATAGCGACAACATCCGTCTCGAGAACCTCGTCATGGGACATACCGAGGGCGGCTATTGCGAAGGTGGCGTGGTGGCTTTCGAGGATTGTCGTGATGTCACCATCGACCAGTGCGACATGTATGGATGCGGCATGGAAGGCATCAACTTCACACGCAGCATGGAACTCAAATGCACCAACAGCATCATCCGCGACTGCACCTATGAGATCATGGACATCAACACGAGTCGCGACGTGTTGTTCGACAACTGCATCTTCACCCGCAACAAGGAATTCACACAGCTCATCCTGCGTGGCAGCGTAAACATCCTCTTCCGCAACTGCCAAATCCTTAACAACGTGGGCTCGCTCATCAGCGTATCCGCCTGCGAAGATGTCAAGATGGTGAATTGCAACATCTGCCACGACTTCAGCCATCTCGGCGATATCGATGATGTCCAGCTTATTGACTGCAGCCTCTGGAACAGCTATGGCGCAAAAAACCTTGTCGATGATTGATCAATAATATACCGAATGATATGAAACAGCTTATCACCCTCGTTATATCTTTGCTTTTCACCTGTGGAGCAACAGCCCAGGTGAAGGGACATGAGTACTACTGCTGGACCGGCTCCCTCGCCAAGGACATCAACTGCGAGATTCGCATGGAGCATGACAACGACCAACTTGCCTTGGGCGAGATCATCTACTTCCGCAAGAACGGCAAGACGTCGAGCATCTCGCTCTACGGCACCATCAAACAGACGGGCAAGGGCCTCAACGTCGAGCTCTTCGAGTACCTGCCCAGTGGCAAGAACACCGGCGTCATCAGCATCACAATGAGCAAAGGCGAACCGCAGTTCTTCACCTGGAGCAGTCCCGACAGCAAGTTGCGCTATAACTTCAACATCAAGGAAAAACGCGACTTCCCCTTCGACGAAGTGCAGACCTACTTCCAACCGCTGAAGGAAGGAGAAAGTGCCGACGGCATCTATGTCAGCACCAATCGCTTCGACGCATCCATTCCCGCGCTCACCCGATTGGAGATCAATCCCACCGGCGTGTTATATTATGCCCTCAATTTCGTCAACCCCGACACCGAAGACTATTTCCTCACGACAGCTACGCGTACCAGCTCAAGCCGACTGTATGTATCGCCGTCCAACGACATGCGACAGACGACGATGGAGGTGCGTCTCTTCCGCAATTTTGTTTATACCTACGTCTTCTCTGACCCCGAGAAGGAGTTGGGCAAAGTGGGACAAATCAGCAACTTCTACTTCCCCATATCGGGCGAAAAGGTCATCAACTGGCCCGCATACCATGACGATCATTACGAGAACATCACAGCTGCTCGTCTCAAGGACGGTGTGGTCAGCATCTACAACAACCCTGCCATCGTAGTGGGTGGAGCCTACTTGCAGGAAGATGACATCATGGCCAACAAGGGGTGGGTGAATCTCGAAAATGTGACTCCTGGTGTGAAGGACATCTTCGTCGGCGACATCGGACAAGACACCAATCCCGTGCTTGGCATCCTCAACGAGGATGGAACCGTACAGATTATGACGCTGATCAATTCGGCACCTAAAGGCCACACATGGGTTTCCCGCCCGCTGCCCGACCAGAAGGACATCGTGAAATTCGCTTTCACCGACCCCAATGCCGACGAAGAGATGGATTACTGTACGTTCTATGGCATCGACAAGGCTGGAAATTATCATGAGATACAATATTGCCCCTTCGATGGCGACTGGGAGATGAGAGGTATTGTCCGTGAAGACGGCACCCCTGTCGGAGCATGGATCTGCATCTCACCCGAATGGAAGATCGACTTCCATGATGATGTCAATTCCGACAATGGCGGCTATATCCACAACTACTATGGCACCATCTGGCACACCGATGAAAACTTCGTTATCTTCGAATATCACTTCACCGAGCAGAACGACAGCCGCGACAACTTCAGGCAAATGGAATGCGACGTCAAGGGCACCTTCAAGATTGAGATGGAATATGACCCTGAAGAGGGCCTCTACCTCAAGCTCACTCCTCTCACCGGTCTCGATTTCGAAGTTACCAAAGGCCAGTCAGGCAATTTCAAGAGAATTCACGTAGTGGGATAATAAAGATCTTTACACGAATTACCGTATAATTGTCATGAATTAATTCTCAAATTCTTGATAGAAAAAACAAGGTGCATCACAGGTCGAGAGACCTTCGTGATGCACCTTGATTGTATTCCGTAAATTCAGAGATTATCCTTTGACCTTCACGACAAGCCCTGGCGTCGTGTCGATCTCGTAATCGCCATTGTCCAGACGGGTGATGCCTTGGCCCGAGAGAGGCGTGGCGCTGCGGAGGATGAGCTTGCCACCGAGCTTCGACTTGATGCTGGCCGACGTGAGTTTGCCATTCTGCCAATCGATGCTCACCTCGAAACCGCCACGGGCACAAAGACCTTTGACGCTACCCTTCTTCCAAGCATCGGGCAAAGCGGGAAGCAGGTGAATGCAGCCATCCTGGCTCTGCACGAGCATCTCGGCGATGCCGGCAGTCACACCGAAGTTGCCATCAATCTGGAACGGCGGGTGTGCGTCGAAGAGATTGGGGAAGGTGCGTCCATCGGGATATTCGCGCTCACGTCCCTCATTGGGAAGGATGCGCAGCATATTGCTGATGATCTTGAACGCATGGTTGCCGTCCTGCATACGCGCCCAGAAGTTGGTCTTCCAACCGAGGCTCCAGCCCGTAGCCTGATCGCCGCGCTGCTCAAGCGTCTTGCGTGCTGCTGCAAACAGTTCGGGAGTGCGTGAGGCACTGATCTGGTTCGAAGGATAGAGACCGTACAGATGCGAGATGTGGCGATGCTGGTCGTTGGGATCGTCGATGTCCTCGAGCCACTCCTGCAGCTGTCCATACTGTCCGACCTTCATCGGAGGCAGCTGGGCAATCGTCTTCACCAGCGTATCCTGATAGGCTTCGTCACGTCCTAGGATGCGGGCAGCCTGCAGCACGTTGTTGAATGTATCGAAGACTATCTGGTTGTCCATCGTACAACCTGCGCAAAGCGTCGATCTGCGACCCACGCCACCATGCTCAGGACTCACCGAAGGAACGACGACGAGATAACCCGAGTCGGGATGCTGAACCAGGAAGTCGAGGAAGAAGTCAGCAGCGCCCTTCATGATGGGGTAATACTCGGCAAGGAACAGGGTATCGCCCGTAAACTGATAGTGCTCCCAAAGATGCGTGGTCAACCATGCGCCTCCACTGGGGTACATGCCCCATGTAGCGCCATCAACAGGTCCTGCAATACGCCAAAGGTCGGTGTTGTGATGAGCCACCCAACCGCCGCAACCATACATCACCTTCGCTGTCTTGGCACCAGTTTCGCTCAGGTCACGGATCATCGAGAAGAGCGGTTCGGCCGTCTCGCTTAGGTTGCAGACCTCGGCAGGCCAATAGTTCATCTCGGCGTTGATGTTGATGGTATATTTGCTGTCCCAAGGCGCATTTCGCTTGTTGTTCCACACGCCCTGCAGGTTGGCGGGTTGTCCATCCTTGCCCCAAGATGATGAGATGAGCAGATAACGACCGTAGTTGAAGAGCAGCGTCACCATGCCCAGGTCGGGCACCGAATCAAGGCTGTTGTAGAACGAGGCCAGACGCTCGTTGGTGGCCAGATTGAAATTGCCCGTACGCTCACCCAGATTCAGCTTCACACGATTGTAGAGCGACTGATAATGGGCGACATGACGACTCAACAATTCCTCGAAGCTATGCTTGCGGGCTGCTGCGATGCGATTGGCATTCTTGGCAGCGGGATCACCGCTCACGTCATGATAGTTGACATAATTGGTAGCTGCGCTGATATAGAGCGTCACCTGTGTGGCACCATCCACACGGATGCACTTGCGACCATCGATCTCGCGGGTCGAAACCTCACCATCGCATTCCACTTCGGTACGGCACTGGGCAGTAAGCTTCGAAACGATGCCTTCGTGATCCACACCATCGATGATGGCAATCAGCGTATCGCCATCGACCTCGGTCTCGTAGTCGAAATCGCACTGATGATCGAGGTAGAAGCTCATTCGGGCTGGCGCACCTGCCTTGAAGCGAACCACGAGGACACTGTCGGCCATCGAGGCAAAGGCCTTGCGTGTGAACTGCGCACCATCGGCCCTGAATTGCACTTCGGCAGTTGCATCCGTGAGGTTGAGCTCACGCTCATAGTCGCTGACCTCGCCAAGACTGTCATTCAGTATCTTGAGGCTGCCCAAGGTGAGGTATTTCATGCCATGGGGGCCCACGATGAAGCGACGATCGACGACGCGCTGGGCATCGGCTTCATGACCTTGGAAAATCATGTCGCGCACCGAATTCAGATAATACTTCGACATCGTGCTGTTGTTGTCATGGGGTCCTCCGCTCCAGAATGTCTCTTCGTTGAGCTGGATTTCCTCTTCCTGCACGCCGCCATAGATCATTGCACCCATGCGCGAATTGCCCAAAGGCAGCGCCTCGAGCCACACCGTTGCTGGTTCGTCGTACCAGAGTCGCTGGTCATTATCCTTCGACCCCTCCTCGCTACATGCCGACAATACAATCGCTCCGGCCATAGCCAGAACAGATAGCTTTTTCATAGATATATTTAGGTTTATTATTTCTTGGTTTCCTCTCCACGGGGCGCGCCTTTTCCGAAACGCTTATAGATGCAAGAAATGGCACTACGACTGTTGTATCCCGTAGCTTTAGCTACTTGGTCGAGCGTCTCATCGGGATGTTCCTTGAGGTATTTCTCAACGCGGAAGAGGACGGATGCGCTAACTATTTCGCCCAGCGAATTTCCGACAAAGAGCTGCAAAGCATGGTTAAGCTTTACCTGATCAACATTAAGATACTCAGCCACCTCTTTAGCGGTTGTAAACTTGTGGCTGTAGATTGCTTCACTGACTGCATCAATCAATTGATTGCCCGTGACCTTCTCGGGGTAGGTGAAAAGGTCCCCAAAAGAGAAGGGGGGATTGAAGGGTTTGCGATCCTCGTTCTTTACCTTGTGAGGACGACGCCCCACTGGCATACTTGATGTTCCCATATCGATTTATCTATATTTTCGGGCGCAAATATACGGCTATTTTTCAATATCTCCAAATTTTTTTATAGAAAAAAAAGAACAAAACCTACCAATAGACATCTTTCCAACATTTACGTCCAATTTACAATCGTAAAATGGACACAAACGATAGGAGACGTCCATTTCTCGATCGTAAATTGGACACGCACAACTGGAAACGTCCATTTCCCGATCGTAAATTGGACACGCACAATCGGAAACGTCCATTTCTCGATCGTAAATTGGACACGCACAATCGGGAACGTCCAATTCACAATCGTAAATTGGACACGCACAATCGGGAACGTCCATTTCACGATCGTAAATTGGACGCATGCTATCAGAAACGTCCATTTCCCGATCGCAAATTGGACACGCACAATCGGAGACGTCCATTTCCCGATCGTAAATTGGACACGCACAATCGGAGACGTCCAATTCCCGATCGCAAATTGGACATATAAAATTGGACGCGTCCAATTCACAATCGTAAATTGGACGCGTCTGGCAGGATTTATGATTTCAACTTATAAAGCTACTTCTCCACCTTCGTGAGAATGCCCACGTAGCCTCCTGCATTGGCAAGTTTCAGCTTCAGGGGCTTGTCGGAACGGATGACGATGGTCTTGTGCTCACAGGAAGTGGCATCCTTGTTGGCCTGCTTGCCATCGCGCCAGTATTCGAGGCGATAGGCACCCGAGGGAAGGAAGCCGAGGTCGAGATTGAGGTCGCGTTGAATGCTATTGTTCAATACGCCTACGAACCACTGATCTCCGCTCCGCTTGGCAAGGGCCACGTATTCGTCGGGAGCACCTCCGAGGAAACGGATATCGTCCCACACCACGGGAACAACCTGCAAGAAATCCGCGCCGACCTTTCCCACAACGTGATCGGGATGGTCGCAGAAGCACATGAACGGACTCTCATAGATCACGAACTTCGCCAGTTCTGCACTGCGCGTATTCATCACGAGGGCAGGCGACTGCCCCTTGAACTTGTCGCGCGTCACATTGAGGAAACCACCCGGCGTATAGTCCATCTGTCCGGCCAAGAGGCGGGTGAATGCCAGCGTGACATTGTGCTCAGGTGTCACGCGGTCGGACCACTTGTAGTATTCCGAACCCATCACGCCCTCACGGGTAAGGAGGTTCGGATAGGTACGGTCGATGCCATCGGGGCAATAGGCTCCATGGAAATCGACCATCAGCTGACTTTCGGCAGCAGCCTTGACAATGCGACGATACCAATTCACCATATCCTGGTCATCACGGTCCATGAAGTCGATTTTCACACCCTTCACTCCCCACTCATGATAAAGCGGGAAGGCAGTTTTGTACTGGTCATTGTGATTGGCGTCTTCGCACCGCAGCCACAACCAGATATCGACGTTCTTCGACTTGGCATAGCGCAATAGTTCGGGCATGTCGAGTTGCGGAGCGGGTTTCGTGATGTCGGCCTCAGGCTTGGCGTAGGGGCCGTACCACGTCCAGTCGATGAGCATGTAAGGCCAGCCCTGCACCGAGGCGAAGTCGATGTATTGCTTGATGACCTCCTGCTCCATCAGCACCTCGCCACTCCACCAGTGGTCCCATGCCGACATGCCAGGTTTGATCCACGAGGGATCCTCGATGGCACACGGGGGATTGAGCGAACGCAGGATCTCCGACTCGATGAACTTGCCGGGATGGTGGCCCACCAAAATTACACGCCACGGTGTATCCTGCTTCTCACTGAAACGAGCCTTCACACCTTCTTCTGTCTCGCCCCAAATGGGCGTCAGTTTGGTCTGAAGCAGCTGGAATCCGTCCTTCGGAGCTTCACTGCGCCCCAAATAAAGAGCCGGGAAGTTGTCGAGAGCGGCATTGAGGATAGCCATGCAGTGGTTGTCGTCGATTTCGATAAGCCCCGGCAGGCCGCAATGCTGGTCGCTGCGTATCTCGGTGACCGGTGTCTTGACGTACTCTCCCTCTTGCGACGACTTATAGCTCCTTCCCTCCTGTTCGTAGGCAAAGTTCGGGATACGAAGGGTGGCCTTTTCGGGCACTGCAAATCCAGTCATCTCTCGGGTGATCTGGCGATTGCCGAGCATGGGCGTACCGTAGAGCGTATAGCGGAAAGCCACACCATCGTTCATCACGCGAAAAGTGATATCCATCTTGCGGAAGGGAGTGTCCTTCTCCTGCAGATTGAGCACCATTTCGCTATAAGGCACACGGATGTAGGAATGCTTGTTCGCTACAACAGGAGTCCATTCCTCCACCTTGTCTTGTGGCTTTGGTTCGCCCAGCACCTTGAAACCACCCTTCATGGGCATTTCGCCCTTGAACTCGAAGCCCATGGGAGAGGGCGCTATCATTACGTCACCCTCCAGGCTCACACTGTACTGAAGCTGCGGTCCATTGTTGATGGTGAGAACGATGTTGCCATCGGGCGAAGACACCGTATAGGTCTGTGCAGCAACTGTCTGGCACATGGTTAGACAGGATGCTACGAAGATTAAAAGGTAGTTTTTCATTGACTTATATCTTTTTAGCACATAATACAACGCAAGGTTGTGCGTTGCAAAGATGATGTTTTTCTGAATACCTTCCAAATTTTTACAATGTTTTTTGTGCGTGACCATCGAACGACATGTATGTCTATCAAATAATGCCAAATAACTCCAGAAAACTAATAATCACACAGAACCAAGTAAACATTTGGGAATAAGAACCAATGTAAAATCCAAACACCAGAATGAGAATATTTGAAATAATAAAGCACCAATCAAAAACACGCACAATGATCTTTTTGGCTATTTTCGACAATATAAACCTAACAATGCAAAATAGAATCAAAACCACATTCCAAAGGAAAAGATTAAAAACCCAATCCTTTAGCTCATGGGATATTCCCCAACCAGTAAGATATTGTATAATACTATAGGCGGATAACAATAATACAAATATGTAAAAGAAACT
>JAFZBE010000016.1 GCA_017561935.1 Bacteroidales bacterium | reverse complement strand
GATAATTCATGACTTCGATTTCGGCAAGAAGGCCCTCGTTGTCAAGCACGTGCTTGGCAACGACGTTGGCGGCAGAGCCGTTGGGGAACAGGTCACCAGCCTCCACATTGTCGTAGAGATACGACTTCAACGTGTTCAGTTCGTCGCTCTCCTCGAAGGTAGCGAGGGCGTCACGCTTCAGCCCAACCTCCTTCTGGTAAAGGTCATAAACGGTTGCGCTAACCTGAATCTTATTGTAGGTGTTAAGCACGGTGATGTAGCCTTTGTAGATATCCTCGAGGTCACCTTCGTCGTAGACGGCACTCTCGGCAGCCTGATAGGTGTCGATGAGCGACTGGGTGGCAACGATGCCGTCGATGCTCAGGTTCTCAATCTCGGCTATGTAGCTTTCGCGCAGTTCTTCAAGTTCATCCTCGGTGCCGAATTCAAATTCGGACATCTGAATGCTCCCGCCGCTGTAGGCACCTGTGACGACCACCATGAAGTACTTATACTCGTCCTCGACTCCTTCGCTGAAGCCGAAGGGGACAGTATAGAAGTTGGCAGCGGGCAGACGATCCTGACCCACACCTTCGCGGCTGTCAAGCAGCACCCATCCGTCGGCATCGACGGTGGCATCGGCATCCTTCTCGAAGTTGCCGCCATAGACCTTCCAGTCCTTCCAGTTACGTCCGGGATTGCTCTGGGTGTCGTTGCCGGTGACGAGTTTGTAGAACAAGGGCTGCTTGGGTTCCATGGTATAGAAGATGACCCACGAACCGCCTAGCTGGATATTGCCGCCCCACTTGGTGGAATGATCCTGATCGACGAGCTTGAAGTAGTTCTCTTTCTCGCCCCAAGTGTCCATGTTGCCGGCAAGGACGCAGAAACCTCCCTCAAGAGCCGCCCTCACCACGTCGTTGAGGTAGGAGATATAGATCAACATCTCGGCATTCTCAATCTGGAGGTTGGTGATGATGTAGTCATACGAGCCGTAGGGATAATCGTCGTTGGGCTCGATATCGTCGTCGAAGTAGGCCTGCCAATAGTCCCTGGTGTCGGCATCCATGTAGCTCATGGCATAGCGCACCTCGTCGAGGGCATAGTCAAAGTCCTCGTACCGCTCTATGGAGGTGGTAATCTCGGCAAGGAGGCTCTGAAGGGTGTTGTAGAGGTTGCTCAAGTCGATAATGCTGGCCGTGGTCTGCAGCTTGGCGAGGGTTGCCTCGTACTCCTCGACATACTTCTGGCAGGCTATGGCATCTTCGACACCCTTGGAAGCGAACTCATCGTAGTAATCCTGACGGACGAGGATGAAGTTGGCGCCGTTCTGGAACGAGAACTCACCCATCTGCATCAGGCCAGTAGGATTGGAGATTTCAATCTTGAAGTATTCGTAGGGCGTAGCGGGGGGATTGCTCAAGTAGAAGAATGCCGTGGCATAGTTAGCTGCGGGCAGTTGGTCGGAGCCGATGTTGTTCTTCTCGTCAATCAGCACCCAGGCATCGCTCTCGCGGACGCAGTCGAGGTCACTGTCGAAGTTAGCGCCATAGATCTTCCACGACTTCCAGTTGCGGTCGGGGTTGTTGCCCGTGTCGTTGCCTGTAACAAGGCGGTAGTAGGTAGGCATGATGGGCTCGCTGGTACGGAAGGTAATCCAATAGCCGCCTTCGTCGCCACCTCTGTTGGAGCACCACTTGGTGTCGTCCTCGCCGTCCACCAGATTGTTGAAGTTCTCGTTTCCGAAGCCTGCCACACCGTCGAAGGGCTCATAGACGACATCAATGGCACCCTCGGTGAGGTCGGTGGCGTACTTTTCCATCATCATGTTCACAAAGACTGCTTCGGCGGCGATGCCCTCCACGTCCAGCAACCCGTTGGCAATAATGTAGGCATAGGTGCCGTTGGGATAGGTGTCGGTTGGGCCTGCCTCGGTGTCAAGGTAGTTGCCCACCACGGTACGTCCCTCGCCCGTGATGCAAGTGTGGTTCTCGTAGTGGTTGCGCAGTTGGTTCACGATGTTGATGTAGTCGTCGTAAGCATTCATGGAGTTCTTCACCGCCTCTTGAAGTGCTTCGCACTCTTTCGACAGGGTATTCACGGCAAAGATGTCGGGTGCGGCAAGTATGGCCTGCAGCTTGGCCTGGTATTCCTCAGCAAGGCTCTTCTGCATAGGTTTGCTGAGGTCCAGAGATAAGAGGTCGTAGTGCTTCTGTGCATCGGTTTCGAGTGAGCCGGCATCACCCAGGAAGAACTCCGACATCTGCATGAAGCCGCTGCCCATCTGAATGGCATAAATCTCTATCTTGAAATACGTGTACGCTTCTTCGACCTCTTGATTCGGTGTGAAATATACCTCATAGTAATTGAGGTCGGGAAGTATGGTATTGTCGATATTCTCGCGTTCATCGATAAGCACCCACTTATCGCTGTTTCGTGTCACCTCTGAATCGTTATCAGCATTCATGCCGTAGATTTTCCAGTCGCGCCAGTTACGGCCAGTCCATCTTGCATTGTCATTGCCAGTCACCAGGCAATAGTAGGAGGGAGCCACGGGACGCGTGGTCTTGAAAATAACGAAGAGAGGTGTCCCCTCAGTCAAACTGTTACCCCACTTAGTCGAGGAACTTCCGTCGAACATTTTGGGCAACCCTTCGGCGTCGCCATTGTTACGGTCTCCGTCCAGCACGAGGTAGTTGATGGGACCATGGTTGAAGAACTCATAGCTGGTGCCCCAACTAAACTCACTCATCTGCTGCCAGACATCTGTGGTCGATACAGTGGCGTCGAGCACTACCATGAAATAGGTATAGGCCTCCGTAACGTTTTCCGAGCAAGTGTAATCGACAGCCTGGAAATTAACGGTAGGCATCACTTCATTCTCCTTCTTGTCCACCAGCACCCATCCACCGGCATCCCTCACGGCAGCGTCATCAGAAGCAAAGTTGGCAGCATAGATGCTCCACGACTTCCAGTTACGTTCGGGGAAGCGCTCGGTGTCGTTGGCGATAACCAGACAATAATTCTTCGGCACAATGGCCTTGTCGGACTTAAAAATGACATAGGCATCCGTGGAGCCTGTCTTGTAGCTGTGGCCCCATTTGGTCAGGATATCTCCATCGACCAACTTTGGATAGCCTTCATTACCTGTGCCACCCGTACCGTCTAAGACGGTATAAGTGTAAGCAGCTGCATGCTGTGCTGTCAGCATCATCACCAGTGTGGCGAGCGCGACAAGCAGAGTGCGTCTTTTTTTAGCAGTAGATTTTTGAACCATACTTTTTTGACTTTAAGGTTAATAGAAAAAGGTTTATAATTATTTTCACAGTTTAGCGCTTCAAAGATACTCAAAAAAAAGTATTCTCTTTAATTATTTCCTGTTTTTTTAAAAATAACGCGGGGGATGAAGTCTAATACCTCATCCCCCGCGTCTGTTGACCATCGGGTGGTGAACCCGTAACCGATAGGATAAACTTACATTTATCCCGTCGCCAGTTTAACGTCGGATGTCGGGTGCAGCGTCCATATCGTCAAAGTCTGTAATGGTCTGACGATTGGCCATCATACGGTCGTAGTCCTCGCGGCTACTAACAATAATCTTACCATACTCGCGCAAACCTGTACCAGCGGGCATCAGGTGACCACAGATAACGTTCTCCTTCATGCCCTCGAGGGTATCGGTCTTGCCGTTGATGGCAGCATCGTTGAGCACCTTGGTGGTCTCCTGGAAGGAGGCAGCACTCATGAAGCTACTGGTGGCAAGGGCGGCACGAGTGATACCTTGCAGAATCTGCGTGGAGGTAGCAGGCACAGCATCACGCGTC
>JAFZBE010000015.1 GCA_017561935.1 Bacteroidales bacterium | reverse complement strand
TTGCCGCTGATGTCAAACGCGACCAGACCTACAAACGCATCCGCCTGCGCCTCCAGATGGTCGATGTCGCCGAGGACAACGCAGCCATCAAGGCCGTCAAGGATGTCGTGAAGACCCATCTCCTCGCGAAGTACGGTGCGAAGGTGCCGCAGCTTCCCTATCAGGAGGAGAGTGCCATCATTCAGGGCTTCATCTATGACCTCCACGACAAGCTCGGCAACGACGGCATGGCCGCACTGGGCCTCACCGAGGATGTCACTGCGCTCGACGATGCCAACACCGCCTTCATCACGGCCTACAACGCCCGTTCCGTCGAGCGTGCCGAGGGCGACACGGGTCTCACCCTCAAGCTCCGTCAGGAGATGTTCGCCATCTACCAGCAGGTGTGCTTCATCGTCCAGTATCTCGCCAACTCGACCGACGAGGAGAATGCTGCGAAGGCCGAAGCCTGCCAGGCGTTCATCGCTGTCCTCAATGTACTTCTCGCGGATGTTCGTAAGCGATACAATCAGCGCACGAACAACGGCAGCACCGAGGATGACGACGAGGGCGGCGAAGGCGAGAACGGCGGTTCTTCGGATTCCGGAAACTCCGAAAATGGCGAAACTTCCGAAAACGGAGGTGAGAACAGCGGCAGTGGCGATGACCCTTCGAACTCTTCGAACCCCTCGAACCCTTCAAACCCCTCCGAAGGAGATAACCCCTCCGAAGGAGGTGATCCCGACGGCGGCAACGT
Source organism: Bacteroidales bacterium (assembly GCA_017561935.1). Classification (GTDB taxonomy): domain Bacteria; phylum Bacteroidota; class Bacteroidia; order Bacteroidales; family UBA3663; genus Liminaster. The sequence continues at coordinate 30,909 of JAFZBE010000015.1, read as the reverse complement.
GAACGGCGGCGAAGTGACTTTCTAATCCCAGGTCACACAGATTTCTCAGATTGACACAGATAACAAATGTGTCGCGACACGAGGCCTAACAAAATCTGTGAATATCAGTGAAATCTGTGTGACAAATTAATTTGAATTATGGAATGGAAAAAAATTGTGAAAGCTATCCTCAGAGTCCTGTGGATGCTGCGAATGGTGACGCCACCAGGGGAAGGTTCGAAGAGTCCAAAAGGTCCGAGAGTTCAAAAGGATATCAGTCCCAACGAGGACGACGACAAGCCTCCTGCGAATATGAATCGGAGGATCGCAACCTTTCAAACACCTCAAACTCCTCAAACCCTCTCGAACAAGACGAGTTCGCAGAACGAGTCCGGCGAGCTTGTCGCCGCTCCTGCCGCCGTAACTTTTGGATCGAGCTGCTCAAAACCGCAGGAAAGATCGCAGGTGTTATCCTTGCTGCGTTCGGACTGTCTTCGTTCAACGAGGAGAATTGATTTGCTCGTGCTGCATTGCACCGACACGCGACCCAACCAGAACTTCACCATCGGCAAGCTCATCGCCAGCCATCGTGCACGTGGCTTCGGCGATTTCCCGGGCTATCATCTTTTTGTGCGTCGCGATGGTAGTCTCTATTATTGCCGTCCTGTCAGCATGGTGGGCTGTCACGTCAAAGGTTGGAACCGTCATTCGATAGGGATCTGTTTCGAGGGTGGCCACTCCTGCAGTCCCGAGTACAAGTACGAGGACAACCGCACGGCCGAGCAGATGGTCGTCCTCGACGAGATCTTCGCCCTGCTGCATGAGGTGTATCCCGAGGCACGGATTGTCGGACATTGCGAGCTCAATCCCCGCAAGGCCTGTCCCTGTCTTTCCCCTCCCGCCTCTGTCGAGTACTCGTATTTCTTTAATGTCAAGAATTAGAGAATTTGAGAATTATTTCTGAGAAAAGATGAAAAATGGGCATGGAAGAATGAAGAGCTTCTGATGAAGTATTTCTGAAAAGATGAAAAATGGATTTCATTAGGATGAACTGCCCGATGGCAGTTCTGACTGAAGAAACGAAAACATCAGATGAAAGCAAGCTTCCTTCTGCTGCTTTCATTTCCTTCAGTCACCCTTCGGGTTTCATCCTAATGAAATCGAAAATGGCTGTCGCAGCAAAATCTTAAAAATAATTCTATCCCAACTAATTATGGATAAAATTCTGTGGGTTTATTGTTTGGTCGAACAGAATTTTGGACTATAAGGGGGTAGGCAATTATTTTTTAAGGATTTTGAAGGATTTTCGAGGGGATTGAATGAAAGCCCCGAAGGGGTGCTGATTGGCTTAGAGCTGGCAGATAGGAGCTTGCTCATAGCTGACAGGTATAAGCAAAACAGCAGAGGCGCTATCAAGCGACTCCATTCAATCCACTCTATTTTTCGCCTTTTAATATTTCCTATCAGAGCACCTCATCATTGCAAATCTATTTTTCATCTTTTAAAATCTCAAGAAAAAATGAAACATATAATTGAGAGCGTGGAGGAGATGTACCACGCACGAGAACCTACTGGCGAGGTGATCATTGATGCAGTGCTGGATGCTATCCGCAAGACCAGGACGCAGCGGTCGAGCGACATCGCCTTGCTTCTCGATGTCGATCATCATCAGCTGAACGCTGCGTTCAAGCTGCTGACGGGCATGAACCTGAGCACGCTGATTATAGAGTGGCGTATGATGCAGGCCAAGGACCTGCTCGATGACAAGAGCCTATCGGTGAAGGAGGTGGCCCACCGCTGTGGTTTCATGCAGCAGAAGAACCTCATCCTGGCTTTCCGACGACGTTGGGGCACTACTCCGTATGCGTACCGCACAGGCAAGTTGCTCCGCAATGGCAATTATGCAGTCAACAAGGACTACCATTCGCGGAAGAATGCACTCAACATAGCGAAGGATCATTTGTCCCAGATCGATAATTCGTGATAAGAAAAGTCGAAAACCTATTTAAAATCGTGGCATGTCCCCCAATGGTTGCTGGAGGATATGCCACGATTGTTGTATGTCCGCTAACGGACGTTGAAGGACATGCGCTGATTGTGGGATGTCCCCTAACGTACGTTGGAGGGTATGCGCCGATCGTGGGATGTCCCCTAACGTACGTGGAAGGATATGCGCTGATGGTAGAATGTCCGCTAACGTACGCTGGGGGATATGCGCTGATTGTAGAATGTCCCCTAACGTACGCTAGAGGATATGCCCTGATTGTAGAATGTCCCCTAACGTACGCTGAAGGATATGCGCTGATTGTGGAATGTCCTCTAACGTACGTTGAAGGATATGCTCCGATGGTGGCATATCCCCCAACGATCGCTGAAGGATATGGTTCAACAGAATGATATCCTCTTACGTACGTTGGGGGATATGCTGCGTTTTTTTCTCTTCGACGCGACAAAAAATGAGGGAGGTCCCGAATATTGTCGCTATTTTCGCGAGTTGTCGCTATGTCCTATGCAAAAAGTGAGGAAAAAATTTGCAGGCATGCAGAATTGCCCCTATCTTTGCAGTGAGAAAAAGAACAAAAGTACTAACAATTAAAAAATATACCACTATGATCGCAATCGCATTCTTCGCCACGATTATCCTCTCCTCCATCGCGCTGAGACTCCGTACCATGTTCATGGAGCGTCGTTGAGATTAGCAACTTCGAGTGTATAACAATTATATTTGAAAGGCGTGACATCGTAGGATGCCGCGCCTTCGCATTTTCTTTGGAACATTATATTCGTATTGTCCGCAAGGAGATAGACGTTGAGAAATAAGAGAAAATAAAGAATAATAATGGGGGAAGAAAAGGCATTTTTTCACATTATAAACAAGGTTTTAGTAATAAAATAGAAAAAAATCCAGGCAAAATTTGGCGCTTTGTAAAAAAGTATTTATCTTTGCGGCCGATTTTTGAAGAAACGATATGAATCAACAGAGGATGAACATAGCATTTACGCCATCATTTCAGGGCACCCGTTGCCTTGAAGGCATCTGCTGTGTCCGTACCGCAACCTCAGCTGGCCGCATCACGCTTATGCAAGCTTTCGAACGATCCTCTGTTGATACATCTATTATTTATTATAAGTATTAGCTGCACTGACTTGATTTGAGTCATGCAGAGACGTATAACCGAGACAGTTGGAAAGCCCTTGCCAAGCTTTCCAACTTTTTTTATGCCCATATCCCCTTCTCCATACCCGACAATATGGGCTGCTATTAACCATCATTATCAACCGCGCAGTGATGCGCACAAAACAAAAACACAATGTTAGTTTTCAAAAAGTACAGCTCCATCGAGAACTCCTTCAACAAGGAATACATGGAGAGGGTCATGGCCGAGATGCCCGCTGACCTGGAGTATGTAGTGCAAGAGAAAGTGCATGGTGCCAACACAAGCTTCTTGTGCGATGGCACCGAAGTGAGGTTTGCCAAGAGAACCTCGATGCTCGGAGATCAAGAGGACTTCTACGAGTACAATGAACTGCTGGAAGCCTACAGAGGCCGCGTGCTCAGCCTCTACAGCAGGGTGAAGGCCAGGTACCCCAAGGTGACCCACATCTCGATATTCGGTGAGATGTTCGGCGGCCGCTATCCTCACGATGATGTGAAAGTGAGCCACAGGTTGTCGTTGATCCAGAAGGGTGTGTGCTACACACCCGAACATGAGTTCTACGGCTTCGACATCTATCTTGTCGAAGACGAACAGAGCAGGTATCTGCCTGTCGATGAAGGGAACGAACTGTTCGATGCTGAAGGTTTCTTCTACGCAAGGACGCTCTTCAAGGGCACTTTGGCCGAGTGCTTGAAGTATCCGAATGCTTTCGACAGCAAGATTGCCCAGTGGCTAGGACTGCCTCCCATCGAAGATAACATCTGCGAGGGTGTGGTCATCAGGCCCGTTGTGCCCATGTATCTCAGGAACGGCTCGAGGGTACTCATCAAGAACAAGAACGAACGGTTCGCAGAGAAGAAAAGCGTCAAGACCCGTAACAAGCTCTTTGCCGAGCCCGTGCCCTACAGCGAGGCCCTGAAGGCTCTCCTCCTGGAGGTGGAGACCTATGTCACCGAGAACCGACTGGCCAATGTTGTGAGCCACATCGGCGAGGTACACCTGCCGAAAGACTTTGGCAAGCTGATGGGCATGTTCTCGAAGGATGTGCTCGACGACTTCCTCAAGGAGCATGGCAGCGCCTACACCGCGCTCGACAAGTACGAGCAGAAGATGCTGAACAAGGAGCTCAACAAACTCTGCACTACTCTGGTGAAAAAGGTCTATGTGAATCGCGTCTATATGACCGAGTGACAAACCCCATCCCGCACCCTGCTTGGGTACGGGATGGAATATATGAACAACTTAACAGAAAGGAAATACATTATGAGTGGAGGTCATTTTGATTATCAACAACTCTGGTTAAACGAGATTGCTAACGAATTGGAGCAATTAATCATGCGAGCAGGCCGTGAGATACCTAGAAAAGAAATTGAAAGTGAATGGTACGGCTATTATCAAAACTGTTACGACGACTGTATAGTTACTAAGAACTATCCTGATTACGATCCGCAAACCATCGCTATCATGAAACGAGCAGTTTATGTCATGCGCCTGGCTTATATATATGCCCAGCGGATCGACTGGTTGCTATCTGGTGACGACGGAGAGGACGACCTTCAGGAAAGGCTGAAGGAGGAGTTGGCAGAGCTTCGCAGCAAATATCCTAGTGGGAAATTTACATTCAACAGGAACAAGGTCCAGTACGATGAAGATTCCAGCTGCTGGCGTGAAATTTCAGACAATGAGGACAAGAATACTTAGGCCACTTTTACGCATCTTGCCCTAAGAACCCGAACAAGAAATGTGTGGTTATACAAGATACCCGAAACTACGAACAAAAGATAATATAGAAGCAAATTTGGGGATTTTGGAACATTTAGGCCATATAAATTTGGGGATTTTGGAATTTTTCTCGGAAAAAAATTTGGGGATTTTGGAATTTTTATGTATTTTTGCGCCCAGAAATACGTATTTATTATGACAAATAGAAGAATTTTCAAGCGTAAAATCTATGACCAGATGGTCGAGTGGAAACAGCAGCGCGATGGCAAGACCGCACTCCTGATCAAGGGGGCAAGGCGTGTCGGCAAATCGACCATCGTGGAACAGTTTGCTCGTCACGAGTATGATTCCTATATGCTCATTGACTTTTCGCGTGTATCGCAGGAAGTGAAGTCGCTCTTCACTGACCTGATGGATCTCGACTACATATTCCTGCGACTACAGGCGATCTATAACGTCGTCCTTAAAGAACGTCGCTCGGTCATCGTCTTCGACGAAGTGCAGAATTGCCCTCTCGCCCGACAGGCCATCAAGCATCTGGTGAAGGATCATCGTTATGATTACATCGAGACAGGTTCGTTGATCTCCATCCGAAAGAATACCGAAGGAATCATAATCCCAAGCGAGGAAACACGCATCGACATGCACCCGATGGATTATGAGGAATTTCGATGGGCTTTGGGCGACATGGTCTCCATTCCACTTCTACGGAAATTCTTTGATCGGCAGATGCCACTCAAAGAGGCCTTCCGAAAGGCAATGCGTGACTTCCGCCTGTACATGCTCATCGGTGGAATGCCCCAGGCTGTGAACGAGTATCTCGACACCAACAATCTGAGCATGGTGGATAAGGTCAAGCGCGAAATCGTCGAGCTTTATATCGATGACTTCCTGAAGATCGATCCCTCCGGACGTGCATCCCTGTTGTTTCAAGCCATACCTTCGGAACTTAGTAAGAATGCTTCGCGCTATCAGGTGAGCAGCGTGCTGTCTGACAGCGACCGCAAGAACCTTTCGGAGGTACTGATGGCCATGAAGGACAGTATGGTGGTCAACATTGCATATCACGCCAACGATCCGAGCGTAGGATTTCCGCTCAACAGTGATATAGATCAATTCAAGATGTTCGTCGGCGACACGGGGTTGTTCGTCACCCTTGCATTCTGGGACAAGGATATTACCGAAAATGTCATCTACCAGAAGTTGCTATCCGACAAGCTTTCGGCAAACCTCGGATATGTATACGAAAACATAGTGGCGCAGATACTGATAGCTAGCGGCAACAAGCTGTTCTACCACACCTGGCCAGTAGATAACAGCAACCACAATTACGAGGTGGATTTCCTGCTCTCACGGGGCAACAAGATCTGGCCCATTGAAGTGAAATCTTCGGGCTACAGGACGCATGCCTCGCTCGATGCTTTCTGCCACAAGTTTTCCGACCGCATCAGCAACCGCTATCTCATCTACAGCAAGGACTTCCATAAGGATGAAGCGACAACGATGCTGCCGGTGTTCATGACAATGTTCCTGTAGTCACGTCTTATTGACGAATCAGTAGCCAAAACTACGTTTTCCTTGAGAAAAATTTGGCGCATTGCGAAAAAAGGCGTATCTTTGCGCCAACAAAAGAAAGAAATCCATAGAAAAGGAAAAATATATCGAAGAGCAAAACACAGGCTTTTTTATCGATAGTTTTTGATCGCTGACACGAAAGATGATACTCGTGTTCCATATTTTCCGTGCAGCTCAACGAGTTGCACGGATTTGCTGTTTTTCTGCCTAACACTCATCGATAGAATACCTATCTACGGACAATAATATCACGAATAACCAATTTATCTTTATCTTTGCAATGCCTATGAGCGACCTTACGAGATGCCTACTCCTACTTATGGTTACTTAATATTAGTTCGTCTTCATTTATATTATATGATTTCATAGGCATAGCAAGGGATAACAACAATTATCTTATCTTCAGCCTAATACACCTTTTCTCCCATTTCTATCCAGTATATATTTTTCCTCATTACACTTGCCCATGACTCAAAAAATGTATATCTTTGCAATGCGATTATTAACCATTTAATAATATTCTCAATGCTAAAGATCCGTACTATTGTCATTCTTTCATTTTTGAGTGCTTACCCACTGACGGGCATGGCACAAGTTGACCAGGAGCGCAATGTGATGCTCAATGCACAGGATGCCACAAAGCCGCGCGAGATACAGATTGGCCTCCCAAGTGAGGATGTCGATGTTTACGAAAACGGTCTGCCTGCCGTCTATTCGAGCAACGTACACCGACTGAATGCTCATTGGCGAAACGGTTTGAGCCAAAGCGGCATGACGCTACTGGACCCCAGCGAATCGGCTATCAGCACAGGCAACATTGCCTATTCGGTGAGCAGTGAAAGCCGATGGGGAGGTGACCAGACGGTGGGCATGATTGATTATCACGCCAATCACTTTGGGCTGCATAACTTAGACATGAATCTGTCTGGCCGTTTGTGCAAAGGCTGTAATTATTCGGCAAGCATGTACCAGATGTTCGATCCTGGAACCTTCGATTTGAAGTTTGATGCACTGCAAGACCGAACCCAGATCTATCAGCTGGGGCTAAGCAGACAGTGGGCAGAAGGGCGAGGATCGTTGAAAGTTCAGTATAAATATGCCGCCTCGCGTCAGTCGGGCAAGGACCTCGGAGTGGCACCCTTTATTTATAATGGTGATGGCTCTGTGAGCGAGGTCAACGGATTCGCCATTGGCACGACCTCGTATGGTCCACGCACGGGCAGGTTCGAATATATGGACATGCTGACAGGCGAGAGGTGCACCACCGACCTGCAAGACGAGAGCGACAACCGTTCGCACGAACTGACACTCCTACTCGACTACCGGACGCACAATGACTGGCAATGGTCAGTCAAGGCCAAGTACATGAATGCACCCGTGGCCAACTATGTGGACTTCGGAGGCTGTACCATCACACAAGCCAGCAAGGATGACGGTCTGACCGACGAGGTGGGCCGCAGCTACGAAGGTCTGGTGGATTGCCGACGCACCTGGCTACATTTCGGCAAGGTACAAAACCTACTCTCTGCTATCAACGTGACACGAGCCTGGGCCAACAACCGACTGCATATTGGTGTGAGCGAGTGGTATTATGACCTGGATTATCATTCCTCGAATCTGTCATGGATGGGTTCGGTAGAGGCCAATCCGCAAATACTAACCCAGAGCGATGGGACACGCTTCTTCGGTTGGAACGCATTGGGGGCAGAATATGCAGTGGGATCGGAGAACAAATTGGCTATCTATACTACCGACCAGTGGCAGATCTCACCTCGCATAAACCTAATGTTGGGTGGACGTGCCGAATGGTTCCGCATGGCGGTGAACCAGATGTCGCAAGAGCGCTTCGATGGCTTCTATATAGGAGCCAGGGATACTGAGGGCACCCTCATCGCACCAAGCCACATTGTGAAGGACAAGCTGAACTTCGCCGCCACCGCTCAGATCAAGGTGCGAATGGCAGGTGCTCTTCATGCCATGACCGACGTCACCACGGCTACACGCCACCCTCGCATCATCGAATATGCCTGCACCGGGCCTACTGACGAGCAATACCAAAGGGCATTGACCCTACTGTCAAGAGCGGGTGTCTATTATCAAAATCCATGGATTGATATTACTTCGATGGTAACGTTGATCAGTCGCAGCAACAACATTGAGCAGCAGCAGCTCACCCGACCAGGCACCGTAGAGAGCAAGACCGTATTGCTGATCTACGACATCCGCACCTTGGGCTGGACCACCTCGGCCGAACTCACACCCTATCACGGTGTGAAGCTACATACACTGCTGACACTGCAGAGACCCGAGTACAGGCACTATGATGCCAGCGTAACCTTCAGCGATGGCTCGGTGGGCAGCGTGAATGCCAATGGCAATACCGTAGCTGGCATACCACAGGTGCTGGTGGAGCTCGACCCCTCGTACACCTTCGACAAGCCCAATCTGAGGCTATGGATGAGCTTCCGTTACTTTGGGAAGACCTATGCTAACATTCAGGAGGCACTCTACTTCAAGGGACGTTGGGAAACCTTCGCCGGCATGGAATGGAGAGTCAGTGATAAGCTGACCTTAGGCTGCGATGTAGTGAACCTGCTCAACCAGACGGGAGCACAGGGCACTATCGAAGGCACACAGCTGGTTACCCCAAGTGAGGCATCGCAATACGCCGGCACCTGCATGAGTGGTCCCTGTCTGCGCCCTTTCACCGTAGAGTTCAGTGCGGGGATAAGGTTCTAATCTGAATTGTTCTTCAAACAAGACCCACGCCGAGCAGAAGAATGATGTTGTGAAAAAAGTGGTTATGCTTCATTTTTGCAGATACTTGCCGATGGTTATGGCCGAGGAGGTCAAGTAAGCTTGACGAAGAAACAAATCCATCAAAACGAGCGGTTCTCCGAGAAGAAAAGCGTCAAGACCACACAAATATGATGTACACGGGTATTCGATTCATGAAAAGAGGCAGCATTCTGTAGGCCGTCAACGGGAGCTTTCTCACTATCTCATAAAAAAACGAGCCCAAAATTTGGAAGTATAAAAAAAATAGTGTATATTTGCCCCCGAATAGCTACCTTAATTTTCCAATCATAAAAAAACAAACACAATGAAAAAGCTTAAGATGTACATCAATGGCCAGTTCTGTGAATCACATTCTCAGAAGTGGATCGACGTGTTGAACCCCTCTACCGAAGAGGTCATCTCCCGTCAGCCGGAAGGTGACGCTGTGGATATCGAGGCTGCCCTCGACGCTGCTAATGCTGCACAGAAGAAATGGGCTGCCCTGCCAGTGATTGAGCGTGCTGCCTACCTGCAGAAGATTGCCTGCGGTCTGCGTGCGCGTCATGCCGACTTTGTGGAGATCCTTATGCGCGAACAAGGCAAGACCAAGACTTGGGCAGAGATTGAGGCTGGTGCCACCGAAGGTTACTTTGACTATATGGCCAGCTTTGCACGCCACATCGAGGGCGAAGTGATTCCGAGTGACCGTCCGAATGAAACTATCATCCTTACGAAGCGCCCCATCGGCGTTGTGGCCGGCATTCTCCCCTGGAACTTCCCCTACTTCCTCATCGCACGCAAGGCCGGTGCTTCGCTCATCGCTGGCTGTACGATCGTGATGAAGCCTTCGCAGCTTACTCCTGAAATCTGTACCACATTCTGCGAGGTTGTCGATGCCGTGGGTCTGCCTGCCGGTGTGATCAATGTCGTGACGGGACGCGGCACAGTGATTGGCGACCAGCTGGCACGCAGCCCGAAGATCGGCATCGTGAGCGTGACGGGGTCGGTAGGTGCAGGACAAAGCATCATGGCTGCTGCCTCGGGCAACATCACCAAGGTGAGCCTCGAGTTGGGCGGCAAGGCTCCTGCCATCGTCTTCCCAGATGCAGACCTTGAAGCTACGGCCGATTGGGTACTGGGTAGCCGTATCGGCAACAACGGACAGATCTGCAACAATGCGGAACGCGTCTATGTACACAAGGACATCAAGGAGAAGTTCACCGAGATCCTGCTCAAGAAGTTCCTGGCCGTTCGTGTAGGCGACCCGATGAAGGACGAGACCGTGGATATGGGACCGCTGGTGGAGGAGCGTGCGTTGAAGAGCGTGGAAGCCAAGGTGGCCAACGCCATCAAGCAGGGCGCCAAGGTGCTGTGCGGCGGCAAGCGCGTGGGCGACAAGGGCTACTTCTATCCCGCTACCCTACTCGACAACTGCACACAGGATATGGACATCATCCACGACGAGACCTTTGGCCCCGTACTGCCTATTGTCGAGTTTGAGGACATCGACCAGGTGATCAAGTGGGCGAACGATGTTGAGTATGGCCTGGCTTCTTCGGTATTTACCAAGAGCCTCGACATTGCTGTGAAGGTTTGCCGCGAACTCGAGTTCGGCGAGACCTACGTGAACCGCGAGCACTTCGAGGCCATGCAGGGCTTCCATGCCGGCGTGAAGAAGAGCGGCATCGGCGGTGCTGACGGCAGACATGGCATCGACGAGTATCTCGTCACACATGTCACCTATCTTGACACCCACTACGATTGATTGAAACAAATCCATAAAATAACAAATCCGTGTAGCTCGACGAGTTACACGGATTTGTCATTTTCAGGGGTCAAACAGTAATTACATTTCTCTTTTGCCCGTTAATGACAAGACTTTACATTGAAGGTCTTGACGTATGGATTGGCAAGGGTGAATGGTGCCCAACACTCTGAGCCTGGCGTATTGGGATTGCCGTATTTGACGAAGTTCGTCCAGCAGTCCATCACCTCGTCAGCCAATCTGTAGTCGGACTCGGTCATGGGTCGCCAGCTACGATCCAAAGTGTGGAACATAAACCACAGCTCGGCCGAATGGAAGGCTCCATCGTGAGTGCCTGGCAGCTTGCGGGCAAAAAGATACTGATAGGCTGGACGATGGTCGAGTGAGTCACGCAGGAAGCAGAACTCGTCGATCTGCTTGCCCATCGGATGGATGTCATCCAATGTGCAGCCTATCATGTAGCTGGCATCGGCCAGATGTTGGTTGCGAGCTGCATCATCAAAGCTCTCGGTCAACAGGACACCGTCGATGTGGGGACGGAAGAGGCCCATGCCCTCAGCCTTGAATATCTGAAGCAGTTTCTCGGCAGGCACAGCACGCATGGCCTTCAAGCTGTTGTAGCCGAACTTGTCCATAAATGCCTTGCCCATTTCCTCGGACTGCTTCTGTCCGTTTTCGGAATTGCCGAAAGCTCCGATGCCGCCACCACTCTGAATGATGGCATTCTTGATCATCCCTTTCGACAGTGGAGAGGAGACAAGGTTCTTGATGCTGGCAGCACCTGCACTCTGTCCGAGGACGGTGATGTTGTCGGGATCTCCTCCGAACTGTGCAATATTATCATGTACCCATTTCAAGGCAGCCACCTGGTCGTATGTGCCGTAATTGCCCGATGTTCCATCGGCGGTCTCTACCGACAGTTCGGGGTGGGCGAGGAATCCGAAGATACCGAGACGATAGTTGATGGTGACAAGTATCACGCCCCGCTTTGCCCAGGCATCACCGTCCATCGTAATCTCATGGCCATAGCCGTTGAAATAGGCACCGCCATGTACCCAGAAAGCCACAGGCAACTTGCTATTCACGTCACCTACTGCATTGGCAGGTGTCCAGACGTTCAGATACAGGCAATCCTCGCTTTGCACGGTATTCTCCTTCCAATAGAACTCATTGCCATAGAAGGTGCCGACAGCATTGCCCGGCTGCCAGCAGATATTGCTGAAAGTGTCGGCGACCTTCACACCTTGCCACTTCACAACGGGCTGCGGACGTTTCCATCGGAGGGCACCGACAGGAGGTGCTGCATACGGGATGCCTCGGAAAACGGTCACATCACTTGCTGCAGAAGGTACACCTTGCAACATACCTCCTTCAACTTTAATTGTGGGACTTTGTCCCCAGGCAAGGGCCGTCATCATGCTTACTGCCAATAATGCGAATAGTGCTTTTTTCATACGTATTTATGCAGATTTATAAATAAAGCGGATTGAAAATAATTATTTCCTTCTGCTCTCGAAGAACCCTTCGAAGAGATCCATCTGCTTCTGGTTCTGCACAGGACCCAGGTGGAAGCCCTCCTTGATAATCATGACCGTAGGTTTGCCTTCATCATACGTCGTCCAGTAAGGGAGGCTCTCGCCATTCGGGTCACCCGTCTTGGTGAAGTTGATCCAGTATTTCGACATGATGCTGAGCATGTGGTTCTCGGTCTCGGTCATCTTGCCGCCGCCGAACTTGTACCCGTAGATGAAAGGCATCTCGGCCACATGGCTGGCACCTCCGCGACGACTTGGCAGAATGGTGTTCTCCGAATTCTGGTCGAAGTAATACATATACACACGACCCTTGCCCGTCTTGCTTTGCAGATTGCCCCATGCATAAGTACACCATGCAAAGGTGCCATCGCGGAAGATGTCCGAAGCGGCAAAGTAAGCCTCCATCTCGTTCGTCGCAGGATAGACCTCGAGCACCTTGTCGGCCCAATCTCCATAAGCGGCCTTCACCTGCTGCTGATACACTTCGACAGGCATGGGGCCACTGAACATCGAACCCTCATCCGAATTCGTACCGATGATGACATCCACATCGTTGTACTGACCTTGCTGATAGAGCTTGTATTGGTCATCGGTAATCACATAACCATCGACTACAGGCCAGAACAATCCCTGGGTGCTATCGACGATAGCCTGGAAAGGAACCTTGCGCAATTTCTTCATGTTCTTGGCTTTCAGTTTCTTCTGGAAAGCTACACCCTCCTGTTCCGAAGCCTTCACGGTGCACATGCCCGTGTTGCCACCTCTTGTCTCCGAAACGGGCCAGAACGAACCGCCGCTCTCACTGATGGCGCCACGGAACAAGCCCTTGCAGAGAGGTGATGCGCAGAGGATGCTCACCGAGATGCCTCCCGCCGATTCGCCAGCGATGGTCACCTTGTCAGGATCGCCACCGAAGGCAGCGATATTGTCGTGAATCCATTGCAGCGCCATGATCTGGTCGAGCAGTCCATAGTTGCCCGAAATGCCGCGCGCATTCTCCTTGCTGAGGTCGGGATGTACCATAAAACCAAGCGCACCCAGTCGGTATTCGATGCTGACATATACGATGCCCTCACGCACGAAACTCTCCTGCGTTCCGGCGTATGAACCGCTCGAGAATGCACCTCCATGAATCATCACAAAGACAGGGAGACGTTCGTCCTTGCTCTTGGCAGGAGTTTCTACACTCAGGTAGAGGCAGTCCTCACTCATTCCCTCGGTATTGCCGCCCTGGGCAGCCTGAGGTGGGCGTGCGCCCCATTCGTCAGCCTTATATACCCCTTCCCACGGGCTTTTGCTCACGGGAGCCTTCCAGCGCAGGTCACCCACAGGTGCTTCCGCATAAGGAATCTTTTTGTACAGGGCAAAACCTTCATGCAGCACGCCTTCAATCTCACCTTGTGCTACAGTTGTGCGCAGCAACTGAGCCTGTGCCGTAAGTGCAAACGACATCATAAGAACAGCAAATAAAAACAATTTCTTCATAAGTAATAATTTAAGATAAAATATACATATTATTATTATAAACACGAACTATCGCGAATTATCGTAAATTTCTCAGTATGCATCATCGTGTTAAAGAAAACATATCGCATATTGACGCGACAAATATACAAAATATTATCCTAAGTTGTGCTTCTCGAGGCTCAAATATCAAATATTTACCCTTATTTTTTTGTTTTTTTGCCGTATATGCTATTTTGGATTTGGAAATCCCACAAAAACTGCATATCTTTGCGCCATCCCAAAGTCCCATAACGACTATGGGGTGCTGGGACAACCAACTAGTCATTCTTAATGGTCTTATTGAAAGATGAGAGTGTGAAGATTCTGAATGAGTTCGACAGAACGAACCGTTCAGCAGTAATGAACCTTCTAACGCACCGCTACTCTATCCCGGAGTTCGATGCCGCAGACATTTTGCAGGACGCGTGGGTGCTCCTTTTGGAAAAACTCACGGTTGGTGAAATGCTCGATGTGCCGAAAAAGTTGTCGGCCTACCTCGCAAAGGTATGCAGCCTGAAGGCACATGAGTATCTCCGCAGAAAGCAGAATGCAATCAAGAACCCTTCCTTCGATGACACTGCTTTCACACCGGAGGAACTCACTGCCTACGAGATGGAAGCCCAGTCATGGGAAGAATTCTTGGAGGAGTCGAGAAGAGCCGAACACCGCAAGCTCGACATGATGGAGAAAGAGTTCGAGAAACTCTCTCCCCGAGAAAAAGCCCTGATCGCCGCCTATTACGAAACCGACGGGTCCAAGACCTCGATGAGGAAATTGGCCGAGAAGATGGGCTACAGCAGCGACAGAGTGGCCATCACCCTCAAGTCGCGAATCTTGAAGAAATTGCGCAACGGAATTCAGCAACAGGAGAGAGCCTACGGCAACGGGCTCTCCCCTGTTGCCCTTTTTTATCTATTACTAATCATCCCCCTAAGCAGGGGGAAAGAGGGGGTCAATGCTCATTTTTCACCTTCGACACCAAGCAAGTTGATCTCGACAGCAAGAACCTCACTTTCCAGTTGTCGCTTGCTTATAAGTTTAACCTGAAGCATTAATACATTCCTAAAACCATGATGCGCAGACTCATCCAAAAGGATGAGCCTGTTATTTTGTGAATAACGGATGAAAATTGGAAGAAAAAAACGGGGCTTTCCTTGTGGGGGTAATTTTTTTTTCGTATCTTTGCGCCGCAAAACGAAACAATGATACTCAACCGAAAATATCCCAAGGAAGAGGCGACACTGAAGGACTGTCTGCTCTACGCCGTGATTGTCTTCCTGGTGCTGTATCTGCTGAAGCCCTTCGGACTGGACAACATGCCGAGGGGGCTGTTTCCGACGTGTCTTCTGTTCGGGCTGGTCACCTTCGTGGCGCAGCTGGTCTTCCATTTCTTCTCCAATAGGGTGAAGAGGCGTGTCCCCGTCTGGCGTGTGTGGCACGAGTGTCTCAACATCTTCTGTATCATCCTCTTCATCGGCATCTGCAACTTCCTGCTCTTTTGCCTCTTCGGGGGGGCATCGGTCTTCACCTTCCCGTTCTTCTTCCTCTTTCTGCGCTGGACCTTCGCTCTGGGCATCTTCATCACTGCCATCGCCATCGTCATCGGCTACAACCGGCACCTGCGAACGCAACTTGCCTCGATGATCGAGAAGAACAGCGAGGAGCAGGAGGCAGTACAGGTGTGCATCCACGACACGGCGGTGCGTGGCTCGGACCTTGTGCTGCCCATCAACGACTTCCTCTATGCCGAGTCGTCGGGCAACGACATGGTGATCTACTATCGTCGGGAGGGTAAGCTGCAAAGCCAGAGCTATCGGATGACGATGGCCCAGCTGCTCCAGGAGCTGCCATTCCCGAACATCATCCAGTGTCATCGCTCGTTTGTAGTGAACGTCAACAACGTGACGGATGCACGCGGCAACTCGAACGGCTATACACTGAAGCTCGAAGGTTGTTCGGCATCGGTGCCTGTCTCGCGTTCGTTTGTACCCAAACTGAAGTCGTTTCTCTCATGACCCCGATTCTCTCACGGGACTTAGTCATTCGTCACAAATCGTAGCTGCAGGTCACTGCAAATAGTTTTTTCTCACCAAACCTTGTTGTCTATACCCATTCGTTGGCGGGTCGAACTTTCGTCTTTATCTTTGCACCAGACAATCTGACAAAGAAAAGATGAAACAGACTATCGTATCCCTTCTATTGATTTGCGTGTCCACGTTCCTCACGGCACAGACACGCGTGACGGGCACCGTTGCCGATGCAAACGGACCGCTTCCACAGGCGAACGTCTTCATCGACGGGACCATCGACGGCTGCCTGACCGACAGCCTGGGCCACTTCGCCTTCGAAACGGAGGTGCGCGATACGCTCGTGCTGCGCGTGTCGTTTGTAGGATATGAGGACCAGCGGAGGTTGCTCGTCGGCGGCCAACACCGGGACCTGCACATCAGACTGCGCACGGCGGCCCTGCCGATCGACGAGGTGACCGTCACAGCCAGCACCTTCTCGTTCGGACAGACGAGCAGCATGAAGCAACTGGATGCGCTCGACGTGGTGATGACGGGCAACAGCTGCGGCGATGTGGTGGCTGCCCTCCATGACCTGCCCGGCACGCAGCGGGTGGGTGAGGACGGCAAGCTGTACGTGAGGGGTGGTGACCAGAGCGAATGCCAGACCTTCGTGAACGGCATGCACGTACTTGCTCCCTATACGACAAATGCCGAGAATACGGCTGTGCGGGGACGTTTCTCGCCCTTCCTCTTCAAAGGCATCAACTTCTCGCTGGGCGGCTATGAGGGGGAGTATGGGCAGGCGCTGTCGTCGGTACTGCCGATGGAGACCACCGACAAGGCGGAGAGCGACAAGTTAGGGGTAAGTGCCTCGCTCGTCGATTGGAATGCAGGAGGGACGAAGGCGTTGGGCACGGCGGCCATTTCGTTCAATGCGTCCTACACCGACCTCGCCCTGTATGAGAACCTGATGCCAAGCCGTCAGGATTGGCTGAAACCCTATCGGAACCTTGCTGCCGAAGCGCAGATGAAGAAGGAATGGGGTGAGCAGACCCATTGGAAGACGTACATGAGCTACGACCGCACGCGGTTCAGGCTACACACCGAGGACCGTCCGCTCTCGCTGCGCGAAGGCAACCTCTACGTCAATTCCGTGCTGCGCACCACGGTTGGAACGGGCTGTCGGCTCATGACGGGTGTGGCCTATTCGCAGATCGACAATGCCATCGACCATGCCCTTCAACTGGGCGACAGCTACCGGAACAAGCGCGAGGAACTGCACCTGAAGGCCGAGCTGAGCCGCGTGGTCAGCGAACGGGTGAAGGTGAATGCGGGCGTGGAGGACTACGGGCGATGGAGCAGCAAGGACTATCGGATGGCGACACAGGACAGCGCCTATCGGCTCGACTATCACTTGACGGGCGCACACCTCGACGCACAATGGCGCGTGTGGCGTCACCTCTTCCTGAGCACTTCGTTGCGAACGGAGCATCTCAGCACCGACGGCCAATGGATCTGGATGCCGCGTGTCACATTGAACTACCTGCCCAATGCAAGGCTCCGTCTTTCAGCCTCCTGGGGCCGATATAGCCAAACTGCCGAGGACGATTACCTTGCCTTGGGTCGCGGGTCGATGCGCCAGTCGATGGCCGACCATGCCATCTTGGGCATCACTTATCGTCGCGGCAGTCAGCACTTCCGCGTGGAGCCCTACTACAAACGCTATCGCCATCTACCCCTCTATTCGGAGGGCCAATGGCGTGCCACCGGAAAGGGCTACAGCCGGGGCCTCGACCTCTACAACGAGGGCTCGTGGCTCGGAGGCAGGTTGGTCACCACGGCAGCCTACAGCTTCTGCGATGCAGAACGCAGCTATCTCGACTATCCCGAGCCTTCGGTGCCGCGTTATTCGACACGTCACAACCTCAACCTCACCGCCCGCTATTACATCGCCCCGTGGCGCACATTCCTGGGGCTTGCCGAGAGCTATGCCAGCGGGCGTCCCTATCACAATCCCAACAAGCCGGGCTACATGAATGCCCATGCCCGCGCCTTCAACGAGGTGAGCATGAACCTCACCTTCCTCGTTCATCCCAAGGTCATCGTCTATACGTCGATGAGCAACCTGCTGGGGCGTCGCAACGTCTTCGGCTACCAATATTCGAACAATGGAGCCGTCGGCACTCCCATTCTCCCGTCATCCGATCATTTCTTTTATATAGGTGTATTCATTTCAATCAAAAGTAACAAAGCTTATGACATCGCAAATTTCTAACCGCGTCTTCGCACTGATGTTCAGTGCCCTTCTGAGTGTTCAATCGTTCATGGCACAGACCTCCAGCATGGAGGCCCTTGTCGGCCAGTCACTCAGCCAGTTGCAGAACCCCACAGCCGAAAGCTACGTCAACTGCGTGGCCCAGCTGCAACGCGTCGAGGCCATGTACCCCGACAGCGTATTGCCCACGTACCAGCTGGCATTGCAGAGCCTTGTGTTCGTGGTGCAGTATCCTGCCGACGAACAGGCTGAGCGAATGCTGCACGAGGCCGAGCAACGCATTGCAAGGCTGAAGGAGAGGCAGGATGTAGATCCTTCGGACCTGCACACGTTGCAGGGGTTCTATTACACCGACCTCATCGTGCGCAATCCCGCCTTGGGAGCGACGTTTTACAGGGATGCGCTCGAGCATTTCGACAAGGCGCTTCGCCTCAATCCCGACAACCTCTTGGCGAAGCAGCTTCAGGCGCAGTTCATGGCGAATATGCCGGGGAACAACTGAATGACCTGCGACTAAACAACGATCCCGTGCAGCCACAGAGACTGCACGGGATTATTAATTCAACGATGCCTTGCATTTCTTCTCCTCCCGAACATAATAAAGCAAGCAAATCAGTTCCGGGAGAATAGGATTGAGCAAGAAATAAGATATAAACACCAGGTCTCCTTCCGATTGTAAAATACAAGGGCTACGCAAGAGGAAATAAACCCCGATGATGCACGAGCTCATCACGATGCGATTTGTTCTGCGACGAAGCCACAATGTAAGGAGAAATACCAAGAATGTCACCAATGGCACCGCAAATGTATCTATGATTAACCAGAAGGCAGCGCCCGGCCCATCTCCTGCGGATTCCATCCACAATAATAAAGCAATCACAGTTATAAAGAACTGCGTGTTAAAAACCAAAAACCTCTCCACAATAAATAAGCTTATATTCTGATTATCGCATCCAAATAACATTGTTGTTTTAGGTCGCTGCGCTCAAAATCACGCAAAATCAATATTAAAATCTTTTCAACTAAATCTTTCTCTACGGACTTTAGGGACTAGAAGGACGGGGTGGCTCAAGGTGAATAGTCCATTAAGTCCTATAAGTCCGTAGATTTTTAATAAGATTTTGAGAGATTTTGAGCGAAGCGACCACTCATGACATTATTACAGCTCCCTATCAGGTTTGCAGACGTCGTGACCAGCGATGCTCTGGGCCTTAGCCTGGGTGTAGATGGCTGTGGCACGGATGTCCTCGACGCTAGCGCCGAACTTCACAGTGTAGCGTCCGGCAGCAGTTTCCCATGCCTGAGTGGCCTCATTGTAGGACGAGAGGCCGTAGGCGGTGACGTTCATCGTGAGCGTCTGGCTTTCACCGGGCTGGAGTTCACGCGTCTTGGCAAATGCCTTGAGTTCGTTGGCTGGTTTCTCAAGGCCACCGTCGGGTGCACTCACATAAAGCTGTACAGCCTCCTTGCCAGCCACCTTGCCAGTGTTGGTGATGGTGATGGTGGCAGTGAAACCGTCCTTGCCTGGCTTGACCACTGGCTTGCTATAGGCGAAGGTGGTGTAGCTCAAACCATAGCCGAAGGGATAGGATACGGCTACATCGTTGGTGTTGAAGAAACGATAGCCCACATAGATGCCTTCCTGATGCAGGGTATAGTCGGTGTTCCTGATGGGGCCACGGCTACGCCAGCCACGCACCTCGGGGATGCCTACGTTCGGATAGTTGGCAAGCGCGGGGATGTCACTTGCTGCGATGGGGAAGGTCATGGTGAGCTTGCCCGAAGGATTGGCCTTGCCTGTGAGTACATCGACCACCGAGTTGCCGCCTTCCTGACCGGGCTGCCATGCCATGAGGATGGCATCGGGCATTCCCTTCCAAGAAGCTGTCTCGATGACATTGCCCATGTTGAGAATCACCACCACCTTCTTGCCTGCCTGATGGAAGTAGAGGCAGACATCGTTGAGGAGGTTACGCTCGACCTCGGTGAGGTTGAAGTCGTTCTCGATGTGACGGTCGGCACCCTCACCTGCCTGACGACCGAGGCAGACCAATGCGATGTCGGCAGCCTTGGCCTGCTTGTCGATGGTGCGGGCAGAAACCTCCAGCTCGGGGAGCACGGGCTTGCCCCAACGGAATCCGCCAGCATTCTCGGCCGCATCCTTGCTCTCCTGGAACTTCTTGTAGTCGTAGTAGAGGTTCTTCAGATCCTCGGTGACGGTGAGGCCCGCATTGGTGATGCCCTGCATCAGATCGACGGTATATGCCTTGTTCACGTCGCCCGAACCTGTGCCACCTGCGATGAAGTCGTAGGCGGTGATGCCGAAGACGGCCACGTTCTTCACGTCCTTCATAGGCAGGGCGTTGCCATCGTTCTTGAGCAATACCATGCCTTCGGTAGCCGTCTGCCGGGTGACGTCGGCATGTGCCTTGAGGTCGGGCTTGTTGCTATACTTATAGCCCTTGAAACGAGGAGTGCGGACGATGTACTGGAGGATACGACGGGCGTTGCGATCGAGGTCGGCCATGGGGATGGTGCCATT
Source organism: Bacteroidales bacterium (assembly GCA_017561935.1). Taxonomy (GTDB): domain Bacteria; phylum Bacteroidota; class Bacteroidia; order Bacteroidales; family UBA3663; genus Liminaster. The sequence goes on along the minus strand of JAFZBE010000015.1, from coordinate 10,065 downwards.
GTTCACACCTTCGATGATGCGGTTGATCTCGGTCTGGTTCCCGGGCTCCATAAGGTCATTACCAGCGATGACGGCTTTCACCGTGCCTTCCTTGGCACCCCAGTCGGTCATTACGATGCCCTTGAAGCCCCACTCGTCGCGCAGGATGGTGGTGAGCAGGCCGTGGCTCTGCTGGGCGAATTCGCCGTTGACCTGGTTGTAGGACGACATCACGGTCCAGGGGTCAGCCTCCTTCACAGCAATCTCAAAGCCCTTGAGGTAGATTTCGCGCAAAGCACGCTGGCTCAGCACTTCATCCACGAAGGTGCGGTTGGTCTCCTGCGAGTTCACGGCGAAGTGTTTGATCGACGTGCCGACACCCTGGCTTTGGATGCCACGCACGTAGGCAGCTGCAATCTTGCCGGCTACCAGCGGATCCTCTGAATAGTATTCGAAGTTACGGCCACAAAGCGGCGAACGATGGATGTTCATGCCTGGAGCGAGCAGGACGTCGCAACCGTACTCGAGCACCTCGTTGCCGATGCTATGACCTACGCTCTCGACAAGTTCCTGGTTCCAAGTGCAGGCCAATGCGGTACCGACGGGGAAACCTGTAGCATAATAGGTGTTGGGATCGCCTTCGCGAGTGGGACGGATACGCACACCGGCAGGACCATCGGCAAGCACGGTCGAAGGGATGCCGAGACGAGGGATGGCACGTGTGGCACCGGCAGCACCCGGCACGAGGTCGGCATGGGCTCCCAGCACGCCGTTCAGTTGTTCGGTGGCCTGAGCAATGCTGTAACCTACGCAAAGGGTGGCCTTCTCCTCAAGCGTCATCGCCTTGAGAACTTCATCTACATTGTCGGCATTCAGCACAAGTTGCTGAGCCATCACGGGTTGTGTAAACAGGAGCAGCATCAAAGCTGCAAGAATCTTGATCTTCATGGTGGTATAAGTTATTGGTAAATGGTTTCGCTTTCTCGAATATAAAGAATTCATCAAAATGGACGCTTCTATATAACAACAAATGGTTTCATTGATATTTAGGTAAAAATGGCAGCGGCTCAGGCATCAATAGCCGAGTCTGGCTGCCGGAAAATTGTGACCTTCAATAGGTCACATAAAATTGCTGAAGCATAAAATACTGCTAGTCCTTGTAATGTCAGGAGCTGGATAGATTTTATGCGCGAAGCGCAATTTTTTGCAGGTATTGGACCTGCAATTTTCCGGATTGTGAGACGGGCTATTGAAGCCCACGTCTCAAATCCATTTTCACCTTCTTTTCTTGTTATTATCGGTTTCTGTTTTCAACTATCAAAAGGTCGCTGCAAATATATGGATTATTCTCGAATTCTCCAAATTTTGCACCAACTTTTTTTACTATACACCGAATCGAGCACAGCGATGGCGACGGTGGGGCGATAGTGTGAGGCTTCGTAATAGTTGTGGAAGTCGGCATTCCACGCGTTCGGACCCGAGAAGTCGGTCACATGGTCGGTGCCGAAGAGCTGTTCGAGGCAGCGGAGGTCGGACGGATTGAGTCGGATCTGGTTGTAGAGGGGGCTGACGACAATCTGTGTCGATGTCCCGTACCGCTCCAAGATGGCATGGATCGAATCAAGCAGCTCGTATTGGCGTGTCCCGATGACGGCAGGCGACACCGAGTCGGGGAACTGCACACCTTCGAACACCCGCTGTCGTTGCTCGGTATAGTAGGTGCCCTCGGCTATCTCTCGTTCCAAGGGCACGAAGTCGCACTCGTTGCCTCGCGCGTCATAAATGAACATGTCATCGGTCATCAGGCTCTTCCGAAGCATGTAGGGACGTAGCCGATGGAAGAGGCTGTAGTCCACGTAGGCCAGCAAGAACGTCGGCGTAATGAACGTCTTGAGGTTGTACCAATGGAACGACACCAGGTTACGATAACCCGTCAGTACGGGGGGTGTCTCGCACAGGTGCCAATGGTCGCACTCCACCTTTTCCAACAAACCAGCATCGACCACCATCAGCACATTGCGCAAGGTGCCCTCCTTGCGACTGCGCGAGGCGATAAACTGCAATTTCTGCCATAGTCCCAGCAGCGACTCGTTGGCCGCATCGTAGTGATAGCAGCGACTGCCCTCGGGCAGATGGCGACTCCATGCCGCAATGGGGTAATAGATGCTGCGGCTGTTGCCTAGGATGAAGCTATCGTAGCCTTCGGCGGGATTATGGCGCAGGTAATTCTGCGTAGCTACATGGGCAGGATTGAGCGAAACGCCGCCTGCCACCTGCTGCGGATAGTAGCTCTCATAGGTCCAAATGACCTTGAAGGGATCGGCGCAGACGTAGAACAGCAGCAAGGCTGCAAACGGCAAAGTAAACCAAGCCAGCAGCTTTGCGAAACGTTGCATCTCTATGTAGAAACCATCCTTTTTCATCATGCTCAGAACTGGAAATAGATGAATTGTGTCGATGCCGTGGCCTTCCACAGCATCAAGCCGATGAGCAGGTAATAGATTGCCCAGCGCATCCAGCGTCGGCGCGGCCAGGGTAGGTGCCACCATTCCGCTGCCAGCATCAGAGCGATGAAGACGACGATGGACTTGCTGTACTGCATGAACGACAGATCCATGTGGCTCACGATGCGCCAAAGGCTGGTGCCGGCCATCGAAATGCTTTCAGCACGGAAGAACACCCAGCCGATGCAGACCAACAGGAAGGTGAGAAGCATCGATGGCACACGTTCGAAGAAACTACGTGTATCGGGGCCCTTGGTCCGTTTCAGCCAACCCATACACCAGGGCAGGAACAGCAGGCCGTGGTAGAAGCCCCAGAGCACGAAGGTCCAGTTGGCGCCATGCCACAATCCGCTCAGCGAAAACACCGCTACCGTGTTGGCTAAAGTCCTCCCCCTACCCTTCCAGCTGCCGCCCAAGGGGATATAGACGTAGTCGCGGAACCAGCTGGTGAGCGAGATGTGCCAGCGATGCCAGAAGTCGGGGATACTTGTGGCGAAATAGGGGTTGTCGAAGTTGGTCGAAAGACGGATGCCAAAGAGTCGGGCAGCGCCGATAGCGATGTCGCTGTAGCCCGAGAAGTCGGCATAGATCTGGAAGGCGAAGAGCACGGTGCCGTAGAGTAGGGCCGAGCCGCCCGAAGATTGTGGATCGGCGAAAATCTGCTCAACAATAGGGGCACAATTGTCGGCCACCACCACTTTCTTGACGAAGCCCCACAACATCTGACGGCAACCCTCGACGGCCTCCCGACTGCTGAAGCTGCGGGGTGCAGCAAATTGCGGTAGCATCCTGTGGGCACGTTCGATGGGGCCTGCCACCAGCTGCGGGAAGAAGGCAATGTAGGTGGCAAAGCCAATCCAGTCGCGTTCGGCACGCACATCACCGCGATAGACGTCGATAGTGTAGCTCAATGCCTGGAAGGTATAGAAACTGATGCCGACGGGCAATACAAGATGCAGCAGAGGCCAGTCGGCAGTGAGTCCCAGCTGCTCCATCATGCAGTTGAAACTCGTGGCAAAGAAATCGTGGTACTTGAACAACCCAAGCACACCCAGATTGAGCACGCAGTTGGCCGCATTCGCTGCCTTCGCCCGCTTCGACAGACCCAGCAGCCGCCAACGTTCCACCCACAGCGCACAGATATAGGCACTGCAGGTGGTGAGCAGAATCAGCCCGAGAAACCGCCAATCCCACCAGCCGTAGAACACATAGCTGGCCGCAAGCAGCAGCACGTTCTGCCACTTCCGATAGTTATGCAGAGTCCAATAGGTCAGGAAGACCAGCGGAAGGAAAAGGACGAATGCAATCGAGTCGAATGCCATGCGAAAGTAAAAATCGTTCGTTATTCGGGTACAAATATATCAAAACATTGACAGAATACAAAATATACACCCGATTTTTCCCATATTCCACATTTTTTTCTTACAAACTGCGGGATTTCGCACTTTCCCGACACACAAGTGTCATCTCAACATTACGCCAACTATCATCGTCAGATAGCCGATAAAGCAGCAGGTGGGAGCTATCACGATGCGAAGATGGCTGAATACGTCGGGGTTGAAATGATCCATTGTGCACGAAGGCCCGGTCATGAGGATGAAGCCCAACGTGATCAGGCAGACCGACACCGCCATGATGAGATAATTGCGGCGGCGGAAGCATGGCTTGAAGTCATTGGCCTCGGCCGAGTGTGGAATATTGCTCATAATATTGCTTGAATTTGGGAGAATAATTAACGAACAAGTCTGCGCCGAAGTTGTCGTCAAGCTCTAACAAGGCATATTGCATAGTCCCGAGCTGACGACGGATGGAATAGATGCACGAACGCTGCCTGTCGTTGTCGAGCGAAAATGCCCAGCGCAGATACTCGTCCGTGCGGGTAAGGATGTCGCGTGCAATGTCTTCGGCCTGTTCGATATATCCGCATTGCTGCAGACATCGCATCAAGGAGACCGAAGACACATCGTGCGGGACGTTGTAGGAGGGCAGCACCTCCAGACAGCGAAATGTGGCCAGCAGGGCACGCTCGGTATCACCTTGCTCCATCATGGCATCGATGACCTTGGCAAAGGCCATGCGATGGTAAGTACACATGTTGAGCGACGTTTCGTCGAGATAGATACCCGGACGAGCGACATTGCCCCACTTGAAACGGTTCATCAGACAGTCGTAGGTGCGTTCCACGTCGATGACCTCTTTGCCCCCATTGGCAGAGGGAATCACCTGATATGCAAGACCCACGGTACGGAAATAGGCGTCGAGGCCCACGTAAGTATCTGGGCCAACCGACACGGCGAAATAGATGGGACGGTTCCAGCCAGCACGGGCAATGCTATCGATCATCGAAAGCTGCATGATTTCGTTGCGCATCAGGTAGCGTTTGTCCTTCAGCGAAACGGACAGTTCGGGCAGGATGCTGTCGGTGACGATGGACAAACGGAGGTCGCGCGTGGGGAGATAGAGCAGATTGTTGCCCGCATATTGCTCCCTGCTATATGGGATGGGAAGACTGGGCGACTCGTAGGCGGGCGACTTCATCTGATCGATATACCAGTCGGTCTGCAGGTATTCCAGGTTACACACCCTCACGTCGGTACGGAAGCCCTCCACTTCGATGAGATACCACAAGGGGAAGGTGTCGTTGTCGCCCGAAGTGAAGATGATGGCATTCGGCTCAAGTGACATGAGGTAATTCTGTCCGAAGTCGTGGGCAGCGAAACGTTCCGAACGGTCGTGGTCGTCCCAGGTCTGCCCCACCATCTGCAAAGGGACACATAGACAGGCCAGCAACGATAACGAAGCCACGAAGACCGAGGAGCCATCCCACTTCAGCATCCGATGAACGAAGGCCGACACACCGGCGACACCCATCCCAATCCAAATGGAAAACGCATAGAACGAACCTGCATACGCATAGTCGCGTTCACGTGGCTGATAGGGCGTTTGGTTCAGATAGAGGACGATGGCGATGCCCGTCATGAAGAATAGCATACCGACCACCAGGGTCCCTTGTCGTCCAGCGCTGCCTCTGCGGATTTGCCAAAACAAGCCGATCAGCCCTAATAGCAATGGGAGCATATAGAAGACGTTGTGGGCCTTGTTTTCGCTGATCGAGCGCGGAAGATTGTCCTGCGACCCGACAAGATATTGGTCAACGAAAGGGATGCCCGTGATCCAGTTGCCGCAATCGGCCTCACCATTCCCCCTCAGATTATTCTGCCGCCCGCAGAAGTTCCAAAAGAAATAGCGCCAATACATGTGGCCAAGCTGATAACGCAGCAGGAAGGTAAGGTTTTCGCCCAATGTGGGCACACGTTTGGTCTTCGTCCCTCCATCAGCCGTCTTCACCCTGACCCTTTGGCCCGTGAAGCCCGACCACTGCTTGTATCCTGCCACATGCTGGGGCGCATTGCTGAACATACGGGGAAATAGCATCGTGTAGTCGTAAGCATACTCCGGGGCATGGTCATACACGTAATAACGGTCAGGCTCAGCCACATCGTTTTTGACCACTTTGGCATACAGTTCCTTGCCTTTGCCCTCGGACGCATCACGAATAACTTCGGAGGCGAATGTCTGTCCATAGAGCAGCGGCGTGCTGCCATACTGCTCTCGGTTGAGGTAACGCGACAACGAGAAGATGTTGTCGGGCGCATTTTCGTTCATCGGCAGGCCAGCCGACGAGCGGATGAGAATTTGCGCGAAGGTAGAGAATCCGACCAAGAGCATCAGCAGCGAGAAGACGGCATTGTAGGCCAACCTTGACTTGCCTTTGAAAACAACGCCTCGGCAAACGAGGAACAGCAAGGCAACCAATGAAACAAAGACCAGCACAAAGCAGGCCAAGGTTCCCGAATTGTAACCGAAGCCCAGCGTATTAACAAAGAAGAGTTCGAAGTGCTTGGCAAGCCACACCATCCCCGGAATAAAGCCGTAGAGTATGGCTGCAATCAGCAGGAACGAGGCTATCAGAACCAGCACGATGCCAAGTAGTCCTGTAGGTTTGTTACGTCGGAAATAGCAGATAAGAACAATGGCCGGCAGGCAAAGAAGGTTCAGCAGATGCACGCCAATCGAAAGGCCGACGACGTAGGCGATGAGGATGAGATATCTGTCGGCAGAGGGGTTGTCGGCGCGCCTCTCCCATTTCAGGATGAGCCAGAACGTCAGCGCCGTCATCAACGACGAGAAGGAATAGACTTCGGCTTCGACTGCCGAAAACCAGAAGGTGTCGGACCACGTGTAAGCCAACGAGCCCACCAGGCCGCTACCCAACACCGTGACGACCTGTGCCGAAGGGATTGCTCGGTGCTCTTTCCTTATAATAATACGCGAGGAGAACGCGGTGATTGTCCAAAAGAGGAAAAGGATGGTGCCTGCGCTGAAGAGGGCAGACATGCGGTTGACCCAAAGGGCAACACGCGTCATATCATTTCCTGCAAAGTTAGCGAAGAAACGGCCTGCCAGCAGGAAGAACGTGTTTCCAGGGGGATGACCAACTTCGCCCTTCACGGCACACGCCACATATTCGGGACAATCCCAAAAACTGATACTCGGTTCGACAGTCAGCATGTAGGAACATGCTGCAATAGCGAACGTGATCCATCCCAGCAGATCGTTCAGTCGTTTAAAACTCTTTGTACTCATTGTCATCTATGTTTGTAATTTCGTTCCTTGTTGAAAAACGCTGCAAAAATAATGACAATGGCCGAAACGCACAAAAAAAGAACCTGACAATTGTCTGACATTTACATATCGACACTTGTCAGGTTTTCTATTACCTTGATTATCAGCAGATGTTACATATCCTCCAAAACATATCCTTTTCCACGGTCGGAAGTGATTTGCAATCCACCCTGTTCCTCCAGCACAGGCTTCAAACGTTTGACGAGCGTATATAAGGTGTCGCTGGCATCGGGTTTTCGGGGCCAAAGACTGTCGTAGATCTCCTGCTTCGATAAGCTGTGGTTTGGAGCCGCAAAGAATAGTTTGAGCAGCTGTTCCTGCATTGGTGTGAGATGAACGGGTTGGCGGTGCGCGTTATAGAACCTGTCCTCCACCAGGGAGAGACCACCGATGGTCATCGCCGCTTCCATCGAAGTATCCCTTTTGAAATAGACTGCCGAAACAACTACCCAAAGCAGGGAGAGCATCAGCAGCAACGAAGTCCATCGCTGATCGGAAAGCCGCAGGATGGTCAGCGGCGAACAGGACGCATAGCTCCGGAACTCGCAATCGTCGATGCCATTGCTCCACCGCATCCGACGGCTACTCAACGATTCGCGGCGGTCGTCCATTGCATAGTAAACAAACGACTGCTCACGCAGTTCGGGCACCGTGAGGTTGGCTAGATAATTCCGAATCGTATCGGGAGTAATCTCTACAGACATCTGCTGCACGATGGTCTTCTCGAGCGCCTGATTCATATCGGCCAACAGTTCCTCCCTGGTATCGTTGTAGTTGCTCCATCCCGAATATATGCATGGGCCAAGCAGTAGAAGGAGCACAATCAAAGCATGATACTGTTTCATAGCTGTATTTTTCAACACGAATTATCACGAATGACCATTAAGTCTGTCATCAGCGAATTATTTGCTGCAAAAATACAGAGAAAAAGTGTATTATCGTCCTTGTGTTTTGAAAAATTAACAAGAATAATGGCATAATTCAATATTTTTCATTATCTTTGCACCGAGAAAGCCATATTATAAACACCACCATCATGAAAATTCAACGAATTACTTCCTATGCAACCTTGATGCTGACAAGTGCAGCCATCCTCTCGTGTGCCCGACAGGCCACACAGCAAGCCCCCTATCCCAACGACGGCGTGCTGACACCCCACCAGCAGGAGGCTGTGGGCAAGATGCCTCGTGTCGTGGTGATGACCGATGCTGAGGTCGATGACCGCTGTTCGATGGTCCACTTCCTCCTATATTCCAACGACATGGAGATAGCTGCCATCATCCAGAGCAATTCATGCTACCAGCGTCACGGATGGAGCACGGAGCCCTGGCTTGCCAAGCAGCTCGACGCCTACGAGAAGGTCTATCCCAACCTCAAGGTGCATGACGCCAATTATCCTACGCCCGACTACCTGCGCAGCGTGGTCTATATCGGTGACGAGAACCCAGACCACGTGCAGCTCAACGGCAACATGACACGTTACCTGCTGCCAGGTACCGATCCAGTGATCGACCCCACCGACTGGCCCGACACACCTGGCTCGGACCGCATCGTCGAGCTTCTCACCGACGATGACCCACGTCCCGTCTTCATGCAAGCTTGGGGCGGCATGAACACAGCTGCCAAGGCGCTCCAGAAAATCAAGGCGCAGTATCCCGACAAGTACAACATAGCCTGCCGAAAGGCTGTGATCTACTGCATCTGGTACCAGGATGCGGGTGGCAGCTACATCGAACGACATCATCCGGGCGTAACCATCCTGCTGAGCCATCATTTCTCGGGTTCGTGGGACTACGGCACCATGACTTCGTCGGACAACATCGTGCAGCAGTATATGCACAATGGCAAGAACCCGCTGGGTGCCTGCTACGTACAACCGTTCATCAGCGAGGGTGACTCGCCTTCGTTCCTCTACAGCCTCAACAACGGCCTGCGAAGCTACGAGGATCCCACCTATGGAGGTTGGGGTGGCCGCTTCTACAAGGTCGATGGCTACGAGAACGTCTATCGCGACACGGGCTTCGGCGAACTGCGCGAGTGGATGGAGAACTGCATGCACGACTTCGAGGCACGCCTCACCTGGTGCTATACTCCGCGTCGCGAGGATGCGAACCATGCGCCCGAAGTGACGGTAGAGGGACCATTGGACCGCACCGTACACAGCGGTGACACCCTTTGGCTCAAGGCCACAGCCGTGGATAATGACCCTGTGAACGTGGATGCGCTATGGAAACTCTACGGCGACATGTGGGAACAGCACGGCCTGAACAAGGATCAGGTGAAGCGTCAGATTGCACAAGATCCTTCGTCTGCTGCCCGCTTCGGAGGCACCAGCAACGGATGGTACATGTACCGTGGCGGCACCTACCAGGGCATCATCGACCTACTTTTCCAAGAGGATGGTAGCTGCAAGATTGTGGCTCCCCAGGTGAACCGTACAGAAACCTTCCACGTGATCCTCGAGGTCACTGACAAGGCCGTGCCACGTCTCGCCACCTACCGCCGCTTCATCATCACTGTGGAGCCGTAGAAGGATTGATTTAGCAGAAGTCCAGTGACAATTATCGTTGAGTAATTGGGACGAAATGAATATTTATTGCAAAAATTCTTCGGAAAATTTGGATTTATTCAAAAAATCAATTATTTTTGCAGCGTACCTTTCGATAATTCGAAAACAAAAACGGATAATAACACAAAGGAGGTGAAAATGGATTTGAGACGTGGGCTTCAATAGCCCGTCTCACAATCCGGAAAATTGTCGCCTCAATGGCGACATAAAATTGCTATCGCATAAAATCCATCCGGCCCCTATAACGCATTTCTTGCACAATCGGGACGATCTTTATTTTATGCACGCAGTGCAATTTTATGTGACCTATTGGAGGTCACAATTTTC
>JAFZBE010000014.1 GCA_017561935.1 Bacteroidales bacterium | reverse complement strand
CTGAGCTAAAGAGGCAAGATGCGCTTCAAGATGGGCTTGAACCAACGACCCCCTGATTAACAGTCAGGTGCTCTAACCAACTGAGCTATTGAAGCATTATAATATGAACCCCTCAGCTACCGACGAGGAAACTCAGATTGTGACTCCTACAGGATTCAAACCTGTAACCTTCTGATCCGTAGTCAGATGCTCTATTCAGTTGAGCTAAGGAGCCAAGATATATCAAAGATCAGAAGTGTTGCCACTATTTGTCGGGGTACCAGGATTCGAACCTGGGACCCCCTGCTCCCAAAGCAGGTGCGCTAACCGGACTGCGCTACACCCCGTTCCTTGTTTTGCGGGTGCAAAGATAGTTCAAATTTCTCAATCCACCAAATTTTTCGGTGAGATTTTTTCGAAAAAGTATGTTTTTTGCCAAAATTATTGCTTCGATGAACGATTTTTGCTTTGTCGGTACGGCAAAATCAATAATTCCTATCCGAAAAATAGTCGATGAGACTCATGATGGCTCCACGAGCATCGCTCTCGGGGAAGGTGCTGAGCAGCTTCTTAGCCTCGTAGGAAATGTTCTTCATTTTGGCCTGTGCATATTCTATGCCACCGATACTTTTGGCAAACTCAACCAGCTGTGCCACCTGACAACCTGTCAACATCTGCGATTGTTCGACAATCGCCTTCATGCGTGCAGCCTCGTCGGCAGGTGCATGCTGGAAGGCATAAAGCAGCGGCAACGTGATCTTTCCCTCCATGATGTCATGGCCCGTGGGCTTGCCCACCTCCTTAGTGGAAGGATAATAGTCGAAGATATCGTCACGAATCTGGAACACCATGCCCATCAGCTCGCCGACCTTGGCCATCCGTTCCTCCACGTCGGCAGAAGCGCCGACACTCAAGGCGCCGACTCTCATACAAGCGGCAAACAAAGAGGCTGTCTTGCCTCGAATCACAGAGAAGTAGGCATCTTCGCTCAACAAATGGGTGCGCACATTCGAGATCTGTTCCAACTCGCCTTCGACAAGCATGGTGACCATATCGGCCAACACGCAAGAGATACGCAACGAACCAGTGGCATTGCTGCAGTTCAAGCATTTCGACAGGAAGAAGTCACCCATCAGCACGGCAATCCTGTTGTCCCAGATATTGTTGATGGTATCGCGTCCTCGACGTGTAGCACTCTGATCAACGACGTCATCGTGCATCAATGTGGCATTGTGCAGCAGGTCCAAGGCAGCGGCTCCATAGATGGTGGCTTCGTTGACCTTACCAAGCATCTTGGCGGAAAGAAGTGTCAAGATGGGGCGCAGCTGTTTGCCATTTCGCTCAAGAAAATAGTGAATAACGGAGTCGGCCAATGGCACACGTGTGCGCAAAACGCTCTCAAACAAATGGTCGAAGTCCTCCAACTCTTCTGCTATACAATTCCTGATGCTGTTATATACCTGTGGCTTGTCCATAGAAATGCTATACTCTTCGTTTTTTTGTGAAAAAGGCGGTGCAAAGATACATTCTTTTTTCCATAATTGCAAATTTTTCAAGCACAAAGTTTCCGCGCGCGTACATAAATATATAATATTATTAGGTCAATTTTGTAACAAACAAGCAAAAATACCACCAAACTATTGGAAATGCCGAATAAATGCATTATCTTTGCACCCGCAAACTAACATTTGCCGTACGCGATGAAGCGACTGAGCGGCAAGACGGGGTGCTTCGCAGGTTCAACAAGAACTGCGAGGCTGAGATTAGACCCATTGAACCTGGCCGGGTAATTCCGGGAAGGGAACATGCAGAACCCCATATCGTCTTATTATTCATTTATTTTTTTCTTCGCAAGATGAAAAAGGCATTGTTTATGGCTGCAATTCTTGCAGCAAGTACTGGTATGGGATATGCAATCTCCCCTACTACAAGCGGAGCTTCGCCTGAAAGGCAAGCCTCTCACCAGCGTATCACGGGCACCGTAGTCGATGAGAACGGTGAAATCCTCCCGGGTGCACACATCATGATCAAAGGAAGCAGTACCGGTACCATCACCGATGGCGATGGCTTCTTCTCAATCATTGCTGCCTCGGGGATTACACTCATTGTACGTTATCTTGGATACGAGGACTATACGTTCGTAGCCACCCCTGGCACCACACAGCGCATCCAAATGACGGCCAGCAAAATTCACCAATTGAACGAAATTGTTGTCAAATCGGTAAAGGCACAAAAGGATGCGCCCTTCGCCAAGGCCAACATCGAGCAGGAAGCACTCGAAGAACACTCGAGGACCGGACGTGAACTGCCCATGCTCTTCACCCACACACCTGGTGTGATTTCATTCGGTGAAAACGGATTAGGTACAGGCACAGTGTATATGCGCATCCGTGGGGCAGCCGATTCGCGTATCAACGTCACCCTCGACGGAGTGCCGCTCAACTCGCCCGAGGACCAGTGCGTCTTCTGGGCCAACATGAACAGCTATGCCTCACTGCTCGGCGGCGCACAGATACAGCGCGGCGTGGGCACTTCGACCAATGGTGATGGAGCCTTCGGTGGCACCATTTCCCTCACCAGCAAATCACCCAATACCAAACCTTCGGCAGAACTCTCTGGCTCATACGGTTCCTTCAACACGTTCAACATCGGCGGTTCGTTCTCGACAGGTCTCTTCGCCAAACACTGGATCTTTGATGGTGCCTATCACGAGACAAACACCGACGGCTATATGCACGGCACTTCGGGTCGCAGCGGCTCCTACTACGGAGGCCTCACCTTCATGGCCAACCATTTCGTGGTGCGCCTCAAGAATTTCGGCAACTTCGAAAAGACCGGACAAGCTTGGAACGGCCTCGACACAGGCGATCTGCTTGATTGGAACTACGGTGGCATGGGAACAGGACTCTTCGAATACAAGGACTTCTATAAGGCAGGTCTTGGCAAGTACAACTCCCTCTACGAACATCTTGTTGATCCCTACGACCCTTCGAAGGGCACCGAACGCTACAAACTGTCGGATGGTACCCTTTGGGACAAAACTACCGACAATTTCTGGCAGAACCGCACCATACTCTCGCTGGCCTGGCAAATAAATGACCGTTGGACTACTTCTGCTTCAGCTCACTATACCCACGGTTACGGCTATTACGACGAGTTTCGCTACAACAATAAACTTTCCAAGTTCGGTTTCTCCAATTTCATATTAAGTGATGGCTCGACACTCAAACGCACCGACTTCGTGCGCCAAAAAGGACTTTCGCAAGACCTTTTGGGTCTCGTTTGGAATGCCAACTATAAGGACGAACGCTGGGATATCATCGGAGGGCTTTCCGTCCAAAGCTTCTGGTCGAACCACTTTGGCTACGTCACCTACATTGCCAATCCAGAGATGCGCAACAAATACCTTTCGAATGGCGATTACCAATACTACGACAGCGATGCCGACAAGCTCGATGGCAATATTTTCATCAAAGCCACCTATCATCTCACCGACCAGTGGGATTTCTTCGCCGACGTGCAATATCGACATATCTCCTATTCTACTGAAGGTATCAACGACAAGTTCATCTCGACTTCCAACGGATACGAGAACTATCACCTCGACATTGACAAGCAGTACGACTTCGTCAATCCAAAGATAGGCATCAGCTATCATAAGGACGGACATCACGCTTTCGCATCGTTCGCCATAAGCCATCGCGAACCCGAGCGCAACAACTTTACCGACAACGGCAACTACCCCGCTCCCAAGGCAGAGAAATTGCTCGACACTGAGATGGGCTACAACTTTGTGGGGAAGAGATGGACTGCCGGCGCCAACTTCTACTGGATGCACTACAAGGACCAATTCGTGCAGACTGGTGAACTGAGCGACATCGGCGAGAAACTCACCTCCAACATCGACAAGTCGTATCGTCTTGGCATGGAACTCACAGCCGCATGGACTTTCCTGCCCGGACTGACCATCGAAGGCAATGCTGCCCTCAGCCAGAACAAGATCAAGGACTTCAACGAACATGTCGAGAACTGGGACGACTGGGAGGGCAACACCGATGCCGACGGGAAACCATACGATGGCGACGGCCTTGATGTGATCCATTACGACAACAGCACCCTTGCCTTCTCGCCTTCAGTAATACTCAATGGCTTCCTGATCTACAAGAAGAACGGACTCACAGCCACCTGGCACACCAACTTCGTGTCGCGCCAATACCTCGACAATACGGAATGCAAGCAGCGTTCGTTGCCTGGATTCTCAACCAGTGACCTGTCGGCTAATTATGTGTTCACCTTCAAAAAGGCAGGTATCAAGGAACTGATATTAGGCGTAAATGTCAACAATATATTCGACCTGCACTATGCTGCGTCGGGCTGGGTTTATTCGGCCATCTATGCCAGCGGAGGCAATCCCGACAGCAACCGCTACACCGAGATCGGATATATCCCGCAGGCAGGAACGACAGCCATGGGCAGTATCACGCTGAGATTCTAAAGTTATTATGGATTTCCTTTCCGCACATTGGCTTGACATCCTCACTACCATTCTCGGACTGGCTTATATCCTTCTGGAATATAGGGCCAGCCTTTGGATGTGGCTCGTCGGCTTCCTAATGCAGGCATTGGGCATCGTACTCTATTATCAAAAGGGGCTATATGCCGACTGCGGCATGGAGTTCTACTACCTTGCAATGACCATCTACGGCTACTGGCGATGGGTGCATGGCGGCCAGACTAACCAAGCGCTTCCCATCCGTCCTTTTCCACGCCGTCTTATCCTGCCATGGCTGTTGATCATGGCGGCCATCTGGGGTATCATCTATTGGCTATTGGTGACTTTCACCAACAGCAACGTGCCTGTGGCCGACAGTTTCACCACAGCACTCAGCCTCGTCGGCATCTGGGCATTGGCGCACAAGTACCTTGAACAATGGCTTATCTGGATTACCGTCGATGTAGTCACCTGCGCACTCTATTTCTACAAAGACATCCCTTTCAAAGCCAGTCTTTATGCGCTCTACGTCATCATCGCCATCTTCGGCTTCTTTAAGTGGAAGCGTTTGATGAAGGAGCAACTGTCATCTATTCTTTCGTGACGCCACAGGGAAGAACGAACTTCACTTCCTTGAACCAGTACCTGCGCTCTTCGCCCGAAGGCAATCGCAGCAGGAGAGGTCCCTGCGCATCGACTCCAGCAATCTCAGCATCGAAATGCTCGTCCCGTTGAGGATCAAAATAGGGATGGAAACCTTCTTTTCGATATAAGCGCTGCATATAACGCTCTTGTATGGTTGCAGCCATCTCCTTTTTGTTGCGCAAGGCATCATATAGCCCGACGAGATGCCGTGTAACTATCTCCAAAACATGCATGGGGGAAGTCTGGATGCCAAGCAACTTTAATGACACGGGGTTGGGGGCATTTCCTATCCACTTTATCTGATTCACATTCAATCCTACACCCAGTACGCTATGCTGCAAAGTGCTACCCATCAACCTATTCTCGATGAGGATACCACCCAACTTGCGATCGCCTGCATAGATGTCGTTGGGCCATTTGATGCTGAGATGGAGTTCGTCGGCACTTAATCCCTGTGCTGCTATCAACTCGTCAAGAGCCTCCACTATGGCGAGGCTGCACATTTGACTGATTACGAACTGTTCCTTGATGGGCAGGAACTCAGGGCACAGTAGCATTGAGAATGCAATATTCTTGTCGGGCTCCGACTCCCAGCTGTTGCCCATCTGTCCGCGTCCCGCCGTCTGCCGCATCGTATAGACAACTGTCTCGTCGGACAAATCTGTTCCCTGGGCCAAGGCATCGAGCATCCATGTATTAGTGGATCGCACCTCAGGCAGGTGAATCATCTTCGATTTCCGTTTCATGGCCTCCAAACTGAATTCGCAACCACAATAGAGCTGGTTGTAGAATCCATATTGCTTGAGTAGTTCGTTGCGACGCTGCTGTAGTCCGCCCTTGCGCCAGTTGCGATCATCGAAGCGGACGGACTGTCCCGTCTCCCGCTGCACCTGCTCCACAGCCCAACGTCCTGCCGCATTGATTTGTTCGAGCGACTTCCAGCGGCTTGAAGCCAATGTCGTGGTGAATACTCCAAAACCCAGTTCCACGGCCTTGTGCGCTGCTTTCAACAATCGCATCTTGAAGCACTCAAGGCATCGCGCACCACGCTCGGGTTCTTGTTCCATACCATGAACCATGCAGCGCCATGCCTCGTGATCATAATCCTCATCAATGATGTCAAGACCCAAAGAGGCAGCGAAACGCGTACATTCATTCTTGCGGATCAGATATTCCTCCTCGGGGAAAATATTCGGATTGAAGTAATAGAGTGTAGGACGCACATCATGCGCCAGCATCCATTCGATGATGGCACTGGAGCACGGGGCACAACAGCAGTGCAACAATACTTCGTTGTCGTTTCTTTCCATCTTATTCAAAAAACCAGCCGGAACTAAGATAAGCACCGGCTGGATATTAATAATTGAACACTTTCAAACTAAGACCTGGACAGATTACTTAAACATGGCCCAAGCGACATAAATCAATGCAGTCAAATAAGCTGCAATAGTAGCCACCATAACTGGCTTCTTATTCATGAATTCCATAATACCTTAAATATTAATATATAAATAGTTTCTTAATTGTCCGCTTCCGGGACTTTTTTCTTTGTTTTTGCGGTGCAAAATTACGATGAATTTATGGTATGGCAAAGAGAAACGCCCCAAAATCGAACATTTTGGGGACTATCCGACCCGTTTTGCAATCATTTTGTCAATTCGGGGATGCAAAAAAGAGGCTGTTCGACGAGCAATTTCACTCGTTCCAAATCGTATTGCCGCGATTTGGAGCCTTATCACTGGTATCAGCATCGGTGTCTGATTCGCTGACGCCGATTGAAGCCTTACTTCCAGGACTTGTAACAATGAGATCTGCATCACTCAGATAAACGATCTTGACTGACGGAGTTTGATAAATCTTTAACATAATGATGTGTAATAATAAAATTAAGATTAATATACTAACTACAATACTTACAAATGACGACGCAAAGATAACTACATTCCACTAAATCTCCAAATAAACTGAAAGAAAAATGACTGCGACAAATGATATTGTTGATTGTTTACCTCATCAAATGCACATTTTCATCGCTTTCTTGAGAAAAATTCCTTCACCAATAGCAATGCTTCGTCCTCCAAGATGCCACCTTCTACCTGTGTCCTGGGATGCAAAGCCTTGGGTGCAAAGAGTTCATAACCACGGCGTGGGTCGGAAGCGCCATAGACAATGCGCGAGATCTGGCTCCATCCCAAGGCACCGGCACACATCACACAAGGTTCCAAGGTGACATAGAGCGTGCAGTCGGTAAGGTACTTGCCACCCAACGCCTCGGCTGCTGCCGTGATGGCCTGCATCTCAGCATGTGCCGTGACATCACGCAACGTCTGTGTGAGGTTGTGAGTACGGGCCAGGATACGGTCATGGCATACAATAATCGCACCAACGGGAATCTCACCTTCCTCGGCAGCCTTCTTGGCCTCGATCAAGGCCTGTTTCATATAATATTCGTCGGACATAGCTTATACGCTGAAATATTCTGCATCGGGATAGGGGATATAAAGACCACTCACCGAAGCCTGTGGATACATAGCGCCATTTTCTGTCAGGCTGATACCTATAGCCCCAAAGTCTATCATCCGTGCTAAAAGGAAGATGCTCTTCTGATCAGGCAACGATGGATAACCCACAGCTGGACGGATACCGCCCCAATGATGCTCTTCCTTAAGACGCCATGCGAGATACTCGGAAGCAGCCTCTGCGAGGCGATCACCGACGGTCTGAAGCAGGAGTACGTCGTAGTCGCTACCACCTTGCGTCGCCTTGAGATGTTCGAGGCGCTGCACGAACTTCTCGCTCACGGTGCACGCAAAAGCTCCAATACAATCGTTGACATAATCGCAGAGCGAGAGACAGGTGCCCGTATCCTTCTGCTGACGGGGTGTCGGGATGTCAAGAGACTGGTTGCAGCAAGGGCAATTCGCGTCATGGCCATTTCGGCGAAGGGTCACATGAATCTTATCTTCAAGTCCAAGAGCAGGATAGAAAGCCTGCGTCACACGTACAGCATATTCCTGACCTTCGGCAATCTGAGCAAGCAGATTATCTGCATCCTTGCGCAGCTTCTTTCCCTCTTCGCTATCTTCCTTCACACGCCATGCCCAGAAGAAATACAGCCAGTCTATGTGCGGAATAAGATCGCGCACAAGGATCGGAGGCAAAATACAGGCTCCATAGAACGGGGGAACGGCCTCAGGATATTTGCTCCAGTTCACTTTCAAACGGCGTTCCACAGGAAGTGCTTCACCCAAAGTACGACTGGTCTGCTCATGCACCCTGTCGCGCAACTGTCGTTGGTTCTGCTGCTGGCGAATACGTTCCTGTTCGACACGATTAGCGGCAATCACCTGCGAACGAGTAACTGGGTCAAGCAGTTTCATAGCCAACACCGGATTGCTGGCTGCATCGCGCACATGAAAGACTGGTCCCTCGTAACAGGGGGCAATCTTAACCGCCGTATGAACTGGCGACGTCGTCGCTCCTCCTACAATAATCGGAATGTCAAGACCTTCGACCTGCATGGCACGTGCTACTACACACATCTCTTCGAGACTTGGGGTGATCAACCCCGAAAGACACACGATATCGATATGCTGAGCATGGATGGTTTCAAGAATCTTCTCGACAGGTACCATGACCCCGAGGTCGATGACCTCAAAGCCATTGCAGGCAAGAATTACTGCTACGATATTCTTACCGATATCATGCACATCGCCTTTGACGGTAGCTATCAGAATTCGCCCCCTTGAGGAGGAGTGCGGCACATCATCGGTCGTCTGCTCGCCCTTGATATATGGATCAAGAATCTCAACAGCCTTCTTCATCGTACGTGCTGTCTTTACGACCTGAGGCAGAAACATCTTTCCTTCACCAAAAAGCCTGCCCACCTCGTTCATCCCTGACATCAGAGGACCCGAAATGATCGAAAGCGGAGAATCGCCTCTGGCAAGCAGTTCCTTTAGGTCAGCATCAAGTGTCGTTGTTGTTCCATTCAGCAGGGCATCCTGCAAGCGCAACTCCGGAGTGCCGGACAGTGGCTGTGGCACATGAGTCACTTCACGCTCTGAACTCTTCCTTTCATTCGGTTGAGAAGAACCTAAAAAAATAGCCTTCGGATCGTATTTAACACCCGACTCCTTGGCGGCAGTCTGAGCCTCATTCATCTTCTGGGCAAGGGCGATGAGTTCCTCACTCGCATCGTCGGCTGTGTTGAGGATCACTTCGGTAATTGCCATGCGCAATTCGAGAGGGATAGTATTGTAGGGAACCTCGGTGGCAGGATTCATGATAGCCATACCCATGCCATTAGCAATGGCATGATGCAGGAAGACCGAATGCATTGACTCGCGCAGATAGTTATTTCCTCGGAAGGCAAACGACAAGTTCGACAAACCTCCCGAAACACGTGTGCCTGGCAGGTTATCGGACACCCAACGAGTGGCACGAATGAAATCCTGTGCGTAAGCGGCATGTTCAGGCATGCCGGTAGCAATGGTCAGCACATTGGGGTCGAAGATGATATCCTCAGG
Source organism: Bacteroidales bacterium (assembly GCA_017561935.1). Classification (GTDB taxonomy): domain Bacteria; phylum Bacteroidota; class Bacteroidia; order Bacteroidales; family UBA3663; genus Liminaster. Next base: position 46,003 of record JAFZBE010000014.1, on the reverse strand, counting down.
TGCAAAGCCAGCTTCTTCGGTGAGCAGTCGATACATGCGCTGACAAACCTTGATACGTCGTTCATATTTGGTCGCCTGACCTTCTTCGTCGAAGCACATGGCAATGACTGCTGCTCCAAGTCGCTTTATTACTCGAGCCTTGGCGAGGAAGTCCTCCTCTCCCATCTTCAAACTGATGGAATTGACGATACCCTTACCTTGGCAACACTTCAAACCCGCCTCAATGACTTCGAAGCGAGAACTATCAATCATGATAGGCACCCGGCAGATGGCGGGATCGGCGGCAACAAGATTGAGAAAGGTCTGCATCTCCAGCTTGGCGTCGAGAAGTCCATCGTCCATATTGACATCAATGACCATGGCACCATCCTCCACCTGCTTTCGTGCGATGTCAAGTGCCTCATCATAATGTTTCTCGCTGATAAGACGCAGGAACTTGCGACTTCCCGCCACATTGCACCGCTCGCCAACCTTGACGAAGGTATGAGCATCGGCTTCGAGAACCGAAAGACCAGAAAGACGCAAGGGTTGAATTCCTTTTCTTGATGAAGGGACACGCTTCATGTATGTGTCCGGCAACTCGTCCAGCATCTTGCGCATGGCAGCGATATGCGCAGGAGTAGTACCGCAACAACCGCCAATCATATTAACGAGATAATCCTTGAGATAGGGTGTCATTTGACGCACCATATCCTCGGGCGTATCCTCATAAGCGCCAAACTCATTGGGTAATCCAGCGTTGGGATGGCAGCTGACAAATGTGGGCGAACATGCCGAAATCCGACGCAGATAGGGCAACATGCCCTCGGCCCCCAATCCGCAATTCAAACCGACACAAAGGGGATTGGCATGCAGAACAGACGTGACAAAAGCCTCGACAGTCTGTCCGCTTAAGGTGCGTCCACTTGCATCGCTCACGGTCATGCTAAGGAGAATCTCAGGAGCACCGGCTTTCATGCAGGCACTGATAGCAGCCTTGGCATTAAGCGTATCGAAGATGGTTTCGATGAGAATGCCATCAACGCCCTCATCGACGAGCACCTGTATCTGCTCGAGGTAAGCCGCTTCGAGCTGGTCGAAGGTGAGGGAACGTGCAGCAGGATTGTCAGCATCATCGCTCATCGACAGCATCTTGCTGGTGGGTCCCACATCACCCAACACAAAGACCTGCCGACCTTGGGCTTCGGATGCTGCACGTCGTGCCAAACGAACAGCAGCACGATTCATCGCCTCAATCTGGTCATCGAGGTGATAATCATGTTGAGAAATACGTTGGGAAGAGAAGGTATTGGTGGTAATGACATCAGCACCTGCATCCACATAGCGCTGATGCAGGTTGAGGATGGTTTCTGGATCGGTGAGCGAAAGGTAATCGTTATTCCCCTTCATCAACATCGATCCCATCGCACCATCCAAAAGAAGAATCCTTTGGTTGAAAGCCTCTCGTAATGTCATATAATGTGGAGCATTGAGCGTTGGAACATAGATAATCCGAACTTGCTAAATCGCAGACATGATCTTCACAATCTGGGCGGCAGCATTCATCGAATAGAAATGGAGACAAGGCACTTCGTGCTCCTTCAGTTCACGACACTGGCGTATCATCCACTCCACGCCCACCTCCTTTACATCGTCATTGGTCTCACACTTCTCCAACATTCGGACCAGTTTCTCAGGGAAATCGATATGGAAGGTGCGTGGCAACATGGCACGCTGATTGAGGGTGGTAAGCGGTTTGAGGCCCGGGACAATGGGCACATTGATACCCATCTCACGACAACGCTTCACAAAGTCGAAGTACTTCTTGTTGTCGTAGAACATCTGTGTCGAGACATATCCTGCACCGAGATCCACCTTGCGCTTCAAGGCACGCAGATCGGACGCCTTGCTCATGGCTTCTTCGTGTTTTTCGGGATAACCTGCCACTCCATAGGTGAAAGGAGTCTCACGTGTCAACTCATGCTGACCTCCATAGAGGAGATTGCCTTTGTTGAAATCGTTGATCTGTTCACAAAGCTCGCTGGCATATTGCAAACCACCTTCCTTGGGGATGAAGCGACTATCCTGCTTCGACTTGTCGCCACGCAGCACCAGCAAATCATGCATACCCAGAAAAGCAAGATCGATCAGCTCGTTTTCAGTTTCCTGCTGGGAATAACCCGAACAAATGACATGTGGAACGACGGGGACGCCATAGCGCTGCTTGATAGCATAACTGATAGGCACGGTACCGGGACGAAGACGTTCTTCGACACGGCGATACTGTCCGGGTGACAGCTCCTTATACACATAGTCGCTACGATGGGTCGTCACCTCGATAAACGCGGGTTTGAATGGCACCAGCCTATCGATGGTATCGTAAATCTGTTCGAGACTTTTCCCACGCAACGGGGGCAATACCTCAAACGAGAATAATGTCTCTTTGGTTAAACGCAGAATCTCTGATACGCTCATAAAAAAATGAATTTTGGAGTTGCAAAGATACACATTATTATTTAAAATGTAAGCGTTTTCGAAAAAAAACGCTCAAACATGCCGAAAAAACACAAAAATTCCTTATATTTGCGCGCTAAAATTAATAATAAAGAGCAAATATGGCACAAGTAAAACCAAGTATCCCCAAGGGAACACGCGACTTCTCGCCCGTCGAGATGGCTAAGCGAAACTATATCTTCAACACTATACGCGATGTCTATGGACTCTACGGCTACCAGCAGATCGAAACTCCCTCGATGGAGAACCTTTCGACCCTGATGGGCAAGTATGGAGAGGAGGGTGACAAACTACTTTTCAAAATCCTCGATTCAGGCAACTTCCTCTCTGGCGTCAAGCCTGAAGATCTATGTGAAGGAGGCACGGCCAAGCTGGCAGCCTGTATCTGCGAGAAAGGTCTGCGCTACGACCTCACCGTACCCTTCGCTCGCTTTGTAGTGATGCACCAGAACGAACTGGCTTTCCCCTTCAAACGATACCAGATACAGCCAGTATGGCGTGCCGACCGTCCACAGAAGGGCCGCTACCGCGAGTTCTTCCAGTGTGACGCCGACGTTGTAGGTTCCGACTCGCTACTCAATGAGGTGGAGCTCATCCAGATTATCGACGAGGTGTTCCGCCGTTTCGGCATCCGCGTTGCCATCAAGATGAACAACCGTAAAATCCTGGCTGGCATCGCTGAAGTCATCGGTGCACCCGAACTATTGGTTGACATCACCGTTGCCATCGACAAACTCGATAAGATTGGCCTCGACAACGTGAATGCCGAGCTTCGCGAGAAGGGACTCAACGAGGAACAACTTGCCAAGCTGCAGCCTATCATCTGCCTTGAAGGCGAAAACCGCCAAAAGCTGAACATCATCCGCGAGACATTGTCCGACTCTGCAGTGGGCGTGAAGGGCGTCGATGAACTCGAATATATCCTGAACAAGGTCGAAAAGCTGGGTGGCACGGAATGTCGCCTCGACATTGATCTCACGCTAGCCCGTGGCCTCAACTATTATACAGGCGCCATCTTCGAAGTGAAGGCTCTCGATGTTGAGATGGGTTCCATTACGGGTGGTGGCCGCTATGACAATCTCACCGGTGTCTTCGGTATGCCCGGCATGTCAGGCGTGGGCATCTCGTTCGGTGCCGATCGCATTTACGACGTGCTCAACCAGCTTAACCTCTACCCCACTGATGCCCTGCAATCTACTCAGGTGCTCTTCGTCACCTTTGGCGAGGCTGAACAGGACTTCTGTCTGCCGCTCCTTGCCTCACTGCGCAAAGCCGGCGTTCGTGCCGAAATCTATCCCGACGCATGCGCCAAGATGAAGAAGCAGATGACCTATGCTAATGCCAAGCAGATTCCATACGTCGTCATCGTGGGTTCGGACGAAGTAGCTTCGGGCGAGGTTTCGCTAAAAAACATGGTCACCGGCGAACAGATTAAGGTAAAGGCTGACGAACTTGTATCAAAATTCTAAATTTTTCAACTTCCACTTATGAAAGCAACGAAAATCCTCTGTGCAGCGGCTCTTGCGGTAATCACTTTCGTCTGCTGCACCGACCGTAACTCAAACAACGATATGGAAAATCCCTTCCTCGTAGCATCCACCCTTCCACACGGTGCCTTCCCCTTCGATAAACTCAAGATCGAGCACTACAAGCCAGCTTTCGAGGCTGGTATCCAGGAACACAACAAGGAGATTGATGCCATCGTCAACAATCCAGAAGCACCGACCTTCGAGAACACGATTGCTGCCCTCGATTATAGCGGCGACCTCCTGAACCGCGTGGCAGGCATCTTCTATAACCTTCACGAATGCGATGGCACCGACGAGATGCTTGCTTTGGGCGAAGAGCTCCAGCCGATGATGAGCCAGCACAGCCTCGACATCAGCCTCAACGAGAAATTGTTCGAGCGCATCCAGCAGGTGTGGAACGACAACTCCGACCCCAAGACCACTTCGCTCACCACCGAACAGTACCGTTTGTTGAAGGACACCTACGACAGCTATGTGCGTAGCGGTGCCACACTTCAAGGCGAGAAGAGGGAGCGCTGGCGTCAGGTGAGTGCCGAACTTGACAGTCTCACACTCGTCTTCGGACAGAACGTGCAGAAGGCAACAGGTTCATGGAAGTATCAACTTAATCCTGAGACCGACCTGGCAGGTCTTCCTGGCTTCGTGACCGAGGCGCTCAAGCAGAAGAATTACGAGATCGGGCTCCTTGCCACCGACTATCGTCCGTTCATGACCTATTCGAGCCGCCGCGACCTTCGCGAACTGCTCTATAAGGCATACAATGCACGTTGCGTGGGCGGAGAATTCGACAACACCGAAAACATCCGCAAGATTGCCACCTTGCGCCAGGAGAAAGCCGACCTGCTTGGCTACGACACCTTTGCCGACCTGCGTCTCACCAACACCATGGCGCATACCCCCAATGCCGTCAACAGCCTGCTCAACCAGTTGCTCAAGGCTTACAAACAGCCTGCCTTGAAGGATGTCAAGGAGGTAGCTGTTTTTGCTGCCAAGGATGGCGTGAAGAATCTCATGCCCTGGGACTTCAGCTATTACAGTGAGAAGCTCAAGGCCGAGAAGTACAACGTCAGCGATGCACAGATCAAGCCATATCTCTCGCTCGAAAAAGTGAAGAAGGGTGTCTTCGGCCTTGCCGAACGCCTCTATGGTGTCACGTTCCACAAGATTGACGTGCCCGTCTATAACGAGGCGGCCGAATGCTTCGAGGTGCTCGATGCTGACTCTACATATCTCGGCCTCCTCTACACTGACTTCTTCCCGCGTGAGGTGAAGCGTCCAGGCGCATGGATGACCGAGTTCAAGGGACAGTGGTGCGAGAAGGATGGCACCGACAGCCGTCCGCACATCCAGATTGTGATGTCGTTCAGCAAGCCCATCGGACAACCTGGCGACTCGACCTACGTGCCTGCCCTGCTCACCTACGACGAATGTACCACCTTCCTTCATGAATTTGGACATTCGCTGCATGGCCTGCTCACCAAGTGTACCTACAAGGGACAAAGTGGCACCAACGTGGCCCACGACTTTGTTGAATTGCCTTCGCAGTTCAACGAGAACTTCATGCGCGAAAAGGAATTCCTCGATACCTTCGCCGCCGACTACCAGACGGGTGAAAAGATTCCACAGGACCTAATCAACAGGATACAGGATGCCTCGAACTTCCAGGCAGCCTACGCCTGCGTACGTCAGCTTTCGTTCGGCATGCTTGACATGCAGTTCCACACCCTCGGAAAGGGTAATCTGGGCAGCAACAGTAACGAGATCACAGCTCGTTTCCCGCAACTCCAGAACATCGAACAGTTTGAAGCCGACGCCATGGCTCCCACACAGGTATTGCCACGTGTCGATGGTGCCTTGATGGCCACGTCATTCACCCACATCTTCAGCGGAGGATATGCTGCAGGCTACTACGGCTACAAGTGGGCCGAGATGCTCGATGCCGATGCCTTTGCCGTGTTCCAGAAAGAAGGACTGTTCAACCCGGAGACAGCCAAGCGTTTCCGCCATCTGCTCGAGAGCGGTGATACCGTAGATCCGGCAGAACTCTATCGACAGTTCAAGGGTGCCGACCCCGACATCAGTGCGTTGATGCGTCGTGACGGCATAATCAAGTAATCATGTTGATCGACATCTTATTCATCCTTTTAGGATTGGCGCTCCTCGTCAAGGGCGGTGATTACCTCGTGGATGGTTCGGTGGCCATCGCCAAGCGTGCCAGACTTAGCGAGATGGTCATCGGCCTTACCGTGGTGGGCTTCGGCACTTCGATGCCGGAGCTGCTGGTTTCGGCACAATCAGCATTGATCGGCAACTCGGGTATCGCCATCGGCAACGTCGTTGGCTCCAATATCTCCAACATCGCATTAATTCTGGGTGTCACAGCCCTGGTTCATGTCATCCCAGCAAAGCGTACGACTCTCCTTATTGACCTCCCGTTCATGCTATTGTCTCTTATCCTTTTTGTGGTCATTGCCATGACAGGATCGGTGGGACGCGTGGCTGGTGTCATCGGCGTGCTGATGCTCATCTGTTTCGTTACATATCAAGTGCGTCTATCGCGCAAAGCCAACAAGGCACAGGAGAAGCTTGCCACCGAACGCCAGGAACAGTCAACCGCAGCCGAACCGATGGCACTTTGGAAAGCGATTATATTAGTTGTAGTTTCCTTCCTCGCCATGGTGTTCGGCGCTAATATTCTGGTCGAAGGAGCCTCCAACATCGCAAGGTTGTTGGGTGTTTCCGACCGAATCATCGGACTCACCATCGTGGCCATCGGCACGTCTTTGCCCGAACTTTTCTCAAGCGTTATGGCGGCTGTCAAGGGTAAGTCGGATATGGCAATCGGCAATATCATTGGTTCGGTTACGTTCAACATCCTCAGTGTGATTGGTATCTCGGCCATTATCATGCCCATCACGGGCACGAATATCGGATTTGCCTTCGACTACGGATTGATGGTCATCCTGGGCGTACTGCTATGGATATTCCTGCGCTCCAAATATGTGCTCGAACGCTGGGAGGGATTTGTCCTCACTGCCATCTATGTGGCCTATCTGACTAAGCTCATTATTTTGGGATAGAGAAGGAAGAAACATGACCAAAGACGAACTGCGCAAACAGATCAAAGAGGAAATAAAACGACTGAGTGCCACCGAACGCGACACCCAATCTCTCTATGTCTGTCTGCAGGTCATAGGCTCCGCTGAATGGCAACAAGCCCAAACCGTGCTACTCTATGCTGCGTTGCCTGACGAGATTAGTCTGCAACTGCTCATCGACGACGCCATAGGTTCAGGCAAAGACATCATCCTGCCTGTTGTCCACGAAGATACTCTTTTGCTTAGGAAATACGACCCTCAACATTTCGAGAAACAAGGGAAATATCAAATCGAGGAACCTACAGAAGCCTGTGAGGAACTGACGGACCTCACAAAGATAGATCTTGCCATCATTCCAGGTCGTGCCTTCAGCAAGAAAGGACACCGCATGGGTCGGGGCAAAGGTTATTACGACAAACTGCTGCCCATGCTGCATTGTCCGAAGTGGGGCGTATGCTTCATCTGTCAACTACAGAAGATGGTTCCCTGCGACGAATGGGACGTAAGAATGAACAAGGTGGTGACCGCATAAGTCACCACCTTGTTCATTCTTGGGGTTAAGAAAGGTTCTGAAGGGTTAAGAAGGGTTCGAGGGGTTACCAGTTAATGCCCTTTCCTGCCTTGAGGGTATTCTTCATCAGCGAGCAGATGGTCATCGGGCCAACACCACCCGGCACAGGGGTAATGAAGGCACACTTGGGAGCCACTTCGTCGAACTTCACATCGCCCTTCAACTTGAAGCCTGACTTCTTGGTGGCATCGGGCACACGCGTTGTTCCTACATCGATTACCGTGGCACCTTCCTTCACCATATCGGCTGTGACAAACTCAGGCTGTCCGATGGCGGCGATGAGAATGTCAGCCGATGCACAGATTTCCTTTAGGTTCTCCGAAGCGCTGTGACAAACGGTGACCGTCGAATTGCCGGGATAAGTCTTCTGCATCATCAGCGAAGCAACAGGCTTGCCCACGATATTCGAACGTCCGAGAACGACACAATGCTTGCCTTTGGTCGGCACGTTGTAACGCTCCAGCAGATCCATGATACCCATGGGCGTTGCGCTCACGAAGCAGGGAAGGCCGATGGAGAGACGCCCCACATTGACCGGATGGAATCCATCCACGTCCTTGCGATAATCGATGGCCTCGATGATCTTCTGGCTATCGATATGCTTCGGCAGGGGCAGCTGCACGATGAAACCATCAATCTCGGGATTCTTGTTCAGTTCGTCCACCTTGGCAAGCAGCTCTTCCTCGGTGACATCACTCTCAAAACGTATCAGTGAAGAAGTAAATCCACACTCGGCGCAAGCCTTCACCTTGGCAGCCACGTATGTCTCCGAGCCACCATCATGACCCACCAGGACAGCAGCCAGATGGGGTGCACGTTTGCCTTCGGCCAGCATCTGCTGGACTTCTGCTGCTATCTCTTGCTTAATGGCTGCAGCAGTAGCCTTTCCGTCTATTAATGTCATATTATTCAATTTTGAGTTGCAAATGTAATGCAAATAATTCAAATCACCAAATTTCGACTGCAATAAAAAACTTTATCCATGATTTTTCGGCAGAAATGACGTTTTTTGATGGATACAATTTATCTTTGCAATATGAAATGGACCAAACTGCATACCCTCATACACACGATAGTCCTCGCCCGACTCTTTGCATGTGCATTGTTTCTGCCGATGGCAGGAAGTGTCGCCTATTCGCAAGATAGGGAGGCGGTTGGCCGTACTACGCTCATCAACGAATGGGAAATCGGATATGGAGCAGGGTCTCCGTTTGGCGCTACGGAATGGAGGTCGGTCAAGAACTCGGAATTCACGCAGAAGTTCATCCATATGTGGCAGTTGAATATCGGGCATCAGTTCACATCGAAGGATTACGGCGCTGCACCCAAAGGGTATTATTACCCAAGCCTCGGCATGTTTTTCCAATGGTTGGACTACAGTCACTTGAAGATACGCGGTGTGGAACCCATCTTCCCGGCCACCAAGACGGCGGATTACGGGCAGATTGCCACCTTCGGACTCACCCTGCACCAATACTGCTGGACGAGCGGCAAATGGCGTGCGAGCCTGAATCACGAAATGGGAGCTGCTTACGTTTTCGACCCAGTGTATGAAGTCCCGAGTTGGGTAACCCTCTCCAAGCCCTGGCAAATCTTTGTGGGTTTCGGATGGTTCTTCAGTTACGAAGTCAAAGGCGGAGAAATCGCCTTTGGTCCCCAGTTCACCCACCTCAGCAACAGCGGACTTGCAAACTACAACACGGGCATCAACAACTTCTCACTCTCGGTACGCTATCGGCACAAAGCATTGAAGGAAATACAGAAATGCAGGCCCAAAGAAGCCCTCATCGAGAAAGATGGCAGGAGGTTCCAATCGCACTTCTACAGCAGCGTGATGGCGGGATATGGCAAAGTGTATTTCGAAGACCCGAATTCTGCCGTTCAGATCACCATGATGGCGGATGCAATGTATAAAATCGACCCCAACAACGGCATCGGCATTGGTGTGGATTATTACCACAATGACAATGTCGATAGGACTGATAGGAAAGATTATATCGGAGCCGGCATCAAATATGACCGATGGTTCGGTCCCTTTGTCATTCACGTGCAAGTCGGCACCTATTTGAATGGCAAACGTCCTATAAAATATAAAGGAACCGCGCGAATCTACGAGAATATAGGATACAAATACGTGTTTTTCCGTCGAAAAGCCATCTCTCCCTATATAGGATTCTACACCAAAGGCAATGGTTTCGAGGCTGAGCAGATGTCATTCGCATTGGGGTGCATTATTCAGTAAACAAAAAAAGTTGAGCAGAAGCTCAACTTTTTTCAATGGTTTACATTCCGAAGCCCTTGCCACGCATCTTTGAGGCCATCTGCTGCATCTGCATCATGGCGCGCGGGTTACCCTTCAGGTCGTTCATCTTCTTCATCACCTTGCGCATGTCATCGAACTGCTTCACCAGGCGGTTCAACTCCTGAATATTGGTGCCCGACCCCTTGGCAATACGCATCTTGCGGCTCTGGTTCATCACCTCGGGATGCTCGCGTTCGAAAGGAGTCATCGACTGGATGATGGCCTCGACGCTCTTGAACGAATTGTTGTCGATATCCACGTCCTTGATTGCCTTGCCCACTCCAGGGATCATCGAAGCAAGGTCCTTGATGTTACCCATCTTCTTGATTTGCTGTATCTGCTCGAAGAAGTCGTTGAAGTCAAACTTGTTCTTGGCGATCTTCTTCTGCAGTTTCTTGGCCTCCTCTTCGTCATACTGCTGCTGGGCACGCTCGACGAGCGAAACCACATCACCCATGCCGAGGATTCGGCCAGCCATGCGTTCAGGATAGAACACATCAAGTGCCTCCATTTTCTCGCCCGTGCCAATGAATTTGATGGGCTTCTGTACGACGGTACGTATCGAAAGAGCAGCACCGCCACGCGTATCACCATCGAGCTTGGTGAGGATGACACCAGTGAAGTTAAGACGATCGTTGAACTCCTTGGCCGTGTTAACGGCATCCTGACCTGTCATTGAATCGACAACGAAAAGGATCTCTTGTGGTTCGACAGCATCCTTGATGTTCTTGATCTCACGCATCATCTGCTCATCGACAGCCAGACGACCAGCGGTATCGATAATCACCACGTCGTTGCCATTATGCTTGGCTTGTGCAATGGCATCCTGGGCAATACGGACAGGATCCTTCGATGCACGATCGGTATAGACGGGCACATCCACCTGACCTGCCACGACCTCCAACTGGTCGATGGCTGCGGGACGATAAACGTCGCAAGCGGCCAGCAACGGACGCTTCCCCTTCTTCGTCTTCAGCATCAAGGCCAGCTTGCCAGAGTGAGTCGTCTTACCCGAACCTTGCAGACCTGCCATCAGGATGATGGTGGGATTGGCCTTCAGATTCAGATCGACGGCCTCGCCGCCCATTAACTGAGCCAGCTCATCATGCACGAGCTTGACCATCAGCTGGCCAGGCTTCACGGCTGTGAGCACGTTCATGCCAAGAGCCTTCTTCTTCACCTCGTCGGTAAAGGTTTTGGCCACCTTATAGTTTACGTCGGCATCGAGCAGGGCACGCCGCACGTCCTTGAGAGTCTCTGCAACATTGATTTCGGTGATCTTGCCTTCACCCTTGAGGATTTTGAACGAGCGCTCAAGACGCTCCGATAGATTGTCAAACATATTTCAAAAGATGTTGACTTGACCGCAGCAACGGAAATTGCGGCGCAAAGTTACGCATTTTTTCCGAAATATCCAAAAAGTACCTTCAATAATTGTTATTTGTGAAAAAAAAACACTATCTTTGCACCGCAAAAAACAGCAATCATGATTGAAGTTCGCAATCTATACAAGTCATTCGGGGAGCAAGATGTGCTCAAGGGCATCGACTGCACCTTTCAGCCTGGAGTCAACAACCTGATCATCGGCCAGTCGGGCTCGGGCAAAACCGTGCTGCTCAAATGCCTCATCGGCCTACACAAGCCCGAACGGGGAGAAATCCTTTACGACGGGCGTGACATCACCAAACTCAAGGATAATGAGATGAAGGAGATACGCAAGGAGATTGGTGTGCTCTTCCAAGGCTCGGCACTCTTCGACTCGATGTCGGTCGAAGATAATGTGGCTTTCCCCCTTCGCATGTTCAGCGACAAGACCGTGGCCGAGATACGCGAACGCGTTGATTTTTGTCTGGAGCGTGTCAACCTGAAAGGAGTACACCAGAAGATGCCCTCCGAACTGTCGGGTGGCATGCAGAAACGCGTCGCCATCGCCCGCGCGATCTCACTCAATCCCAAGTATCTCTTTTGCGACGAGCCCAACTCCGGCCTCGACCCGCAGACCTCCATCCTCATCGACCAGCTCATCGACGACATTACACGCGAGTACAACATCACCACCGTAGTAAATACGCACGATATGAACTCCGTACTCGGCATCGGTGACCACATCATCTTCCTTGCCGATGGCATGGTGAATTGGCAGGGCAGCAAGGACAACATCCTGCAGACCGATAGCCCCGAACTGCGCAAGTTCCTCTATGCCGCTCCTACCCTGCAGCGCATCGCCAAAGAGACCATGAAACAGCAACAATAATTCCAGGAAAGGATTTGGAAAACGAAATCCAAGCTATACGAGATACAAGCATTAAAATGGGAACCAAGCCGAAACTTGATTCCCGTTCTTTTATCAGTATATGAGCATTTATCGCAGCATCATCTTCCTGCCTTCGCGGATGAAGAGCTGACCACGATGAGGAGTGCTGGTCGGACGACCCAGGAGGTCATAACTTGGTTTGACTGTCTTCGTCTCGTCATTTTCTATGCGCTCGATGCTTCCAGGATTCTCGTTCGATTCAACGCGAACCTTGACTGCTTGAGCAATGGTGCCTTCGGCATTAACCACAAACACAACAGCATAAACCTTATCTATGCTTGCATTGATGGCTTCACGAAGGGTGGCTTTGGTTGGCAACCCGAGTGTATAGCTGTTCTCCACTTTGGCACCTGCTGCAAGACGACCCAACGGGAATACCAGATTTACACCTTGAGCATTGTAGGAGCTTGCAATAACCACATCGTCAAAATTCCAATAGAAACGGCTTGAACCATACTCGCCACCCTTGCAGAACTTGGCAAGATCATCTTCTCCAACATCAGAGGCAGAATATTGATAGTAGTAATTGGACTGACGCCATGCGGTGGTGGTTCCAATAAGGCTATCGGCCGTAAGGACATAAACCACCTCGTAGGAACCTTCGGTCAAGGCCTCAAGGTTGATTTCAACCTTCACCGAATCTCTGCTATCGCTCGTCCATTCAGACTTAATGCCGAGGTCAACCTCAGCAGGTATTGAACAATAATCCTCAAAGTCCTGAAGCACATAGCGTTCGTTTTTCTCAGTTCCATAATAGGGATCCATCACCTCCTTGCGATCCATAATACAGCTTGGAGCGCCCGAGATGCCGAGTTTGGATGCCGAGATGTAGTAGTTCGGATACATCGGATCGGAAGTGTTATAAGCATGGAAAGCCAGACCGATGAAACGATCGCCGAATTCGGCACGGAGGTTGGCCATACCCTGCATACCACGTGGACACCAACCACAACCGGTACCTGTGAATTCCTCGACGATAGTATTGCGTTGTACGATACGGCTGAGGTTCTTAAAACTGATTACAATCTCATTATCAGCCAATGAATTATCTTTTCCATTGACCTTCGTGATAGCGAGCGTTACATTATACGCGCCTACTTCGGAAGGAGAAGCCACCTTAACCATAATTTCAGCGGACTTGTTGAAGCCTGATTCAATGGTCACATCGGCGGTTCGAGTTTCCTTAACCCCATTCACATCGATGGTATATTCGATATTGCTAACTGCTTCCGCAGCATCGGAATAAACTGTGACGGGCCATTCCGTTTCCGTATCAACACCTGTGATCGCGTTCTTTATTGTGCCGAAGTGCGCTGCCGTTTCAGGCAATTTGATCTCCGTGAATAGTGCCTGCAAACACGACTGCCCATAATCGTTTCCAATATCCATCCAGCCATACTGTGCGCTGTACCAAATCCAGAAACTATTTGGGGTGAGCGTCGAGGCATCATAGATGATAGGATACTTGCTGCCTTGCGTATTGAGGGAGGTATTGACTGTAATGGTGTACCCTACATAGCAGCCTGTTTCGGTTACTTTATAGGATTCCGGGAAGATGGCCTGATTGTAACCGCTGGCATAGTTGGTCAGTTCGACTTGCTGGCTATAGGATTCTGTTGACGAAAGTGTTGGAGTAACCCAAGCACTAAGAGATGTTACCGCAGCAGGATCATATACAGGGACGTTGGCACCGGCAATCGTTCCGCCTCCTAAGACGCCATCGCCAGGCACGAAGATAGCGACACGAAGGGTGGCCACACCGGCACCTATAAGGCCGAGGTTATCGTTGTCCATATTGCCCATATAGTACCCCCAAGGAGTATAATCCTCGGCAGAAACCGATGCAGTGGCTATCAAAGCGGTTGCTAATAAGGAGAAGACTTTTTTCATAAATGATTGTTTGTGTAATTAAAAGACCGATTCCCGAAGGAATCGGTCTAATGAAAAATCAGGAAAAAACGCGACTTACTTCACGAACTTCTTGCCGTTCTTCACATAAACGCCAGCGGGGAGTTCAGCCTCCGACTTGCTAACCTTTACACCCTGGAGGTTGTAAACCTCGTTATCCTCCTTCTCTGCATCCTTGGCAACGTTGTTGATACCTGCACCAGCGCCAAACTGGGTAATGGTGATAGGATACTCGGCCTCTTCGTTAGAAATGAAGGTTACAGTGGTGGTGCGCACATCAACGTCCTGTGGGAGCTCTTTCAATGCCACGTAAAGAGCAATAAGATTATAGTCAGCATAGTATGTGGAGTCGAAATCAATGCCAGCCACAACATCCTCGTCATAAATTACGCTGAAATCAAGAATATTGAAGGTGGACTCCACGTCAAAGTCATTATAAGCCTTGCCATCCTCTTCGTCAACAGCAGAAACTGCCCATGTGTAAGAGGTACCGTCCTCAGCCTGATAGTAGGTGGCATCGTTGGGCACATATCCTGTGGTAGAACGTTCGGGAGTGCCGTAGGTGGTAAGAGCATTGAAGCGTGCATCAAGGATCACAGCAGCATCGACAGCTGTCCAACGATAGAAACGCTCCTGCATGCCAGAAACTGAGCCATCGCTCCACCAGTAGGTGTGAGAGTTGTAATACTTATAGCCCTCATCATCCTCATCCTCCATATCCGAATAACACATGATAATGCCGTAGTCGCAACCTTCAGTGGCAGTAATGCGAACCTGAACTTCACCTGTGAGCACAGGAGAAACCTCACTCTCGAAACCATCCTCATCAATCTCGACGAACTTGCCTACACCGCAAGTTGCACCATTGGTAGCGGTCTCGATGTTCTCGGGACGAATATAAGCATTGTAGAAAGTAGTATCGTTCTCTTGAATGTCATAGATGGTGACAAGAATATAGTCATCTTCTGTAGCGAAAAGCTTGGTGTCAGTAGTAAGCCAGACGCAGACATCATCGACAACCAGTGGGCCACCTACTTTACCAATATCAATCAAAGTGAGGTTGGATGGACCGTATGGAGTAGTAGAACCATAGGCATAGCCATCCGAATAACCGATATAGAATCCCTGACACTCAAATGCATCAAATACACCCATTCCCCAGCTGTCCTCAAAATAGGCATAGTTGAGAATCTGGCCTTTGGTGTCTCTGGTGCTCCAAGTATAGTTGGCATTGCTAGCGTTGATAGTAGGCATATAGTAGTTGCCGATGCCAAGATCGTCCATGTGGAGGTTGCCATCAGAATCAACATACTCGGACAAGTCATGAGTCTCGGAGGAAGTAACCATTGTCCAAGCGTTGCCAAGCTCAGCATTGAAATTAGCGGAATAGGGGAATGCATGAGCCACTGCCCAGGAATAGCCATAGAAACCGCCATCCCAAACGAGCGAAGACTTGAGCGTGCCATCACCGAACGAATAGTAGGCACCATAGGTGGTAGCCTTTGCACGACGAGCAGCTGATGAGGTCTCACCCATAGCCTCAAAACGTCCACTCTTAAGGTTCTCGCCAGAACGGAGCTCGATAGGACGGGTAGCCTGAGGAAGAGCCCTCTCAACCTTTGCAGGCTGGTTAGGGAGACTGATGTGACGACTAACAGCGCCCTCAAACTTGGGGCCTGCCAATGCTGTAGCGCTTAAAAGGGCAACAGCAGAAAGTAGAAACATTGCTTTCATAAACGAAAAATAAAAATGAATATAAATGGATTAGTTAATAACTCCAGAGCTTGAGAAGTCGAACTGTGTAACAAAGTAGAACGACGGGTCATCGACCTTGGTCCAGGAGACTTCAGTGGGTTTGAAAACATTGTTGGTGTAGAGGCGATAGGTGCCATTCATCGCACTGACGATATCAGTAAACGAGCTGCCGATGCCCTTGCGGCTATAGCTGGAATAGTTCGACGAGGGGTCGTCAGGATTGGCCTGAATAGTAGCCATACCCGTCTGCGGGTCAATGGTCACGGTGCCAGTAAATCCAGTCAGATACTTGCGAGTGCCACTGCTACAACTGAAAATAACGCCCACACGGCTGCTGCTTCCCGACTCGGATGACTTGCCGAAGGTGATGCCATTGAAGGTCTGAGACGGGAAGTTCTCGGTGATGTCATCTTTAAGCTTGTTATACATGGCTGCAAAGCTATCGCTTGCACCAAGAGCCGTGATCTTTGCAGCACTGGTAATCTGACAGAGGCTATTTATAGTAAGCAACCAGCAGGGCGAAACCGATACATTCCCTGAAACAAGCGCTGAGCGCTCGGAATTGAGCACAAACTCCTGACAGGTGTCGGCTCCTAATACGAGTGGCGTGCGCAGACGGAAACCATCGGGAGTGAACACGCAGTTCTTCACCGACGACTCCAAGGGGTCGATAAGACGATCGTTGTAGTTGAAATAACCCTTATAGAGTCCATCAATATACATGGTATCGGTGCCGTTGCTCACGTAATACTGTGCCATTTTCTCGTTAGAGATATAATCCTTCATGGCCGCAGTCTGCGAAATATAATCGGCAGGTGAACGGTCGAGACGAATAAAACGAATGGGGGCGGAATGACGTTCGCCACGAAGGAGAACTTCGTCATTATTGTACGAAAGAACTACGAGACGGTCATCGCCATTCATACCTTCGCCATCGTCGATGATGGTGTTGGGGGCTGAACCGGGATCAACGGGATCGACAAACACACTGATGATGTCGTTCCAGGTATTGAAAGCAAGAACGGGGCCTTCCTCGGCCAACATCTCGTAGAAACTGGTATATTCGGTATATTTGCCAGCATGTCCATCACGCAAAAAACGATGGTCACTACAGAGCGTCACCTTGCCCGACTCATAGAACTTGCCGAAGAGGTTAAAGCCCTCGAAATCGTAATCGTCAGTACCAGCCACATAATACTGGATGACCCATCCATTGGCCGACGAGGGGGCACAAAGTGTGGATTTAATCTCATCGTTAACATGCTGGATGCGGATGGCAGCCGACTCGTCGAAATAGTCTTCCTGCTCGAACGTACATGCCGAGAACATGGCAGTTAATGCTGCGCTCGACAGCATTACGCGTAGGATATTAGAATAATTCTTCATAATTTTTGTTCTGAGCAATTACTGATAGTCATAGATTACACACTGATCGCTATGTACGTAGTCATTGACGTGTTTCTGGCGATAATCAACTTCACGACGAATGGTGAAGAGATGGAGTCCCCAGTATTCGGTGTACCACTTGCTGGCGATGTCGATCTTCTTGAGCAATGCGTTGATACCCTTGGTCTCGTCACTCGAATCGTAGGTCACCCAGTTGTCAAGGTAGTCGCGAAACGAAGTGAAGCTTTTATACGTAACCCAGCTATACTTCTGATATTCAGAATTCGTAAGGTTGGACTGAAGATGTGAACGCGAGTCGCTAAGATGATTATCAAGGATGTAGCGGGAATGTACCTTTTCGCCCGTATCACCATCGGTCACTAACTCCTCATAGATGGTGAAGTTGTTCCAGTGCATCTTCGGATCGTCGAAGTTGTCAATCTCCAGGCTGTCGATAAGCGTATAGATCTGCTCCTTGTCGCCTGACTTGACACCACCGTTCAAACAGCATTCGATGATGGTGTTCATCCACCGCTCGTCGGTATCGGTGATGGTACACGAGAGGGTCTCAACGAAATCCTCGTAAGTGGCCGACGAGCCATACTGGGTGACGTAACCAAGTGCATGGCTATCACAAGAGTCACGCTCCTGCCAGTTTCGTGGGTCGTAGGTACCTGCCGTAACGATACCGTAAGTCGTAGGATAAGATTTGGTCTGATGCAGGATGTGCGAGAACTCGTGATGCATCGTGTGGAACTGTCGTTCGTTGAGTGAGAACATGTCTTCGGGTGTGAAGTCCATTCCCTCGGTCACCGTGCGCATATCATTCACGTTGATCAGCGTAATCTTAACACCTGCAGAAGCGTAACCCAGCGTCTCGGTGCCTGTAGTAGGGCTATAGGCAGCCGATCCGATGAAATGGAAGATACGCGGGCCATAAGTCTTCATAAAGATCGGGGTGCCGTTCTGATCCTTCTCGCCATACTTATCATATACCTCGTAGAACAGATACTTGATGAAATGCGAGAGCAACTGAGACTTCTTGTAGTCGGCAGGAGCCAGCTGATAGCTCAGGTCGGAAGCCGTGAAGTTGAACTTGTACTGGATTTCGGTGTTGTAGGGCACAACGAAATTATCGTACAGCCACTGGTCAAAAGGTGCAGTGACCGAACTCTGGTCAACAGCAGCAATATTGGTATCGAAGATGGACTCGGTGAAGTCTTCATCATTTCCACATGAAGTGACTGTCAGCATCGCCGACAGTATCATGAGCGTTTGGAATATCTTTTTCATTCTTCTGATACTATTAATTGTTTGACAACCTGATTGGAGTAACCTCATCGTCCTTCGAGAGTGCATGTACTACGCTGGACGAACTGCCGCCTACGACAGCACCGGAAGTACCACGGTTAGCAGGATAGCCGGCATCGATGACATTCTTGGGGAGCTGGAGCACACGACGAGGGTCATTCCAAGACATCTTATCGATATGAATCTCATCTTCATTTGCGCCACGATAGTAGTGAACTATATCTATGCCATAACGCTTGATATCGAACCAACGCATTCCCTCGAACATCGTCTCGATGCGACGGAAATGGAGCACGCAGTCGAGAACCGCAAGGTCATCACCTGTCAGTACCTTCTCGAAGCCCATTTCTGCAGGATGCAACGAGCTGCAGTAAATGTTATTGCCTTCACGCGAATATTTACGAGTGATATTCGAAAGGGTGAGTTCATTGGTTACAAGTTTGCCACTGGTCCAGAAGCCCAGATCCTGAATAGCACCATCACGATCACCCGAATAAAGTTTGGCTTCGGCACGGCAGAGCAGAGTCTCTTCGGCGGTGAAGGGATGATAGAGCATGTGGACATATCCGATACCAGCAATCTTGTCGGTGTATTCGAAGTATTCATAAACCGTGAAGAGCCATACGCCAAACTGCTGGCCTGCACCCCAGATATAGATGCAGTTATCATAGCATGAAAGCTGACCGCTCCAGTTCGGACCACCTCCCTTATAGATGATATCGTAGGTGGAGGGGACTGTATAACTGGTGTTATCCTTCGTGAAGGTCGTGCCGGAATTGATGGCATAACGGCAAGCCGAGAGCATACGATCCTGCACCGAATAGGTCGATTGGATCATGAAGTTGCAGGGAGCGGTCTCATCATTGTAGTCAAGCAGACAGGAGTTGATGGTGTTCTTATTCATCGACGACCACTTGCGCAGCATTGACGATGGGTTGTTTCCAAGCGCCTCATCAGCATAGTGGATACACTTCGCATAGTCACGTTTGAAGAGATAGAAGCGTGCAGCAAAAGCATTGGCAGCATTACGGTTGAAGTGATAGGCTGGAACCGAATAATTGTTGTCGTCGATGAGTGGCAGACCAGCTACAAGGTCACGCTCAATCATATCGTAAGTCTCCTTCACATTGTGGAGATACTCTGACTGTCCATAATCCACATATACAACGGTTTCTGGCTCGGTAACGTAAGGAACGCCCTTGTCACTCAAGCTCAACTGGTCGTTCTTGTAAGCCTCGGCAAAGATGTTGACGAGCATGAAGTGAAGGTAAGCACGAAGCACCATAGCCTCACCCCATGAAGCCGAAACTTCGGGATAATTGATGGCAATATCGGTAGCCGACATGGTCTCAATACCTGGACACATCTCCTTCATGGCTGCAATGGCATGGTTACATACCGAGATGCCGCCATAGTAGGACTGCCAAACTGAGTAGGGAGTATCCTGTGCACCCAATGAATAGTTGTTGATATCGACCCACTTGTATGCCTCCTCATGGAAATCCTGATAGGCATCGCGGTGAGTGGCGGGAACCACAACATTGTTGTCAACATAGTTGTCGCCTGTCAACTCGCAAATCACTGCTGGAGTATTATCAGGATAACCGGAAGTCAACAGCGAAGCCACCTTCTTGGGGGTGTCAATCTCTGTACGGTTATCGGGCACCTCGTCAAGTTTGTCCTGGCACGATGCAACCATCATGGCAGCTGTAGCCAGAACCATGCTCCTATATATATATTTAAAAGGTGTATTCATATTGTTTGAACATCATATTAAACGTTAGAAACCGAGACGAAGAGTAGCAGTAAACTGCTTGGAGATAGGCGAAGCCACACCACCGGCATTGACATACTCGGGATCCTGACCATTCAATGCGTCATCGGCATAAATCAGGAAGAGGTTGGTGCCAGAGATCTTGAGCGAAGCGCTGCTCAATACACGTGACTTGCGCACCACGTCGTTGGGAAGACCGTATGTGATGGCAATTTCCTTCATACGGACGAAGTCTCCCTTGGCAATACGTGCGGTAGAATAGTTGTAGGCATTGTATGCCGTGCTGAGGTTGGTCGAGCCATAGCGGTACACCTGGTTCTTGGTAGCGATAGTCGGAACGTCAGTCACATTCTCATCGCCAGCAACCATCCAACGGTTCTTGAATTCACGTGGCAGTGACGAAAGGTCACTGTATGCATAGTGGAAGACTGGATCGAGACGCACCTTATTGCCACCCGAATAGGTCACATAGACGTTGAGCGACAGCTTACCGCCCTTGCCGAAGTCGTACGAGAACGTGTTGCCCAACGAACCATTCCAAGTGGGCTCACCAGGTCCCTCGTAAACGAGGTAGTCGGTCAGGTTCTCGGTCTCCTGGAAATTGAGATCACCAACAGTGACATTTCCTGACTCATTATAGACCTGGGGAAGACCCTCGGAGTTCAGGCCAGCGAACTGATAGCTGAAGAGTGCACGCACGGGATAACCCTGTACGCCATAACCTGCACCGGTAACGAGATCGACGGCACGGTCGGCAGTATTAAGCTTCGTAATCTCGTTGGTGGCATGCGTGTAGTTGAAGTCAAGGTTCCAGGTGAAACGGTTGGTCTTGACTGGAACGGTCGAAAGCGAGAACTCAACACCACTCGACTTCATGTCGGCCACATTGGCCATCTTCGAAATCACACCACCGGCGCCCTGTGTATAGGCAGTACCGATGAGGTCGAAGTTGTTACGCTTGTAGTAGTCAGCAATGATGGAAATACGGTCACCCAGGAAGCCCATGTCGATACCGACATTGAACTCGTGCTTCTTCTCGTAAGTTAATTCCTCATTGGCGATGTCGGAAATGTAGATCATCGACTCGGCAGCCGAATTGGTGGGACGCCAAAGGTTGGCCGTCTTGTAGATGGCAGTGGCATTGGTTACGTAGGCCGGACCAGTGTCGGCGGTCAAGGAGTAGGATACACGAATCTTCATCATCGAGATCCACTTGTTGACGCGCTCCATCCATGGCTCAGCTGCGATGTCGTAGCTGCCCGAGACGTTCCACGTCGGGAGCCAGCGGCTGCTGGTAGCCTTTCCCAAGCGGTTGGTACCCTCGTAGCGATAGGTACCCGACAAGGTATAGCGCTGATCGTAGCTATAGGTTGCCGTAGCAAAGTAAGCCAGCGTATTGGTCTGTGTGAACGACTCACCAAAGTATTCGGTGTTCTCCTCGTTGCACTGCTTCAACCAGAGATAGGGGGTATAGGTAATACCTCCGTTGTTGTACTGATAGCCCCATCCAGTCATGTAGGACGAGGTACGGTGCAGCATTGACAACTCCGAGCCAATCATGGCGTTCACGGTATGCACATCCTTGAAGACGTTGCGGTAATCGGCATTCATACGATACATGAACGAACGCATCGCATCGTCGTACTGATAACGGATACCGCCCACGGGGAGCACCGACTCAGGCAGTGCCAGATCGTTATCGGGGTCGGTATAAAGCAATGAGTTCGAACTACGGATCGTAGAGTTGTCATCTGTAGCATCCGTACCTGCACGATAGGCATTAGCCTGGTTGGAGTCATCCATCACATTCTGGATGCGCTTCACCGAAGTCATACGAGCCGAAGCGAAACCATTGAGGGTGAGACCACGGAAGGGCTTGAACTCCAACTCGCCACGGAACATCAGCTCATTCACATTGATGTCATTATAGTTGTTCTCCAACTCATCAAAGATGTTGAAGCGGGTGTAGAAACGAGTGTAGTTGATGTTTGGATCCAAGCAGCGGCTGGTATTCATCGCATAGCTGAAGGGGTTGATGTCGAAGTCACGCTTCACCTCACCCGTCACCACATCGGTGGTTTGGTTGAGAGAACCAGGGGCCTCCTGATCACGATGGGTACCCGAGGCTGCAAAACGAATAGTCAGATTCTTCAGGACATCGTACGAAGTGTTGGCATTGAACGTGTAACGACGCACCTTTGCACGATTAACATACTGTCCAGGGTCGTTCATGAGCGACATCGAGAAATAGCACTGCGACTTGTCGGTACCAGCCGACATGCTGACCGAATGCGATTGGCTGACAGCCGTCGAGAAGAGGAGGTCGAACCAGTCGGTGTTGCGGAACTCGGCCTGCTGCAGGTAGGCGTTGCGTGCGGCTTCGGTATTCTCAAGACCGAAAGTACCCGTAGAAGAGTTGTAGCTGCGAAGCTGCTGGAACATGTAGCCATAGATACCTGTATTCGAGGCATTGGCCAGGTTCTCAAGCTGAAGCCAGCCCTTGTCGGCCATTTCCTTATACACGCCCATCATCTCCTGCGAGTTCATGATGTTGTAGTCGCGGTATGAAGGTTTCAGACGAGTGGTGAACTCACCCGTATAGTTGAGGGTGGCACGACCCTTCTGACCTTTCTTGGTGGTGATGACAATCACACCAGCCATGGCACGCGCACCATAGATTGAGGTAGCCGAACCGTCCTTGAGCACAGTGAACGACTCGATATCGTCGGAATTCAAACCGGCGACGGCCGAAGAAATAAGGGTCTTGGCGTCACCCGACGAGAGTTCGTCGGAGCTTACATCGACGTTATCTTCATAAATCACACCATCGATTACCCAAAGAGGCTTCGAATTGCCATAGATGGATGTAGCGCCACGAATACGGATTTTTGGAGCAGTACCGAACGTACCACTCACGTTGGTAACCTGAACACCAGCCACACGGCCTTCGAGCGAACGGCTCACGTCGTTGGCTCCGGCCTGCATCATAGCATCGGCCTTCAGGTTGGTCGAAGCGCCGGTAAACATACGCTTATCGACCTTGCCCATACCGGTAACGACCACTTCCTCGATAACCTGCTCATCCGATTCGAGCACTATATCGAAGTGTGTCTTGCCCTTAAGGGCGATCTCCTGTGTCCTCATGCCGATGTACGATATCTGCAGCGTCTTGGCATTGTCAGGGACCCTGAGGCTGAACTTGCCGTCAATGTCGGTGGTTGTGCCCGTCTGCGTGCCCTTGACGACAATCGAGGCACCGATTACGGGCTCCTTGTCCTCAGCCGAGACAACAGTACCTGTCACCTGCTTCTGCGCCATCATCACCGCGATGCTCATAACCAGAGTCACAATGAAGGATAGAAGTTTTCTCATATTTTGTTTGTTTAATAATTATTGCAGTATCTCAACAAATGGTGATAAAAAAGATAACACGGGCGCAAAGATACAAAAAATATTTGAATGATGTACAAAAAATCTTCAATTTTTATGCTATTTATTGAAATAAGATAGAATTTCGTTCAGTTTGGCATACTTAGCCAATGTTTTTTCATCCATTTAAAAAGGGCCAGCGCTATCGCTGGTCCCTGATGTTTGCACGACACTCGTTGATGTAGGCGAGCAGGCGCTCGGTGTCATGCTGCTTGATGATGTCCGATAGTTCCACCAGTCGGGCACAGATTTTATCGATCTGTCCGGGACTATACGGATTGAAGAGGATCTCGGTCAGCAGATAGTCATCTTCACTCAATAGCCCTCGGGCAATGGCCATGTGCTTCTTGAACGTGGTACCTGGCGCATCCTGCGGTTTCATGACACCTGTAAAAGCGAGCGTCGAGACGAAGGGGATGGAGAGCGAATAAGCGATGGTCTCGTCGTGTTCCTCGAATGTGTAATCGTAGATGTTGAGCTGAAGTCCGGCATAGACCTCGCGGAAGAATGCCTTGCCGAAGGGGTCCGACTCCTTGATGATGACAGTATAGTTCTGGCTTAAGTCGTTCAGATTGGCGAATGTAGGACCAAACATCGGATGAGTCGAAACGAAGGGATGACCACATTTCGCATAGAACTCGGGCAACCCTGTCTTGACCGAAGCAATGTCGGAGAGCATACACGAGGGTCGCAAGTGCGGCAATACCTCTTCGTAAGCCGAAAGGGTATTCTTGATGGTTACCGCATTGATGAGCAGGTCGGGATCGAAAGCCTCAATCTCGTCCATCGTCGTGAACCGACGGGTGTTGAGACAGTAACGTAATTTCTCGGGGCGGCGGGCATAGATGGCCACATCGTGTTCCATGCAAAGAGTGTCGGCCATGAACATGCCCATCTTACCGGCACCCATGATACATATTCTCATTGGTTCAGGATCTCCATTTGTTTACGTACTGATTCTGCGTGGATAGCCTCAAAGACTTCCTTAATGAACTCTGGTGCCATCTCGAGATTGGCACCCTGCTCGCTGCGCTTGGTAAGTATCTCATCGTAACGAGTGGCCTGAAGCACAGGCATCGAATGTTCCTTCTTGTAAAGGGCAATCTCTCGTGAGATGCGCATGCGTTTGCTCAGAATAGCGATGATCTGGTCATCGATCTCGTCAATCTGTCCACGCAAATCGCGCAGGTCTTCGGTATGGACCACGTTGTTACGAATGATCAGGTTGCCGAGAATCTCCTCCAATCGGGCTGGGGTGACCTGCTGCTTGGCGTCACTCCATGCAGCATCGGGATTGCAGTGGCTCTCGATGATGAGTCCGTCGAAGCCAAGGTCCATGGCCTGCTGCGAAAGGGGCTGGATGAGGTCGCGACGACCGGCGATGTGAGATGGGTCGCAGATGATGGGCAACTGGGGCAGACGGCGACGTAACTCGATAGGTAGATGCCACTGGGGGACATTGCGGTAGATGGTCTTGTCGGCACTCGAAAAACCACGATGGATTGCACCCATGCGACGAATGCCTGCACGGTAGATGCGCTCGATGCCACCTATCCAAAGCTCGATGTCGGGGTTGACAGGATTCTTGATGAGCACAGGCACGTCCTTGCCTGCCAGCGCATCAGCCAATTCCTGCACGGCGAACGGATTGGCGGTGGTGCGGGCTCCTATCCACAACACATCGACACCAAAAGCCAAAGCCGCATCGACATGCGCCTTTGTAGCCACTTCGACACAAGTAAGCAGGCCAGTCTCGGCTTTGAGTTTCTGGAGCCAGGGCAGACCTATGACGCCTACGCCCTCGAAGCCTCCAGGCTTGGTACGAGGTTTCCAAATACCGGCGCGGAAGAGCTTGATGCCCTGTTGGGCAAGGGCATGTCCAGTGGACAACACCTGTTCTTCACTTTCTGCACTACAAGGGCCTGCGATTACCAAGGGGCGCTTGCTTTCGAGCTGCGGCAGCAGCGGTGAGAATGTCATTTCCATTGTTTATAAGTGATAAAGATTATTGCTATCAATTATTCTAGAGTCTCTAGGTTCTCTAGATTTCTAGATTATCTAGAGAGCAGCCTACAACCCCGCTGCCTTGATGCGGAGCAGTGCTTCCTGCATCTTCTCAAAAGGAGCGCAGAGACTGATGCGCACAAAGCGCTCGCCATTGCGGCCAAAGATAAAGCCTGGCGTGAGGAAGACGCGTGCCTTGTGGAGGATAGGTTCTGTCAGTTCCTCGCAGTGGTCAAACTTGTCAGGAATTCGTCCCCAAAGGAAAAGTCCTCGCTGTTCGGGGTCGAACTCGCAACCCAGATAATACATGATCTGCTCGGCAGCGATACGGCGCACACGATAGGCCTCGTTCAGCTGCGTAAAGTATTCCTTTGGAGCACCAAGGGCAGCGATGGCAGCCTTCATCACAGGTCGGAACATGCCCGAATCGACATTCGACTTCACACGCAGGATCCAATCGATGTATTCCTTCTTGCCTACCACGATGCCCTGTCGCCAACCCGCCATAGAGTGACTCTTCGACATTGAATTGAACTCCAGACAGATGTCCTTGGCTCCTTCGACCTGCATGATTGACATGGGTTGGTCGTTTAAGATGAACGAATAGGGATTGTCATTGATGATGACGATGCCATGACGACGTCCGAAATCAACGATGCGTTCCAGCAATTCAAGCGAGGCACAATGTCCTGTCGGCATGTGGGGATAATTGACCCACATCACCTTCACGTCATCTATGCCAGGAGTATCCTCAAGCGCAGCGAAGTCCGGCTCCCAATCGTTTTCGTACTTCAAGTCATATTTGATGATCTCTGCACCTACAAGCTTGCTCACCGACGAATAGGTGGGATAGCCGGGATCGGGCACGAGCACCTTGTCGCCCGGGTTGAGCAGTGCCATCGAAACGTGCATGATGCCTTCCTTTGACCCGATGAGCGGAATCATCTCGGTGGCAGGGTCGAGATCGACATCGTACCAACGCTGATAGAATTCGCTCCACGCCTTGCGCAGTGCCGGGAGTCCCACGTACGACTGATAGCTATGGGCATCGGGCTTCATCACATCCTCCATCAAGGCAAAGATGGTCTGTTGCGAAGGCATAAAATCGGGTCCACCGACACCAAGACTGATCACAGGCAGTCTTCCGTCGGCATTCATCCTGGCCACCTCCTTCAACTTGCGGCTGAAGTAATATTCTTCGACGTGGCTGATACGGTCAGCAGGCTTGATTTCTTTCATACGTCTATCTCCATTAGATTTTCGGTGTATTCACCCAGTATCATGAAGTCGGTGGTAAAAGGCATGATGGCATCGAGTGCATTACGATAAGCCATATAGTCGGTGAACGTCATATCGACAAAGAAACGATACTCCCATTCACGTCCGATGATGGGCATCGACTGTATCTTGGTGAGGTTCATGTCGTAGAACGACAGGATGGTGAGCACCTTGGTAAGCGAACCTTGCGTGTGTCTCACGCAGAACTCGATACTGGCCTTGTTGACCTTCATCCGGTCGGTCTCGATAAGCACCGAATACTTGTCCTGCAGCACAAGGAAACGGGTGAAGTTGCGCTTGTTGGTCTCGATGGAACGAGCCAGTATCTGCATGCCATAGAGATTGGCTGCATATTCCGAGCAAATGGCAGCGTGGCCCATCATCTTGTTATCCATGATGATCTTCGCAGAGCCTGCCGTGTCAGCCATTTCCACGACCTTGGCCTTTGGCAACTGTGACTGAAGGAAGACCTCGCATTGCAGCAGGGCAATAGGATGCGAATTGACCTCAACGATATCCTCCAACTGCTGTCCCGGCACACAACATAGGACGTGACTGATATGGAGGCGTTGCTCCCCTATCACCTGTCGCTGCGACTGACGCAACAATTCATGATTCGACAGCAAGTTGCCCGCAATGGTGTTCTCGATGGCAATCACGCCCAGCACACGCGGGTCGGCCGCCATCGTGTCAAACTCCGACTGGAAAGTATTGCACGGAACAATCTCGACATCACGATCCTTGAAATACTCGCGGGCTGCCATCTCGTGGTAACACCCCTCCTGGCCCTGAATGGCCACACGTAATCTCTGTTGCATAATATATATAAATGAAATAAAAAACCCGGCCATATTCACATGGTCGGGATTTTATAGTCTATCTTTGATGTCTTCGTATGCAGTTATGCACACGTCTTCCCGACCTTACCTTCAGCAAAGTAATAATAATAGTAAAAGTAAAATCGGCCAGACAAATTATTCATAATTCATGAAAAAAACCGCGGCAAAGATAAGGCAAACTTTTAAAACCTCCAAACTTTTTGCAGTTTTTTTTCACTCTACATTACGATTTTCACAAAAAAAACACGAAAAGCATAATTTTTGCGAATAAAATTGTGCTTTTCAAATAAAAGTTGCTATATTTGCATCGTTTAATAGTATATGTCTTCCCGAAAACTTAAGCAGTGACTAACTGATACAACAATACCAACCAACAATTTAATTAAAAACTCAAATTATGATTAACTACAAAGACCTCGGTCTCGTGAATACACGCGAGATGTTCAAGAGAGCAGTAGATGGCGGTTATGCTATCCCAGCCTTTAACTTCAACACTATGGAGCAGATGCAGGCTATCGTACAGGCTGCAGTTGAAACCAAGTCTCCAGTCATCATGCAGGTTTCGAAGGGCGCACGCAAGTATGCCAACCCAACGATCCTCCGCTATATGGCTGAAGGTGCTGTTGCATACGCCAAGGAGCTTGGCTGCGCACATCCCGAAATCGTGCTTCACCTCGATCACGGTGACAGCTTCGAGACTTGCAAGGACTGCATCGACATGGGCTTTTCGTCTGTAATGTTCGACGGCTCGGCTCTTCCATACGAGGAGAATATCAAGATCTCTCGTCAGGTAGTTGAATATGCCCACAAGTACGATGTTACCGTTGAGTGTGAGCTGGGTGTGCTCGCAGGTGTAGAGGATGAGGTTGCCTCTGAGGTTAGCCATTACACCAAGCCTGAGGAAGTGATCGACTTCGCTACCCGCACAGGTTGCGACTCTCTCGCCATCTCTATCGGCACCAGCCACGGCGCTTACAAGTTCAAGCCCGAGCAGTGCACCCGCGATCCCAAGACTGGCAAGCTCGTTCCTCCCCCACTCGCATTCGACGTGCTCCATCAGATCGAGAAGAAGCTCCCCGGCTTCCCCATCGTTCTCCACGGCTCTTCGTCAGTTCCACAGGAAGAGGTCGACACCATCAATGCTTATGGTGGCAAGCTGCCCGATGCCATCGGTATTCCCGAGGAGCAGCTCCGCGAAGCTGCCAAGAGCGCTGTCTGCAAGATCAACATCGACTCCGACTCACGTCTTGCCATGACTGCTGCTATCCGCAAGCACCTCGCTGAGAACCCATCTCACTTCGACCCACGTCAGTACCTCACTCCTGCACGTGACAATATGAAGAAGATGTACATCCACAAGATCGTCAACGTGCTTGGCTCTGATGGCAAGCTTGCCCAGTGCTAATCCTCAATCCGATTGAATAGCAAACGTGTCAAAAGGTTTCGGCCTTTTGACACGTTTTTTGAATTCCGACCTGTTAATCATCGGGCAGCATATAAGCGGCATCAAGCATCTCTTCGTCCTCGGCTGTCTCTTCCTGAACGGCAACGAGATCCTCGACGGGACGGTCGTTGATGCGCACCTTTGTGCCATCCTGCGCACGTAGGAACTCTATCAGATCGGTAGTGATGTGCGCCTTGTATTTTCGACTGTAAAGCTTCACGACATTTTTCTTGAGTGGGTCGCACAGCTCGAAATAGAGCGAGGTCTTGGCCTCAACGTTCTTCCTCACACGATCATCCTCAAGCGTTCGACGAACTATGGCATCGTACATCTGCTCGATGCCGGCATGGGTCAAACTGTTGCAATCGATCATCACCGTCAAGCTGTCGAGCAAAGAGTCGGACACCTGGCTAAGCTGCTGGATATTGCCGATTGTGAACTCCACATCGAAGATTGTGCGCACCTCGCGCACAAAACGCTTGGGCTGATACTTGCCTTGTATATAGAGGTACATTCCCTCCTTGCCGAAACCACGCCATTGGGGATAAGTAGGTCCGAAGAGGGCGAACTCATGACGACCCGAATAATCCTCGACAGTGAGGATGCCGTAGGGATTGCCCTGGCGCGAAGTGCCCTCACGCCATGCGGTAACGATGCCGCCACAAGTGATGTCGCGCGCCTGTATCTTGCGGATACGCTCCACCTCGTCGGGAGTATTCTGCAATTCGCGCCACTTGGCATCCTGTTCCTCCTTGGAACGAGGATTGGGAATCGACTCGAGTTCTGCCATCGTCGTGTTGCAGGCATACTTCAACTGGAACTTGTATTCGTCGAGCGGATGCGACGATAGGAAAAGACCCACCAGCTCCTTCTCGCGGTTGAGCCGCTCCAATGTGCTCCATTGCTCGAATTCCTTGGGCGGTTCGGGGTGCTGGATCATGACTTCGTTCTCCTCAAGGTCGCCAAAAAGGCTCATCTCGTTCGACTCCTTGTCGGCCTTGAACTTCTGCCCGTACTTGATGACCTGGTCGAGGAACGGCACGCCCTGCACATTGGCGGCAAGATACTGTTCGCGGCTGATCTTGCCCAAGCTGTCAAGGGCACCCGAGAGCACCAGAGACTCCAAGGCCTTGCGATTGACCGACCCAAGATCCACACGCTCCACAAGGTCGAAAATATCCTTGAATGGACCATTCTCAGTACGCTCCTTCACCACCGCGTCAGCAGCACCTTCGCCGAAGCCTTTGATGCCAGCCAATCCGAAACGAACGGCGCCCTCGGCATCGACCGAATAGCGCTGACGCGAGAGGTTGATATCTGGACCCTTGACCGATAATCCAATGGCACGACATTCGTCCATCTGCTTGGCCAACTCGGTCACATCGTTCAGCGAACGTGACAGCACAGCAGCCATAAACTCGGCAGGATAGTGTGCCTTGAGGTAGGCAGTCTGGTAAGCTACCCAAGCGTAGCAGACGGCATGGCTCTTGTTGAAGGCGTAAGAAGCGAACTTCTCCCAATCGCCCCAGATCTTTTCAAGGGTTTTCGGGTCATGTCCGTTCCTGACTCCACCCTCGATGAACTTGGGCTTCATCTGGTCAACGATGTCCTTCTTCTTCTTGCCCATCGCCTTACGGAGAGCATCCGACTCGCCGCGCGTGAAGTCGGCCAATAGTCGCGACAGCAGCATGACCTGCTCCTGATAGACCGTAATGCCGTAAGTGTCCTTCAGGTACTTCTCCATGATGGGGATGTCGTAGGTGATGGGTTCGCTTCCATGTTTGCGGGCGATGAAGCTCGGGATGTAATCCATCGGGCCCGGGCGATAGAGGGCATTCATGGCCACGATGTCGCCGATGCAGTCGGGCTTCAACTCCTTGAGGTACTTCTGCATACCCGGCGACTCGAACTGGAAGGTTCCCACGGTACGTCCCGCCTGGAACAACTTGAAGGTTAACTCGTCGTCGATAGGGATGTTTTCTATATCGACCTTGATGCCCCGTGTCTCACGGATGTTGTCGAGTGCCTCGTTGATGATGCCCAACGTCTTGAGCCCGAGGAAGTCCATCTTGATGAGTCCGGTCGATTCGATGACATGTCCGTCATACTGGGTAACGAGCGTTTTGATGCCATGGTCATCGACCACCGATACGGGCACAACAGTGTCGATTGGGTCACGACCGATAATCATGCCGCAAGCATGAACACCCGTGCCACGCACATTGCCTTCGAGCATTTGGCCGAGACGCATCACATTGCGTATTGCGGGGTCGTCACTCTCACACGCCTCCCTCAGCTCGGGAACCACCTTGATGCAGTTCTTGAGATTGCACTTCAACGGCTTGCCGTTCTCTTCGGGCATGCGGTCGGGTACAAGGCCAGCGAGGCGATTAGCCTCGGGAATGGGCACCTTCTCGACACGGGCCATATCCTTGATCACCATTTTGGTGGCCATCGTACCGTAGGTAATGATGTGACTCACGCGATCGGCACCATACTTGTTCTGCACCCATTCAATGACACGCGAACGTCCATCGTCATCGAAGTCGGTATCGATATCGGGCAAAGAGATACGGTCGGGGTTCAGGAAACGTTCGAACAGCAGGTCATACTTGATGGGGTCAATCTTGGTGATTCCCAAACAATAGGCCACGGCAGAACCGGCAGCCGAACCACGTCCAGGGCCTACGCTGACGCCCAACTCCTCGCGACAAGCGCGGATGAAGTCCGACACGATGAGGAAGTAGCCCGGGAAGCCCATAGTCTTCATGATATGGAGCTCGAACTTGATGCGCTCCCAAACGCTTGGGTCAAGCGCATTGATTACATCCTGGTCGGTCACCGTCTTCGGATCGGCAGCATAGCGCGCCTTTATTTCTTCGTTGCCATAGAGCGGAATCGCGCCACGCAGAGTTAGATAGCGCAGATAGTCGGCCTCGAACTTGATGCGGTACAACTTGCCGTAACCACCCAAATTCTTGATTTTCTTTTCGGCCTCATCCTGGCTGAGCACGACCTTTCCATTCTCATCCTGCGTAAACTCATCGAAGAGATCCTGATCGGTGAGCCGCACGTGGTAATCCTCTTCGGTGCCGAACCACGCAGGAATCTCGAAGTTGGGCATGATGGGGCCGTTCTCGATGCTGTACTCCTCACACTTGTCAACGACTTCGAGCGTATTGCTCAATGCCTCGGGAACGTCGGCCCAAAGTTCATTCATTTCGGCAGTGGTCTTGAACCACTCCTGCTTGGTGTAGCGCATACGTGTGGGATCGTCAAGATCCTTTCCCGTATTCATGCAGATCAGGTGATCATGCGCCTCGGCGTTTTCTTCATCGACAAAGTGCACGTCGTTGGTGGCAACCAGCTTGATGCCATGCTTGCGCCCCATCTCGATGAGCCAGGGGTTGAGCTTGTTCTGCTTGACGATGCATTCGGGATTGTAGCGCGGATCCTTCGTCGGATGGCGCTGCAGCTCCAAATAATAATCGTCACCAAAAAGTCGCTTGTGCCAAAGAATAGCCTGTTCGGCACCCTCAAGATCGCCCTCTTCGAACAAACGCGGCACTTCGCCTCCCAAACAGGCCGAACAGCAAATCAACCCTTCATGATACTTTTCCAGAATCTCATGGTCGATGCGCGGACGCATATAATAACCATCCACCCAACCGATAGACACTGCCTTGATCAGGTTCTGATAACCTTGCTTGTTCTTAGCCAGCAAGATCAGGTGCCAGCCGCTCATATCGACCTTACCCTCCTTCCTCGCCAAACCGCGATGTGCCACATAGACTTCGCAGCCGAAGATGGGCTTCACGCGAGGCAGTCCGGCCTTCTGACGGGCCTTGTTCTCCTTCGAGGCTATATCAAAGAAGTCCTTGATGCCGAACATATTACCATGATCGGTGATAGCAAATCCCGGCATACCGTCGGCGGCTGCCTTGGCGAAGAGTTTGCTGATCTTACATTGCCCATCGAGGAGCGAAAACTCTGTATGTACGTGCAGATGTGCGAAAGATTCCATAGTCAATAATTTCTGAGGGTGCAAATTTAGGATTTATTTCTGACTTCTCCAAATATTTTGACTGATTTATCAATTTTTTAATCTTGAATCTTCCCTTACGGGTAAAAACCATGCTTTGATTCGAAAGTCAAACACTTGTTCGGCAGGATGGTCTTTTTCTGATAAGGAGTGTTCATTATACGATTGTGAATTGGACGCGCACGATTGGGAACGTCCAATTTACGATCGGGAATTGGACACTCACGATTGGAAACGTCCAATTTACGATCGGGAATTGGACGCACACGATTGGAAACGTCCAATTTACGATCGGGAATTGGACGCACACGATTGGGAACGTCCAATATACGATCGAGAATTGGACGCACGCGATTGAAAACGTCCAATTCACAATCGTAAAATGGACGCATAGGATAAAAAAACTGTCCGCTGATGATGAGAGAATCTGTGGCTAATAATAATTCATCTGAGGCAATAGCATTTGGCTTTTTCATTAATCTTTCTCTTTAATACCCTTCACATATTTATAAGAAAACAAAGTGGGCCAGAACTTTGTAGTCTCAATTGACAGTAAGGCAAGTTTAGAATTATCATTGTCTTGCGAAAAAGAGGCAAAAAAGGCATTGTAAAGTCAGTTATTATATGGAAAATGTAAAAAATGAAGGAAATATTTGGTAGTATCAAGAAAAATATATATATTTGCAGAAAATTTCAAACCGTTTCCTTCATGAACACTCAAACAATGAAAAAGGCTCTCGCAGACTATTTCAAAACCCAGCCAGTCTTGAAAGCGTGGATTTTCGGCTCCTTCGCCAGAGGAGAGGAAACCCCGACGAGCGATGTGGACATCTTGTTCATACCCGACCGTTCGAAAAAACCATTTACACTATTTACTATGGGCGGCATGTATATGGACTTGAAGGAATTGTTGGGTCGTGAAGTTGACCTTGTAGAAGAAGGGTCTCTCCGTCCTTATGCAGCAGAAAGTGCCAACCGCGATAAAAAGTTGATTTATGAGAGAAAGAGCGAAAGATAAAAGCCGCTTGCAAGACATTATCGAATACTCCGACAACGTGATGATGCTGATCGAGGGTTTTGACCATGACAAACTGCTTGCTGATAAGCGCACCTATTACTCCGTGATGAAGAACATTGAGATAGTAGGAGAAGCAGCATATATGCTGACTAAGGCTTTCAAACGAGACCACCCCACAACACCATGGAAATTCATTCAAGGCATGCGTCATGTCTTGGTACATGAATATGCAAATGTCGTTTCGGCTACACTTTACGATACAGCTGTAAATGATATTCCTTTATTGCGCAAACAAGTGGAGCAATATCTTGCCGAAACAGACTGGCAATCATGGGAATCCGAACCCAACGAATTTGATGATTCGGACGAAGATAAAGTCATAAAAGTCGCTCGACGCATGAAGTCCAAAGGCTACACAAATATGGATATTGCCGATATTACAGGGCTCAATTCAGAGGATATTGAGAGACTCTAATCCTATGGCAATATTGTCAGTTCAGTAATTATGAGATCGCCATCGGCCAGCCTCAGGTCATCATCAGGGAGATTAACGGACAAACCTGCAAGTTCAAGCTCTTTGACTGATTCGATTGATTACATCGGCAATCTTATCTTAAAGAACGGCCAGCCCTCGATGTACCTGTTCGATGGTGGTTACGCTTCATTCAATAACGATACCATCAACAGTTGGCATTACTACATCCAAGACTATTTGGATAATAACCGCATGGTTGTGAACAAGAATAGCACCGTTGAGCAAGTGACGCACTACTATCCCTACGGCGGTGTGATAGGTGACATCAGCACAAACGAAAGCTTCCAGATGTACAAGTTCGAGGGGAAGGAACTTGACCGCACTTTTGGACTGGACAACTACGATATTCATGCTCGGCAGTATTTTGCCATGATGCCGTCGTGGGATAGGATTGACCCGTTGGCTGAAAAGGATTATGGAATTAGTCCCTACGTCTATTGCCATGGAAATCCGGTAAGTCATATAGATCGGAACGGGAAATGGGTAGAAACTCTTTGGGACGTTGTTAACGTGGGGATGGACTTAAAGAGTGCACATGATAATTTCAATAGTGGAAACATTGGTGCAGGTTTTTTAGATGTTGGTGCTTGTGTGGTGGATGTACTTGCCACTGCTCTTCCCTTGGTTCCTGCTGGAGCAGGGACCGCATTAAAAAACAGTTCGAACTACAAACAAGGCTGTTGATTCCGTACAGGCTGCTAAAAGAGTCAATGCAGTAAAGGCTATGGATAAGGTAACCGATAGTACTAAGTTACCGAGAAAAGCTCCAATACCAAACAAAGGTAATACTAAATCTCCACATAGAGGGAAGCAACACAATGGTTCAATAGACCTTGATGTAAATAGTCTTCGAAATGATCCGACTAATACTGATATCCGAAAGAATCAAGTACAAGTTGATTCTAATGGAAATGTTGTTGGTAATAATAGGCCAGATTTACAATGGAACGATGCAGATGGTGTTCATCATATCAAAGAATATGATACAAAAAAAGCGCAAAGCGAACATCATAAAAAGGTTATAACTAAAAATGATCCAAATGCAAATTGTGATTATATTATTATACAATAATGGAAACTAGATTTAATTACATAACTTTATCAGTGTTTCTTGGCTGTAATACTGATGTATTTTGCTCTGCGATAAAAGAACTATATAAGGATAGAATAGAAAAAAGCATAGTTGAGCTACATGCTTCAAGTTTAGCCATTGAACAATATTATGATCCTTTGCCAGGTGCTCATTATGAAAAGTTTTCATTTTGGACAAAAAAGAATTGTCCAAATATTGTTTTCTTTTCTTCAAATAAGGAAGATGGTATGGATTCTCTTTGCCGATGTACACGTAATATAATAGGATGTGAGTTAGTATCTTGTTGCCTATCTCCAAATCTAACATCTGAAGCGAACCCTATGAACTCGTTTTTGTTTATTAGTAAAAATGGGTCTGAACGCCTCATAATGTCATATTATGATTATGATAGATGGGCGTTCTTTATCAAAGGGGAACCACTTCGATTCGAGAATACGGATTACTACAAAAGACGCAAAATAAAAGACAGAATCAATATGGATATTATCAAAGAATATCTTTCAGAACTTGACATCGTATTCTCTGATATTGATATGGACATATCAAATTGCATGACCTTCAATCGATTGTCATGGGGATAATTTTTGAATGTTCCATATTGCAAATATATTCCATAATCTAAAGGGCGGTCATTTTTTGCCTTCTGCTTTTACCAAGATATTGAGATTTTTATTAACTTTGCGCCCTGATTATTAAGATATATGAAACAAAACATCCGTAATATTGCGATCATCGCACACGTTGACCACGGCAAGACGACCTTGGTCGATAAGATGCTTTATGCCGGCAACCTCTTCCGCGAGAACCAGGTTACCAACGACCTCATGCTCGACAACAACGAACTGGAGCGTGAGCGCGGCATCACCATTCTCTCGAAGAACGTTTCCATCAACTATAAGGGCACAAAGATCAACATCATCGACACCCCAGGCCACTCTGATTTTGGAGGTGAGGTGGAGCGTGTGCTCAATATGGCCGATGGCTGCCTTCTGCTCGTCGATGCCTTTGAAGGTCCGATGCCACAAACGCGCTTCGTACTGCAGAAAGCCATCGAGATCGGGTTGAAGCCCATCGTCGTGGTCAATAAAGTCGATAAACCCAACTGCACCCCTGACATTGCCCAGGACAAGGTCTTCGACCTCATGTATAACCTCGGTGCCACCGAGGAACAGCTTGACTTTGTCACTATCTTCGGCTCGGCCAAGCAGGGTTGGATGTCTGACGACTGGAAGAAACCTACCAACAACGTCTATCCCCTGCTCGACGCCATCCTCGACAACATTCCCGCACCCGAGGTCATCGAAGGACCCAGCCAAATGCTTATTACTTCGCTCGAATACTCGTCGTTCGTAGGACGTATCGCCGTGGGTCGCGTACATCGCGGCAGCATCAAGCAAGGACAGATGGTGCTCCTGATGCACCACACTGACCAAGGTATCGTCTCGAAGCAGGTCAAGGTAAAGGAGCTCTTCACCTTCGAGGGCATGGGCAAGAAGAAGATTGACGAGGTCTTCTCGGGCGACATCTGCGCCATGACCGGCATCGAAGGCTTCGAGATAGGTGACACCATCAGCGACATAGAAACTGCCGAAGCCATGCCTCGCATCAAGGTCGATGAGCCCACGATGTCGATGCTCTTCACCATCAACGACTCACCCTTCTTCGGCAAGGACGGCAAGTAC
Source organism: Bacteroidales bacterium (assembly GCA_017561935.1). GTDB lineage: Bacteria > Bacteroidota > Bacteroidia > Bacteroidales > UBA3663 > Liminaster. The sequence goes on along the minus strand of JAFZBE010000014.1, from coordinate 8,198 downwards.
GTCACTTCGCGGCAGATACAGGATCGACTTTACAAAGAGCTCGAGAAGGACGTGGCCCTTCGCGTCGAGAAGGACGAGACACGCGATGGTGCGTGGGTAGTCTATGGTCGTGGCGTACTGCATCTATCCATTCTCATCGAGACGATGCGTCGCGAGGGCTATGAGGTGGCCATCGGCCAGCCTCAGGTCATCATCAAGGAGATCAACGGACAGACCTGCGAGCCCATCGAACAGCTCACTATCAACTGCCCCGAGGAATACAGTTCGAAGATGATCGACATGGTTACCCGCCGCAAGGGCGAGATGATTGCCATGGACACCCAGGGCGACCGCCAGCACCTTGAGTTCAAGATTCCTTCGCGTGGCGTAATTGGGTTGCGTACCAACGTGCTCACCGCTTCGGCCGGCGAAGCCATCATGGCTCATCAGTTCCTTGCCTACGAGCCGTGGAAGGGCGACATCGTGCGCCGCACCAACGGTTCCATCATCGCCAAGGAGGGTGGCACAGCCTTCGCCTACGCCCTCGACAAACTGCAGGACCGTGGACGTTTCTTCATCTTCCCGCAGGATGAGGTATATTGCGGACAAGTGGTCGGCGAACATGCCAAGGATAAGGACCTCACCGTGAACGTGACCAAGTCGAAGAAACTCACCAACATGCGTTCGAAGTCAAGCGACGAGAAGGCAGCGCTCATCCCGCCCAAGGTATTCAGCCTCGAAGAGGCATTGGAGTATATCAAGGCCGACGAATATGTGGAGGTCACACCCCATAACATCCGTATGCGCAAGATTGTACTCGACGAGCTTGAGCGCAAGCGCCTGAAACGTGCTGCCGGCATCGCTGACGACGAAGACGAGGATTAATTGAAGGTTAAGAAAGGTTCGAAAGGTTAAGAAAGGTTCGAAAGGTTCAAAAGGTTAAGAAAGGTTCGAATGTCTTTACAGAAGATCGATTGGTACATCATCAGGAAGTTCCTGGGCACCTTTTTCTTTGCAATCCTGCTCATCATGGCCATTGCAGTGGTCCTCGATTACAACGAGAAGATGGACAACTTTGCAGAGCATGAGGCGCCCACCTTCGCCATATTCAAGTACTATTGTACGTTCATCCCGTATATGGCCAACATGTTGTCACCTCTCGTCATCTTCGTAGCATGCATCTTCTTCACCTCCAAGCTGGCAGGCAACTCCGAAATCATTGCCATGCTCGCTACGGGCATCTCGTTCAATCGCCTCTTACGTCCCTACATGTTGTCGGCGCTTTTCCTTGGACTGCTTACATTTGCTCTCAACAGTTGGGTCATTCCCGTCACGTCGGTGCCGCGCCTGGCTTTGCTCAAGCAATACTACAAGGACAAGGACAAGAAGACGCAATACAACAACCAGTTCATGGTGGCTCCCGGCGAGGTGGCGTTCTTCTATTCCTTCGACCGCGACAGCCAGACGGGCTATCGATTTGCACTTGAGAAGTTCGAGGGCACACAGCTTGTCTCACGTCTCACTGCCGATCGCGCATCGTGGGAGGGCAACGACACCTGGCACCTCACCAACTACAAGATACGCGACATCACCGACCGTGGCGAGACCATCACCGAAGGCTATGCCATCGACACCGTTGTACACGTGGCACCCGAGGACATCATTGTGGGCTCGAAAGATATGGAGAAACTCACCACACCTGCCCTGAAGGAGTATATCGACAAGCAGCGTGGCCGTGGCGTGGGCAACATCAAGGAATACGAGATTGAATACCACAAGCGCTTTGCGGCCATAGCTACCTCGTTCATCCTGACGTTCCTGGGCGTATGTCTTTCGTCCAAGAAAATTCGCGGTGGCATGGGTATCAACCTGGGTATCGGCCTTGTGCTGGCTTTTACCTATATCCTTTTCCAGACCGTCAGTTCGTCGTTTGCCGTGAGTGGCGCAATGAGCGTAATACTTGCAGTTTGGCTACCTAACCTTGTTTACCTGCCGCTTTGCTGGTATGTCTATGAAAAGAAAGCTCCAAAGTAACCACATCGTCCTATCAAAAAGATAAAAAAGTGAAAAAAATGCACCAACTACGCAAATTTGGTGCATTTTATTTTGTATGTACAAAATTAATCATTATCTTTGCCCCGAAATAAATAAAAATCAATTACAACTACTACCAATTACCAATAATCTACAAACAATGAACAATTCGATTGAGTTAATGAACAAGGCTGCCAATAACATTCGCATCCTTGCTGCTGCTATGGTCGAGAAGGCCAAGAGTGGACACCCAGGCGGAGCCATGGGTGGTGCAGACTTTATCAATGTACTTTACAGCGAGTTCCTGGAGTATGATCCAAAGAACATGGCTTATGAAGGACGCGATCGTTTCTTCCTCGATCCCGGCCACATGGCTCCCATGCTCTATGCTCAGCTCTGCCTCGCTGGCAAATTCACTACCGATGAGCTGCAGACTCTCCGTCAGTGGGGTTCACAAGTGACCGGTCACCCCGAGCTCGAAGTTCGTCACCGTGGAATCGAGAACACTTCCGGTCCTCTCGGACAGGGTCACTGCTATGCCGTAGGTGCAGCCATTGCTGCCAAGCACCTTGACGCTCTCCTCGGTGGAGGCATCATGGACCAGACCATTTATGCATATATTTCTGACGGTGGTGTTCAGGAAGAAGTATCGCAGGGCGCAGGCCGCATCGCGGGCACCCTCGGACTCGACAACCTCGTCATGTTCTACGACTCCAACGACATCCAGCTCTCTACCGAGACATCGGTTGTCACTTCCGAAGATACCGCTGCCAAATATCGTGCATGGGGCTGGAAGGTCCTCGAGATCAACGGCAATGACGTTGAGCAGATCCGTGGCGCACTCACCATCGCCAAGGCTACCAAGGGTCAGCCCACACTCATCATCGGCAAGTGCATCATGGGCAAAGGTGCCCTCAAGGCCGACGGCACTTCGTATGAGCGCAACTGCAAGACACACGGCGCACCTCTCGGCGGCGACGCTTATATCAACACCATCAAGAACCTGGGCGGCGATCCCGAGAATCCATTCGAGGTATTCCCCGAGGTGAAGAAGCTCTACCTCCAGCGTCGTGCTGAGCTCCGCAAGATCATGGATGCCAAGTATGCCAAGAAGGCTGCCTGGGCTGAGAAGAACCCCGAGAAGGCTCATCAGCTCAAGGACTGGTTCAGCGGCAAGGCTCCTGTCATCGACTGGAGCAAGATTTCGCAGAAGGCCGACGACTCGACACGCAGCGCTTCGGCTGCAGTCCTCAGCCAGCTCGCCCTACAGGTACCTAACATGATTTGCGCATCGGCCGACCTCTCGAACTCCGATAAGACCGACGGCTTCCTGAAGCAGACACGTTCCATCACTCGCGGCGACTTCGGCGGAGCGTTCTTCCAGGCTGGCGTTGCCGAGCTCACCATGGCTTGCTGCTGCATCGGTATGGCACTGCATGGAGGCGTTATCCCAGCTTGCGGCACATTCTTCGTATTCTCCGACTACATGAAGCCCGCCGTACGTATGGCTGCCCTCATGGAACTCCCCGTCAAGTTCATCTGGACCCACGATGCCTTCCGCGTTGGTGAGGATGGTCCAACCCACGAACCCGTTGAGCAGGAAGCACAGATCCGCCTCATGGAGAAGCTCAAGACCCACAAGGGCCGCAACTCGATGCTCGTACTTCGTCCTGCCGACTCCGACGAGACCACAGCTGCTTGGAAGCTTGCAATGGAGAACACCGTCAGCCCATCAGGCCTCATCTTCAGCCGTCAGAACATCAAGACTCTGCCCGCCGGCAACGATTATAGCCAAACCGAGAAGGGTGCCTACATCGTAGCAGGTTCCGACGAAGAATTCGACGTAATCCTCCTCGCTTCTGGTTCCGAAGTTGCCACTCTTGTTGCTGGTGCCGAGATGCTCCGCGCCAACGACATCAAGTGCCGCGTTGTCAGCGTGCCTTCCGAGGGCCTCTTCCGTCGTCAGCCCAAGGTTTACCAGAACCGCATCCTGCCTCCCGGCAAGCCTAAGTTCGGCATGACAGCCGGTCTGCCCGTAACCCTTGAAGGCCTCGTTGGTCAGGATGGGGAAATCTGGGGTCTCTCAAGCTTCGGCTTCTCGGCTCCCTACAAGGTGCTCGACGAGAAGCTTGGATTCACCGGCCAGAACGTTTACAACCAGGTGAAGAAGATGCTCAACAAGTAATATCTCCAAATTTTTCAAATGCACGGAACCACAATTCCGTGCATTTGTATAATAAAACAACAATATGGAAATCAAGAATTTTGTGGGTTTGGCAAGCGACCACGCAGCGTTTCCGCTAAAGCAGTTTGTCAAAAAATATCTCGATGAGAAAGGTATCAAATATTATGACTATGGCACCTACACCGAGGAGAGCTGTAACTATGCTACCTTCGGCCACGCTCTTGCCAACGCCATCGAAGCTGGCGAATGCTATCCCGGCATCGCCATGTGTGGCAGCGGCGAAGGCATCTCAATGACACTCAACAAGCACCAGCAGATACGTGCTGGACTCGTTTGGCGTCCCGAGATTGCGCACCTCATTCGTGAGCACAACAATGCGAACGTCATTGTCTTCCCAGGCCGATTCATCAGCGAAGAAGTTTGCCGCGAGTGCCTCGACGAGTTCTTTTCCACCGAGTTCGCTGGAGGTCGTCATCAGCAACGTATCGAAGACATTCCTGTAAAATGAAAAAGCTTTTTATACTCTTAGTCACAGGAGCTCTGCTGGCATCATGCACCCAAAAGCCCCAAGGACCGACACAGGCAGAATATGATGCTTTGGCCCAAGTGAAGGATTCCCTTGCCACGCAAATGACAGAACTGCAGGACCTCATTGGTTCTGTCACCGCCAGTCTCGACAGCATCGACACGCAGGAAGGTCTCCTCTTTGTAAACAATGAAGACGGAACCAAGGCCAGCAAGAGGCAGCTCATGGATCGCATACAGAACTACAAGGACCTCCTTGCCCGCCAGCGTACACAGCTCGAGAAACTCGAGAACCAGGCAAAGAGCGACAAGGCCAACATCCGTGAACTCCGTACCATTATTGGCCGTCTGCGTCAGGAGATTCACGACAAGGAGGTTCGTATTGCCGAACTTGAGAACGACCTGACAAACCGGAAGAAGGACATCGCCCAGCTTGAGAAGACCCTCGCCAAAAGCGAAGAGAACACAGCCAACATGACCAAGGCTCGCGATGCGCTGCAGGACGTGGCCGACTATCAGAAGCAGGTCATCAACACCGCATACTTCGTCGTTGGTTCAAAGTCCATGCTCCGCGATTTAGGGCTCATCAAGGGCGTCTTCAAGCAAAAGGCCGACTACGCCAACCTCGACAACACGAAGTTCACCAAGGTCGATATCCGCGACTTCAAGGAACTTAACATCAACAGCAAGAAGGCCAAACTCATCACCGAGAAGCCGGCCAACTCCTACTTGCTCATCGAGAATCCCGACGAGACCACAACTCTCCGCATCACCGACCCCGATGCTTTCTGGGAAAGCTCGCAGTATCTGATTATCCAAACAAAATAAAGGGATAATGAAAAACCTTATTCTTACGCTTTTTCTCGCCTGTGCGCTTCCTACTGTCGCACAGCAAGTTGGTCCCCGTTTTGTACAAGCACCACGCTTTATGGGCCACGACACCATCCGCGTAGCCTGTGTGGGCAACTCCATCACCGAAGGACATGGCCTCAAGGACAAGAAGACCGAGGCTTATCCCGCACGCCTTCAAGAGCTTTTGGGCGACCGCTACTACGTGCAGAACTTCGGCCTCTCGGGCCATACACTCATGAATGGCACCGACCGTCCTTACATGCACGATGGCCGATGGTTCCGCTTCCAGAAAGCTTTGGCCAGCAATCCTGACATCGTAACCATCAAGCTTGGTACCAACGACTCGAAGACACCTTACGATTCACTGCTTCACGCGGACTTCATGTGCGACCTGAATGCCATGATCGACTCGTTCCAAGCATTGCCCAGCAAGCCCTACATCTACCTGTGTCTGCCCATTCCCGCCAATGGCGAAGTGTGGACCATCCGAGATTCAGTCATTGTAGGTGAGGTAATCCCGCGCATTCGCGCCGTTGCTCAGGAACGCAATCTTCCCGTCATCGACCTCTACAAACCCATGAAGCCCTTCATGGACCTCCTGCCCGACAAGATTCACCCCAATGCTGCAGGAGCTATGCTCATCGCCGAGGAGATTGCCCGTCGCATCGAGACCGATATGCTCAAGGGTGTTATTCATTTCGGTAACGGTCCACGTGGACTGCGCCCCAGAGTCGTGCGCGCCGACATGGGAAAGAGAACCGAATTTGCACCAAAAGCCGAGCCCGCTTCTGATCCAAGCATCAAAGTTGAACACAAATCACGCCATCAGAAGGGTCGCAAGAAATAGCGTACATCTATAAGTAATATCTCGACTAAAAAGACGGGAGGCTCCATTTGCTGGAACCTCCCGTCTTTAATATCCTACTATTTCTTTTGACGAATCTTCTATTTGTCAGCAAGACGCTTACGAATGGCATAAGCCAGCACAACAACGAAGCCACATAATGGCAAGAAGAACGGAAGGACATAACCGATATTGTCGGCCATGATGCCCATCAATAGGAATGCGCAACCTCCGACAGGTGTCATCATCAGGACACTGCCTGCTCGACCTACCAGACTTGGAGCCACATCGTTCAAAGCCATGCTGTAGATGGTGGGGAACATGATGGATTCGCACAGATAGTTGACCATCAGGAAAATTATGGGAAGATAGCGGGTCCACGAAACTTCGTTCTGCATCGATGAACTAGTCAGGATGACCATCAGAATGCTGAGGAGACTTCCAGCAGCACACCACGAAAGCATACGCGCCGGTTTGACACTGCGCATGATCCAGCTACCGAGGAAACGTCCACCCATGAAGATGAATAAGCTTAAGCCCAATATATAGCTGGCCCCATCGGCTTTCAACCATCCCATACCTGTCACGAAGAGCACGAAATAACTATTGATGCTGATTTCACTTACCTCGTAGGCCAGCAAAGCCAATAAGCCGAACACAAACAATCGGTTGCTCATCAGCGTCTTCAAAGCATTCTTGGGTGCTTCCGCATTTGTCGGCTCTTCCTCAATCTGTATTTCAGGAAGGTTTACCCTGCTGAAAATGACAGCGACAATCATCACCACGATGCCCATCACGGCGTATGGAAGTGACAGATCGGCATCAGATTGGCTGAAGAGATAACCGCCCATGATGAGTGGACCCAACGAACTTCCCAAACCATTGAACGACTGACTCAGATTCAGACGACTGGTGGCAGTCTCCTTGGGGCCAAGCATAGTGGAATATGGATTGGCTGCAGTCTCCAAGAATGCCAATCCACATGCGATGACGAAAAGGGCACCCAAATAGACTGAAAATGCTTCCAGCCGCGCACCTGGGATAAAGATGAAAGCACCGACAGCAAAAAGCAGCAATCCAAAGACCACGCCCCTGCGGTATCCATATCGGCTGATAAATATTCCCGCCGGGAGTGCCATCATGAAATAGGCCAAATAACTACAAACCTGCACCAAGGAACTTTGTCCGATAGAAATGTTCAAGGTGTCCTTGAAATGCTGATTCAGCACATCCAACATGGAACGTGCGAATCCCCACAGGAAGAAGAGGGTTGTGATGAGGATAAACGGAACCAGATATTTCCGTGTTGTCAAAGATGTTTTACTCATATTAGAAATATGTAAATCAAGATTTGTTTACGTATGACAGACAAATGCGCCGCAAAGATACACATTATTTCTGACATGACGAAACTTTTTCAATATTTTATTCTTTTTTTATTGCATTTGGATGCTTTTGAAGTTATATGATTGTTGAAAGAAGGGATATATACAAAAAGAGACCTGAGCTAAAGTAACTCAGATCTCTCCTGTAAGGTGGCGGCTTCCTACTCTCCCGCTTTCGCAGTACCATCGGCGTTACAAGGTATAACTTCTCTGTTCGGAATGGTAAGAGGTGGAGCCCTTGTGCTATAACCGCCTTATGTTATAGTCTTTGACTATTGCTGCTGTACCAGGACTCGAACCCAGACTAAGAGAACCAGAATCTCGCGTGCTACCATTACACCATACAGCAGAGATGTAGCGCCTACGGGACTCGAACCCGTGTACCCGGCGTGAG
>JAFZBE010000013.1 GCA_017561935.1 Bacteroidales bacterium | reverse complement strand
GACAGAGTGCTTGCTCGATTGGATAGAGCATTATGACGCGCGACAGAGTGCTTGCTTCGGTTGGAGAGAGCATCGTGACGCGCGACAGAGTGCTTGCTCGTTTGGATAGAGCATCGTGACGCGTGACAGAGTGCTTGCTCGATTGGATAGAGCATCATGACGCGCGACAGAGTGCTTGCTCGATTGGATAGAGCATCATGACGCGCGACAGAATGCTTGATGCGATTGGAAATTGAGGAGGAAACATGAAAAACCGCGAATTCCCATAATTTATAATTAGTTCGGCAAATCCAATTCCCAATTTCCAATCGTGGCATGTCCCCCAAGGATCCTACGGGGATATGCCACGATTGTTGTATGTCCGCTAACGTTCGTTGGAGGATATGCCGCGATGGAGGGATGTCCCCTAACGTACGCTGGAGGATATGCGACGATTGTAGGATATCCCCTAACGTACGCTGGAGGATATGAGACGATTGTGGCATGTCCCCTAACGTACGTTGAAGGATATGCGCTGATAGAAGGATGTCCCCTAACGTCCACTGAAGGACATGCGACGATGGGGCCATATCCCCTTACGTTCGTTGAAGGATATGCGACGATGGGACCATATCCCCTTACGTTCACTGTAAGACATGCGACGATGGGGCCATATCCCCCAACGTCCGCTGAAGGATATGGTTCTGCAGGATGATGTCCTCTTACGTTCGTTGGGGGACATGCTACGTTTTTTCACCCTTCGACGCGACAAATAATGAGGGAGGACCCAAATATTGTCGCTATTCTCGCTAGTTGTCGCTATATCCTATGCAAAAAGTGATGAATATATTTGCAGGACCCGAGAAATACCCCTACCTTTGCGGTGTGAAAATGATTCACGAACGGAATCAGATCACAAAGAACTATAATACTAACAATTAAAAAATATACTACTATGATCGCAATCGCATTCTTCGCCTCGACTATCCTCGCTTCCATCGCACTGAGACTCGGAACCATGTTCATGGAGCGTCGTTGAGATTTGATGATTATTGAGTGTTTAACAATTGGCTATGATTTACAATTTGGCACCAGTCAAGTAAGAAGATACCGACTGGTGCCAAATAATTGTAGTTATATGAAATGGTCTGAGAAAAAATTGTACAAAAGTCGTCAATGCCCCTGGGACGAATAAAACTCTGAGGATATGGAGTCTATAAGTAAATTACTTGTCACCGTAGTGTCCATATGCAGTGAGTACTATTACAATGACCTCCTTATCATGAATCTCATAAATGAGGCGGTGCTTCTTCGTGATTGTACGGCTCCACTGACCGGAACGATTTCCTTTTAGCTGTTCGGGATGACCAGTGCCAGTACGCGGGTGTTCCATCAATTCCAAGAGCAGATTGACTGCCTTCTTGTGGGCTGCCGGTTCACTTATACGGAGTTTGGCCAAATCTTCCTTAGCCTGCTTGGAGAAGATGATGTCGTACATAGTCAAAGCGAATTCAGCCATTCCTTCATAGCCACAGGATCAGAGAAACGAATTCCCTCACCCCGTTTAATCTCTTCCTTTGCCTTATCCACACGAGCGAAGAACTCTTCCTCACTCATCTGCGACAAGTCTGCTTTGGTAGCGGTCAGTTTCTTGGCATATTTCAAGAGCTTTGCCATCAAGTTCTCATCCTTAGCAATAATGCTCAATTGGCGGAACAGTTCCGCATTCATTTGTAGTGATGTCATATTCATAACATATTTTGGGTTTCTTGCTGCAAATATAAGACGAATTTCCGAAATAGGCAAAATATTGAACGAAATTCTCTCATTTTTCTAAAAAAATGCAGTAATGACGTGCAGTTATTATTAAATTCCAGAAATAATTGCGTCTAATTTTGTCGCTATTATGTTGCTCGATTATAAAACAAAAGCGCGTAGCTCGACGATGAACTGCGAGTTACGCGTTTTGCGGAGAGAACGAGATTCGAACTCGTGGAACCCTAATCAGGTTCGTCGGTTTAGCAAACCGGTGGTTTCAGCCACTCACCCATCTCTCCAATTTGAGGATACAGGATTGCATCTGATTGTGCAAAATCGCCTTGTTGGTCGATTTAGCGGGTGCAAAGATAGCGGGATTTTCGATAAGTTCCAAATTTTTGTGCGAAAATTTTCAAAAATTCGGCGAATTTCGAAAAAAAATGTTGTTTCCGCGTCTTTTTAAAGCAAAAATGCGTATCTTTGCAGCGTTCATTACGACTGATTGACAACTTAAACGAGATATAATTTGTAAAGTAAGGTGAAAATGGATTTGATTATCTCGAGCCGCTCGACCCGAAGGATTTTCTGCACGAAGTGCAATTTTTTGCTGCCATTGAGGCAGCTCATTTTCCGGCAGCAGAGACAGGGCTATTGAGCCCGCTGTCTCCTGCCATTTTCACAAGTATTTAAATGATTGAATCATGAACAAAATATTGAGGAATTTGCTGATAGCGTTAGGCGTACTGCTGGCAGTGGGCGCGGGTGTTGGTGCCTACGTCTGGTATGTGCTGCGTGTGAAGCCTGTGACCGCCGAAACGCACTGGCTCTACATCGTGGGTGACAGCGTGAGCAACCCCGAGCTGCTTGCCGCTGACGAGATACAATGGGCAATGAAACTGACCGAGTACGACGAACGTCTGCACCAAGGCAAGCTTGAGGGCGCATACAAACTGGTGGGCGGCATGACGGCCACACAGGTGGCACGCAAGTTGGCGCTGCACCAGCAGGATCCTGTGCGCGTCACCTTCAATAATGCACGTTTGAAGGAACAGGTGGCCGGCAAGATGGCTCGGACACTGATGGCCGATTCGGTTGCCATCCTCAAAGCTATGCTCGACCCTGCCTTCCTAGCCGAAGCAAAGGTCGATGCAGCCAACGTGGCTTCGATCTTCCTGCCCGACACCTACGAGGTGTATTGGAACATTAAGCCCGAGGAGTTGATGCAGCGCATGCTGCGGGAATACAACCGCTTCTGGAACGAGAAACGTCAGCAGCAGGCGAAGGCACTGAACCTGAGCCCGCGCGAGGTGAGCATCCTGGCCAGTATTGCCGAGGAGGAAACCACCAACCGCCAAGAGCGTGGCACCGTGGCTCGCCTCTACTGGAACCGCTTGCAGCAGGGAATGCTATTGCAAGCCGACCCTACGATAAAGTTTGCGCTGGGCGACTTCGCCCTGAAGCGCATCCTGCTGCGGCACCTTACGGTTGATTCACCTTACAACACCTACCGCTATGCGGGTCTGCCTCCTGGACCTATCCGCGTGGTAGAGAAGGCTACCATCGACACCATCCTGAACTCCCGCCCGAACAATTATCTCTATATGTGCGCGAAGCCCGACTTCTCGGGTCGCCATAATTTCGCCACCTCGCTCGCCGAACATCTGAGGAATGCCGACGCCTATCATCAGGCGTTGAATGCGAGGAAGTAGAAAGTTTAGCGGCACACAGATGACTCAGATTAACACAGATTGACATAGATAAAGTCATTTTTTGAAGAAAAATGTCAGAAAATTTGGCAATTCCATTTTAAAGCACTATCTTTGCCACTCAAATTTCGATTATTATGCCAGATATTTCAGAACGTGGCAAACAAATGCCACTCTCGCCTATCCGCAAACTCGTACCTTTGGCCAACGCCGCCAAGGCACGCGGCGTGAAGGTATATCATCTCAACATCGGCCAGCCCGACCTCCCTACGATGCAGGCTGGCCTCGACTCACTGAAACGCGTGAACCGCACCATTCTGGAGTACTCACCCTCGGAGGGCATTCTTCCCTTGCGCGAGAAACTGCTGAACTACTATCACCGCTTCAGAATCAACGTCGATCTTGAAGACATCATCGTGACTACAGGCGGCTCGGAGGCTGTGCTCTTTGCATTCATGTCGTGCCTCAATCCTGGTGACGAACTAATTGTTCCCGAACCAGCATACGCCAACTATATGTCGTTCGCCATCGTGGCCGGTGCCGTGATCAAGTCGGTGCCCACCTCGATTGAAGAGGGTTTTGCCCTGCCTCCGCTGGAGGAGTTTGAGAAACTCATCACTCCACGCACGAAGGGCATCCTGATATGCAACCCCAACAACCCGACGGGTTACCTCTACACGATGAAGGAGATGAAGCAGCTGCGCGACATCGTGAAGAAGCACGATCTCTACCTGTTCTCGGACGAGGTATATCGCGAGTTCTGCTACACGGGTGCACCCTACATCTCGGCCTGCCATCTGGAGGGCATCGAGCAGAATGTGATCCTCATTGACTCGGTGTCGAAGCGCTACTCGGAGACGGGCATCCGTATCGGTTCGATTGTGACCAAGAATGCGGCTGTGCGCCAGAACGTGATGAAATTCTGCCAGGCACGCCTTTCCCCACCGTTGTTGGGCCAGATCGTGGCCGAGGCTTCGATTGATGCCGACCCCGAGTATATGCTCGATTCGTACAACGAGTATGTGGAGCGCCGCAAATACCTTGTGGATGGCCTGAACCGCATCGATGGCGTGTATTCTCCCATACCGATGGGTGCGTTCTACACCATGGTGAAGCTGCCTGTCGATGATGCGGAGAAGTTCTGCGCCTGGTGTCTGTCGGACTTCCAGTTTGAGGGCTGCACAGTGATGATGGCTCCGGGTGCCGGATTCTATGTCACTCCAGGCATGGGCAAGAACGAGGTTCGTATGGCCTACGTGCTCAACAAGGACGACCTGAAGCACGCCCTCATCGTGCTGCAGAAAGCCCTCTCGGTCTATCAGGCCACAGTGATGAACCCCTCCTAACCCTCCCCCTATGTCGATCGCTTATTATCTGGCCAAGAGGATACACTTCTCGAAGGGCGACGACAGCCAGCGCGTGTCACCGCCTGCCATACGCATCGCCATCAGTGGCGTTGCCATTGGTGTGGCGGTGATGCTTATTACGGTGGCTATTGTCGTGGGCTTCAAGGAGGAAGTGTGCCAGAAGGTGATTGACTTCAGCGGACACCTGCAGATGCAGGCATTCGTTTCGAACAACACCTACGAACTGCCTCCCGTCTGCGTAAGCGACACGATGCTCAGCTTTGTGGAGCGCGTGGCAGAGGTGGAGCAAGTGGAGCGTTTTGTGACCAAACCTGCGGTAATCAAGACCGACAACGACTTTCTGAGCGTGGTCGTGAAAGGAGTAGAGGAAGATGGTTTGAGAGGTTTGAGGGGTTCGAAGGGTTTGAGGGGCTCGGAATGGTCGGAGCGCGATGTGGCTTTGAGCAAGACCATTGCGGACAAGCTGAAGCTGAAGGTGGGCGATCAGGCGACGTTCTACTTTGTGCAGACCGACAAGGACGCCGATCCCTTTGCGCTGGGTGCCGAAAACACGAAGGTGAAGGTGAGGAAACTCAACGTGAGGGATATCTACGAGACACATTTTTCGGAGATTGACCAGCAGATGGTCATCGGCTCGATGTCGCTCTTGCAGCAGGTGAGTGGCTGGGACGACGACATGTATAGCGCTGTATCGCTCACACTGAAGGACTTCGACCAGATGGATGACGCTTGCTGGCTCATCAACCGACTGAACCTCGTGGATAGGCAGGGAGTACAGGTATATGTGCAGACCGTCGAAGAACTCAACCCCACCGTCTTTGCATGGCTCGCCCTACTGGACACCAACGTCTGGGTCATCCTCATACTCATTGCCGTCGTGGCTGCGTTTACGATGATCAGCGGCCTGCTCATTATCATCCTGGAGCGCACACAAATGATAGGCATCCTGAAAGCCCAGGGCATGGACAACCGCACCTTGCGCAAGGTGTTCCTGTGGGTGGCTCTCTTCCTCACCGGCAAAGGTATGCTGTGGGGCAACCTCATCGGCCTGGTCTTCTGTTTCGTGCAGTGGAAATGGCACGTCATCGGCCTCGATCCTGCGAATTATTACCTCGAATGGGTACCCATACATCTCCCTCTGTCGATGTTCATCCTGATCAACGTGGGCACCATCATCATTACGTTGCTGGTGCTCATCGGTCCGTCGGCTTTGGTGGCCAGAATTGCACCCACGAAAGCGATTCAGAGCGAATAGCGTGTCGAAATGCAGTTTTTCGACCTTAAATTTGGGCAATTCCATTTAAATCACTATATTTGCAGCGACCTTTTCGATAAATCGAAAACATAAACCGATAATAACAAAAGTGGTCGCATAGCTCAAAATTATAGAAAAATAAAATCAAAAAATTATAAGAAAAACGGGACGGTATTATTATGATTTCGTACATTCATCTTTTGATAATTTTTTAAATCAATTTTCTTATAATTTTGAGCGCAGCGACCCTAAAAAAGGTTGTTATATAGAAGCATCCATTTCGATTCGCCGAAAGCGAAACATTAGATAAAAGGAGGTGAAAATGGATTTGAGACGTGGGCTTCAATAGCCCGGATTAATATATTCGGCTAAGGCCGTCCCCATGAATGGGGCCCCTCCCTTCGAATGCTGATTCAACAGCATTCTTCAGGCCGGAAAATTGCAGGTCCAATACCTGCAAAAAATTGCCCTACGGGCATAAAATTCGCCATGTCGTAATTCTCAAATTCTCTAATTCGTGACTAGCAGTATTTTATGCGCAAGCAATTTTATGTGACCTATTGAAGGTCACAATTTTCCGGCAGAGTCTCGACTATTGAAGCCAGAGACGATGCCATTTTTACCTGAAATCCAAGAATTTGATAGTCAACTACTGAATAAAACAATACATCCCATTTGATACTATGAAGCAATATCTTATTCCAGCACTGGCGTTGGCATTGACAATGTCTGGGTGCAAGAATTTCTATTCGCCTGAACTTCCCACCGACGACCTAAGCCGTTACACTGAAGGTCTGCCTTTCGAGATGGCCCAGGTGAACAGGCCCACCTTCAAGGACTTCACGGAGCGTATCACCGAATATGGTGCACGCGGTGACGGACACTACGACAACTCCGAGGAGTTCAACTTCGCCATGCGCCGCATCAGCGAACGAGGCGGCGGACACCTTGTCGTGCCACGTGGTGTGTGGCTCACAGGACCAATTACGTTCCAGGACAACGTGGATCTGCACCTGCAGGAAGGAGCGGTGATTCTCTTCTCGGGCGACTACGACAAATATCCCATCGTCGATACCTACTTCGAAGGCCTCAAGACACGCCGCTGCATAAGCCCCCTGAATGCCAACGGCAAGAAGAACATCGCCATCACGGGCTTCGGCACCATCGACGGACACGGTGACGCGTGGCGCTGGATCAAGCGCAGCAAGCTCACCGAAGGGCAGTGGAAAGCGCTGCTCAAGCAGGGCGGCGTGACGGGCGAAGCACAGGGCTCGGAGGTGTGGGCTCCCACCCAGGCAATTCTGGACGAGCTACGTCGCTGCGACATGAACGTGCCCACATGGTGTAAGACCGACGAAGACTGGCAAAAGGCACGCGACTTCCTGCGTCCCGCCTTGCTCGACTTCGTCAACTGCGAGAACGTGTGGCTGCAGGGCGTATGTTTCCAGAATTCCCCCGCCTGGAATCTGCATCCGTTCATGTGCCAGAACGTCATCATCGAGGATGTCATGGTGATTAACCCGTGGAACAGCCAGAATGGCGATGGGTTGGATCTGGAGTCGTGCCGCAATTGCCTCATCATCAACAACAAGTTTGACGTAGGCGATGATGCCATCTGTGTCAAGTCGGGCAAGAACAAGGACGGACGCGACCTGAAGACACCTTGTGAGAACGTCGTGGTGGATGGCTGCGCCGTCTATCACGGACACGGCGGCTTCGTAGTGGGTTCGGAAATGTCGAGCGGCGTGAAGAACGTCAGCGTCAGGAACTGCATGTTCCTGGGCACCGACGTAGGCCTGCGTTTCAAGTCGGCACGCGGACGTGGCGGCGTGGTGGAGAACATCCACATCGAGAACGTCAACATGATCAACATCCCCACCGACTGCATCCTCTTCGACCTGCACTACACAGGACTGTCGGCAGCCGATGCCTTGAAACAGAAGCAGGAGATGGCCGCCAAGGGAATCGTCCCCGAACGCGACATTCAGCCCGTGAGCGAAGAGACACCGCAGTTCAAGGACATATACATCAACAACGTAACCTGCCAGGGTGCCATGCGCGCCTTCTACTTCAATGGTTTGCCCGAGATGCCTGTTTCAAACATCAACATCACCGAAACGTGGGTTACGGCCGACTATGGCATCGAGATCAACGAGAGCAAGGACATCACCATCGAAAACGTCCGACTCTTCCTGCCTGAAGGCCGCGAGCCTTTCACCAGCGAATTTGTCGAGAATGTCAACGTCACTCGCCTTTGGGTAAATGGTGAAGAGGTAAATATCATCGAATAAATAATTGCATTTTTTAACACGAACTATCGCGAATTAACGAAAATTTTTCAGTATTTATGAAAAGAAGCACTCTGCTTGCTGCCAGCTTCCTTGCCACAGTAAGTTGGGCACAGCAGCACACCGAGATGACATACGTGGCCAGCACGGCTCAGGCCAAGATAGACGTCATCGGCAAGAAGGGCATCGTAACCGTCGAAGTATCCAACCCGAACGAACAGGCGATGAAGGATGCTCCCGTGTGCATAAAACTACCCGACCTGAAGAAATACAAGAGTGTCACCGTGCGTGTAGAGGGCACTGAGATACCTTCGCAGCTTGACGACCTGAACGGCGACGGCACCTACGACGAACTGAGTCTCGTGGTTGATCTCGATGCCAAGGCCACGAAGACACTGGAACTCACCTTCGGCAAGAAACCCTTACCTGCCGACCGATATGAGAGCCGCGTCTTCACAGATATGCGACTGCGTGTGGTGAAGAAAGGACGCACCATCGACCTGCGCAAGGAGAACTATCAGATTGACACCATCTCTGAGGTCGAGGATATTCACTACAGCGATGTCTATCCCCACGGACTCTGTTTCGAAAACGAGTTGATGGGCTACCGCGTCTATTTCAACAGCGGACACGGCACCGACCTCTATGGCAAGCGCATGCCTCAACTCGAATTGGACCGCAGCATGTGGTACACCCCAGAGATTCGCGATTCGGCAGCCCTCTACAACTATGGCGAGGACTACATCATCGTGGGGCAGACTGCCAGCCTCGGCACCTTGCGCGGATGGGACGACAGCAAAGATGACCCGAACTACTTGAACACCCCATCGGCTGCAAAAGTGGCCGATCCCTGTATGGTGAAGATTGAGCCTTTCAACTGGCGTCAGGCCCACATCGTGGCCAAAGGTCCCGTGCGTACCATCGTCGATATGAACGTCGAGGGTTGGCAATACAAGGGCCAGAAGCTCAACCTCAAGGCCCGCTACATCCTCTATGCCGGCAATCGCGAACATCAGATCATCAACCAGCTCTGCCGTGTGACCGACCAAGGTGTCACCACCGATGGCCTCGACAAGTTGGAGTTTGTCACCGGTGTGATGAAGGTGGGTTCACTCAACCACGACAGCGTAGATGTGGCCATCCAGAAATACATCTGCGACAGCAAAGGCTTTGCTGCCAGCTACGGCAAGGACTGGCCCGATGGCAACCACAAACTGTTCCCCTACATGAGCAAGGCTGCCCTTGCCATCAGCGTTCCCCAGGCGAACGTTACCCGCACCATCGACCGACGTGAGCAGATACTCTACGGTGTGAAGCCCAATGCCGATGGTTCGATCATCTATCGTGCAGTATGTGCAGCCCCCGACCTCGAGACCTTCGCCCCCTATGAAGATGGACGCTGGAACTGGGAGCGTTGGTTCGAGTGGAGCCAGCAGTGGAACCTGGGGAAGACAGCTATCGTAAGGGTGGTAAAAGGGGAGTAAACGGGAGTAAACGGGAGTTATTGGGAGTTAACGGGAGCAACCCTTCAAACCAATACATAAATGAGACACACCTTTCTGATTCTACTCGCCTTTCTTGCCCTGCCTTTGCAGGCAGAAATCAAGGAGAAAGGATTCATCGACTTCAGCTATTGTGGCTATCATGCCTCGGAAGACAGCATCCCGTTGGCCGAAGTCAAGGCCTATGTGGAATGTGCGGAGGGTGACATGTCGGCCACCATCCAACAAGCTATCGACTACGTTTCGTCGCTACCAGCAGGTCGCGACGGATTGCGTGGTGCCGTACTGCTGGGTCCTGGCACATTCGTGCTGAAGGAACGTCTCGCCATCGAGGCTTCGGGCGTAGTGCTCCGAGGCTCGGGAAGAGACGTCACCGTGCTTCGCAAAGAGGGTGTCGATCGCGGCTCATTGCTCCGTATTGAGGGCCGTCAGAACAAGACTTACGGCAAGGACACACTGTGGGTGAACGAGGTGGTGGAGCTGGGAACGAAAGAGATACGCGTGGCTTTGCCACAAGGTTTCAAGGATGCAAGTTGGGTAGGCCACGACGTGGAAGTCGTACGACAAAGCTCGGCGCCTTGGATCGAGTCGGTGGGTTGCCGAATCTTTGGCGGCGGCATAGATGCCTTGGCGTGGAAACCAGGCGACATTGATTTGTATTGGCGCAGAACAATAACCAGTGTGGAGGGTAATGCCTTCATGCTCGATGCTCCGCTGACAATGGGCTTTGACCCCACCAGCGAGGCAACCTATATTGACAACAAGAAGAACGTTCACGAGCACGTACCTTTCAGCCCCTGTTATGTGAGAATCATCGACGACAAGGGTGAGGTAGGAGAATCGGGCATCGAGAACATGACGCTCGAATCGGGTTTTGACCCAAGGAACGTCCACGACGAAAACCACTGCTGGACGGGTATTTCGGTAGAATATGCGCATGATTGCTGGGTGAGACTGGTCAACTTCAAGCATCTGGCGGGAGCGGGTGTCGCGTTGCAGGCTACAGCTCGACGCATCACTGTGGAAGATTGCCAATACCTGGAGCCTGTGAGCGAGAATGCAGGATTGCGACGCACATCGTTCTACGTGATGGGGCAGCAATGCCTCGTGCAGCGTTGCTATGCACGCCAGGGGCGACATGACTTTGTGACAGGTTTTTGTGCCGCTGGACCCAATGCCTTCGTGCAATGTGAAGCTGTCGAAGCACTCTCCTATAGCGGAGGTCTCGAATCGTGGGCCTGCGGTACGCTCTACGACATCGTGGAGATTGACGGGCACGACCTGATGATGAAGAACCTGGGACAAGACAACAACGGCGCCGGCTGGAATGCCGCATCGAGCGTGGCATGGCAGTGTTCGGCAGCCGAGATACACTGCTACAGCCCCGACACCATCAACACCAACCGCGCCTACGGTGCCTGGGCACAGTTCTCGGGCGATGGCTATTGGGCGAGCAGCAATAACCACGTGCAGCCCCGCAGCCTCTATTATGCGCAGTTGGAGGAACGACTGGGTGAGAAGATGGTAGTCAATCCCCGTATCCTGATGCGTTCGACTGAAGCATCGAGCAGCCCCACTGTTTCCAAGGCAATGGAGATGGCTATGGAGGCTCGGAATGTGCCACGGCAGACGCTGAAGAGGTGGATTGAGGAAGCGAGGGAGACAAGAGGGGTTAAGAGGTTAAGAGAGGTTAAGAAGGGTTTGAGGGGTTTGAGGGGTTCGAAGGGTGAGGAAATAAAGGTATTTACTCGTTTAGAGCCACAAAAGGAAGAGAACAATTACGAGGCTGTATCGATTGTCAACGGACGTCTGACGCAGGATGGAGAGATTCTCTTGGGCGGAAGATACCAGACACCGTGGTGGAACGGCAAACTGCGGACATCGTACCTCAAGAGCAATGCCAGCAGACCTGCTCTGACGCGTTTTGTACCCGATCGTGAGGGCACGGGACTGACCGACCGCATCGATAGCGTTGTGGCATGGATGGAGAAATTCGACATCCTGGCATGGGACCAGAACTACGGCCTGTGGTACGACAGGCGCAGGGACGACCATGAACGCGTTCGGCGGCGCGATGCCGCCGTTTGGGCACCCTTCTGGGAACAGCCGTGGGCCAACACGGGCGAAGGCGAGGCATGGAACAGGCTCTCGCTCTATGACCTCACACAGAACAACACCTGGTACTACGACCGCCTGCATCGCTTTGCCGAACAGGCTGCACCCTTGGGCAAACTCCTTTACCTCGAGCATTACTTCCAGCACAATATCCTCGAAGCGGGGGCACATTGGGTGGATTCGCCCTGGCGACCGACCAACAACGTGAACGGGACCATCTTCCCCGAGCCTGTGCCATTCACGGGTGACAAACGCATCTTCGTCGCCGAATGGTTCTATGACGAGCAAAATGAACACATGGCTGACCTGCATCGACAATACATCCGTCGCAATCTGGAGGCTTTCAAGGATCTGCCCAACGTCATCCACTACATCAGCGAGGAATATACCGGACCGCTGCATTTCACACGATTCTGGGTGGAAACCATCCGTGACTGGGAACGTGAGACTGGACAGCATGTGCTCGTCGCCCTTTCGGCCACAAAAGACGTGCAGGACAGCATTCTCAACGACCCGCTTTTGGCACCGACCATCGACATCATCGACATCCGCTACTGGCACTACAAGACTCCAGGCATCGCAGGAAGCCGCAACCTCAAGGACGATGGAAAAGACGTCTATGACCCCAAGGGCGGCGTGAATCTGGCACCCCGACAGCATGCCCGCGTGCAACCCATCGGGAAGGTGAGCTTCAACGATGCCTATCGTGCCGTGAGCGAGTACCGGGAACGTTTTTCCGAAAAAGCGGTGCTCTACTATGCCCAAAGTTATCACGAACATGCCTGGGCCATCCTGATGGCCGGGGGCTCGGGGGCAGGAGTGAGGATTGCCGACAAGACCTTGCGCCAGCAACTCGCAAGAATGCAGATACAAGGTGCCGCCGACCGCGAGGATGCAAAGGTCCTGCAGATGGAAGATGCCGCTCTTGTCTATGGACTCACGGAAGGCAGCCTGCAGCTGACGAACCTCAAGCCCGGAAACTATCTGCTCAGCGAGATTGACCGACGGAGCGGAGAGACACTTGGAAAGGCACAACGAGTGGCTGTGAAGGCCGGTACGTGTACCATCAGCATCGCTCCCGACCGCATCTGCTGGCTTCGAAAAAAGTAACAATTGCCATCATGATAACAAACAAAATTCTCACCCTCGTCATCCCCACCTACAACATGGAGGCGTTCCTTTCGGAATGTCTCAGTACCCTTATCCTGGACGAGGGACACATGCAACTGCTCGAAGTGCTTATCATCATCGATGGCGGCACCGACCGTTCGGCACAGATAGGACAGGAATTTGCCAAACTCTATCCCGACACCTTCCGTGTCATCCTCAAAGAAAACGGCAATTACGGATCGTGCGTGAATCGCGGTATCGATGAAGCGAAAGGCAAATACATCAAGATTCTCGATGCCGACGACAAGTTCAAGACTGAGAGCCTGAGCCTTTTCCTGAATCACCTGCAATCGGTCGATGCCGATATGATCATCAGCGACTATGCAGGATGGAACATGTCAACAGGGAAGGTGGAAAACTACGTGTATGGCCTTCCTACATCGGACACCTTTACTCTGAATGAACTGAAATTCACCATCCAGGCCCCTCTGATGATGCATGCCACCGCTTATCGAACCTCGCTGCTCCGCGACATGAATTACCGGCAGTCGGAAGGAATCTCCTACACCGATCAGGAATGGATCTTCATGCCCATCATCCAGGTGAAGAAAATCTCGTATTTCCCCCATATCCTTTACATCTATCGTTTGGGACGTGCAGGGCAGACAATAGATATCAACGTCTGGGTTCGTCATGCCAACGAAGAGATATTCGGATTGAAAAGAATGGCGGAATTCTACAAGAAAGAGAAAGATAATGTGAGTGATACGACACGGGCATTCCTCCAGTATCGACTGAAGTGCCGCACGGAAGCCACTTACCGACACATCTTCATTCGCTCCATCGGATCGGTCGATGATTCCATCATTCAAGACCTTGACAAATATGTCACCGAGAATATCCCCGATGTCAGTCAGTCGCTCGAAAAGGCCATGACCTATCATGGTCTCAACATCATCGGACTATGGCGTCGGCATCCTGCGCTGTACAAAGTGTACCTCGGCATCCGACGATTTGCAAACAAGCTGTTCAAGAAGGACGGATCGGATGTCAACATTGCACCAATGACATTGTTCAGCCATCAGGGAGAGATGGCAACAAGTGATGCAGAAACGCCTGAGGTTTCCATTGCGATACCCGTCTATAATGTAGAGGAATACATCGAAAGGTCCATCCTTTCGGCCCTGAATCAGAATTTCCCATACCCTATCGAGATTTTGGTGATTGACGATTGTGGCACTGATCGGAGCATCGATATTGTAAAGCGCCTCATGACCACACATTCGAAGGGCAATTGCATTAAGATATTGAGGCAAGAGAAGAATATGGGGCCTGGGGCTGCCCGAAATGTAGCGCTCGAACATGCCAAAGGCAAATATTTCTTCTTCCTCGATTCGGATGATCTGATGACTCCCAATTGCCTGAGTCACCTTCATGCCTTAGCAGAAAAGAATCAAGCTGACTTCGTGGTCGGCTCATCTGACCAGATAGAAAAGGATCTGCCGATGCCTCGATATAACCTCACCGATCAAATCATACGAAAAGAGGCGGCGGGGGTCTATATGTTTGTTCATGATATTTTCATGAATATTGAGGTCTGGAACAAACTCTACAGGATGGAGTTCCTCCGCAAGAACAATATCAAGACCACACATCGCATTATGGAAGATTCCATCTTCGACTTCCATACACGTGCGCTGGCGAAGGTTATCGTCCTGTCGTCGGAGGTGACTTATTACTACAACGTGCGTGAAGGCTCCATCATGACTTCTCGTTTCGGACATGAAACTTCCGATGAAACCATATTTGTCTATTGTGACATTATTCATCGGGTACAAAGGCTGATTTCGGGAAAATATCATGATATTGAAGGCATTTACGACCTCTACGGCCTTCGCCTTGCATATTCGTTCTATTCCTTCAACATGATACGGATAACCCCGTCGCAGGAAAAGTATATCAGCGAACAATTGAAGGGATTCAATTCGTTTATCCCCAACATGCATAGCCTGAAACTGGGCATATTCCGCTACGCATATCTGAAATGCAAACTAAAAGGTGAGGACTGGCATACATTCGGCAATGTCTATGCCGAAAGATATACAAGGAAAAAACGACTTATCGCCAAGATTTTCTCCTGGATCTAAGCGATAGGCAACATCAATATTTTATAGGATGGGGGCGGCCAGCCTGCAAACACTTTCTTTCATTCGCTCCCAGCGGGAACGGCGGCGCCATTCTTCGCGCTTGATTTCGTGGCAATATTGTTGGTCATCGAGGAATGTCTGTCGTTGCCGGGTAGCTACTTCGGCATCGTAGATGAAGGCTGTGACCTCGAAGGACTGGCTGATGCTGCGGTGATCGATGTTGACACTGCCCACAGTAAACAGGCGATCGTCGGAAACGACGGTCTTGGCATGCAGATAGCCGTTGTCGTAGAAGAAAACACGCACACCGGCATCGAGCATCTGGTCGATATACCAACGTGAGGCATAGATCACTACCCAACCCTTGTCGGGATTCGTGGGAATCATGACGCGCACATCTACGCCCGAGAAGGCTGCGGCATATAGCGCCTTGCGAATGGCTTCGGAAGGAACGAGATAAGGCGACTGCAAATAGACGTAACGTGTGGCTGTATGGAGGATCTCGGAATAGGAGAGGTCGATCACGCGGAACTGGGCCGTCGGGTTCGAGGTCACCACCTGCATGAGGAGTTTGCCCGCCTGATCTTGCTGGGGGTAATAGGACACGTCGTGCACCCACTCTCCGCTCGCAAACTGCCAATCGGTGAGGAATGTGGTCTGCAGTTCTGTGACGGCAGGGCCTTCGATGCGCACATGGGTATCGCGCCATACACCACCACGGATGCCCTTAAGGTAGCGCTCGGCCAGGTTCATGCCTCCCGCATAGCCCACCACTCCATCGACGACGAGTACCTTGCGATGGTTGCGGTAGTTCGTAAACGGCGAGAGGTGCGGAAACAGGGGACTGAATGCCTCGACCTTGACGCCACCCTCCTTCATCCGACGGAAGAACTTGCGCGGTACACCGATGCAGGCTGCTGCATCGTACATCAACCTCACCTCGACACCCTCACGGGCCTTACCGATGAGGATTTCGGCAAACTCGC
Organism: Bacteroidales bacterium; assembly: GCA_017561935.1. Taxonomy (GTDB): domain Bacteria; phylum Bacteroidota; class Bacteroidia; order Bacteroidales; family UBA3663; genus Liminaster. The sequence continues at coordinate 46,540 of JAFZBE010000013.1, read as the reverse complement.
CTCCCACCATGTCGTCCTCAATCATGAAGAACTCCATGTGTACGTGATGGTGGGCTGCACGGATGTCAAGCTTCATCGCCTCGAACATGTCGCCACAAACTGTGAAGACCTTAAGGCTATTGCCCCCCACAGGATAGGCATGATTCACACCCTCGAGCAAAGCGATGAGATGATGCTGTTGCGTGTCGACTTCATTTGCCCTGTAGGGTGCGGTGTGTGCCTTGAGTTCGTCCAAACGCTCGGCACTGATCAGCGGACGATGCATGGCCGGCACGCCAAAGAAATAATAGAGCAAGATGCCCAACACAGGCAGGAAGTAAAGCACCAAGAGCCAAGCCAGGGTCTCGGTGGAGCGTCGATGCTCGGTCAAAACCACTACGGTGATGTTGAGCATGAAGACGATAATCACTATGTTGAACCAAAGCGACATTGTCATGGCGCAAAGATATGTAGTTTTGACAATTTATACAAACTTTGGACAAAAAAACTGATAAATATCTTGTTTCTTTCGGTCAAAACTCGTATATTTGCGGCATAAATCATAACTGTCATCGGGATTTATTAAGAGAATAAATGCTGCAGATCATCATATTCTTCCTCATCCTATTTGTGGCCATCCTGGCCGACCTGCGTATCTGGAATGATCACCTTAGGCAACGTGCCTTGGGCTGGCAGGTGCTGCATTTTCTGCCCGTCGTTGTGCTTATGGTGTCAATCATCATTCTGGCCTTTCAGGGGATGAACACACTGCTCTTTCGCATCATCTTCACGGTGATGCTGTGTTTCGTCCTTCCCAAGCTGCTCTATCTTGCCTTCGCCTTGGCTGGCAGGCACTTTAGGCGGGCAACCTTGCTCAAGGGCATCGGCCTGGTGGTGGCCCTTGGTGTCTCGGCGACTTGTTTCTATGGTCTCGTGTGGGGTTGGCGTCACCTCGTGGTCAAGCCTCAGACCATTGTCGTACCCGACTTGCCTGACGAGTTCGACGGCTTCCGCATCGTGCAGCTCTCCGACCTGCATCTCGAGATGTTTGCCGACAGCCCCGACTTCATCCGCTCGCTCGTCAGCACGGCCAACAACCAACAGCCTGACCTTATCGTCTTCACAGGAGACCTCGTATCGAGGCAGAGCAGCGAATTACTTCCCTACATGAATGTGCTCTCGCAGCTTAAGGCGCCGTATGGTGTGATGTCGATTCTGGGCAACCACGACTACAGCATTTATGGCCCGTTCCACGGCAGTCCGCAGGCCATTGCGCACGACCTGGACCTCCTCAAAGGCTATCAGCGTGCGATGGGATGGGACTTGTTGCTCAACAAACATCGCTTCATCAGCCGTGACAGCGCACAAATCGCCGTCATCGGTGTCGAGAACGAAAGCATGTCGGGCAAGGTATGCCGTGCCGATCTACCCCATGCCCTCGAAGGGGTGCCCGATAGTTGCTTCAAGATCCTTTTGTCACACGACCCCTATCTTTGGCGTCAGGAAGTGACACACACCTCCAACATCCAGCTCACCTTCTCGGGCCATACTCATGCGGCACATTTCCGCATCGGTGACATCTCGCCCTCACGCTTCATCTATTCCGAATGGGGCGGCCTCTACCAACAGGGCACGCAACAGCTGTTCATCTCTTCCGGCCTCGGTGGCATGCTCGCCTTTCGTCTTGGTGCCTGGCCCGAAATAAATGTGATAACCCTCCACAAACACCCTTCTTAACCATTAACCCTTCACCATTAACCCCATGCTACTAACCCTCCTCTTAGCCCTTCTTACCCCTTCAGAACCCCTCGAACCCTTCAGACCCCCTATCGAGGAGCGCCTGTTCCATTCCGAAGCTGTCGAGCAGCAGATTGCAGAGATCGTCAGCCAGATCACCAATCCTCGCTTGGCGCAGATGTTTGCTGCCTGTTATCCCAACACCATCGACACCACCGTGCATTTCGAGGAGGATGAGGACGGACAACCCGACACCTTCGTCTATACGGGTGATATCCACGCGATGTGGCTTCGAGACAGCGGAGCTCAGGTCTATCCCTACGTGCAGTTGGCAGGACAGGACGAGGCCCTGCGGCGAATGCTCGCTGGTGTGATACTGCGCCAATGGAAGTGCATCAACTGCGACCCCTACGCCAACGCCTTCAACCGTGAGCCCAATCCCGATGGGCCGTGGATGAAGGACACCGGCATGCATCCTGAACTGCACGAGCGCAAGTACGAGATTGACTCGTCGTGCTACCCCATCCGTCTGGCCTACCACTATTGGCAGGTGACGGGCGATACGAGCGTCTTCGGTGAGGAGTGGATCGAAGCCATCCGGAACATCCTGCGCGTTTTCACCGAACAGCAGCGCAAGGACGGGCGCGGCAGCTACCGTTTCCTGCGTTCCAGCAACCGCGCACTCGACACGATGAACAACGAAGGATGGGGTGCACCCGTGCGACCCTGCGGCCTCATCGCCAGCGCCTTCCGTCCCAGCGACGATGCCACCACCCTGCTCTTCCTCGTGCCCAGCAACTTCATGGCCGTGACCAGCCTTCGCAAGGCCGCCGAAATACTGACCACCGTCAACCATCGCAGCGACCTGGCACAATGCTGCACCACTTTGGCCGACGAGGTGCATGCCGCCTTGATGGAGCATGCCGTCTATCAGCATCCCAAATATGGCCCAATCTATGCCTACGAGGTCGATGGCTTTGGCAACCATCTGCTCATGGACGATGCCAACGTGCCCAGCTTGCTCGCCATGGCCTATCTGGGCGACGTGGCTATCGACGACCCCATTTATCAGAACACGCGACGCTTCGTGTGGAGCGACGACAACCCCTACTTCTTCCGAGGCAAGGCAGGTGAGGGCATAGGCGGCCCCCACATCGGCCACGACTACATCTGGCCCATGAGCATCATGATGCGCGCCTTCACCAGCCAGGATGATGACGAAACGAAAGCCTGCATCCGTCAGCTGATGCAGACAGATGCAGGCACTGGACTCATGCACGAATCGTTCTATAAGGACGATGCGTCGCAGTTCACACGTTCATGGTTCGCTTGGGCAAATACCCTCTTCGGCGAACTCATCATCAAGCTCGTTGAAGAGGGTAAAGTGGATTTGCTGAACAGTATCGAATAGGATCAGTTCTTGGTGATGGTCAAGATGCCATTCGAACAACCGTTCGTCAGATCGATGGTGAAGACGTAGGTATCGCCGTCGGTCAGCATGACATCGGGCAGCAGGTAGAGGTTGCCATCGTCGTGACCATTGCCGTCGCCGATACCGAACAGATCGCTGTCGGTCGAGAGGTGATAGGTCGAAGGCGAGCCCTTGAACTCGGTACCCCAAGCTGCCTGACCGAAGAACTTGAAGTTCACGTCGGCACCGTTGAGCTGCTTGCCCACGGTAAGGCTAATCCTGTGTACCTTTTCGGCAATAGGCGTCAGGCAGTAGTCATGCTCTTCGCCGGTCCACCAACTCTGCACATTCGATGCCGTGTAGGAAGGTTTGCCCACACCATTGTTGCCAATGATCCAGATGGCACCCGTGCCGTCGGCCTTGAGCTTACCGCTCGACGTGCCATCCATTACCCAGATGCGGAAGGCCAGATTCGAGAAGTCGGCCGTGATGCTGTAGGTGCCTGTGATGCCCTGGAAGGTATAGGTGCCGGCAGTGGCATCCTTGACAAACCAGTCGCTATCGTAGAACCAGCGGCTCGAATTCATGATTGACTCGCCAGCGAACTCGTAGGTATGGCCCTGGACGAGCTCACCCACAAAGACGTTGTCGCTCTTGGTCAGCACGATTTCGGTCGAAGCGTTGGGGTCGGACTCAGTTGGACCGTAGGCGTAGGTCAGCACGTTGAAGCTAACGACGTTGGCGCCCTTGTTGCCGTTCATCGTGATGGCGTCGGTCATGCCTTCCTTGATGTCGTCGTTGCCCTGTCCGAAGGTCAGCTCGGTGCCGTGCTCTCCGTACTTGGGAGCCACGAAATAGCCCTTGAAGGTGCGGTTGGCACTAGTGTAGCTGCCGGTGAAAAGGAAGGGATCGGACGCATCGGGTGCCAGCGTCACGGGACTGCCCGTGGCAGGCACGAAGGTAAGGTACTCGTAATGCGGACGGGCAAGCGGCAGATCGACCACCTGCTCAGTTTTGGCCAGACGAATATTCTGCAACACGAGACGTATCTGTGCTACGCCATCGGGCACGGCCTTATAGAGCGGAGCATAGAGCGACACATGGTAGGAACCCTCGGTCTTGGTGCGTATCACCTGCGACGAGACGGGCTCGCCACTGTACTCGAGATATGCCTTCAGGGTCGAGAGGTCAACGCCTTCGGCATCCGAGCAGGCCACATCGAAGAAGACGCTGTCGCCGTACTGTGCCGACTGAGACAGACCGCTGACCAGCAGCACGGGATTGCCCGTAGCGCCGTCATCGTCGTCATCACTGCACGACGCGGCCAGTACCAAACCCAGAGGCAGCAGGAATAGGTATTTGAGATGGTTCATGATGAATGGTTCATGATTAATGGTTAACGATTCCATTTGACCGAAGTGACACCACTGGCGGGCACGTTGACGCGCACATAGCTGCTGCCGTCGCCCACGTTGATGGTCTTGTCCTCGTCACCCGTATTGAGTATCACTGCACCGTAGGTTCCATCGGGATTGAGGAAGCAGGTGCTGATGATGCTCGAGCTGGCGATGTTGCGGCTGGTACCCAGGCGCACGGCACCAGTGGCAGCGGCCACACTCATGTGGGCGATGATGTAGTAGTGCGAGTTGCGGGTGTAGCGCGTGTAGTTGCTCGGATCGATGTCGATGGCGCCGAAGCACGTCTGGCAGCCTCCGTCGAGGTTGGGGCCCATGTTGGTGTCGAGCATGAAGTTCCAGACGATGACGGCACGACACATCTTGTTCACTGTGCCCAGGGCCACATTCTTCATGTCGGCCATCAGGCGTGTGGCAAGGTTGCGACCGTCGTTCCAGGTGCCTATCGAGCTCTCCGAGAAGATGAGGGCCTTGGTGGGCGCCTTGGTGTAAATGTCGATCAGCTCATCGCTCGTACCACCATAGTCGTGGTAAGCCGCACCGGCCACCAGCTCCGAACCCTCGAAGTTGTCGCCCAGTGTGTTGTAGATCTTCACTGGATAGTCGTCCTGATCACCTACGTTGTCGTAGTTGTAGTTGTGGTCGAAGACGTAGATCTGTGTATTCAAGCCTGCCTTAGAGAAGGCGGCGGCCATGCTCTTGACGAGCTGTGCCTCCTCGGCCCAAGGCATGTAACACGATGCACAGTTGGCGTGGTTCAAGGGCTCGTTCTGAGGCGTGACAGCATAGATCTTGATGCCCTCGGCAGCAAAAGCCTGGATAAACTTCACAAAGTACTGGGCGTAGGTGTCGTAGTGCAACGGGCTGAGGTGTCCGTCGGTCCACGAGTCGTAGGGACGCATGTTGGTGAGGTTGTCCACCTTCATCCACTTCGGGGGAGTCCAGGGGCTGCCGATGATCTTGAGGTCGGGATTGATGGCCAGGATCTCCTTGAGGATGGGGATCACGTAGTTCACCTCGTCGTTGAAGAGGCAGAAGTTCTCAAGGCCTTCGTTGTCGCAGAGCGAATACTCGGTGCTCGAAAAGTCGTTGCAGCCGATCGAGATGCGGCAGTAGCTGACGCCATAGCCCGACGTGGGTGAGAAGGTGCGTGTCAGCAGGTCGTTTCGATCCTCAGGCGACATCTTCAAAAGGTTGTAGCACGACGAGTAGGTGATGCCGAAGCCGAAGCCGTCGATGCCCTGCTGCGGCTGGTTGGGCTCCAGCTGGATGGTGAGCGGCGAGAGGCTCTGTCCGCTCACCACGTCGGCGATGTCCTCATGGAGGGCATAGGCGCCGTCGGCAGTGGTGGTGAAGACGACGGCCTTGCCTGTGGTTGGTTTGCCCGTGGGATAGGGCTCGGTCAGGTCGTCGGTCACGCTGCTGCTGTTGCTGCTGCACGCGGAGAGGGCTGCAGCAAGAAGTATGCTGATGATGCTAGTCATTTTTTTCATAACCTGTATTAATAACCTGGATTTTGTACTAAGTTTGCATTCTGGTCGAGGGCTGTCTGCGGGATGGGCAGCAGGTACGAGTTAGCGTCGAACTGTTTTTTCTGTGCCAATCGCCCCGTGTCGCGGCTATAGACGGCGTTCATCACCTCCTCCACCTTGTTGTTACGGCAAAGGTCATACCAGCGCTCCCCTTCCATGGCGAGCTCCAGACGACGTTCGTGCATCACGGCATCGATCATGGCGCTTTGGCTCGAAGTCTTTTCGCTCGAAAGTGGGGCAAGGCCCACACGGGCACGCACCTGATTAACCAATTGTGCAGCCTTGTCGAGGTTGCCCAGATAAGCATGTGCCTCAGCCTCGATGAGGATGATGTCGGCCAAACGACACTTGTAGATGTTGTTGTAGCCCGAGCGCAGCTTGTACATGAACGCATAGTTCGAAGCGGGATAGTAGTTGCTCCACGTGCATGACTCGAAATGAATGGTCTGATCGAGGCGCACCTGATCGCCTTCGCGCTCGTAGTCGTTCACAAGGTCGCGTGATGGGGTCACCCACTTCGCCCAGGTGAAGTAGTAGTCGGGATTCTCAAGGCAGCGGCCGAACATCCACGAGGCCCAGGTGCCGGCACCGACGCTCCAATGGAGCTCGAGGATGCCTTCCGAAGTATTGCGCTTCACACAGTCGCCGTTCTCGAAGCCCCACAGCGTCGCAAACTCGGGTTCAAGGCTCAATCCTGGCGTGCCAATCACCTTGTCGGCATATTCGATCACCTTCGAGTGGTTCTGGGGTGTCTTCTCAGCATAGACCTTGGCAAGGTAAGCCTGTGCCACGGTCTTGGTCATGATGGTGCGGTCGCCTGCCGAAAATTCGGGCGCATACTGGGCACCAAACTCCAGATCGGCGATGATTTGTGCATACGACTCCTCGGGCGTGTTCTTGGGCGGAAAATAGGTCGGATAGACCTCTTCCACGTTTTCGGCCGTGATGGTCTTGGCTATCGATGTGATGATGGGGAACGAGCCCCATTCGCGTGCCATGTCGAACATCACAATAGCGCGGAAGATGCAGCCCTGCGCCTTCATCAAGTTGTATTCGTTCTGTGTCACCTGCCCGCTCTCGAGCAGTTGGTCGAGGCCATTGATCAGCACGTTCGACTTGGCGATGTCCTCGAGGAAACGCGTCCAGTCGCGGCTCAGCACCGAATTGCTGGCATCGATGGCGTTCGACTCGTAGGGTTCCACCTCGGCACCGGTGGTGCCGGCATAAGCGTTGTCGGAATGTGATTCGGCCAGAAGGAGCTTATCCACATACCAGTGCTCCACGCGGCTGCGGAACAGCTCATACAGGTTGGTCAGCTGATCCTCGGCGGCCTGCTTGTCCTTCAGGACGGCAGTACTCTCCTCGGTCTGACGGCCTTCGGTGAGCTCCGTCGGGGTTGATATAGGCTCGTAGTCGAGTGTGCAGGCAGTCATCATAAACGACATTGCAACACTCAGCGTCACTTTGACATTTGTCTTCATATTACTCTGTGTTTAGAATTCTACCTTCACTCCTGCTACAAACGAACGGCACATGGGGTAAGTTCCCCAGTCGATACCCTGTACGGCACCGCTGTTGCCATATTGATTGACCTCGGGATCCATACCGGAGTAGCTGGTGATGGTCAGGAGGTTGGTGGCGCTCACATAAGGCATGAGGCGTGTCAGGTGCAAGGGCTTGAGCACCTTGCGCGGCACGTCATAGCTCAAGGAGATGTCCTTCACGCGTAGGTACGAGCCGTCCTCGAGGAAATAGGTCGAGTTACGCAGGTCGAAGCCTGCCTTCGGCACGTCGGTGATCTGTCCGGGCACCTGCCAGCGGTCGAGCACAGCCGTGGTCTGGTTCTTGCCGTCGTACATGCCCTGTGTCTCCATCTTGCTCACGTTATAGACGTCGTTACCATACGAGCCCTGCACCAGGACACTCAACGTCACGCCCTTCCAGCGGAAGGTGTTGGTAAGGCCGTAAGTGAAGTCGGGGTTCGGGTCACCGATGTAGGTACGGTCCGATGCACTGACGATGCCGTCGCCGTTCACGTCACGATAGATAAGTTCTCCGGTTTCGGGGTCAACGCCGTCAGAGATGTATCCCCAGAAGCTGCCCAAAGGCATGCCCGGTGTATTGCGGACCACATATTCGTTGACGTAGTCGGTGGTCATCGCATTGTAATAGACTTGCGTCAGCATCAGATGCGTCAGCTTGTTGCGGTTGAAGCTGATGTTGAAATCGGTGTCCCACTGGAAGCTGCCGGTGAAGTTCTTCGAGCTCACGCTGAACTCCCATCCCTTATTCTCAACGTCACCGCCGTTGTAGGTGAGACTGGTGGCTGCTGCCGAACCTGCGGGCAGCGTCACGGTCATCAGCATGTCGGAGGTCTTCTTGTGGTAGTAATCGACTGTGAGCGTCAGTCGGCTGCGCAGCACGGTGAGGTCGAGGCCGATGTCGGTCTGCGTGGTAGTCTCCCAGGTCAGCTCGGGGTTGCTCAACGTCGATTGCGAACGTGTTGGCGTAGCATTGGCATCATGCCCTTCGCCGAACCACTGGATGCGGTTGATGCTATAGGCGGCGAGGTATGAGTAGTCGCCCAAACCGCTTTGGTTACCGGTCTGTCCCCAACCGCCACGTATCTTCAGGTCGTCGAGCCAGTCGAGATCCTTGAGGAATTTCTCCTGCGACAGACGCCAGGCGGCCGAGAACGAAGGGAAGTAGCCCCAGCGATGTCCGGGAGCGAGCTTCGACGAACCGTCGGCACGGAAGTTGGCAGTCAACAGATAAGTGTCGCGGAGGTTATAGCTCAAGCGTCCGAAGTAAGAAAGGATGGCCCAGTCGGAAGCCGACGAGCCCGTGCCCGTCCAGCTGATCTTGTTGGCGCCATTCAGCGTCTTGATGTCAGCATCGGCGTAGTTCGAGCCGTTGATCCAGTTGTTGCTGTATTTCGACTTCGTCCATGACGAGCCGGCCATGAGGTCGAGGCTGTGGATGCCGAACTTCTTCTTGTAGTTGAGCACGTTGTCCCACACCATCACGGTGTTGATTGAACGCGAGTCGTAGCCCGTGCCGTAGTTGTTGCGTCCGTCGCCCGTCTTGATTGGGTCGAGGAAGTTCATCGTCGTGCCGTGTGTGCGGTCGAAGTTGAACTGGCTGGTGAGGGTCAACGCGTCGGGCAGGAAGGTAATGATGGCCTTGCCAGTGCCCAGGAACTTGTTCCACGACGTCTTGTTGTCCTCAGTGCGCGACAAGTTTTCGGCAGGCGAGGTGATGTTCACACCATAGAAATTATTATAGTATTGTCCTGGGTTCTGAGGGTCCCATACGGGGGCATAGGTGGGCGTGTTGATGATCGAGGTGATCACACCACCACGGTTCGAGCCTGTGCCCGAGATGATGCCCGTACCCTTGAAAGTATAGTCGCTGTAGGCCACACTGGCATTTACGGTGAGCCATCGGCTGATGTCGTTGTCGATGGTGGCACGCACGTTGTAGCGATTGAAGTCGCTCTTCTCGAGCACACCGCTTTCGCCCGTATAGCCGCCCGACAGGTAGTAGCGCAGCTTGTCATTGCCGTTGGTCACCGACAACTGGTAATCCTGGGTGAGGCCAGTGCGGTACACCTCGTCCTGCCAATCGGTGCGATCGACGAGATTGGCCGGAAGCTTCACCAGTCCAATCTCGTCCTGCAATGCCTTGTACTGCTGTGCATTGAGCGGGGTCTGATTGTTGCGCACAGTGTTCATGCCTACGTGTCCGTTGAAGCTCACCTTGGCAACACCCTCCTTGCCCTGCTTGGTGCTGATGATGATAACACCGTTAGCAGCACGCGATCCGTAGATGGCAGCCGACGAGGCGTCCTTGAGCACCTGGATGCTCTCGATATCGTCAGCACTCAGATAGTCGATGTCCGTGAGGGGCACTCCATCCACCACGTAGAGCGGGTTGTTCGAACCATTGAGCGAAGTGGTGCCACGTACGCGAATGGTGGGAGACGATCCTGGCTGACCATTGGCCTGTGTGATCTGCAGACCGGCTGCCTTGCCCTGCATGCCCGATACGGCACTCACGATGGGACGAGTTTCGAGATCTTTGGTTGAGACGGTCGAGACGGCGGTGGTCACGTCCTTACGACGCACCGAACCGTAGCCGATCACCACCACCTCGTTCAAGTCGGTGGACTCTTCTTCGAGCACCACCTTCATGTTTGTCTGGGCTGCCACCTCCTGGGTGGTATAGCCGATGTACGATATCCGCAGCGTAGCTCCTTTTGCGACAGTAAGGGAGTACCTGCCGTCAATGTCAGTCACAGTACCGTTGCGGGTACCGACTTCAAAGACGGAGGCCCCTATGACCGACTCGCCGTGCGTGTCGGTCACAGTTCCATTTACCGTAATGTTTTGTGCAAAGAGAGCCACGGCGAACATCGTTGCCGCAAGCGTCGCCAGGAGGCGGCGCGCGGCCGATGTTCCGTGTTTCATTATATGGATGGTTTACTTGATGATGACAATCTTGCCGTCGATGATGTTCAGACCCTGCTGAGGTGCAGTGAGCTGCTGGCCCATCACGTTGTAGATGTTGCTTCGTGTCATGCCGGTCTTGAGCAAGGTCATGCCCGAGGTTTTGTCGGTGATGGTGAGTTCGGCGCTCTGCTCATCAGCAGCCACTACGAGCACAACGTGTACGTTATAGCTTGCTCCATCTTCACCGATGGTGAAGTTGTTGTCGTTGTTGGCGCGTGCACAAGTATATGGGGTAGCGAAGCTCAGCTGTGTGGGGGCGTCCTGTGCGAGGAAGCACTCCCAGGTCTTGTCGATCGATACCTTGAACATCTGATTGCCGGGGAAGGCGTCGATGTCGGTGGTCCAGCTGCCGTCGGCCTGCTGCTCCAGGAAGGCTGCCGTGCCCGTGTTCCAGCCCTGGAAGGCACCCACCAATCCGTATGAATGTTCCACTGCGGTACTGCCCTCCACAGCGATGGTGGCATTGCCGTCCTCAAGAATGGTGAGGGTGAACGAACCGTTCCTCAGTACCACACCGGCTGCAAAGCCCGTGTTGTCGCCGCCCTTGTAGAGGTTGTAGGTGTTGCCTGGCTGCATATTCATGCCACCGCCACCCAAAGCGTCGGTCCAAGAATTGTTCTTCACGATCTTCCAGTCACCATAGATCTCATCAATCGAAGCGGTATAGACGCCATCGCCCTGATGCTCGAATTTGAGCGGGTTGTTCTCGAAGCTCCAGCCCTGCCAGGTGCCTACCATCATATACTCATCGACCTTCTCGCCGGGCTCACCCACGGTGATCTCCTCGTCGGCAGTGATGCGGAAGTAGTCGAGAGTGTTGTCCGAGCCAGGATAGAACTCGAACTTCACGTTATGCAGAGTCACGTTGTTGTTCTCCGAACCCAGATAGATGTTGTTGCCGTCCTCAATCCAGAAGAGGGTGTAGTCCTTGCCCGTAGCAATAGGCTCGTTGTAGCCGTACTGATAGGTCCAGCCGGTCTCAGCCGGGTTCTTGATGATCTTGAATCCCCATGTACCGGTGGTGAACTCGGCAGCAGTAGCAGCAAAGCCGCCATCCGACTCCACGAAAGTGATGCAATTCTCCGAGAGGCTCCAGTTGTTGTAGTCTCCGGTCACGATGTAGGTGTCTTGTGCGTTAGCCATACCAACAAGAGTAAAGGCTGACATCAAAAGGGTAAACAGTCTCTTCATAATAGTAGTACTTTAAATTAATAATGTGTATAGTTAGTTAAGTTGTTTCATTTTATAAAAAACCAAGCTGCAAACGATAAATCTGCGCTGCAAAGATACGACATTTTTTCCTAAGTTGCACATATACAAAGATGACAAAGTGGATAATTATAAGGTGTAAAATCGTACAACATACTGAAATATAAACTAATGCAAAAAACCTATCACAATCTGAAAGTGGATTAAAAATTATTTTTTTGAACCATTTTTTCATAATGATAAGAGTCTTTAGGTCCTGTTTTTGCAAAATCTGTGCAACAAAATACAACCATTTAGGAACGATTTTGCACGTCATCCGAAAGAAAAATCAACAAAATTTGGAGATTGTCATTTGCAGTCTTATCTTTGTGCCGTCATCAACCCGTACCTTCCCATGAATGCAAAGAAGACCATCGCCCTCAGTCTGCTCCTCGTCCTCTCGACAAGAAGCCAGGCCTACGACCTCGACTCAATCTATGCCGTCCTTGACAAAGAGATCGCCCGTGCCGACGACTACATACTGCGCAAGGAGCAGCATCTCGCTACCCTCAACGAACGCATCGCAGCCAGTCGTAGCCCCGAAGCACGTTTCGAGCGCACCTTCGAGCTCTTCGACCAATATAGTCCCTACGATGACCAAAAGGCCAAGGCTATCCTTGCCGACTGCCTACGTCAGGCACAGGCCATAGGCGATAAACGGCGTGTGGCACTCACTCAGTGTTTCCTCGCTTATCAGAACTCCATCAGCGGCTATTACAGCGAAGCCATCCACTGGCTCGAAGAGGCCAGCACAGGCATCCTAGATGACGCCACCCTCGAATACTACTACTATGCTAGCACCCACACGTACGGTGAACTTGGACGATATAGCGATGACGAGATCCTGAGCCAGCATTACTACAGCCTCTCCAACCAGTATCGCGAGAAGTACTTCGAGGTGGCTGACACGACCTCATCATTCTACTACCAACGCCAACTTGCCACCCTCATTGGAGCTGAGCTCGCTGACGAAGCCGAGGCCCTGTGCAACCAGTGGACAAGCATCGCGGCTTCGGGCAGCCATGATTATGCCATCATGGCCTACTTCATGTCCGAATGTTACCGCGTCAGAGATGACGAGACCGGGCGACGCTACTGGCTCGCTCAGTCGGCGCTACACGACATACGCAACGCTGTCACAAACCAGGCATCTCTATGGACCCTCGCTGACCTCGTGGGTAAAGACGGCGACATCGAACGCTCAAACCGTTACATCGAGTACTCGTGGATGTGCACCACCAAGTTCGGTGGACACACCCGTTCCTGGCAGGTATCGCCCGTCATCACTGCCATCAACAACAGCTACCGCGAGAAGCTCAGCAAGAACTACCGCAACCTCAGCATCCTCCTCGCCGTCGTCAGCGTTCTTGCCATGCTCCTCCTCGCCTCAATCCTTTTCCTCTACAAGCGCAACAAGCTGCTCTTCGCCGCTCGTAACGAACTGCGTCGCATCAACGGAAAGCTCAACCATCTCAACACGCAGCTTAATGAGTCATACAGCCAGATGAAGCAGGTTAATGCGCAGCTCCATGACTCCAACCGCGTCAAGGACGAGTACATCGGACGCTTCCTCGACCTCTGCTCCCGATATATCGACAAACTCGATGCATATCGTCTCAAGGTCAACCGTCGCCTCAAGGCAAATCAGCTCAAGGAACTGCAGCGCATGACGAGCTCAGAAGAGCTGCGCGAGACCGAGACACGCGAGCTATTTGCCAACTTCGACGCCGCCTTCCTACGCCTCTACCCCAATTTCGTCGAAGAGTTCAACAAGCTGCTGCGTCCTGAGTTTCACCAGCAGCTCGGCGCCAACAGCGAACTCACGACCGATATGCGCATGGCCGCCCTCATCCGCCTCGGCATTGACGACAGCGCCCGCATCGCCTCGTTCCTTCATCTTACACCCAATACCATTTATAATTATAGAGCTCGCCTAAAATCCAGGTCGGCTGGCGACCGCGATGAACTGGAGGACAAGATCCGCGAGATAGGGTTGCAACGTGCCGTTAAATGAACATTTGACCGAAAAGTGGAGAAATAATCATAAAAATCGTGAACGGATGATGCGTGTATAGAAAAATTGCGTATCTTTGCGCCTTGAATAACCACCGACCCGATGAAGAAGTTACTCCTCATACTGATGCTGGCCCTACTGGACGGCCACGTAGTGCAGGCTGCCAGCCCACGCACGGCTCCTACGCGCCCGCGCGTAGCGTTAGTTATAGGTGGTGGCGGCGCAAAGGGTGCGGCTGCCATCGGTGCGCTGAAGGCGGTGGAGGCATCGGGTGTGCCCATCGACATGGTGGTGGGCACTTCAGCAGGAGCCATCATCACTGGCCTCTATGCGGTGGGCTACTCGGCGGCGCAACTCGATTCGATCTACCGCGCGCAGGACTGGATCTACCTGCTGAGCGACATGGCCACACCCCAGTTGAAACCGTGGAGCAAGATGAAGGGAATACCGGGCATGATGCGCGGCCAACGCTTCACTCAGAAGCTCGACTCGCTGCTGGGCAAGCGCTGCTGCCCGTTCGACTCGTTGCCCATCCCGTTGCGCTGCGTAGCAGTGAACATCAGGGAGTTTGAGGAGGTGGCGCTTGATAGCGGCAACGTGGCGCAGGCCATCCGTGCAAGTATGGCCGTGCCGCTGGCTTTCACTTCCGTGGAGCGCGACTCGATGCTGCTGGTCGATGGCGGGTTACTGAACAACCTGCCTGTGGACGTGGCGCGTCGCATGGGTGCCGACATCGTGATCGCCATTGACCTGATGGATGCGCGACGTGCCTCGCAACAGTCACGAGGCTCGATGCACACACGCGGCTTAGCCTCGATTTTGGAATGGAAGTACACTCGACCCGACCTTGACAAGTATCACGTCAACCGAATGGACGCCGACGTGCTGATCCATCCCGACGTGGAGGGTTTCCATGGAGCCAGCTTTGGCGAAGACGACACCCGTCTGCTGATTGCCCGCGGCGAAGAGGCTGGACGTGCGGCCTGGGACAAGCTCATCGAGGTGAAGGAGCGTGTGACACCAACACCGAAAGCCAAGCCATCGCGACGCAAAGCCAAGAGGCAGCGACGAAAGGCACTGCGGTTTGGCAGTCTGTAGAAGTGATGACAAAAAAGGGAGGACCGCCTCCCTTTTTTGTCTTTTTTCTTATAATTATCCGACAATCTCCAAAAAAACCGCTTGAAAAAATATGTTATTCGACATGTTTTCACATATTTTAACGGAATTTTGAACGCGAACCGCGATATTACAACTATCTTTGTACCACGAAAACCAAACTATCTAATGAGTTTTTGGAACACGTTTTAACGCAAACCAGCGGCGTAACCGAAATAATTATACTATAAAACATTTTCATTTCCAAACACAACGAATTCTTATGGCTACAGCTTTGATTTTTATTGAACTGGCCATCGTGCTTGCCCTGATCTTCATAGGAGCCAGGGTGGGCGGCATCGGCCTCGGCGTATTCGGTATGTTGGGTGTGTTCATCCTCGTCTATCTGTTCGGTCTGCAGCCGGGCAAGGCTCCCATTGACGTGATGATGATCATCCTCGCCGTCATCGTCGCATCAGCTGCCCTGCAGGCGGCTGGCGGCTTGGACTGGCTTGTTGGTCAAGCAGCCAAGTTCCTACGCAAGCACCCCGACCACATCACCTATTACGGCCCGCTCTGCACGTGGCTCTTCTGCCTTGTGGCCGGCACTGCACACACCAGCTATTCGCTGCTCCCCATCATTTCGGAGATTGCACAGGCCAACAAGATTCGTCCAGAACGCCCCGTAGCCCTGGCCACCGTGGCCGCTTCGCTGGGCATCACTGGTAGTCCCGTATCGGCTGCTACTGCTGCCATCATCTCGAAGGATCTGCTGGGTGGTCAAGGCATCGAGCTGGGCACCATCATCCTGACCTGCGTTCCTGCAGGCTTCATCGCCATCCTTGTGGCTGCTTTCGTGGCCAACCATTGGGGCAAGGAGCTGGAGGATGATCCCGAGTACCAGCGTCGAGTGCGCGAAGGCCTCATCGACCCGGAGGAGGACAAGCGCAAGGTGGAGAGCGCCGAGTACAGCAGCGACCCCCGTGCCAAGCATTCGGTATGGGCATTCCTCTTTGGCGTAGCCCTTGTAGTATTGTTCGGCTTCTTCCCGAATCTTCGTCCCGACGGTGTATCGATGTCTGAGACTATCGAAATGATTATGATGAGTGATGCCATCCTCATTGTCCTTGCGGGCAAGGTGCCTTTGAAGAACGTGCCAAAGGGCAGCATCTTCGCCGCTGGCATCAATGCCGTGATTGCCATCTTCGGTATCGCCTGGATGGGTTCGACCTTCTATGTAGGCAATGCTGAAGCCATCAACAGTGCCCTGGCAGGTATGGTTGCTTCGGCTCCATTCCTCTTCGCTGTCGCCCTCTTCCTGATGAGCATCATGCTCTTCTCGCAGGCAGCTACAGTCACCACGCTTTATCCTGTAGGTATTGCACTGGGCATGAACCCGATGCTTCTGGTGGCCATGTTCCCAGCCGTCAACGGCTACTTCTTCCTGCCCAACTACCCGACTGAGGTTGCCGCCCTTGGCTTCGACCGCACAGGTACAACCCATGTGGGCAAATATGTGATCAACCACTCGTTCCAGTTGCCCGGATGGATCACTACCGTGGTAGCCATCGCTGTGGCTTACGCTATTACCCTTGTCTTGTAAAAGAGATCCACTAACCCAATATTCACCAATCAAATTAATCAAAACACTATGAAAAAGAGATTAACATTCCTCATGATGCTCCTCGTGATGGTAGCATCGGTCGCAGTTGCCAAACCAAAGATCCGTATCATCGCTACGGGCGGCACCATTGCAGGTGTGAGCACCGCTGCCACTTCGTCGGCCTACACTGCAGGCCAAGTGGGCATCGAGACCCTCATCAATGCAGTTCCCGAGATCAAGGACCTTGCTGACATCGATGGCGAGCAGCTCTGCAACATCGGCAGCCAGGACATGAACGATGCCGTATGGCTGAAACTTGCCGTGCGCATCAACCAGCTCCTCAACGAGGAAGGTTATGATGGCGTACTCGTTACCCATGGTACCGACACAATGGAGGAGACCGCTTACTTCCTTTCGCTCACCGTACACAGCGACAAGCCCGTGGTATTGGCTGGCGCTATGCGTCCTTCGACCGCCATTTCGGCTGATGGTCCCGCCAACCTCTACAATGGCGTAGCTACCCTCGTCGATCCTTCTTCCAGGGGTCGTGGCGTAATGGTCTGCATGAACAATTCGCTGTTTGCTGCCAAGGCTGTCTATAAAGGCCACACCACCGACCTCGACACCTTCAAGGGTGGCGTCTTTGGCGCTATGGGCTACATCTACAACGGCAAGCCCATCTATGTTGACAATGTTCCTACCTTCAAGTATGGCGTGAATTCCGAGTTCTATGTTACTGCTGACACCAAGCTGCCAAAGGTTGGTATCGTCTATGGTTATGCCAACGCTTCACCCATCCCGATGCAGGCTTTCGTTGATGCTGGTTTCGACGGCATCGTACTCGCTGGCGTAGGTGACGGCAACTTCTTCCAGGATGTATTCGAGGTAGCCGTTAAGGCTCAGGAGAAGGGTGTACAGATCGTTCGCTCAAGTCGTGTTCCCACCGGTGCAACTAACCAGGATGCTGAAGTCGATGATGCCAAGTATCACTTCGTGGCTTCGCTCAACCTTAACCCACAGAAGGCTCGTATCCTCCTGATGCTTGCCCTCCTCAAGACCCACGATTGGGAGGAGATTCAGAAGTACTTCGCTGAGTATTAATAATTTCATAGCCGCTATAGCTTAAATTGGAGCTATGAGAACTATAGGAACCATATAGGCTATAGTGGCTATCCAAAAATATAAAAATATGAAACGACTGTTTTTATTTGCTACAGCCTTGGTTATGGCCCTCTCCGCCAACGCACAGGGTCGCAACACCGGTATGGGTGGTCCAGACGGTGATTACCAGAGCCTTTCGGAGCGCGTTCTCAAACTTGAAAAGAAAACCGACGCTTTCAACGTATATTTCAACTATGCAGCTGCCTTCCAGGAGCTGATGACCGAAGACGACAACTTCTCGAAGTTCACCAACAAGCAGGCCCGTATCGAAATCAAGGGCAACCTGACCGACAAGATCAGCTACCGCTGGCGTCATCGTCTGAACAAGAACAACACGGCCATGGGTACCGATAACTTTGCCAAGGCTACCGACATCTTGATGGTAGGCTACCAGTGGAATGACCAGTGGAGCATCCAGGGCGGTAAGATGTGCCAGAATCACGGCGGTTTCGAGTTTGATGAGAACCCAATGTACATCTACCAGTATTCCGACATGGTGGATTACATGGACAACTTCATGGCTGGTGTGAACCTCTGCTTCAAGCCCGTGCCTTCGCAGGAGTTCGACATCAACATCACCAACTCGTACAACGATGGTTTTGGTCCCTTCTACGGCAGCAACAGCTTCTACGGCAAGTCGCTCGAGCACTACTATGCTTCGAAGCACCCATTGACCTACATCTTCCTTTGGGCAGGCAACATGTTCGACGGTATGCTCCAGACACGTTGGTCGTACTCTCTGCAGAATCAGGCTGAAGATGCCAATGACCATAAGATCTGCCTTGGTCAGCAGCTCGTATTGCCCAATTTCCAGTGGTACTTCGACTACATGGGCGAATGGGACGACATCGATCGTCTGGGCATCGCTTCAGCCGATGGTGCAGGTTTCCTCGCCACCCAGAATGCCGGCTACTTCAGCGGCGTTACCTACCACTCACTCATCACCAAGGCAAACTGGCAGTTTGCACCACAGTGGAACCTGATGCTCAAGGGCTGCTATGAGACCGCTAGTGTGAATGACGTTGATGCCTTCAAGGATTATCGCAAGTCTCTCCTATGGATGGCCAACCTCGAGTACTATCCCGACAAGAGCCAGGATTTCCGTGTCTTCCTTTCGTACGTGGGCCGCAATTTCAGTTTCACTGACGAGGCCAAGCATGCTGCTGGTCTTGATGACTACAGCACCAACCGCATCGAACTCGGCTTCATGTTCCGCATCAAGGCATTCTAATGATTCTCTCCTGATGCTCTAGATTATCTAGACTATCTAGAATTTCTAGAGCATCTAGATTACTGCAAAAAATATCTAAATCATCAACACTAATCCCAAAATTAACCATGAGTGAAGTAAAATACCGTGTTGAGTCTGACCTTATCGGTGAGCTCAAGGTACCAGAAGACGCCTACTATGGCGTACAAACACAACGTGCCCTCAACAACTACCAGATCTCGTCGCGAAGGATGTACCACTTCCCCGACTTCATCATTGCCATCGCTTACGTCAAGTTGGCTGCCATCCAGACCAACCATACGCTGGGTGTCATCAATGATGAGATTGCAGGAGCCATCGAGCAGGCCTGCCGCGAAATCATCGACGGCAAGTTCCACAGAGACTTCCCCGTAGATATGATGCAGGGTGGTGCCGGAACTTCGGTGAACATGAATGCCAACGAGGTGATTGCCAACCGCGCACTCGAGATACTCGGACACAAGAAAGGCGAATACACCATCATTTCACCCAATGACCACGTGAACTGTGGACAGTCAACCAATGATGCTTATCCGACCTCCTTCCGTTACGCATTCATACGCATGAACAAGTCTCTCATCGGCGCCCTCACAGGGCTGATTTCGGCATTCCGCTACAAGGCAGAAGAGTATCAGAACGACATCAAGATGGGCCGCACACAGATCCAGGATGCCGTGCCGATGACCTTCGGACAGGAGTTCAACGCCTATGCTACAAACCTCGAGGAGGAGATCCTCAATCTGGGTCGCAACATTAACCTGCTGCTCGAGATCAACATGGGCGGCACCGCCATCGGCACTGGTTTGAATGCGGCTCCCGGCTTTGCCAAGCTCTGCGCTGCCAACCTTAGCAAGCTCACCGGTGAGAGCTTCATCGCTGCTCACGACCTCGTAGAAGCTACCCCTGATACAGGTGCATACGTCAGCTACTCGGGTGCATTGAAGCGTCTGGCTGTGAAGTTGTCGAAGATCTGTAGTGACCTGCGTCTCATGGCTTCCGGTCCTCGCTGCGGTCTGCACGAGATCAACCTACCCGCCATGGCTCCTGGTTCGTCAATCATGCCTGGCAAGGTTAATCCTGTCATCCCCGAGGTGGTCAACCAGACCTGCTTCAAGGTGATTGGCAACGACACAGCCGTAACTGTAGCTGCCGAACACGGCCAGCTCGAGCTCAACGTGATGGAGCCCGTCATCACCCAGTGTATCTTCGAGAGCGTGACCTGGATGACCAATGCCATCAACACCCTCACCGAGAAGTGTATCCTCGGCATCACCGTCAACAAGGAGCACTGCAAGGAGATGGTTAAGAACTCGATCGGCATCGTTACAGCCCTCAACCCCATCATCGGCTACAAGAACAGCACAAAGGTGGCCAAGGAGGCCAACGAGACCAATCGCTCGGTATATGACATCGTGCTTGAGAAGGGCCTGATGACCAAGGAGGAACTCGATGCAGCTCTTGATCCTGTAAATATGCTCCAATCACAAAAATTCAGTCATAAGAAATAAACTATAGCTTTTACATAATAATAATATTGACAGCAAGGGCCACGACGAGATGTCGCGACCCTTGCGTTTTTTCGTGTTCAACTGTAATCACTTGCAAATGTGTCGGCACTCGTAGGAAGCCCTTGCGGGTTGATAGACCCGCACAAAATCGACAAGATAATGGATAGGATAAAGCTTGTTGTCAGGTGTTCCGCCATTACGCCCCAGAGCAAGATTGAGAATCAAATAAAGGCCGAAATCTTCTTCGTCGGACTTGAATGGATTCATGCGATTACCTTGCCAGCCCATGTTGCGGGTCTTCCGCAGCTCGATGGTATTGAGCAGTTCACCATCAACATAGATCTTGAGGTACTTGGGAGTCCAATCGAGCCGCCAGGTGTGGAACTTTTCAGTCCACTGAGGATCCTTTTTGGTAAAATGGCTGACAGGCACATAACCTTCGTCCCACTGTCCGTTGTAGCGTTTTGTGCCACCCCAGCAGGCATTGGCCAAGATGCCTGGAGCACCATACTTTATATAGTACTCCATGATGTCAATCTCACCGCATTCGGGCCATTCGTGCTTGTTGCCCAACAGCCAGATGGCCGGCCAAGAGCCTGACGCTGTGGGAATCTTGGCTCGTATCTCGAACCGACCATAACGGAAGGCATGGGAGCCCTGCGTGGTAAGACTGGCCGACGAGTAGTCAGCATAACGACGGTTGTGGCGCCAATTATCGACCTGCGGGTAGTACTTCTTGTTCATCACCCGCTCGACGCGCCCTTCGATATCGAGTACACCATCGTGCACTGTGGCATTGTCGGCCTGATAGTACTGCAGCTCCTCGTTTCGCACAAAGCCCGTCTCGTAAGACCAGTCCTTGCCCGGCCTTCCTTCTTCCTCAAATTCATCGTACCACACCAACGTGTAGCCCTTGTACTGGGGAATATTGTTGGGGTCGGTCCGCTCCTTGCTCTGACCATAGGCAGAAACCATCAGACTGAAGAGAGCGATTGCAAGTGGAAAACCAATTTTATCACAATGAATCAACCTCATAACCTCATATTCTTATAACCTCACAACTTGATCTTTAGCATGACAAAGCTGTAAGGCTCGATGTCGAGAGTCATACGCGATTTCACCTTGATGGTATCGCGAACGGGAGCGACAGTCAGTTGGTCGAAGGTATTCTGGTCGTCGGGACGGCCGGAAAGAACAGTACGCTCAGCCACCTTTTTCATGCTCTTGAAGCGGGAGAGGTTAAGTGTGGCAACTTTCTTGTCTGCAGTTGCATTGCACACCTTGACGAAGAGCTCTCGCGTCTTCACATTGAGGACAACGCTTTGACCTTTATACTTGTCTGCATCCTCGATGGTGACGCAGTCTCCGTAGTAATACTGTCCGGCCGACTCACCAAACATCTGCTGTACATAATAGCTGCACGTCGGGAAAACACGCTGGGTATCGAAATAAATGAGGTCGGGTGTCCAGTTGCGATTGTCCTTGCTTGCAAAGAGCGGAGCATAAGAAGTCATCTCGACAATGTCGGCATTGCGCTCGACATGCATCAGATAAACGGCCTCTGCAAGGGCATCGAGCAGTTGATTGTCACGTCCACGGTTCTGAGCAGAATATTCGCCCAAATAAACCTTGGTCTTGCGGTCGCGCGGATAGTTGTCATACTGACGGCTGTCGAAGTAATACTTGGTGGGCTCGTAATAGTGCTCGTCGATGATGGGGAGACCGATTTCCTCGGCAAATTTCCAAGCAGTATCATAGTCGCGATTACCGGGATGCGAACCGGGACCAGCAGTACCCACGATGATAATCTCAGGATGAGCAGCCACCACCTTGTCATAAATGTACTTGAAACGCTCCATAAACTCGGGAGAGATACGCTCCTCGTTTCCAATGCCCAAATACTTAAGGTTGAATGGCTCGGGATGTCCGGCCTCAGCGCGGAGACGGCCCCACTTGGTAGTAGCATCTCCATTGGCCCACTCGATGAGATCGAGACATTCATCAACCCATTCGTCCATCTCAGACATCGGACAGGCCTCCTGAGCCTGGTCCTTCATGCCCCAACCTCCGTTGACGCCCTGGCAGCTTACACCACAAGGCAGGATGGGAAGTGGCTCCATACCAATATCCTCACAGAACTGGAAATATTCGAAGTAACCCAGACCCATGCTCTGGTGGTAATTCCATGTGTTCTTGATGGGCTTGCGCTGATACTTAGGGCCGATGGTCGTCTTCCAACGATAAGTATCCCAGAAACCGTCGCCACCTCCATGCACTACGCAGCCACCAGGGAAACGCATGAAGCGTGGATGCATGCCTTGTAACGTCTCGGCAAGATCCTTGCGTAGGCCATGACCCATGAACGTATCTTCGGGCATAAGCGACACCACATCGATGTCCATCTCCCCCTTGGTAAGTACAAGAATCTGGAGGACGGCATTAGCACAGTCGGCTGTTGCCTCAAGAGTACCCTCGATGGATTGCCAATCCTTGTTAGCAACGGTGAAAGTTTGGTCGGCAATCAACTTCTGCTCCCTGCCAGGCACCACAAGGGCGACACGCACCTCCTTGGCATCACCACTTACATTGCGCACGAATGCACTGAAATCATACTTGGCTCCAGCCTTGACATTCATCCCATTGAAACCATCGTTTTGGATGCCCACACCGGTCCAACCATTGAAGTCATAATAATGTCCCACACGTTCCACAAGGATACGCATGTAGTTCAGATTGTTGGGGTGCACAGGATTGGCCTGTAAAGTTGTGATAGTTCCAGCTGAGTGTCCAGGACGAATGAAACGCCACGAGGTACCCGGACCCCAACCGTCACGGTCTCCAGCACTGTATTCGAAGGCGCCGTTCTGTACCAATTCGGCGTAGAGTCCGCCGTCGGCTGCATTGCTGATGTCCTCGAAAAAGATTCCGATCAAGTGATCACTAATGGCTTTGCCTCCGGAAGGAGGCGTCATGGGGCGTTGTGCCCAAACGCTTGCGACTGCCAGAAGGCATGCGCTGAAAAGAACAGTTTTTTTCATACCTATAGAATTAAGATGAGAAACTGCTGCAAATATAATCATTTCTGAAAGAACTTGCAACACCAGAACTGTAAATTCATCAAATCAACGACAAATATGTTACA
Organism: Bacteroidales bacterium; assembly: GCA_017561935.1. Classification (GTDB taxonomy): domain Bacteria; phylum Bacteroidota; class Bacteroidia; order Bacteroidales; family UBA3663; genus Liminaster. The sequence continues at coordinate 22,935 of JAFZBE010000013.1, read as the reverse complement.
TTTCTACAGGATTTTGCACTATAAAGGCCTATTCTTTCTTTTATTGCCAAAAAATTTGGATATTTCCAAAAAGATGCCTATATTTGCACCGCAAAAATATTCATGAACTAAATAAATTACCTATAATATTTAGAACTATGAAATTGAACCTTCATCTGACCAACAAGCTCGTCACTCCTGAAGAGGAGGATGAAGCCCGCTACCCGTGGGCATACGGAAAGAAAACCAAGTGGACTGAACGCATGAAGAAGCGTGCCATCATCTGGCTCAGTGAGCGCGTGGGCAAACCCGTGCTCAAACTCACCGCTCTCGACTACGAGAAGAACAATCTGCGCGAACTGCTCGAAGAGTTCGGCAAAGCCGAATATGCCAATCTTTTCATCTTCAACAAACTTCAGCATACCATCACTGGATGGCCGGGCGGCAAGCCCAATGCCGATGACTCGCAGCGTCCTGAACGAGCCAACCCCTATCCCAAGCGCGTAGTCGTCTTTTCACCCCATCCCGACGATGACGTCATCTCTATGGGTGGCACGGTGCGCCGCCTTGTGCAGCAAGGTCATGATGTACACATCTGCTACGAAACATCGGGCAATATTGCCGTAGGCGACGAGGAAGTGCGCCGCTTCATGCACTTCGTCAATGGATTCAACCAACTCTTTGCCGACAGCAAGGATGAGGTGGTACGTGCCAAGTACACAGAGGTGAAACGCTTCCTCAAGAACAAGAAAGAAGATGAAGCCGACAACAAGGACGTACTTACGCTCAAGGGCTTGATTCGCCGCGGCGAAGCTCGCATCGCTTGCGAATACAACGGTGTACCCAAACAGAAAATCCACTTCCTCGATCTACCGTTCTACGAGACCGGCCGCATCATCAAGAAAGCGCTCACAATGGACGATGTTCAGAAGATACTCGACGTGCTTCGCGAGATAAAGCCCAACCAGATATTCATTGCTGCCGACCTTGCCGACCCACATGGCACCCATCGTATTTGCACCGATGCCGTATTGGCTGCCATCGATCTGGAACGTCAAGCCGAAGCCGAGTGGCTCAAGGAGTGCCGCATCTGGATGTATCGCGGTGCCTGGGCCGAATGGGAAATCGAGGACATCGAGATGGCCGTACCAATGAGCCCTGAGGAACTGCGCGAGAAACGCAACTCGATTCTCAAGCACCAGTCGCAGATGGAGTTTGCACCGTTCCTGGGTGGTGACGAACGACTCTTTTGGCAACGTGCTGAAGACCGCAACCGCGACACCGCCAACCGCTACGATGCTCTAGGTCTGGCCAGCTACGAAGCCATCGAGGCTTTCGTGGAATATAAGTTCTAATCGCTCCTTATGTTTATCCATTAAATCAATGCCCGCACATCGTCATGATGTGCGGGCTATTGTATTGTGAGCAATCTCTTCGCATAACGTTGTTTCCATTTTCTATGTTTTGGATGAAAATTCATTCAGTAATGTCAATTCCTTTGTCCAATGTTTGCATATTTCGAATTTTATCATTATTTTTGCACCGAGAAATCAATATTCGCTTATACAAAAACAAATAATACCAATCTGCCATGTCACTCAATCACAGACACAAGATAGCTGTTATCGGCATTGGAGCCGTAGGGTCGGCTGTATGCTACGGGCTCATCAATCAGGGAATCTGCGATGACCTTGTCCTCGTGGACGTCAATATTACCAAAGCCATCGGCGAAGCCATGGACTTGCGCCACAGCATCGAATACATGGGACGCAATATGAAGGTAAGAGCCGGCGAATACAAGGACTGCGGCGATGCCAACATCGCCATCATCTGCTTAGGCACACCACAAAACATGCTCAAACGAGATGCAGAAGGCAATGTCATACGCAGCTCCATCCTCGAAGTTGCCTGTCAGATGGTGCGTCCAGCTATAGAGAACCTTATGCGTTCAGGTTTTAACGGCTACATCATCACCATCACCAATCCACTCGACACCATCACACAACTCATCTGGCGACTATCAGGCCTGCCCAGCAACCGCGTTATCGGCACAGGCACGTCGCTTGACACTGCACGTCTCAAGTGCATCCTCGGTGAAATCATCAACGTCGATCCCCATAGCATCAATGCTTATGTCATCGGAGAGCATGGCCCCACGGAATTCATCCCTTGGAGCATCGCTAGTGTAGGTGGCAAGTCGATGGATACCATCAAGGCCGACAACCCCGACCGCTTTGCCGACCACACTTACGAAAGTATTCTCAAGAAGGTACAAGTGGCTGGTCCTAAGGTGGTCAATAAGAAAGGCTTTACCAACTACGGCATTGCCTCATCGGCCATCGCCATTGCCCGTGCCATCCTTTATGACGAGTGCCGTGTCATACCAGTCTGCACCTATCTGGAAGGACACTACGGTTTCAGCAACGTCTTCACCAGCGTACCTGCTATCATCGGAGGAGAAGGGGTTCGCGAAATCATTGACCTGCATCTCACCGATGACGAGATGGTTCAGTTCCGACACTCTGTTGATACCATTCGTGAAGCCAATCAAGCGGCGCAGGCCTTTCTTTGAGGAAGAAAAAGAAACTTTATAGCCGATTGAAAAAGATGGTGGAGAGGACTTGTCCTTCTCCACCATCTTCTTTTCTACTTGTAGAGGAAGCGCTTGATGCTCTTCTTGGGTGTCTTTTCGAACTCTTTCTCGACAATCTCAAAGCGAGCCACCTGCTCGTATTGCGGCAGGTTCTTGTTAATGCTGGGACGCTGCTTGTCGATAATCCTTTCGATGGCAGCGGGGTCATTCCTGACGGCGCTGATTGAACGATTCATGAAGTCGGGATATACAAGAGCTACAAGCTTGCCTTCACGCTGAACGACAATAGCCTCGGCGATGTAAGGATTGGCATTCAACAATGACTCGATATCCTCGGGGTAGATGTTCTGTCCGTTCTGGCCAAGGAACATGGTCTTGCAGCGACCCTTGATATAGATGAACCCGTCCTTATCCATCACACCCATATCGCCCGTGTGGAGCCATCCGTCGGCATCGATGACGGCGCGTGTCTCTTCTTCCTTTTTATAGTAACCCAACATGACATGTTCGCCACGAGTGAGGATCTCACCAGCCACATTGGCCGGATCGGTGCTGTCGATCTTTACTTCCATGCGATCGACAGCTTTGCCGCATGAACCTGGGCGAGCCTCCTTCCAGTCGGCATATCCGATAAGGGGAGCGCATTCAGTCATACCATAGCCCACAGTAAACGGGAACTTGATTTCGCGAAGGAAATCCTCGACGTCACGGCTCATTGCGGCACCGCCTGCTACAATCTCGTAGAAGTTGCCACCCATCGTCTCCATGAGCTTCTGGCGCAGCTTGCTTTGAACCATACCACGCAGCACCGGCAGAGCGAGCATGGTCTTGATGGAGAGTTTCTCAAGCTGTGGGAATACACCCTTGCGTACAATCTTCTCGATAATGAGGGGTACAAGGATGATAAGCCTGGGACGTACCTCCTTGAACGACGCGAGGATATAATTGGGATAAAGTGGCTTGGTCAGGAAGTGGATGTTGGCACCATGCGAGAACATATAGAGGAACTCGAAAGCCATGCCGTAAGCATGAGCCATGGGGAGTACCGAAACGAGATTATCTCCTGGCTTGATCATCGGAAGGTGATCAAAGGCGAATTCGATGTTAGAAGAGATGGCACGCGTCGGTATCATCACACCCTTGGGATTGGAGGTGGTACCGCTGGTGTAATTGAGTATCAGCATATCTTCGGCATCGTACTCGTAGAACTTACTGCAGAATGCCTCGGAGGTGAAAGCATCGGTAAAGATGTCCTTGCTGTGTTCCTCCCATTCCTGAGACAGAATCTCAACATTGACAACCTTGCCATATACAATCTTGAGATCATCGATGGTGACAATGACCTCAATGGTTGACATCTGCTCGGGTTGGAGATCCTTGAAGATCTTGTCGGAGACGAAGAGCAAACGACTTTCGGAGTGAGTTGAAATCTTTTGGATGTTGTCGGGAGTGAACTCGTGCAGAAGCGGAACAGCCACGGCTCCATAGGTTGTGATGGCAATGAAACAAACAGCCCAATAACTGCAATTCTTGCCACACAGAGCTATCTTGTCACCCGGCTTGATGCCAAGGTCACGGAACAATACGTGAAGGGACGCGATTTTCTGTGCGGCTTCATTGTACTTGAGCTGGATGCCCGGGTAATCGGTTAGGGCCATAAGCTGCCAGTGCTGGGTGAAAGCATCGCGCAGATAGGAGGTGTAGGATTTATTCATAACAAAACAGTTTTTAAACGTGGCAAAGATAACTACTTTTCGTTTATTATCCAAAAAAACACCTCAAAATCAACTATTATCGCAAAAATAAAACTAAAAAAATGCAAAATACTAGCCGTTTTGTCTTCACAAATTGCCAAAAACCGCACTTATTTAACATCTATTAGACGAATTACTTCTCCCTCATAAAGATATTGATGGGCGTGCCAGTAAAATCCCATTTCTCGCGAATCTTATTCTCCAGATAGCGACGATATGGTTCCTTTACCCACTGCGGCAGGTTGCAGAAGAAAGCGAACGACGGGACATTGGGAGCCGACACAACAACTTCAGGGTTCTTCTCGTCGGTGGTCGTAGTAGTGGCCTTTAGCTGGGTCACGTATTTGATCTTAACATATTTTCCTTTGTTGTTCGGCGGCGGATAAGCACCAATCACTTCCTGCATATATTCGTTCAGCTCCGAGGTCTTCACTACTCGACGGCGATTCTCATAAACGTGAGTGGCTGTCTCGATTACCTTATAGATGCGTTGCTTTGTTACAGCCGACGCGAAGATGATGGGGAAATCGACGAACGGAGCAAAGCGTGCGCGAATGGCCTCCTCCATGCAGCGCACCGACTCCTTTGACTTGTCGGCCATAATGTCCCACTTGTTCACGCACACCACCAGCCCCTTTCGGTTTTTTTCAATAAGCTGGAAGATGTTCATATCCTGCGCCTCAATGCCACGTGTTGCATCAATCATCAGGATGCAGACATCCGAATTCTCGATGGCACGAATTGAACGAAGCACAGAATAGTATTCAATATCCTCATTGACTTCGTTTTTTTTGCGGATGCCCGCCGTATCTACCAGATAGAAGTTAAAGCCGAACTTGTCGTACTTGGTGTAAATGCTGTCACGTGTAGTGCCAGCGATGTCGGTCACGATGTGGCGTTCCTCGCCCATAAAAGCGTTGAGCAATGAGCTCTTGCCAGCATTAGGACGACCTACGATAGCGAACTTCGGCAAATCCTCAAGGTCTTCGGCATCTTCTTTCTTGAACCTCGCAACCACTTCGTCGAGCAGGTCGCCCGTACCCGAGCCGTTGGCAGACGAGATGATGTAAGGATCGCCCAAGCCGAGCGAATAGAATTCTGCGGCATAGGCATGCTGGTCGTAGGTGTCGGCCTTATTGGCCACAACCATCACGTTCTTTCCCGATTTACGGAGCATGCTCGCGATGCTGTCATCAAGATCGGTGATTCCATTGCGGATATCGACGAGGAATAGGATCACGTCGGCCTCCTCAATAGCAATCTCTACCTGTTTGTTGATTTCGTCTTCAAAGATGTCCTCAGAGTTGATAACCCAGCCACCTGTATCGACGAGCGAGAATTCACGTCCACCCCAAATCACATGTCCATATTGGCGATCACGAGTAGTTCCTGCGATGTCACTCACAATAGCCGTACGAGTTTCCGTAAGGCGGTTGAAAAGGGTCGATTTACCTACATTCGGCCGACCCACAATAGCTACTAAATTTCCCATTTCTGATAATTGTTAATTGTAAATAAAAAAAGATAATTATCCTCTCATGCCTCAGCCTTGTTTCTGCTTTGCGAAGTTTCCGACGTTTGCGACCATCACGGTTGTTCCGTCAGCCTCGTAAGCTATGGGTAAGGTATCCGATAGCACTGAGATTTTGTCTTAAGACGGCGCAAAGATAGTAAGTTTAAATGAATTGGCAAAATATTTGATTCATTTTCACCCGAAAACCATGTCTATCAAGGCCTAAATGACACGTCCACATAATTATCCAGACTACCACAAACATGTGTCGAAAAGCGTTCGGCTATCGCAATGAGGTCGAACAAACCTCTGCCTCCACTCAATGTCGGAGCCGTCAAATCAACCTTATGATAATTGTTCTTTATCAATCCATAGACAAAGCCAGCATTGAAGTTATCTCCAGCGCCAATGGTCGAAACCACATTATCAAGATGTTTCACCGGAATCTGAGCTTCGATGAATGTGCCGGGACTGGCAGCGTTTGGTGCATAGATACTTACAGGACCTGCCCCATCGGTACAGATGAAAAGATTGCAATGGGGACGAATGTGCTTGACATAAACCTCGCGAGGGTCTGATATGCCATAAAGACAACCGAAATCTTCAGCTGAACCTCGCACGATAGAAGATAGACGAAGATTCTCCTCCAGATTCCCCATGATGACAGGGATGTCCTTGATATGACTCTTTCGGAAATTAATATCATAATACAGGATGGCACCTGCTTCGTGTGCAGCAGTCAGAAGAGAGCGTGTATGTTCGCGAATGACGGGATTGACTGCAAAGAATGAGCCAAAAAGAATGACATCATCTGCCTTGAACTGAACCTCAGTAATCTTGGAGTCGTTCAGTTTAGCCGAAGCATGATCCTTATAGAATTCGTAATCTGCATTGTGCTGACTGTCGAGAAAAGCTAACGAGAGATGGCTCTGTGTGCTGGGGTTGATAGTCACCAAGTCGGTGGAGACGTGGTTTTGCTGCATGAACGAAGTGATGATGTTGCCGACGTGGTCATCGCCTGTCTCGGTAATCATCTTCACCACGGGTGCTTCATCAGCATCGGCGAAAACACGACCCAAGCTGATCATAGCATTAAACGTCGAGCCGCCAGGCACGGCCCGTTGTGGTTGATTGCCGGCAAAGATGATGTCGAGCACTGTCTCGCCTATACCTATTATATTACGCATACACATGTGGGGAGTTAGAATGGTTAAGAGGGGTTATTGTTTCATTATTGTAGGAGCAAAGATAGAAGAAAAACTACGAGAAATGCCTTACTCCGGATTGTACCCGAAGCGGTTAAGGTCGCGGGGGTTGTTGCGCCAATTGGGCTCTACCTTGATGAAGGTGGTGAGCATGACTTTCTTGTTGAAAAATGCCTCTATGTCTTTACGTGCCATAGTTCCAAGACGGCGCAACATTGCTCCCTTGTGGCCGATAAGGATACCCTTCTGACTCTCGCGTTCGCAATAGATGATTGCGGAGATATGGATGATAGTCTCATCTTCCTTAAAACTCTCAACACTTACCTCGCACGAATAGGGTATCTCCTTGTCATAAAGGAGTAGGATTTTCTCGCGGATAATCTCTGTGACAAAAAAGCGAGCGGGTTTGTCGGTAAGCGCATCCTTTTCGAAATAGGGAGGGCATTCGGGCAGCAATTCCTTAATCTTCGACATCAGCAAATCAGTGCCAAAACCATGAAGAGCCGAGATTGGGATGATCTCGGCATCGGGCAAACGCTGGTGCCACTCTTCAACAAGCTTGACAAGGGTGTCCTGATCCACGAGGTCCATCTTATTCAGAACAACAATGACATGGGGTGAAGAGGAGGAGAGGCCACTGTTTGTTAATTCTTCATTGTTTATTGTTAATTGTTTAACTTTGGCGAGGAACTGCTCATTCTTTTCGGGACTTTCGACGGTGTCGGTGAGATAAAGCAAGATGTCGGCATCCTGCAATGCACTTTGGCTGAATGCCAGCATAGACTCTTGTAGTTTCGACACGGGACGGAGCACACCAGGAGTATCGCTGAACACGATCTGCATATCGTCAGTATTCACGATGCCGAGAATGCGATGGCGCGTGGTTTGCGCCTTGCTTGTAATGATGCTGATGCGTTCGCCTACGAGAGCATTCATAAGCGTACTCTTGCCGACATTGGGATTACCCACAATGTTGACGAAGCCGGCTTTATGCTTGGGGTGGTTTTCGGATTCCATAATTTAAGTATTTTTATCGTCTAAATATTTTCTTTCCATTTATAATATATAAACCTTTACCTGCATCTTTAGATACTAATCTTTGGCCATGCATATTGAAACAATCAAGACTCTTGGCTGAGTCATTATGGACCATTTCGATCCCCATCATTGCCCAAACCTCCTTCATGCCTGCCACAGCATCGACCTTTCCGAATCCCGACTGAATAGGGCCGCCAGGAGCCATATGGCAATAATCATCGAAGCGGGAAGTCTTCTGCAAAATGGAACGGATGTCGCGTACCGAAAGCGTAGGACAAGCCTCCATCCACAAGGCAATGATTCCTGCCACAACAGGAGAGGATTGTGACGTGCCAACGCTGTGTATCCAATAATAGGTCTGGTCTTCACCTTCGGGGCTGACGACATACATCATCGGTGAGTCAGGATAGCGGCCACTTGTATAATAGTAAACAATTTTATCCTCCCAATAGCTCGAGAAGCTTGACACTACGCTAGCTCCTGGGGCAATGACATCAGGTTTGGATGTCCCATCGCCAGACGGGCCATAACTCGAAAAGGAGCAAACCTCACCCCGCGGAGACCATGGATAAACGGTGCGGCCAAAGACATTAGTCAGCGAATCAACTGCGCTATAAGCCCCGACCGAAATCACAGCATCGGTGCAACATAGGTCGCTGATGCTATGGGCTGGAGACCCACAAAGCCAACGAGAGCCCAGATTGTGATCTGACATGGCGTAGCTTATGGAATTATCGTTGATATAATAAAGTGTGATTCGAGAGCCTACGGATCCTCTTAATCGGGCTGCAAGGAGTTTATCGGGCAGATTTCGCATGTCGCACGTATCGGCATCGATACAAAGGTGTCGGCGCCCATCGTGTCCTGCCTCAAGCGTGTCGAGCAAATGCTGTTCAAAGGGCATCTCATCGAAAGTATTGGTAAGGGTATCGTAGAGCACAAAGTCCAGTTGAACGGGAAGGCTGTCTGTACAATATGCGTCAATGTTGGGATTGATGTAACGAGTTTCCCCACCAATTACAGCAGGCTGCAACAACGAATAGACCGGTAAAGTGTCGGTAAACTGATAATCGATCGTGAAATTTTTGCCGCCATCGTTGCCCGCAGAAAAGACGATGGCACGGCCAGGGGCATTGCCGCCATCGGTCAGTTCCTCACATGCCAGACAAAGTGCTGAACGTCCATCCTTCCAATCGACAGGATTGCCGATGCTGAGGTTAATGACACATGGCTCACCCAACTCCTCGGCACGTGCAAAGGTTGTCTGGAGTGCATCGATGATACGATCGTCATCGAGGACACTCGTCCCGCAGAGCATAAGGTCGGCTTCGGGAGCCATGCCCTGCATGTCTAAATCGAGATAGCTTCCACCTGCAATACCCGACGTATGTGTACCGTGGGCATTATATATGTTGTCGGTGGTCAATGTGTCGAGTTGAGCAGGCTCGGTATAATATTCTCGAATAGAATCGACCATGCCCTCTTCGGGTCGATAGAGGACAGCGCCAAGTAGGCGGGACTCTTGTGTCGATGGATTTCGAAAATTGATGTGGTTATACTGTATGCCCGTATCGACAATCCCCATGAGGACACCTTTCCCCGTATAACTACTTCCAATTCCATTAGCTAATGCCGTGGCTTCATCATGCAAAATAACTGCACCGCATTCCTTTCGAGTATTAAGACAAGTAACGTGATGGCGACGATTGGCGTTCAGCTGTTCAATGGAGGGGTGCTCCGACAACTCCTGAAGGCTACCTAATGGGACTTGAAGAGTTACAACACGTCCCACTCGCGTTCCAATGCATATGCCCAAAGAATCGAATTCTTCATAAGGAAGAACAGAATCCTTGTTCAGTATTGCCAAAACAGTAATGCTCTGAGACTCCATCGACTTTATGCCAAGACTCTTCGCCTTGGCTCGTAAGGATGTGATAGTCTTGAGCAGTTGCAGGTCCATCTTGCTCTCGGCAGGAAGGGTGCATACTGAACAAAAGAATAAATACAATAATAAATATATATATTTCTTCATCATGGACAATGTTCATTTATTGTAATTTGGTGGCAAAGATACAAGAAAATCTTGTTTGTCACAAATTTTGCGTTGGAAAAAGTCGAAAAACTTGGATAAACCGACGTTTTATTGTATCTTTGCGCCAAAATATCAAAACAAATCCATCTAGAAAGAATGACCATCGTCGTCATCATACTCATAGTGTTAGCCATCGTTCTGGCTCTGGTTGGCATTGTTGGTGCCATCCTGCCAGCCTTGCCCGGACCGCCACTTTGCTGGGCTTCGATGCTGATTGCCTATTTCGCATGTTCACCTTACATCAGCAGCACGGTGCTATGTATAATGTTAGTATTGACCATCATCGCAGAAATACTTGACTACATTGCTCCCATATGGATGGCAAAAGCCGGTGGCGGCAGTCGTGCTGCCATCACCGGCTCTACTGTTGGAATCATTCTGGGGCTATTCTTCATGCCCATAGGACTTATTGTAGGTCCGCTTATAGGAGCATTTGCAGGAGAAATGCTGAGCACACGTCAGACGGGCAAAGCCATTCGAATAGCTCTTTTGTCATTTCTTTCGTTCCTGCTCTCCACAGGCTTCCAGCTGATTCTTTGCCTGACCATGTCAATCTATACCATGGCGGCTATCTGGCATCGGGTTTGGTAAAGATTATTCGGTCTTTTTCCCGTCTGCCGAAAGGTTGCCGTAGTGGATGATCTTTCCAGAAACAGTCTCTTCGCCACCACGCGTCTTGGCATAATAACCAGGACTTCCATAACCGTAACCGTAGCCACGATTGTAATCGCCGTAAGTGTTGATGTAAGGCGTCCAATCATAATAATCGGTTAGCTTCCAGAGCGAGAAGCGGTTGGAGGTATTCTCGAAGTAGCCTGTCAGACGATCGTTGGTCATGTGGTAGTCGCGCAGGTAGGTGTTCCACTCTTCTTCTCCCCTGTAGTAGAGGTAGATGGTGCCATAGCGCACCTCCCACTTAAAAGAGTGATAAATCTCGTCGTAAGGGGACGAGGGATCGTCATAGAAATCGATCTGATAGCCATAACCGCTGTCATAAGAATACTCGAATGGAATAAACTCGAGGTATGTCATGTCGGCATAAAAGGTGACAATATCGCCCCATGAATACTGGTAATCGTAATACATGTCGAAATCACCCTGCCATTCGCCCGAAAGGACCATTCCCTTTACATCGTCGTCATCAGTGCAGGAAGTGAATGATGCGAGAGCCGTCAAGGCTCCGAGCAGTAATGCAAGATAGTTCTTCTTCATAATAGTCAGTTTTAATAATTTTTGTTTTACTATATGACTAAATATCGACAAAAAAGTTAAAACGACAAAATCATTTTAATGAAAGAATAGCGTATGAAGAGCTGTGCTTATGGGCCCTTTGAACGCTATTCTTATGAATATATAAACATTATAGGTATGGACTAACAGAGAGTACCGCCGTCCAGTCGCAATACTTAGGCATATTCAACTTGACATACGCCGCCTTTGCAGGGATGGAATAATGACGATAATCGAAAAGAACAGTACCGTTGCCGAAATTATTTGATACAGATGTATCTGCAATTGAACCGATATACTTTTTGTTTGCATCATAGAACGCACCAATCTGGGCTGTTGGCGCATTAAGCAACAGATAGGAGTAACCCGCACATGAGATAAAACCCGTACATGAGAAAGCGTCATCATCGGCTGTCTTCCCAGTTGAAGGAACAACATACTTTGAGGCTTCGGAGTTGAAATAAGCCGTCGATTCGGTCGTAACCGAATAATTATACAGGTCAATCTCCTTACTCAGGTCCTTGATGATAACAGGAGACTTGACTTCAGGGGTTATCAACAAGCTTCGAAGCTCATTGATGATTGAAGCGCCCTTGTCAGAACGATTGGCATAAATCTTATCCTCAAACCACCCAATAACCTGTTCCTTCAAACTGGCACCAGAAGCACCTCCATAATTATCATAGAGATAATTAAATACGGCTCTCATCTCTCCAGGAGCAGTTACCGTTTGACCGTTAGAATTTTTATATTTATACTCACTTTGAATATTTATATATTTTCGATATCCGACCGCCGAGAAAGAGGTAAGTTCCCAGTCTTTGACTATATCTGCTTCTGATACACCACAAAGAGCTTCGATTAATGCGATGAGGGTACCCGTTCGATCAGCGCCCATCAAACAATGAATATATGCACTCTTATCCGATTTCAAATCAACGATGAGACGATCTATTATTCTTGCTAAATCCGAATAATATGTGCCACTATTTATATAGCCATTGGACTTGATATTTTGCATCAACTCCAAGTAATCCATTATTGCAATATTATTATATTCGACGTTTGAGCCTAAAGGACTCGAGTTAAGTCCAGTTCCTTGTCTTAAATCAAATTCTGACCTAATTCCTACATTATTTACCAATTCTTCAATGTCAGTTTCATCTACCGGGCCAATTTTACTTGTAACTCCTTGCAATGTGCCGCCTCGATAGATTTTCCCATAAGCTAAGCGTCCACCATCACACTTCCATCCTCCAATGTCTCTTACATTGATAACCTTCTCAGTTTTAATCATTCTCAGATGATCCTGCGTCTTAAAAATTCCCTCCGATAACACTCTGTTATCGGCACTCATAACCCTATACCAATAAACGGTCTGCGGGACAAGATTATATACCAGAGCAGTATCCGATTCGGAGACAACAGATACATACTTCTCAAAAGAAGGGGTAGGTGAAACTAACACAGAATTACCGTTTGCTGCCGGTATCTTTACCGGAGCACATTGTTCTGCCCACTTGGGACGACCACCACTTTCAGGCACTTCATGCATATAAGGTGATTCGCCTGGTTCAAGGAGCCAATAACATAGAATACTAATACCGGAACGACCTATCCCATCACCATATGCTGTTTCGGCATGCTGAAGGTATCGATTGACAAGATTGTTTTCCAAAGAGAAACTAACAACCTTTGCTTTATCTAAAGAAGCAGTTTGAGCCTTAAGAGCTATGAATGACGACACGACACCGAAAGCTATCAATAGCGTAAGCGGCTTGAAATAATTTTTTTTAATGATCATGACAAGAATCGAAAAGTAAAACGACATATTGACAATGGGACTTGCGACAAAAATCAAGACGAAAATCCACTCTCAAGAATTAAATTTTTGCAAAATAATATGTTTTTTTTCATATAAACAAATTTTTTTGAACAATATTGTCTTTTCAACCCCAAAATATATAAATAATGAGGATTAATGTCATCTATAGCATTCAAAATGTGACAATTTGACCTTTGTAGTAAAAAAAACGCACTTTTTTATTAAAAAATTTGGCCGATAAAAAAATTATTATTTACTTTGCAGTCGGAAAATTGTATTTCTGTATTAGAAAAGCGTAACTTTTGCTCTTGATCTAACGGTTCGATTCAAATCACTATCCAAATTGTCCTTTGAATAATGTTTGCGTTCGTGTTATTTTGGGTTTATTCTTGATTCATGGACGACTCTTTTCATAGCGACAAAGGATGCTTAAGCACTTAAGCAATCCTAACTTTTATCTTAATGTATTAGCGGTTAACTTGAACTTATGGAATTGGCAGAGTCAGTGTCCCCCGCTTTTCAATGATAACAAGGCCGATATTGGGGAAACAATCGGCACATTAAACAACGTTTATATGATGGTACAACGATCATTTTTCACATCGGCATTTATGTCTATGTATATGATCGCATTCTGTTTGATGTTTGCAACTACGGTCAACGCGGCTAACTCTGTTATAAATTACACAACCTCCAACGGATCCGTCGCTGTTCCTCAAGGCTATTTCTCCGATGCTTCAGGCAAACGACTTTCTGTAATCAGCAGTTCGACATCAAAGTTACAATTCGATGGCGAAATAAAGAGTATTGGCAGTTATGCATTCCACAACTGCTCAGCCTTAACATCCCTTACTCTACCCAACAGCGTCACCAGTATTGGCTTTTTTGCATTCTCGAACTGTACAAAATTGAACACCCCCATCTATAATACCACAATTTTCGCACGCCTTCCTATAAACTATAATACTACATACACGATTGCCGATGGCATCAAGGAGATTGCCTCGGCCGCTTTTCGAAACTGCACAAGTCTGCCATCTGTTACAATTTCAAATAGTGTTACAAAAATTGACGAGAGTGCTTTTGCATATTGCACTAGTTTGTCGTCAATAACTATTCCTAATAACACAACAACAATCGATGAACATGCGTTCGAGGGTTGCAGTAACCTCAAATCTATTTATGTAGGTAGTACACCCGCTCAAATAACAGCTTCGACATTCAACCATGTCGACAAATCCACATGTGTATTATATGTGCCCAAGGGTTCCTTGGCCATTTATAAAAGCTCCAATTTCTGGAAGGAATTCCAGTCCATCAAAGAATATACCCCCAGCGATAGCGGAGAATCAAACATAGAATACACCGAAAAGGTGGTTTTAACTGATGGAGACCCCTACACTAATAAAACTCAAATTTATGCTGCCCTTTTCTCATATTCACGAATGTTTAGCTCGACGAAGTGGGGAACCATCGTCTTTCCTGTAGCTTTTGAATATAAAGACTGGAGCAGTAAGTTTGAGATTGCCGAAATTTCTGACGTCAATGTTACTTTGTCAAACGGGAAAATAAGTTCATTCTCTGTGCAGCGCAGGGTGCTCGGAGAGGGTGAGGTAACGACCCCCAACAAACCATATATGATTCGTGCAAAGGTCGCCAACTCAACAACAAAACAGACAATTAGCAAGACCAATTGCATCGTATATCCCGCAGAAAACCAAACTGTCGAACACATAAAAGGCAAATACTCCTTTAAATTTACGGGGACCTATACACGCATAGCTGCACCAAACCTCTACGGCAAATATTTTTCTAGTGGAGGCGAATGGGTTGCCTGCAAGAAAACTTCTTCCATGGGCCCCATGAGAGTATATCTCGAAATTGACAAAGTTGAAGATTCAACGACATCGATAGACGATACGGAAATATACACTGCCGTGATGAAATTTGCTGACGGAGATGAGTACACAGGAAAGACTGAAGTGAATGCTTCCATCTTCTCATATTCACGCAAATTTAGTTCAACAAAGTGGGGTTCCATTATCCTCCCTGTAGCCCTTGAATATGACGATTGGTGCAGCAATTTCGAAATTGCCGAGATATCAGACGTCGATGTTACTTTATCTAATGGTGTCTTAAGCTCTTTCTCTGTACAGCATAAAGTGCTTGGAAAGGGTGCAATCATTACCCCCAACAAACCATATCTGATTCGTGCAAAAGTCGCCAATTCCTCTACTGCTCAAACCATTAGCAAGAAGAATTGTGTCGTTTATCCTGCCGATCCTCAGAGCATCGAAATTACAAGCGGCAGCTATTCATTTATATTTAGAGGCACTTATAACAATATTGCTGCCCCCAACCTCTACGGTTATTATTTTACCAGTGGAGGAGAATGGATAGCTTGCAAGACTACATCTTCAATGAAAGCGATGAGGGATTATCTTGAGATTATTGATAATTCTTGTGCTTGGGCCAACGAAAGAAACAATGAGACCGACATTGACGAAATGGAAGAGGATCATAACCTCTTGTCAGAACCCGTCAAAGTATCCTCCCGTATGATTGGATTAGCCCCAGGCACATATAACATCAACGGCCGTCTCATGATTGTCGTAAAATAGATTTAATGATTCACACATCATGCCATTTTTGCATGATTAACAATGGGTCCACTCGGATATCGAGTTGGGCCCATTGTTATTCTTGATCATTTGTACTATTGTACAATCCATTAACTTATTATTTCATTCAAGATAGCAAAATAGACGCTACATCAATTAAAAACAGGTGATTTTTCTTTTTTTCAATAAAATAGTTGGACATTCAGAAATTATTATCTAAATTTGCCGCGCATTTTTTATATGCGCATGTGTGCTCACACGTAGCTATTTAATTTCTGTGTTAGTTTGCCCTCTTCCGCTGTGGCAAACTAAAGCGAAGCTGTGTCAAATATCCAAAACAATACTGAATGAAAAAAATAGCACTTGTTACTTGCTACTTCCAACATAATTACGGTAGTCAGCTACAAGCATTGGCCACCCAAATGATTTGTGACAAGCTAGGATGGCCTAATGAGACAATATGCATCGATGGGCTCAAACCCGAAATTAATAGGGCAAAATATCGATACTTCCTAAGTCACTGTATGGACATCCAGACCATTTTGGACAAGATGGCAACCGTCCGCAAGGTTTATGCAAAAAAAACCAACAAAGAATACGCTACGAAACTACGGTCACGAGACAATTTATTCAGACAGTTTGCACAAGAAAAATTCAGACTCTCCCCTATATACAATTCGAAAGCTGAGTTAGGAAAGGACGCAGACAAATACTCGGCTTTTATCGTTGGCAGCGATCAGCTTTGGCTTCCCTCCAACATTTCGGCAGATTATTACACTCTGAATTTTGTTCCCAACGGCACCGGTGTCCGCAAAGTAGCATACGCTACTAGTTTCGGTGTCGCACAATTACCAGCAAAACAAGCCCGGATGGCTCGGGAATTTTTGCCCCGTTTCGACAGTATCATGGTACGGGAAGAATCGGGGAAAAAATTGGTAAAACAGCTTATCAATATAGATGTGCCTGTTGTCTGTGACCCGACCTTTCTTTTCCAGGCCAAGGAGTGGGATACTATTATACCTCAAAAGTGCCGAATCAAAGAGCCTTACATTCTCTGTTATTTTCTTGGCAACAATCCCAAACAGCGTGCATGGGCCAAAGAACTAGCCCAGATCACCCATCTAAAGATTGTTCAATTGCCCAATCTCGACGAATATATTAAAAGCGACGAGGGTTTTGCCGACTACCCGCTCTATAATGTCGATCCTTTGGATTTTGTATCGCTGATACGCGATGCGCAATACGTACTTACAGACTCTTTCCATTGCACCTCTTTATCGGCTCTATATCAAAAAACCTTTTTCTGCTTCCGCCGTTATCAAAAAGACAGTGCTGTATCGACAAACGGGCGCCTGTATTCTCTTCTATCTAATCTAAACTTATCAGACCGGCTGCTTTCAGCCAAGGAATCTGTCAAACACTGCCTGCAATTACAGATCGATTATCCGACAGTAAATAGTCGAATAGAGCAAATGAGGCAGCGCTCTATCGATTTGCTCAAGAAATCTATCGAATGAAGTACGGCTCTTTCACCTAAAGATGCTATAAATTCAATAAATATAAATCAATTAAATAATTAACTCAATATGAAAAATTATCTCATCCTTTTGATGCTTTGCCTCTCGGGTATTGCCATCACGTCATGTTCTCCACCTAAGGACATCATCTATTTTCAGGACCTGACAACCACGCATCCCATGGATCTTCCAGAAATTCAGTATGTGAGAGCGAAGCATGAAGATAAGCTGCTCATCAATGTACACTGCCGCGACGAAAAAATTGCCAAGCTCTTTAATGTAATGGGGCATGGTTATTATGGCGGAGGGTACGGCTATCGTGGTAGCGCCACAGGAATGAGTGTGTCGACCGACCTCCACACGTACAATGTAGACATTAATGGCGATATTGAATTCCCGGTGGTTGGTACCATTCACGTCGGCGGCCTTACACGTCAAGAAATTGCAGATAGAGTACGCGACATCCTTATCGAAGAAAATCTGGTCAAAGATCCTTATGTTAGCTGCTCGTTCGCCAATGACTACTTTTATACAATGGGCGAAGTCGGCTCTAGCGTTATCCAAATTCCAAAGGATGCCTTCACTATCATTGAAGCAGTCGCCCAAGCAGGAGACCTCTCACTTAGTGCTGAACGACGGAAAATCAGAGTAATACGAGAAGTCGGCGGGCAACTTCGCAACTACGAAGTCGATTTCACGTCTGCCGAGTCGGTTATCAACTCTCCTGTTTATTATATCCAACAAGGCGATATTCTTTATGTAGAGATGAATGAGAAAAAGCAATACTCGACAACCTTGTATGGCAATTCTGTTCGCAGACCGACTTTTTGGATGAGTTTGATAAGCAGCATCCTTACTTTTGGTCTCACTATTTATGCCTTTGCAAACAAATTTGACTAATAATTATTTCCCATATTCTTCTTTGACGATTCACAGTCTTATCAAAAATTATTATGGCAGCAACTAAAAAAACCAAGAAAAAAGTCGAACTTGAGACATTAGGTGTCTCCATTAAAGACATGCTTATCGCCTGTTTGGTAAAATGGCCCTGGTTCATTCTTTCGATTTGTGTCTGTGTAGCTATTGGGCTGCTATTCCTTCTCCGCACACCACCTATTTACGAAAGATCAACCACCCTGCTCATCAAAACAGAAGCCAGCTCTTTGTCTTCCGAAGTTCAGGCCCTCAGCGGGATGGCTGGCTTAACAAGTATGTTCCAAGCGAACAACAAACTGCAAGACGAACTTATTACTCTACGTTCGCCAATGACTGTTGAAGAAGTAGTAAGCCGACTCAGACTTAATATTGTTTATACTTCCCGCCAATATTTGCGTGATTACATTCTTTATGCTGATGAAATCCCTATCGATATATATTTCATCGATTTGGATGACAATAACCAATGTCGATTCAAATTCAAGCTCGAAAATAATAAGTTCTCCATCACAGATCTTCCCGGACACACAGATAATGGATCAAATGAAATTATTGGCAATCTAAACGACACCATCAAAACACCAATTGGCCGTCTTCTGGTTAAGCCATCGGTGTATAACAAGAAAAAAGCTGACCTATTCGAATGCGTAGTAACTCACTACCCGTTAAGGCAAATGGCTGAAACATTCGGTGCAAAACTCAAGGTGTCGGGAGGACGAAATGGTTCGTCTCAAGTTAAAATATCGATTCAGGATGAACGAGCCCCTCGCGGTGATGAATTTTTGAATACAATAATCCAGGTATATAGTGAAAACTGGGTTAAGGAACACAATAAGACCATCAAAAGTACTTCAGATTTCATCGAACAGCGACTCAACATCATAGGTGGGGATCTTGGAACGGTCGAAGAAGACATTACCGAATATATGAGCAATAACCTTGTACCAAGTTTTGAAACCGCTGCTGGCACCTATTTCCAACAGGCAACAGCTGCAACTACAACACTTGACAATCTTACAAATCAAATCACCAATATCCGCAACATCCGTTCAGGAATTGCGGGCAATGATTCATATCAGCTTCTTCCCGTATCGCCAGATTTCCCATCCGAAGTCAGCGCCCTTATCTCGTCTTATAACTCCAAGATTCTGCAGCGCAACAACTATATCGCAAACAGTAGTGCTACCAACCCGCTTGTGCAAGACCTTGACGTGGAACTAAACACCCTCAAATCTGTCATCTTACATTCAATCGATAATGCGATTCAATCTCTTACTACAAGACAGATGACAACCCAAATTAGGCAGAGCAATAGCAATGCTAAGATGGCAAGCAATCCTCGCAAGCAACTTTATCTACAAAATGTCGAGCGCCAACAGAAAGTTAAGGAACAAATCTACCTCTTCTTGCTAGAGAAACGTGAACAGAACGAACTATCGCAAGCATTCTCTGCTTATAATACCCGACTTGTTAATCCCCCTTCGGGTTCTGGCAAGGCAAAATTCCCCGACAAACAAATGACTTTATTGATTGCCCTTGTCATAGGATTTCTTTTGCCAGCAGTGATTTTTATCATAAGATGCTTATTAAATAACAAAGTTCGTGGTCGCAAGGATGTGGAGGTTCTCTCTGCTCCTTTCTTAGGCGAATTGCCTCAAAGTTCCGATCAAACGAAGTCACAGAAAAACAGGCATTCGGCACATCCCACAATTGAAGTGAAAGGCGATAGTAAGAATGTCATCAACGAAGCTTTTCGAATTGTCCGAACCAATCTTGAGTTTCTTGGAGACGAAGATAGCCATCCTCAGGTATATACACTGAACTCACTTAATGTGGGTTCTGGAAAGACATACGTTGCTATCAACTTAGGGGCTAGTCTTGCATTAAACGGCAAAAAAGTATGTCTGATTGATTGCGACGTTCGCAAAGCTAGTTTAAGTCGATTTGTAGGTCGCCCTAAACAAGGTCTTTCGGATTATTTGCGCGGCAAATATACCAATCTAGATACTTTACTATGTTCTGTAGAAGGATTTGAGAATTTATACGTTCTTCCTGTAGGCGTTATTCCTCCTAACCCTGTCGAATTGCTTCACGGCAAGCGTCTTGAGATTTTGATTGAGGAATTGCGCAAACGCTTTGATTTCATTTTATTAGATTGTCCTCCAACCGAAATTGTAGCGGACGCACAAATTATCAATCGAGTAACCGACGTTTCACTCTTTGTCATTCGTGTTGGTGTTATGGACCGTCCACACCTTTCCATCGTCGAACAGTATTATCGAGATGACACACTCAAAAACCTTGCAGTTATCTTAAACGGCACCGAAATAATCAACAATAAGTATGGATATGGCGCATACGGCTACGGCTATGGCTACGGCTATGGCTACGGTTATGGTTATGGCTATACCTATATGGATAAAGCATGAAGGTCCTATTAGTATCTTCCAACCAATCACATCCTACAGATGCTGGAAATAGAACTGCCATTATGGGACAGGTTCAAATACTTCAGCATCTGGGATGTGATGTGCATTTTCTATTTGTCGATATGGCACTTCGGCCGACCGACGAGTCGCAAATGAAAGAGTATTGGGGTGAACGTTACCACGTTTTTCATCTCAATCCTTTTAGAAAGGTACGCAGGGTTATTATTGACAAGGTTAGGGCCACGGTGTACCATGGTCGATGGCAATGCGATGACCACTACCCATTCGGACTAGAAAACCATGTCGAACAACTAAATGACAAGATGCATTTTGATGCAGTTGTTGTCCAATATATTCGGCTGTCAAAACTTCTGACTTATACTAGAATTCCAAGAAAGGCAATATATACCCATGACGTTTTTTCTTACAAGGATTTAAGGACAAGTGCACCTTTTTACGAAGCCTGCAACGCCCATGAGGAAGCAAAAGCATTGCAACGATGTCCTAACATTTTCGCCATACAGGAAGATGAAGCCACTTATTACCGCTATTTGGCTCCTAAAAGCAAAATATTCACTGTCTATAGTCATTTCGACTACCATAATCAAACGTTAGCTCAAAACAAAAATATCTTATTTCTTGCCAGCCGAATGGAATTCAATGTGAATGGTATTCTTTGGTTCCTAAACAACGTTTGGCCTATGGTTTTAAGCAAAGACGCAGAAATTAGACTAATCATCGGTGGTACGGTCTGTGAACGAATTCCTTCAGACAAGTATACAAACGTCATGCTATTAGGTCGAGTAGATTCTCTCGATGACTTTTATTTGCAAGGAGATGTTGTAATCAATCCTGTTTCCCAAGGAACGGGACTAAAAATCAAGACTTTCGAAGCTCTCTCATATGGTAAAGCCACGATAGTTCACCCTCATAGCTCTCAGGGAATCTTCCGAAAGGATTCTGCACCTTTATTAATTGCCCTCAATCCGATCGATTGGACCAATATCATCTCAAACACCATAGATAATATCAATCAAGTTAAAGAAATAAAAGCAAAAGACGCAAAATATATACATGAGATGAACGATTATATATATTCACAATATAATACTTTTTTATCTGGTTCTCCTAAATAATATTCGAAAAACCAAGTATTACTCTTTCTTTAGTTCGAAAGATTATGAGCCCAAACAACACGGCTAAAAACTTACGAAATTTTTATTATTGGTTTATTCCCATTATCATTGCCGCCAAAATTGTCCGATGGACAGTAATGTATTATAAATTGGTACTGATGAGTATCGGCAATGGCATGGCTATACGTATGTATTTTGGAATGTATTCATTCAGAATGTCCGTTCTATCTCAAACCAGTAATATTTCAAGTGTCGCTGAGTCTAATGCAGGAGCCCTTTATAGAGCTATTAATTTTTTCAATTGTGTATTTATCGATGAATGGGAAATTTATTTATCCATAATATATAACATCATTGCACTTTTGTTAGTTCGTGATTTCTATAAGCGAACTCCACAAGCGGGCTTCAAGGAAAATATCTTCGTTTATTTGGGCTTTGCCATTCTTAATATATTTTGTTTTTGCCTGTCAAAAGAGCCCTACCAGATGCTCTTCTTTATCTTGATGGCATTTGCTATCATCAAAGGAAAGACCTATCGGCAAAAGAGCATTTTCCTTGTTGTTGCATTGTTCCTTACCATTTTATTCTCTAGGAAATATTACGGTTTGGTACTTATTTATTATTTCTTTCTTCAGTTTATTGTTCGCCATTTCTTTGACAACATCAACTACCAGACCAAAGATGGAAAACAAAAATTAATTTCCAATATTTTCTTTACATCAATCATTATCGGTATCTCATATTTCTTCCTTCTATCTTATCTTTCTACCAGCAATGAAAGCACCTATACAGAAATGATTGATGCTAATTACCGAGACATGAGTCGATCCTCTGTTGCGGATTCAGAGATTGTTCCAATCTTTCCTAAAGGCAATCGTTTTTTTGCCACCTTTGATTATGTAATTAAAATATTCCGTCTGATGTTTCCTTTTGAACTGCTGATTAAGGGCAGAATCAAATACATCTTTTTCATCGTTTTCCAGTCTTTACTGGTGATGTTCATTGGTCGCGCCTTTATGGATCGCAAGAAAAAAGAAACTGAATCTGAAGAAGAATCTGAGGAAGAT
>JAFZBE010000012.1 GCA_017561935.1 Bacteroidales bacterium | reverse complement strand
GGCATATTGCTCCACGCTGCCTTTTACCCGACCCCAGTTGAGCGTACCGCCGTTCCACGCCACACTATAATATAGTGTCTGGTAGTCGGCACCATTGTAATATCCCCAATAATCCACGTTCTTGGAATTCTTCACGGGGAAACTGTCAGTGTTATACCCGAACTGGTACTGGTTTGTGGGCGAAGTCACCTCCGTGATATTATCCAGCTTCAGCCTCTTGTACAGGAAGGCGGAATCTCCTGTAGCGTTGCCATTGAAATAACTGTAGGTCATCGTAAACTTCCTGCAGGTATTGCCGGAGGCATCACATATCTCTAAAGAGTCCAGTCTCTCGGATGGATCTGTATTGGCAGGCAATGACATCAGGTAATTGTATCTGTTGGCAGTCACGTCCTCACGCGGCGATGTCCAGAACTTGATGCTTCCATTGTCCCAGTAGATCCTCTTCAGCCGCCACGTATCTACAGCACTTCTACTTAGAAAATACAAAGGATTGTTGACATAGCCATTGTTATAATAGCAGGACTGGCAGCTCTCATACATGGGAGAAACATAGTACTCGCGCTCGTATTCGAAGTTGACGACATGGCCTGTCGGTGACTCGATCTTCGACAGGAACCATGACGAGGTGTATTCCGAGTAGGTCGTTATACCGGGAAGGTCGCCAGGTTGCTGGGAGGACGAAAAAATGCTTGTTTCCCTCGGTGCTGCGGACAGGCTTTTGGTGTACTCCTTTTGGTCGAACACATATTTTGTGCCGTCCTTCGCAATCAGTACAAATGTATAGCCGGGCATGACGATCTGCAGCTTCCATCCTGACTCCTTGTCGGTAAACTGGGCTCCGGTCCCGGGGTATTTGTCAATGATGAACTTGCTGCTTCCTCCCCAGAAGGAGAAATAGAATATGTCTGGCTCCGGATCTTGTATCAGATAGACGCTAAGGTCATAGCCAAGTTGTGGTGTAGCGAAATAGCTTGAAGGCAAAACGTTCGCATCGTTAGGTACTACGTCCGACTTATAGTAACCCTTCTGAATATGCCCGTTAGAACTATACTCACAGAAATCATCTGTACATCTCACGGTTCTCGAAATACATGCATTCAAGCTCAGATTCCAGCCTAACCCCACCCAGGATGCTTCTTGTGAAGGCTGACAACCTGTCGATCCATAGCTGAGCGACACGGGAAGCTCGATGTCGTAAGCCTTCACCGTGCATAACGGTACATCAATGCCTACCGTACCAGAGAAATACGACACGGGACGATCGACATACGAAGAAATTGACCCGACTGTCGGTGATTGGGGCATAATCTTCGTCTCATCAACCAGTGTATTTATTTCCGTAATAGTCCTCGACGGAATATAAGTCGAGTCTGATTGAAGACTGTCGGGAAGATTATGCAACGTTTTTCCGGCATCTGGCACCTGTGCGCTGGCATATCCAAGTGAGAAGGCCAACGGGATAACGACATATAAATCTCTCTTTGTCATAACAAAAATTTTTTAGTACTAGAAGCATTGGATGTTTCCGTTGTAGCTTTCTGCAAACAAGACTCCATACAAATAGCAGTGATTGGTTTGTGCCACACCACAGCTTTGAGAATCGATGACACTATTATTGCGCCCTTTGGTTGCATCCGAGAGATGGCCCTTATCCAGCATTATCATGCTTGGAAGTACCCCAAAACACGGCTTCGCCATCTGGCTCACCCAATACAAGGTACACGAAGTACTTAGATCGGGATGAGCTCAGGGTTTTCGGCGAACACACTATGACCTTCTGCGTTTAAAACGCAAAAGGGTGTCAAAATATTGTATGGGAAGCAAGATAAAAATCGTTCCCATATTGTTTGAGTTCGAAAGGGCTGACTATTCTATTGTATATTCACCATAGTATATAGTACCGTCCGCGCACGTGAGGGTAATCACATAGTCATCGGCATCGGTGGAGACATAGAGACTATCGGAGCCACCGTTGACGGCATAGAAGATGGCATCGAACGTCGTTTCATCGGAAAGACGGACTACTTCACACTCCACAGTGCCAAGATTGGCCGAGAATGTGAATGTAAGCTCGCCTTCTGAATAGGAGCATTGGATGGGGACGAGGTCGGGAGTGCGATGCCCGATTCCTCCTGAAATTGGTTCCTTGTTTAGAGGAACATCTTCAGATGCAAGAATAGGTTGGGCGACCAAAATGGTCAGGGCCAAAACGCCTGTAATTAGTTTTTTCATTGCTGATATTTTTTTGAGATTTATAATAGCGGTTGTTCGCCTATTTTGCGAAAAAAACATTTTGCAAATTTGTCGCTGCAAAGTTAATGATTATTTTTCATATAAAGGTGGACATTATTGTAAACTCGACTTACTAATCATTTTTAATAAATCTCTGAATATCAGATATAAAATAAACGACCGCTGTTACTATTTCAGCAGTCGCTTAACATTAGGTGTGGACATCAGTCCAAGAGTGAGGCGAGTCCTATCCCAAGAGGAGAATCAGAATGAAGAAGTTTTCGTCTCAAGCGCTGTTGACGTTTCTGCAGTGCATCCCTACTATCAATCTGCATGAACAAGCGAATCGTACGACTAGAAAGCCCTGCCACTTTATATCGGAACAGCTGTAGTTCCTCTTTATTAAGACCTATCTCTTGAGATTTGGCCTTCTCCATTGAATCGTCAAAGTAGTAATTTATTATGCGGTCAAGTTCATCTTGATGTTGAGCATCGGTAAAGTCGTTGATAAGTTGCAAGACCAGATCGAAAATCTTGTCTTTTTCACTAGTTTTTTTCTGGTTGTCATAATATGTCGCACAAAGAAGGTCCAGTTCATTAAAGCTTTTCGAGAATAATTCTTTGATTTGATTATGATACTCTTTGTCGATTTCTCCAATATGATGTTTTAGCGCGGAAATAGTGTCGGATTGTTCGAGTAGAGTCTGTTGTAGCACCGATACGTTCTCCATATAGGCATCAATGATAAGTCGATGTTCCCTTCTCTTCATCAGTGTGAATGCCACCCCTCCTATAATCAACAGAATGAAAAATGCTGCAATAATTGCAGAATAGAATCGATATTGTTTGTTTCTATATTCGGCATGATTCTTTTGCTGTCGTTCGTAGTTGTATTGGTAGTCGGAGACGGTCTTTGAGAGAATTGCTATTACAACTTTATTTTGTTCTTTTATCCTTTCTCGTTTCAATGCGAGCGCAGAGGCAAAATCGCCCTTCTGTTCAGCTATCCAGCTTTGCTTTTCATAGAAAAAAACTTTCTGTTCAGGGGTTTTGATAGCCTGTTCTGCTTTCTGGATATAGAAGACAACGCTGTCAGACATCCCCTTCTTCTGAAAAAGACACGCCATATTCATTAGATCAATAGGCTTGAAAACAGGAAACAATAAATGTAGAAGACTGTCGGCTAAGTCGAACCTTTTGGTTGTAATACTTTGATCGATAAAGGATGTGAGGCAATTCTGAACAATGGGATCAGAGGCTGGAAGGGAATCCATCACCTGACGGAATAGAATCTCTGCAGTATCGTAAACAAGACGGTTGGAATAACATTGAGCCATATCTGACATCGCGAATAGAATTTCTCGCCTATTGCCAGATCTCTGCGCATATTCAAGATTCTTATGAAACAACATTATGGCATCCTTGCTATAGGTGTCATGACTTGCTGTGGCAAGGTTGCCATAGATTAGACTAAGATAATGGTAGTCGTCCAGCTTCTGTGCAAGCTGTTCAGCTTGACGATAGGCGACGAAGGCAGCGCCATAGTCCCTAGCGTTCCTGAAGATTGCTCCATGATAGAAGTGCGCGAGCATCTGCTCCCGCTTGCTGCCATGGTCATCATAGTAGCGGACGGCCTGGAGGATGAGGCTGTCGTTGGTGTCGTCGATGTAGTTTTTGTCGTGCGTCTGCGTCTTGAGCAAGGCATAACGAGCATGTTGGGCATCGCCCTCAAGGCTGAGAATTCCAACTGTGAGCAAGCTGTCAAGCCGCTTAAGCTCAAGAAGCGCCGAGTCGGGATGCTGCTGGACCACTGCCTCTATCCTATCGAGCGAGGCATTGACTTCGCGATTGCCTCGGCTGCACGCGGAGAGGGCGACGAGGATGAAAGGGAGTAGAAGGGGGAGATACATACTCCCTGATTGATTTAACTTCATTTGTATTATAATAAATGAGGGTTTCGTTTACCCTACCATATCTCGTCATCCAAATCAATAATAATGATAAAATGGGTTGTGATGGCAGTTGGTGGGGAGACATTCCACATCGGGACAGGCCTGCTGGATGATATCTGCCAGCAAGACGGGAGCAATCTGTTCGGTCTCGAAATGTCCGGCCTCAATAAGGAGGATGTCGGGATGGCCGAACCAACTGTGGTAATGTATCTCACCCGTGAGAAAAGCTTCGGCTCCCAATGCCTCGGCTTCGGCGATGAAGTCGCTGCCTGAACCTCCGCAGAGGGCAAGGCGATGGACAGTACCGACCTTGGAATCACGGCTCCATTGCAGATGACATGCTTCGGCAGCATTGACGCCTGCGGGAGTGAAACGCTGACAGATAAACTGGAGCAACTGGCTTACCTCCATGGGACGGGGCAACGTGCCGATGACTCCGCACTCCGACATCGGACGTATGTCGGTGAGCTCTAGCAAAACTGCCAGACGGTGGTTGATGCCTCCCTCGGCCTTGTCGAGGTTGGTGTGAGCGCTGTAGATGCCAATACCATAACGGATGGCGGCCATGAGGATACGGCTGATATAGTCCTTTTCGGGATTGACGACCTTCAGCCCATGAAAAAGCAGCGGATGATGGCTCACCACAAGCTGGCAGCCGCGACGGTGCGCCTCGTCAATAACTTCCTCGGTGATGTCGAGACATGTAAGGACGCGACTGACCTCCATGCGGGGGTCACCGCATTGGAGGCCAGCGTTGTCGTAGGATTCCTGCAGTTCTCGTGGCGCAATGGCCTCGATAGCGCAGGCGATATCGTGGAGATTCATTTATTTACCACTTATATGAAAGACCGAAGCTGAGGAGCTCAGTGAACTGGAAGTAACCCCAGCCTTCACCCTTGTTGGCAGGACCTACGGCGTCGTCGAAACGAAGGTGAGTATAGAGCTTGGTCGAGAAGTACTTGTTGAGTGGCATGTCGAAGGTGTTCTCCCAATCGACCTCGGTATAAACATTGTCCTTGTACTTGCCACAGTTCCAGAGAGGAGAATAGTAGGTGGCCTGGCTGGTCCAGGTCAGATACTTGCTGACCTTGTACTCGAGGGTAGCCTTGGCACCAACACCGAAGTCATAAAGGTTGAAGTCTCCAGGGTGCAGACCGAACTGCGTACCATCGATGCGGCCCTCATGCCAGATGCCGTCGGCATCAAAGTGACGACGCGGGTCGCTGACAAACTTGAGGTTGTAGCCGAAGGGCGACATATAGAGCGAAGCCTTGACCTTTTCGGTCTCCTTCTTCCAGTCCATACCGACAGAAATGTTGACGGTACCTGGGTTAAGGAACTTTGAAACCTCGACCACATCTTCGCCTACCTCCTGCCAGCCGGTGCAGAACTGTGTCTGAGCGATGCCTTGCAAGGTGTAGTACCAATGCTCGGTGGCCTGATAACCGAGTTTGGAGGTCCACTTGAGAATGTCGTTGTTGGTGATGAACGTGCGGTACTGGCTGCTGGCGTTCACAAAACCGAGCTTGGCCTCGATAGCATTATCCCAGGCGAATTTCTCATACTTGTAGTTAAAGGTGTAATCGGCTGTACCGAGTAAGGCAAAGCTTGACACGCCACCCTTGTACCAGTTCTTCGAGATATAGCCTTGGGTGAATTGCAAGCTAGCATTGCCCGACTTGGTCCAACGCTTATCGGCATCGGCAGCATCTTCTGCCATTACGCTGGTGACTGCCATCGAAAAAAGGATGGTGGAAAGGATAAGTTTTTTCATATTACTATAGTTTTAAGTTATGAGTTTTGAGACTTGAGTGATGATACATGAGGTTTTGTCAAATACCAAACGCAAAATTATGAGATTTTTTCGTTATTTGCAAAAAAAAACTATAAAACGACAAAAAAATTTGGTATTTCGGCGTTTTTTTCCTATCTTTGCAACCGCTAAAAGACAAAAGATGCTATATAAACGTCCGCCCAAGCGGTCTGATTCACTCGGCCGAATGGGAATGGTGACCAGGGGTTATGACAAAATCGTGTCATGACCAATAGGTTAGACCAAAAAAGACGGGTATATGGCTTTTTTGTGTTCCAAAACAAAATTGTTAATTATTAATTGTTAATTGTTAATTTCATATTATTATGCCAAAGATTGAAAAAGAACTTTCAGTAGAAGAGAAGCTTGCCAACCTTTACAAGTTGCAGCTTTATGTATCGGAAATCGACCGTATCAAGGGCCTGCGCGGCGAACTGCCCCAGGAAGTGGAGGACATGGAGCGCGAAGTAGAAGACCTGAACGCCCGTATCAACAAGTTCCGCGAGGACATCGAAGCCTGCCACCACAAGATCCAGGATATGCAGGAGAAGATTTCCGAGGCTGAACAGCTGATTGACCAGTACACCCGCCAGCAGGATGACGTGCAGAACAACAAACAGTATGAGTTCCTGACCAAGGAGATCGAGTACCAGGGTCTGGAAATCGAGCTGGCAAACAAGCGTATTCGCGAGAACCTCGACCAGATTGCCCTATTTGAAGAGAGAGAAGCCAACTGCCGCAAGGAAGTGGAGGAGCGTCGTGGTGACCTGGAGACCAAGAAGGGCGAACTGGACGAAATCATCGCCGAGACCCGTAACGAGGAAGAGGTGATGCGCGAGAAGGCCAAGAAGATCGAGAACTCGATGACCGACAAGAACCTGATGACAATGTTCCAGCGTATTCATCGCAAGGCACACAACGGTCTGGCCATCGTGCCCATCGAGCGCGAGTCGTGCTCGGGCTGCTTCAACAAGGTAACCCCACAGCGACAGATCGACGTGAAGCTCCGCAAGAAGATCATCACCTGCGAGTACTGCGGCCGTATCCTTATTGATGAGGATCTTGCCAACCAGAACGAGATGCGTCGTCGCAAGAAGGGCCTCCTGGCAAACCTCTAATCCATGCCTGCCAACAACTTCAACAATAACGGCGGACCCACTCCGAACCGCCGCACCTCAAGAGCTCAGGCTCCGCAACAGCCTGCGCTGGGTAAGGTACAGCCTCAGGCTATCGATGTCGAGGAGGCTGTGCTGGGTGCCCTCATGCTCGAAAAGGATGCCTATTCGGTCATCTCCGACCTGCTCAAACCCGAATCGTTCTACGACCACAAGCACCAGCTGATTTTCGCCGCCATCCAGGAACTGGCATTCAACCAGGAGCCTATCGATATGCTGACGGTGACCAACCGCCTGCAGCGCAATGGCGTGATCAACGAAGTGGGCGGCGCTTACTACATCGCCACCCTGACGGGCAAGGTGGGCTCGGCAGCCAACATCGAGTATCATGCGAAGATCATCGCCCAGAAGTCGCTGGCGCGTCAGCTGATCAACTATGCCGGCAAACTCGAGACGGAAGCCTTCGACGAAACAACCGACATCGACGCATTGATGCAAACTGCCGAAGGCGAACTGTTCCAACTCTCGCAGCACAACATCAAGAAGGACGTCATCCAAATCGACCCAGTGATACAGGATGCGCTCAAGAAGATCGAACAGGCCTCGAACCGCGACGACGGCTTGTCGGGCCTGCCTTCGGGCTTCCATGACCTCGACAAGATCACTTCGGGCTGGCAGAACACCGACCTGGTGATCATCGCCGCTCGTCCTGCGATGGGTAAGACGGCACTTGTGCTCTCGATGGTGAAGAACATGGCAGTGAACTACAACATCCCCGTGGGTATGTTCAGCTTGGAGATGAGTAACCTGCAGCTCGTCAACCGTCTGTTGCAAAACGTCTGCGAAATCTCAGGCGAGAAGGTGAAGAGCGGAAGACTGACCAGCGAAGAGTGGACCAAACTGACCACACGCATCACCCAGTTGCAAGGAGCACCCATCTACGTGGATGACACCCCAGGACTTTCGGTCTTCGAACTGCGCACCAAGGCACGCCGATTAGTGCGCGAACATGGTGTCAAAGTCATCATGATCGACTACCTGCAGCTGATGACGGCCGCCGGCATGCAGTTTGGCTCACGCGAGCAGGAGGTCTCCACCATCTCACGTTCGCTGAAAGGTCTGGCCAAGGAACTCGACATTCCGATTATTGCGTTGTCGCAGCTCAACCGTGGTGTCGAGACTCGTCAAGGCGAAGGCAAGCGACCTCAGCTCGCCGACCTCCGTGAGTCGGGCGCCATCGAACAGGATGCCGACATGGTGTGCTTTATCCACCGTCCGGAATACTACAAGATTTACGAGGACGAGAAAGGCAACGATCTGCGCGGCGTGGCCGAAATCATCATCGCCAAGCATCGTAGCGGTTCGGTGGGAGACATCCGTCTGAAGTTCCGCGGCGAGTTCGTGCGTTTCCAAAACATGGACGAGGATTCGAGCATCTCCTCCACCCTCACTGCATGGAGCGGTGGAGGCAATGAACTGTCTTCGCGCTTGGACAATGAACCAACGCCCGACATGTCGCAACAGCCCAACGGCTTCGAAGCGCCAGCAAGTGGTATAGGCGCCCCAGAACCGGGCGATGCGCCGTTCTGAATAGGTTCGAAGGGTTAAGAGGGGTTAAGAAAGGTTCGAAGGGTTAAGAGGGGTTAAGAAAGGTTCGAAGGGTTAAGAGGGGTTAAGAAAGGTTCGAAGGGTTAAGAGGGGTTAAGAAAGGTTCGAAGGGGTTGTTGGGTCCAGAATACCGGAATTCCGGTATAACGTAATACCGAACTGCGTGAAGAATAATATAAAGATGAATATTTTAAACAAGATAGGAATTGCATCGATTGCGCTGACCATGCTGGCAGGGCACATGTCGGCACAAGAGGTCGTCGCGCCCAATTATCGCGAGATACGCACATCGATACAGAACAGCAAGAGCCCGAACTACTATCCACTGCTCATGAAGCGTTATTTGGAGAACGATACGACGCTCACCCTCGAGCAGTATCGATGCCTCTACTATGGCTACACCCTCCAGGAGGACTTTGTCCCCTATCAGAAGGAAAGAGAGAAACTCTTCGAGGTACGACGCGAACTGGTGAGCACAAATGGTAGCAAGACTTCCTGCACCGAGGCCATCAAGGTGGCACAATCGGCACTGGAGGACGATCCCTTCGACCTGCTCGCCATCTCGACACTTGCATTCTCATACCTCCAGCTGAAGGACACGGTGAGCCACACGCTTTGGAACAACAAGCAGGATGCCCTGCTCGACGCCATCGTGTCGAGCGGCGATGGCACCGACGTGGAAGATGCCATCCACGTCATCAACCTTGAACATGAATACGAAGTGCTTAACCGCCTTGGCTTGCAGATTGAGTCTGATTCGCTGTGTAACGACAACGTCGAATATCTGAAAGTGCAACCCAATGCTGAAGACGTGAGAGGCGTCTTCTTCAACTTCGGCGCCTGCCGCCAGGCTTATCGGAAAAAGTATGAATAAGGGCTGACAATCTGGAAAAGATTTGGGGGCGTATCACGCAATTGTGATACGCCCCCAAATCATATCAAAGAGCAATTACTTCGAAAGATCGACAGCGAAGTAGCCGACACGACCTTGGGCAGTCACAGCGGCGATGAACATCACCGGATCTTGATCAGCCGAACGCTTGGTGGTAAGCTGGTTGAAGATGTTCTCGATGTCCTTGTCACTCTTCACAGCCTGGTCATTGATCTTGATGATGACCATCTTCTCGCGAAGACCGGCACGATAGAAGAGACCGTTGGTCTCGAGTTTAGAGATCTGAACGCCCGTGCGCACACCGTAGCGGATGAGTTCGGCATCGCTGAGGTTCTTGAACGTTGCACCCAACTTGTCGATGCCCTTTGTCTGAATCACGTCGGTGTTACCCTTGGTGTTCTTCAGCGTCACGGTGAAGTTCTTCTTGTCACCCTTACGATCAACTACAACCTTGACCTTATCGCCTGGACGATAGCGAGCAATCTCTCCTTGGAGCTGAGCCATGGTGTTGATAGTGGTACCGTTGACCGATGTGATGACATCTCCTGGCTTGATGCCTGCCTCGGCAGCGCCGCCTTCATCAGCCACTTGATCAACATAAACACCCTCATTGACCTTCAAATCCTTTTGTTCCACAACATCCGCATTCACATCGCCACCGATGATGCCGAGCAATGCGCGCTGCACAGTACCATACTGCTTCAGGTCGGTCACCACCTTGCTCACGATGCTCGATGGTACAGCAAAAGAGTAGCCGGCGTAGTTGCCCGTCTGCGAATAGATGGCAGTATTGATGCCGACGAGTTCACCTGCCGTATTGACGAGTGCACCACCCGAGTTACCAGGATTGACGGCAGCATCGGTCTGGATGAAACTCTCGATGCCGAGCTTGCTGCTGCCCACGCTGATGCTGCGTGCCTTGGCGCTGACGATACCCGCTGTCACGGTGCTGGTGAGGTTGAAGGGATTGCCGACGGCAAGAACCCACTCTCCCACCTTGAGTGCATCACTCTGTCCCATCGGAATAGTGGGAAGATCCTTGGCATCGATCTTGAGCAGGGCAATGTCGGTGGTGGGGTCGGTGCCCACGAGGGTAGCGGTGAACTGACGGCGGTCGTTGAGCGTCACAGTCAGTTCATCAGCCTTGTCAACCACATGATTATTGGTGACAATGTATCCGTCGCTCGAGATGATGACACCCGAACCGGCTCCCACAGGCGTGGGATCGCTCGACTGTGGTTCCTGCTGGCGCGGGCCGCGCTGGCCGAAGAAGAAGTCGAAGAAGGGATCATTCATGCCGCCAAACGACTGGGCCTGACGTACCTGCTTGTTGGTGATACCCACCACGGCATTGACCGTCTTCTCGGCAGCACGTGTGAAGTCATTGTCGGTCACCGAAGCTGTAGAAGTGGTGAAGAATCCCGTGGGTGTAAGGGATATCGAACTATTCTCTTGGGCAAGGTTACCAACCATCCTGCCCTCCATTACCTTAAATGTAGCTGCTGCAGTTACTCCGCTCACAACAACCATCGCTCCTAAGAGCTTTAAGACACTACTTGTTTTCATAATTATTCCTTTGTACTGAAAATACCAATATTATTTGTTATATGTTAATTGAATTTCGTCTAATTTGACGCTGCAAAGATACACAAGTTTAAGCGAATTAAGTTAAAATGGGATGAAATTTTAACATTTTCTATTAAAAAAGGCGCAAAGAATCAAAATTTTGATTTCCGTTTACACTCATTTTAAATAATTTTGCGTATCTTTGCGCACGCAGTAGGCCAGTCTGTCGCTCGCTCGCGCGTGAGGAAAGTCCGGGCTACACAGGGCTCCATGCCGGTTAACAGCCGGTAGGCGGCGACGTTTAGGTAACGTAACAGAAAATAACCGCCCCGCAAGGGGTAAGGGTGAAAAGGCGAGGTAAGAGCTCACCGCACACTTGGCAACAAGGCGTGGCTGTACGTCCCATGGGTTGTAAGATCATGTATACTGGTGGTTGGCACGTGTCGGCAACGATACTGTGTCCATGAAGGGCGGCCCGTCCAAGCCAGGGGGTAGATTGCTAAAGTACGTCAGTAATGGCGGACTCAGATCAATGGCAGACACCTGTCATCAAGACAGGAACAGAACCCGGCTTATAAGCCTACTGCATTTTTATTAAAACTTCATAATGGCGGACAAAAACAAGCAGGCAAAGACATACGATAAGGTAGTACGGCGGCTGGTGAACGGACAACTGCAAAATGCGTTGACGTTGATCAGCAAGTATTGTGTTATGGAGCCACGTCTGTACTCTTTAGGAGAAGAGGCCGACACGCTGCAGAAGGATTACGGCCACATGCTCGACTTCCTGTCGAAAGGCACTCATGACCCCAAGCTGCAGGAACAACACAACATCCTGATGGATCGTGCTTGGACGCTGGCCGAAAGTCTTTATGATGCCGAACAGCCTGCCATACTTCCCTTGGAGGAGCCGGTCACCCAGCTTCTTGAAAAACTACAAGCCGAACCCGAGAACGACCTCCGCCTCAACCACGTCTTTGAGCAGGTGGCCGAAAGCCGACATCTGACCAAGGAGGAACGCAAGGCTTTGCATCAGGCCATCCTCGATGACAACATACCCGAATACGTTCGAGCCACCCTCCTTTCCGCTATCACACTGCATTTGACACAGAACTTTGATGGCCGTATGGTGGAAGACCTCTACACATATACCCTCGACGACCAACCCGTGCAGCTGCAGATGCAGGCTTGGATCACGCTGGTCTTTGTGGCACTTATTCATGAACACCGTATCGAGCACCTGCCCCGTCTGCGTGAACAATATCGGTACATCTGCGAGAGTGCTTCCGACCTGCTCTTCAAACTCCAGATTGACCTCCTGCAATGTCGCGAGGCCTTTTCTTTCGGCAAGAAAATGCATCAGATTATGAACCAGGATGGCGAAGATGAGGAAATCGACGAAGATGAACGCGTCCGTGAATTCTTTGAGGTCATCGCCGAAGGCATCGACACCACCTTTTCGGTGTTTTCGCACGTCAAGAAAATCTCGTTCTTCAGCGGCGAAAACTCTCGTCACCATTGGCTTGAACCATTCAGCCTTAACCAACCCTTCATCAAGGCCGCCCTTGAGGAGAACCCCAGGGCACTGACGTGGTCACGCATGATGTTGGCATCGGCAGTCCAATGCAACACCGAAAAGTATGGTACATTTGTCACCATGCATACCTACAACAAGGAACTTATGGTGACCATCGGCGAGAAACTCGAAAGTAAAGGTTTGCATTTTGATGAGATACTGCCACCAAGTCCTCTCTATGTGATGCGCAACTACCTACACGACCTCTTCCGCTACTGCAACATGCACCCCAAGGGTGAGGCAATGCGTTACCCACTTTTTGATCGCAACCTTGACCTAAGCCAAAACAAATGGCTCAGCGCCGGCATCAGCCATCCCGACCAGCTGAAGAAAACCGCCGAGTTACTTTTCCGCAAGGAACGCTGGGACGAAGCTTGCGTCACATACAATACATTGCTCAAACATGAAGTGACCGAGGAGACCTTGCAGAAACTCTACTATGCCATGTCGTACAGCGGCAGCAGCAACGACAACCGTAAGGCCCTTCGGACGCTCATCAAGTGCAATACCCTCTTCCCTGGTAACAAATGGACTCTGCGACATCTGGCCGACGCCTATCACGAAGTACAGGAATACGAGATAGAGGGACAGGTGCTCCATGAGGCCCTCGAGCATTTTCCCGACGACCCGACACTGCTGATGCGAATGGGACGCTGTCTTACCTGTCAGAATCGCATCGACGAAGCCATCGAGATACTTTACAAGGCCGACATCAAGAAGGAAGGACAACTGCGTGTGCATCGCGAACTGGCCAATGCCCTTTTCCTGACTAATGACCACACACGAGCCGAGAAGTTCATCCGCATGGTGCTCAGTCGACCCGAGCCTGAAGCTGACGATTGGATTCTGGGCGGACACATTGCGCTGCAGGACGAGGACATCCCTTTGGCTATCGAACGCTTCAGAAACGTTGATGACTCGACTTACGCTTATAATGGCATTCTCCGCGACAAGCAGAAACTCCTACGTGCCGGCGTTGCCGAGCACATCATCCAACTGGTGATGGAGCTGCTTTTGCGAGAAATGAAACAAGGACAATAATTCATAATACAATCAATAATGGAATACAACTTCAGAGAAATCGAGCCGCGCTGGCAGGCTCAATGGGTCAAGGACAAGACCTACCAGGTCGAAATTGACCACAAGAAGCCCAAGTACTATGTGCTTGACATGTTCCCCTATCCATCGGGGGCTGGTCTCCACGTAGGTCATCCCTTGGGCTACATTGCATCAGACATCTTCTCGCGTTACAAGCGCCTTTGTGGCTTCAACGTGCTGCACCCAATGGGTTACGATGCCTACGGACTGCCGGCCGAACAGTATGCCATCCAAACGGGACAGCACCCGGCCATCACCACCGAAAAGAACATCGCACGCTATCGTGAGCAGCTCGACCGCATCGGCTTCTGCTTCGACTGGAACCGCGAGGTGCGCACCTGCGACCCAGGTTACTACAAGTGGACACAATGGGCCTTTGCACAGATGTTCGAGGCGTACTACGACAACGAGGCACAGAAGGCCAAGCCCATTGCCGATCTCGTAGCAAGGTTCGAAGCCAATGGAAGCAAGGGCCTTGACGCCGCATGCACCACCGAGCTCAACTTCTCAGCCGAAGCCTGGAAGGCCATGAGCGAGGTGGAGAAGCAGCAGACGCTGATGAACTACCGCATCGCCTATCTGGGTGAGACGATGGTGAACTGGTGTCCCGCTTTGGGTACCGTGCTGGCCAACGATGAGGTTGTCAACGGCGTGAGTGAGCGCGGCGGCTATCCAGTCGAGCAGAAACTCATGCGCCAATGGTGCCTCCGTGTTTCAGCTTACGCACAGCGGCTGCTCGACGGTCTGGAGACCATCGACTGGACCTACGCCCTGAAGGAGACACAGCGCAACTGGATCGGACGTTCCGAAGGCACCGAGGCACAGTTCAAAGTAGTGCCCAACGATAACCCGCAGACGCTGACAGCTGACGGTAAGCCCCTTGAGTTCACCATCTTCACCACCCGCGCCGACACGATGTTTGGCGTCACCTTCATGGTACTTGCTCCAGAAAGCGAATATGTGCAGATGGTAACCACCTCCGACCGTAAAGCCGAAGTGGAGGCATACCTCGACAAGTGCAAGCACAAGACCGAGCTGGAGCGTCAGGCCGGACACGAGGTGACAGGCGTCTTCAGCGGAGCCTACGCTATCAATCCCATCACGGGTGACGAGATACCCATCTGGATTGCAGAATATGTGCTCGCAGGCTACGGCACCGGTGCCATCATGGCTGTGCCTGCCCACGACTCGCGCGACTGGGCCTTTGCCAAGCACTTCAACCTACCCATCATCCCGCTCATCGAGGGCGATTACGACCTCAACGAAGGTTCGTTCGATGCCAAGGAAGGCATCATGAAGAACTCGTCGAACGCCGAACTCAGCCTCGACGGCCTCTGCGTCAAGGACTCTATCGAGGCCATGAAGCAGTATGTCACCCGCAAGGGACTGGGACGCGTAAAGGTGAATTACCGCCTACGCGACGCCATCTTCAGCCGCCAGCGCTATTGGGGCGAGCCGTTCCCCATCTACTACAAGGACGGCATGCCTTACGTGCTGCCCGAAGAGTGCCTGCCACTCCAGCTGCCAGAAGTGAAGGACTTCAAACCCACCTCGACGGGCGAACCGCCGCTCGGCAACGCACAGATCTGGGCATGGGACGAAGCCAACAAGAAAGTAGTTGATAAGGCGTTGATCGACAACAAGACCGTCTTCCCGCTCGAACTCTGCACCATGCCAGGCTTTGCAGGTTCGTCGGCCTACTATACCCGCTACACCGACCCGCACAACGACGAGGCACTCGTCAGCCGCGAGGCCAACGAGTATTGGGACAACGTCGATCTCTACCTTGGTGGTTCGGAGCACGCCACAGGGCACCTCATCTACAGCCGCTTCTGGAACAAGTTCCTCAAGGACTGGGGCATCGTGAAGAGCGAGGAGCCCTTCAAGAAGCTCATCAACCAGGGTATGATACAGGGCAGCAGCCGTTTTGCGCTGCGCGTAAAGGGTACACAAAAGTACGTCAGCGCCGACATCGCAGCACAGTATGGTGAGACCGACCCCATCCACGTGGATGTGAACTTCGTCAACGGACTGGAGATGGATGTCGAGAAGTTCCACCAGTGGACACCCGAGTTCAAGGACGTGGAGGTGATCTGCAATGCCGATGGCAAGTTCATTACTACCTCGGCCGTCGAGAAGATGTCGAAGTCGAAGTACAACGTGGTTAATCCCGATGACATCTGCGAGAAATACGGTGCCGACACGCTGCGACTTTACGAGATGTTCCTCGGCCCCATCGAACAGTCGAAGCCTTGGGATACCGCAGGCATCGACGGTGCATTCCGCTTCCTCAAGAAGTTCTGGAACCTCTTCCAGGATGTGACCGAGCAGGAGCCGACAGCCGACAACCTCAAGTCGCTGCACAAGCTGATCAAGAAGGTGACGGGCGACATCGAGCAGTTCTCGTATAACACCGCCATCTCGGCTTTCATGGTAGCTGTGAACGAGCTCACCCAGCAGAAGTGCGGCAGTCGAGCCATCCTCCAGCAGCTCGTTGTTCTCATCGCTCCATTCGCTCCACACATCGCTGAGGAGCTGTGGCACCAGCTCGGCAACACCACCACGGTGTGTGATGCCCAGTGGCCCAAGTGCGAGGAGAAGTATCTCGTCGAGAGCACCATCAAGTACCCCGTACAAATTGGTGGCAAGATGCGCTTCACCATTGACTTCCCCGCCGATGCCAACGCCGACGAGGTGCAGGCCGCAGTCCTCGCCCACCCCGATGCCCAGAAGTGGATTGCCGGCAAGACCATCCGCAAGTTCATCTTCGTCCCAAAGAAGATCGTCAATGTGGTCGCCAACTAAGCGATATACATTATATAATATTAATACAGGATATAATATTAATACAGGCTGCGAGCAAAAACGCTTGCAGCCTGTATTGTTTATTGTCTTATCGACTCTTTAAAACTCAGCCGACTTGGGAGTGCGGGGGAACGGGATGACGTCGCGGATGTTCTGCATGCCGGTGACGAAAAGGATGAGACGCTCGAAGCCGAGGCCGAAGCCTGCGTGTGGGCAGGAACCGA
The DNA here is from genome assembly GCA_017561935.1 of Bacteroidales bacterium. Taxonomy (GTDB): domain Bacteria; phylum Bacteroidota; class Bacteroidia; order Bacteroidales; family UBA3663; genus Liminaster. The sequence goes on along the minus strand of JAFZBE010000012.1, from coordinate 52,066 downwards.
AGCGACGGGTGTCGAGATACCACCACATGTCCTTCATCGGGATGTGACGCGTCGTGATCTCGTTCATGAGCTTGTCGTAGTTCTCCTCACGTACCGAACCACCGATGATCTCGCCGATCTGCGGGAAGAGGACGTCGGTACCCTGAACGGTCTCCTCCATCTCCTCGCCGTTGAAGACAGGACGCTTGTCATCAATCTTCATGTAGAACGACTTGATCTTCTTCGGATAGTTGGTCATGATGACGGGCTTCTTGAAGTACTCCTCGACGAGGAAACGCTCGTGCTCGGAAGCGAGGTCATCGCCCCAGTTGCATGGGAACTCGAACTTGCGACCATCCTTTATGGCCTGCTGCAGAATCTCGATGCCCTTGGTGTAAGGCAGATGTACGAAACTGTCCTTCAACACACCTTCGAGACGCTCGATGAGCGTAGGGTCGATGAGCTTGTTGAGGAACTCGAGCTCCTCGCGGCAGTTGTCGAGTGCCCAGCGCACGCAATGCTTGATGAAGTCCTCTTCGAGAGCCATCAGGTCATCCATGTCGTAGAAGGCCACTTCGGGCTCAATCATCCAGAACTCTGCCAAATGGCGCGGCGTATTGGAGTTCTCGGCACGGAAAGTAGGACCGAAGGTGTAGATCTGTCCCAATGCAGTGGCGCCCAACTCGCCTTCGAGCTGACCAGAAACGGTAAGTGAGGTCATCTTGCCGAAGAAGTCGTCATCGTAGATGATGGAACCGTTCTCGTCCTTCTTGAGGTCATAAAGGTTCTTGGTGGTCACCTGGAACATCTGACCGGCGCCTTCGCAGTCGCTGGCCGTGATGAGCGGAGAGTGGAAGTAATAGAAGCCATGCTCATGGAAATACTGATGAATGGCGATGGCCATGTTGTGACGGATGCGGAGGATGCAACCGAAGAGGTTGGTGCGGGGACGCAGATGTGCCTTCTCACGCAAGAACTCCATCGAGTGGCCCTTCTTCTGCAAAGGATATTCATTGGGATCGCAATCACCGAGCACTTCGATGTCGCGGGCCTGAATCTCGCACTTCTGGTTGCCTCCCTGGCTGGCCACAAGTTGACCAACGACCTTAAGACATGCACCCGTAGTGATGCGCTTGAAGAGGGCATCATCGAACTTGGCAACGTCGGCTACAACCTGCACGCCCGACACGCATGAGCCGTCGTTGAGAGCAATGAACTTAACGACCTTGTTGCCACGCATCGAACGTACCCATCCGCACACGGTGACTTCGCGATCGAGGACCTCTGACTTCAATAGGCCTTTTATGATTTCTCTTTTCATTGTTAAATAAATGTAGTAGAAGGGCACTTTTCAATGCCCTTCAGTGATAATTATTCGAAAGCACCCATCTTGAGCATGCTGACCTCCTGCTGGGTTAGATGACGCCAACGGCCGCGTGGCAGATTCTTCTTGGTAAGACCTGCAAAGTAAACACGGTCGAGCTTCACTACACGATAGCCGAGATGCTCGAAGATACGGCGAACGATACGATTCTTGCCCGAGTGGATCTCGATGCCCACCTGGTTCTTGTCCTCCTCGTTGGCGTAGGCAATAGCATCGGCGTGGATGGGACCATCGTCAAGCTCGATGCCTGCTGCAATGCGGGCGAGGTCGGTCTCGGCCACATCCTTGTCGAGCCATACGTGGTAGATCTTCTTCTTGATGTACTTGGGATGCGTGAGCTTCGAAGCGAGGTCACCGTCATTGGTGAGGAGCAATACACCTGTGGTATTGCGGTCGAGACGACCAACGGGATAGATGCGCTCGCGGCTTGCATTACGGACGAGATCCATGACGGTCTGACGGCCCTGTGGGTCATCGCTGGTGGTGACAGTGTCCTTCGGCTTGTTAAGAAGAACATATACCTTGCGCTCCAGGCTTACCGGCTGGTCGTTGAAGGTCACCTGATCCTTGCGGGTCACCTTGGTACCAAGTTCGGTAACGACTACACCATTTACCTTGACGGCACCAGCTGCGATGTGCTCGTCAGCCTCACGACGCGAGCAGACACCTGCATTGGCGAGGTACTTGTTGAGACGCAGTTCCTCGTTTGGATCGACAATAGCCTCGACGTACTCTACTGGACGATGAGGATTGTAGCCCTGATGCTTGCGATTGGGTTTCTGCTTCTGGGGACGACCGTAAGCGCCCTGCTGTGGACGGCCGTAGCCACCCTGCTGAGGACGACCATAGGCACCCGGACGGCCATAACCGCCTTGCTGAGGACGACCATAGGCACCCTGCTGACGGCCATAACCGCCCTGCTGAGGACGACCGTAGCCACCTTGTGGACGGCCATAACCGCCCTGCTGGGGACGCTGATAACCGCGTGGCTGGTAGCCACCCTGTGGCTGATATGACTGCATATAGCCTCCCTCCTGGGGTTGCTGAGTATCCTGTGGGGCCTTGCCTTCCTGTGGCTCACCTTGTGGCTGCTGATATCCTTGGTTCTCGTTGTAGCGAGTATAACCGTTGTTGGGGCGCTGCGGACGCTGGTAGCTCTGATAACCGCCTTGTTCGCCTTCCTGGTTGTAGCGACGATAGCCGCCCTGTGGACGCTGTGGGCGCTGATAGCCCTGATAACCACCCTGTGGACGCTGGTAAGCGCCCTGCTGATAGCCGCCCTCATTTTCCTGTGGGCGCTGATAGCCGTCGGTTTCCTGCATGGGACGCTGGTAGCCGCCTCCACGCTGATATCCGCCACCGCGCTGATAGCCGCCTCCACGCTGGTAGCCGCCTGCACGACCATAACCGCTATAATCGTTGGCGCCACCGCGCTGATAAGAATTACGTGACTGTGGATCAAAGGTTGCTGCGTTGCCGAAGCGGCTCTCGCCGATACGTGGACGACGCTTTGGTGCCTGTGCTGCACCTTCGGGATTTGCATTACCCTCTTGTGGGGTGTTTGCCTGTGGATTCTGATTTTCTTCCATAATTAAATTCCTGTGTAGTTAGATGGAGAAAGCGCATGCAACTCTGCTTTCACTGACTCCGATACGTTTAATGATTCTATAAAATTAGCAATGGTTTGTTCGTTCATACCCGTATTCACACGGGTCAAAGCCTTTAGAGTTTCATAGGGCTTTGGATAACCTTCGCGACGAAGGATGGTCTGAATGCCTTCGGCCACAACGGCCCAAGCATTGTCGAGGTCACGACGGATGGCGGTCTCGTTGAGCAACAGTTTACCGAGTCCCTTTCTGGTGGAAGCCAGGGCAATAAGGGTATGTCCCATGGGGACACCCACGTTTCGCAGGACTGTCGAGTCGGTAAGGTCTCGCTGCAATCGACTTACGGGCAACTTGTTGGCAAGATGCTCAAGGATGGCATTGGCAATGCCAAGGTTGCCTTCCGAATTCTCGTAGTCGATGGGATTGACCTTATGAGGCATAGCGCTGGAGCCAACCTCACCGGCCTTGATCTGCTGCTTGAAATACTCCATCGAGATGTACTGCCAGAAATCGCGGTCGAGGTCGAGAAGGACCACGTTGATGCGACGCATGGCATCGAAAAGGGCTGCAAGATTGTCGTAATTGGAAATCTGTGTGGTCCACTCCTCACGTTCGATACCCAGACGCTCACTGAGGAAACGGTTGCCGAAGGCGCGCCAGTCACGATCGGGATAAGCAATGTGATGGGCGTTGAAGTTGCCAGTAGCGCCACCGAACTTGCCGCTGATCTTCACCTGACGAAGATTCTCGAGTTGCTGGTTCAGACGATAGACAAAAACCATCACCTCCTTGCCAAGACGAGTGGGAGAAGCAGGTTGTCCGTGCGTGCGAGCAAGCATGGGGATGTCCTTCCAGTCCTCGGCATAGCGAGCAAGGATATCGATGACCTCCTGAAGGGCGGGGATATAGACATCGTAGATGGCCTCCTTGATCGACATGGGCACCGAAGTGTTGTTGATGTCCTGGCTGGTGAGACCGAAATGGATAAACTCCTTGTACTTCTCAAGGCCGAGGCGGTCGAACTCCTCTTTGAGGAGATATTCTACAGCTTTCACATCGTGATTGGTCACCTTCTCGATGTCCTTCACACGTTGTGCCTCAGCAGGAGTAAAGTTACGATAGATATCGCGAAGACGATCAAAAATACTGCGATCGACGTCGGCCAATTGAGGCAAAGGAAGTTCGCAGAGTGCAATGAAGTATTCGACTTCGACACGAACGCGATACTTGATAAGTGCAAATTCGGAGAAATAATTGCTCAAAACCTCCGTCTTGGAATGATAACGTCCATCGATAGGCGAGACAGCCGTCAGTGGACTGAATGAAAATTCCATTTGTTGAATAATAGTGGAGTAAAAAAGGGAATAAAAGGGTTATTAATGGGTAGTTAAAAAAGTCGCTTATTTCCAGAAATGGAATCCCACGTTGAACATAAGTGCGCTCACCCTAGCCGTACTGCCATCGATGACATCGTACCAGACACCGGGGATGTAATCAACACCAAGGGAAAGATGACGCCAATCGTATCCTATTCCGACCAAGGGTCCGAAGTCCCAATGCTCGGCATCGCCGTACGAACCGACGATGCGTGAAGCGAAGGCACCTGCATCGAGCGAGATGCGGCTCTTGTACGTCAAGGGAATGAAGTAGCGATACTTACCAACGACCATTACCTCGTTGAGGTGAATCTGTTCGGTTAGATCGTGACGTATCTGACGGCCATAACCAAGACCGAGGTCATTGTAAAAGATCTTCTCGCCTCCAAACTGCGCATAACCTGCGCTCACGCGGAAGCCGTGGTGCTTTTTCTTGTTATAGTCCCATGAGAAACTGAAAGCGTAGGAATCACGAGTGTTCTGATAGGCTCCTGTACGACCAAAGCTTGACTCAGTAAAACGGTCGCGTGCCAACCAGCTGTGAACATATCCAGCCGACACGGTGAAGGAGTTTCCATAAAAGTAGTTGATGGCACGCGCTTCACGTTTAGCCTGTTCCTTTTTTGTGAATCGTTGAGCGAAAGATGGCATCGCAACAACCAACATGAAAATAATAAGTAGAACCGATCTCTTATTGATATACATATAAATCACACTTGAAATGATAGACAACCTGCTGCTCAAAAATAATATATAATTAAAATGTGGGCGCAAAGATAGTGATTTTTCAGTCAGGTTGCAAATCCTAAGGGGTCTTTTAACTTACTATAACCCCATAATAGGGACTAATGGCATTTTGTGTTTACAAAAACGCGCAAAGACTCACGCCTCTGCGCGTTCTGCGTGTTGTTCGTTGTAAATTGTTGCAGCAGTCGGATACCTGATCACTTGCCGCCACCAATCTTGTCAGCTGACTTGCCGCCAAAGATGTTCAAAAGAACACCAGCAACAACAAGTACAAAGCAAACGGCAAGAATAACGGTATTAAGACTAGCATCCTGAAGGGCTTCAGTATAGAAACTGATAGCCAGAACTACGACAACGATAAGGATGAGGATTGAACCTCCATACTGCTTAAGAGCTCTCATAATGTATTGTTTTGTGTTTTTAAAATGTATTTTCGACTTATATTTTGGGGCAAAGTAACAAAAAAAAACAATATGTTGGTCAAAAAAACTGAAAAAAATGCTTGTTTTAACGAAAAAAAGCATATATTTGCCCCGAAAATACTAAAAACAGCGATTTTTTCAGCAAATTATTGACAAAAATGGCGGCTCAATCCTGAGCCAAAAACTTTATATGAAGATATTGTATTTCATTTATCAATGGCTGGTCTTTGTGCCACTTTTGATCATTCTATCCATTTTAGCCTCAATCGCCACTATCCTGGGATGCTGGCTAGGAAACCGTAATTTCTGGGGTTATTGGCCAGGTGTCATCTGGGCACGATGTATCATCAGGTTGTCGCTATGTCCAGTGACAGTCGAAGGTCGCGAGAACATCAACAAGGACACCGAGTACGTCTTTGTGGCCAACCATCAGGGCGCGTTCGACATCTTCCTCCTCTTTGGTTTTCTGGGACATGACTTCCGTTGGATGCTTCGCAAGGGACTCCGCAAGATCATCTTCGTAGGCACAGCTTGCGAACGGGCCGGGCATATCTTCGTCGATTCGCATGGGACTACAGGCATGATGCATACCATACGTCAGGCCTTGGCCACGCTGAAGGAAGGACACTCGCTCATCATCTTCCCCGAAGGCACACGTTCGAATGATGGACATCTCGGAACCTTCAAGAAAGGAGCATTTACCCTGGCTGCCATGCTTAAAGTGCCCGTGGTGCCCATCACCATCGAAGGGCCCTACAAGGTGCTGCAGAAAGGGTCGTGGCTCATTCATCCGCATCATCTGAAGCTCACCATCCACCAACCTCTCGAACCCGTTTCTCGCAAGGAAGGCACCGATGCTGGCGTGGATCGTCTGCTTCACGAATCACAGCGCGTCATCGCCGAATCGTTGGGCGAGCCCGTGCAGAAATAAGTTTCCGAGTTCGAAGAACAAGGTTCAGGAAGGCCAATGAAAATCATTGAGCAATATACCGAAGGAAAGTCCACCACTACCCCATCGGAAGATGCTGTAGTGGTGACTGCGTCTTATGCAGCAGTCATTGACGGAGCGACACCCAAGACGACCTTCCGCTATCCGGGAGGAGAGACGCCAGGACACCTTGCAGCACGGTTGCTGAGTGATGCTGTACGCACCCTACCACTTGACATTGATGCAGAAGACTGTACTACAAGATTGACCAAGGCTCTGCACCAAGACAATGTGTCGCCCTCCAATCGGCCAATCGCTTCGATGGTCATCTATTCCGAATCACGGCGCGAAGTGTGGATGATCGGAGATTGTCAATTTGGTTACATCGATGGAGAGAACTCTTTTCGCACGATGACGAACACCAAGTACATCGACAAAGTGCTTTCGGAATGGAGGCGAGACATCATACTAAGCTATCTGAACCGAGGCTGTATGACTGCGGAAGAGATAGCAGCTGACGATCCCGGAAGGCGCATCATCCAACACATCATCACCCACCAGGTGCGCTATCAGAATGCCAAAACGCCGAACCGCTTCAACTACACTATGCTGGATGGAGAACCCATTCCAAGACATTTCATCAAAGTATTCCCACTCCCTGCAGAGGTGCATCAACTCGTCCTCGCCACCGACGGTTATCCTGTATTGATGCAGAACCTTGAGGAATCGGAGAAGATTCTCCACCGCATGCTGCAGGAAGACCCACTTTGCATCGGACCCTTGCTCGCCACCAAAGGTGTGCGACCAGGAAACAAGAGCAACGATGACCGCACATATTTGAAACTGGAAATATGAAAACCAAGAAGGAAACGACCGAAACACCTCCTATACTCGTCAGGCTGCAGCAGTTCATGGAACACGAGAAACTCACGGCCTATCAGGTCAACAAGGATTCGGGACTGTGCAAGGGGCTCCTCATCAATGCGTTTACCAACCAGCGGGGACTCACGACATCTACTCTCGAAGCTATCCTCAACGCTTATCCTCAACTCAATGCCAACTGGCTCATCGTGGGTCGAGGAGAGATGCTCAATACCGAACCCGACGCCGCTGTTCCTCCTTCGGTGACTGAGAAACATATCCAAAATCTGGATGAGCTGAAGAAGCAATGCGTTGAGATGATCGAAACGATACAACAGATGAGGCAAAAGGAACAGGTGGAGGCTGACAACCGCCTGATCGAAAGCCTGCGTAAAGGATAAAACACGATTTCGGGGGCTTTCCACAAGAGAAGTGGAAAGCCCCCGATTATTATTTGAAAAGGCCCCTCTTACAAGATCTTCTTATAGAGAGCAACAATGTCGTCGCGGGTCACCTTGCGCGGATTTCCAGGTGTGCAGACGTCAGCAATAGCCTGGTCGGCCAGGGCATCGATGTCCTTCTCGTAGATGCCGATCTCGCTGAGGTGCTGTGGAATACCCACTTCGATAGCCAGCGCACGCACAGCATCGCAAGCAGCCTGTGCAGCCTCGATCTGTGTCATGCCCTTCTTGTAAGCGCCCATTGCCTTGGCAATCTCGACATACTTCTCGCGACAAACGGGAGCATTGAACTCCATGACGGTAGGCAGCAGGATAGCATTGGCTACACCATGAGGAATATTGTGCAGAGAACCCATCGGATGAGCCATGCCGTGAACAACACCGAGACCTACATTCGAGAATGCCATGCCAGCCACATACTGTGCGAGAGCCATGCCTTCGCGTCCCTTAGGATTCTCCGGATCGAAGACTGCCAGACGCAGGTACTTGTTGATGAGACGAATGGCCTCGATCTCGAACATGTCGCTGAGTTCCCAAGCAGCCTTGGTGATATAGCCTTCGATAGCGTGGGTCAGGGCATCGAGACCCGTAGCGGCTGTAGTGGCCTTGGGGAGAGAGTACATCAGCTCGGCATCAACGATAGAGCAGCAGGGGATGTCGTTGGGATCGACACAAACCATCTTCTTGTGGGCCTCCTCGTCGATGATGACGTAGTTGATGGTTGTCTCGGCAGCTGTACCGGCAGTGGTGGGGAAACAGATCACGGGCACACTCTTGTGCTTGGTGGGAGCCACACCTTCGAGGCTGATGACATCGCTGAACTCGGGATTGTTGGTCACGATGCCTATGCCCTTGGCAGTATCCATCGATGAACCGCCACCGATAGCTACCATAAAGTCGGCCTTAGCGTCGGCAAATGCCTTCACACCATTCTTTACGTTGGTAACGGTAGGATTGGGCACGACATCTGAAAATATTTCGTAGGGGATACCAGCCTCGTCCATGACGTCAGTCACCATTTTGCAGACACCAAACTTCACCAGGCCTTTATCAGTAACAACGAGTGCTTTCTTGAAGCCAAGACGTGCAACTACTGCCGGCAACTCCTTGCGAGCACCAGCGCCAAAATAACTAAGTTCATTCAGAATAAAACGATTTACCATAAAAGTGTTGAATTAAAGAATTGATTAGATAATACGGTTAGTACCTTAATTATAGGTTGTATTTCTCATAGAAGTCGCGTTCGGAGATAATCTCCACTCCGAGTTGGCGAGCCTTATCAAGCTTGTTTTGTCCGGGAGCATCACCTGTCACCACATAGTTTACCTTGCCACTCACCGAGCCTACATACTTTGCACCATGACCGGTGAAAAATGCCTTGATGTCGTCACGCTTGAAGCGATAGCTCGTGCCCGTGAAAATCACGGTCATGCCCTCCAGCGCATTCCCAAGCTTCTCGGCACCCTGATAGTCGCGCTGGAACTGATAGTCGGGCGAGTCGATGCAACTGTAGTCGCTGAGGTCGGCTTCTAGAATGTTTCTGGCCATGATTTCGCCGATGCCATCGATGAGCAGCAGCTCTTCGAAAGTTGCCGCACGGAACTTCTCCCATGAGCCGAAATGTTCGGCAAGGAGTTTGCCGGTGATCTTGCCCACGCCATCGATGCCAAGGCCTCCGATGATGCGGTCGAGGGTCAAGGTGCCGATGCTTTGTGCGATGCCATCGAACATCAAAGCTACCGACTTCTCGGCATAACCCTCGCCCAACTGCTGCTGGATGAACGTACGATAATTGGGACAAAAGACATCGGGCTCCCAAGAGTGTTCTTCCTTGACAAAAACACGATAGAGGTCATCGACCGAAGCGATGTTCAGCTTATCATAAAGGTCTGCCAAGACGTTTGGACCGAGGCCCTTGATGTTCGCACAATCCTTGCCACACCAATATTCAAGGCGCTGGATGGCCTGTTCACGACAATGATGATTCGGACAGATCCAATATTCGCCCTTCTTGACGAGAGAGGTCGCGCAACAGGGACATGACGTGGGGAACTTGATTGCCTTGAGCTGCACCTCCTCGGCTGCATTGCGCAGGGCATCGATGCCAGTCACCTGCGGTATCACCTCGCCAGCCTTCTGCACAAAGACATACGAGCCGATGGCCAAGTGAAGGCTGCGGATATAGGACTCATTGTTCAATGTAGCACGTGCTACGACAGAGCCTGAGATGGTCGTTGGTTCAAGTTCGGCAACCGGAGTAATATGACCCGTCATACCCACCTGGAAAGTCACGTCGCGTATCACCGAGGATTGCGCTTCCTGCGGGAACTTGCGTGCCTTGCACCAGTTGGGGAACGTAGTATTTAGACCAAGATATTCCTGGTGCCTACGCTCATTGACCTTTACGACAACGCCATCGCAATCGTAAGGCAACATACGGCTAATACGCACCTCGTTGAACGCATTGATGGCATCGGTGAGCTGCTTCAGGTCGCTGAAAGCCTGACGTCCGGGGGTCTTGTAGTAGTCAAAACCCAGTCGTCCGAGCAGTTCGAGCGTCTTCTCCTGACTGCTCAACACATCGCGTTGGAAGGTTTCGTCGGTCGAATAAGCCGCGTAAGCATTCACGACAAGTCCTCGCCGAGCTGTCACCTTCGGGTCGAGTTGCTTGAGCGAACCGCTGGCTGCATTGCGTTTGTTAGCGAACGGACGTTCCCCGTTCTTCTCCTTCTCGGCATTCAGTCGATCAAAGGCTCCTTGCGGCATCAACACTTCGCCTCGCACCTCGAAGTAGGAAGGCAGTTGGAGCGGAACTTCTGCATCGTCCGTCTCTTGGGCAAACAATTCATCGAACAACGAGGGCTCTTTCAAGACAGCTTTTGATGCATTCTTAGTTGCCTCATTGACCAAAAGTTTCAGCGGCACATTGCGAATGGTGCGCACATTTGCGATTACCGATTCACCCTCGATCTGATTGCCGCGTGTCACCGCATCGACAAGCTCCCCATCGCGATAGACAAGAGAGACCGAAAGGCCATCGTACTTGGGTTCGTAAGTGAACGAGATCTCATCGTCAGGGAAGGCCGCCTTCAACTTCTGGCTGGTTGAGAGCAGCCATTCCTGCAGTTCCTCATCACTATAGACATTTTCGATGCTCTGCATGGGAATGACATGGCGATGTTTCTCGAAGGAGCCCTGTATGTCCGAACCGACACGTTGGGTTGGGCTGTCGGGCAAAACCACTCCAGAAGCAGCCTCCAATGCCTGCAACTGCTTGAACTCCATATCGAACTCGTAGTCCGACATGGGCGGATCGTTCTCAATATAATATTTATAGGAAGCCCATGCCAAGGCCGCGGTCAAGCTGGCTTGATTGTTGACATCACGGTTGTTGAATTCTTCAAGTGTCATCGTTCAGTATTATTACAAGTAGTCGATCTTGATGACAATCTTGCGTGGAGTACACGGCTGTTTGCCGATGCCGGTCGCCTGATGGATGTCATCGGGGAAGAAGAGATAAAAATGCTTGGGATCGGAGTCAATGACAAGACACTCTTCGGCCGTAGGAATCTTCTTCTTGTCCCAACCGAAATTCTGCACATCCTTCTTCTCGTTATATTCGTTGCGCGGCTCAAGGCATTCGGGCGAATGTGTCAAATGGTAACGCTCCGAACCCGTCACATCCCACTGCAGGTCGATAGTGCGGCGATGTTGCTCCCATTGGCAGTTCTCAGGAGTACGCAACGATTGGTTCAGCACCTTCACGTATGCATGGCTCCACTGCATGGCATTATTGCTGGGTTCCATCTTCAAAGGATCGACACTGGCGAGCCAGGCGAAGATAGAATCCCACATAGTGGGAGCCTTCTGATACTGCTCATAGAACGTCTGCACGTTGATATGGTCGTAGGGCTTCACCTTGAATCCATTCTTCCATTTGCCTTTCTTGAACCACGCCTGAGCCTCATCCGTTGCAACAGGTTTGGCGAATGCGGCTTCCTGTGCCATAACCACACAAAGATTGGTCAGCAAGAGAATCAAAGCAAGGAAAATCTTTTTCATCGCATAAAATAGGGTTAAGAATTATTTTTCGGAGCAAAGATAATGTTTTTTATTCAAAGTTGTATCGGCAAACGCAAAAAAATATGTGATTTTTTGTTTTGTTAGGAAAAACCCATTATCTTTGCAGCGAAAAACCAACAAAAAACACTACACAGCATGATCATCAAGCAAGTCAGCGTCAGCATCGAAGACCGCGTCGGTTCCAGCTGGCAGGTTTTCCAGACTTTGGCCGACAACCGCATCAATATCCTTTCGTATAGCATTGAAGACACTCCGCCACAAGGCACATTGCGCCTCATCGTCGATGATTCCACCAAGGCGGACGAGGTGCTGAGAAAGGTCGGCTTCCGCACACAACTCACAAATGTCTATTCAATGAATGTCCCCAACCACATTGGCTCGATGAGCCGCGTGCTGAAATACCTTACCGAAAAGGAGGTCTCGATTGATTTCATGTACGTCTTCCAGTACATGGGCATTTCACAGACTGTCCTGCATTCGCGTAATATGAAACAACTTGAGCAAGTGCTCACCCGTTATGAGCAGGAGCAGCTCAATCTGACATCCAAATAAATCAACTATTTAGGCTTCGTTGTGGGTTTTTATGATTTTTTAAGATGATATATTTTGGTCTTAGGCGAAAAATACGTATATTTGCACCGAATAATCACACACATTTGTCCCATACGCAAGATGGGAAAATCGTTGATGAAACCATTTATTGCTCTAACATATAATAATTCATTAATACACCACTATGAACAAGATCTACAGCGACCCTATCGAGAAAGCTCAGATGCTCATCGAGGGACTCAAGAAAAATCGTTCCTATCTCGAAACCAAAGGCTATGACCTATCAGTCATCGAGCGTCTTGAAAAGGCTTGTGAGGAAATGACCCGTGAAGGTGAGGCTGTTGCTGCTGAAGAGGAGGCACTCTCGAAGCATCGCACCAAGTGTCATACAATACTCAATGGCCTGAAACGGGATTTGTACTATGGCAAAAATGCCATCAAACTGATGTTCGACCAAGAGCAGTGGAATCAGTACGGCGTGCCCGACAAGCGCTGATTTCCAGCCGTCTTTGGCAATGGATGGGACCAAACAATTACAAGATGAAGATATCGCCCATCGTTATTGCAATCATCATCCTCAACCTATCCTTTGTCAAAGGCTGGGCTGAGGATTTTTGTATCTATGTGTCAACAGCCGGCAATGACACCTGTTCGGGAACAATTAAAGAACCACTTGCCACTCTCCAGCAAGCACTTCGCATAGCTCGACAGAAACGGCGAGCAGGATGGAACGAGGGGGCTATCGTCATCGACCATCCCGACCTCAGTTTCCTCAGCGAGCCTATCCGTATCAGGCCTGAAGACAGTGGCACACCCGAAGCGCCACTCATCATTCGTGGTGAAATGGGGGACGTATGGAACGAATTGAACGGTGCCATGCCTATTCTGAATTGGAAACGACAGGGCAACCTTCTTGTATCCGAGGTGCCCGAATGGAATGGCTATCCCATCGATTTCCGCCAGTTCTATAGTCCCTTGAAAGCTATACGGGCTCAGGATGTCCCCGTGGAAGTGGACCCCGAGAAGGATGGGTACGAAAAGATGTCACGCATCCTGAGTCTCGACAAAAAGCAACGCATCCTCTATGTTCCTGCCACACCAGCCATCCGTAAGATTGCACATCAGGGCGTTGGTCATACCGAGATGGTGTTGCATACGATGTGGTGTACCAATAATCTGCGCATCAAGACAATAAAAATACAGGGAGACTCTGCTGCCATTCAGTTCCATGAGCCTGAGGCGGACGTCTTCTGGGAACATCCCTGGCCCTTCCCCTTCACCGGAGAACATGCCTCCCCATTCTATCTCACCAATCACATGGCCTTGCTGGATGAGCCTGGAGAATGGTTCCACGACATCGGTTTGCACAAGCTGTACTACTATCCCCGCAATAAAGAAGAAGCAAGCTGGATGCTAGATCCCGAGTGGTTTTACCTTCTGCATCCTCATGTGCCTGCGCTCGAGAATATCCTTATCATCGAAGGCACGCCCGAACGCCCTGTTCACGACGTTCAAATACATAACATGTCTTTCTCGGGCTCCACTTGGATGAGACCCTCAACTCACGGCCATGTGCCGTTACAGGCAGGCATGTATCTTACCGAAGGTTACAAGCTGCGTCCTGCCATCGTCAGGCCCGACCGCAACCACAAGCTCGACAACCAAGCCTACTGCGGTCGTCCTGCTGCCGCAGTTCGCGTACACAATGCCCAACGAATCGTATTTGACCGATGCACCTTCTCGGAGACGGCATCCACGGGCCTCGACTTCGAGGAAGGCACGTTGGACTGCATCGTGGCTAATTGTTCTTTTTATTATATAGGAGGTGCTGCCATTGTGGCAGGTTCATTCAGTCCGGAATCCTTCGAAGGACATCTGCCTTATTTGCTACAAGATCCCCGCCAGCTTTGCCGTGGCCTCATCATCGCCAACAACTTGATAGAGAACACCGGACTTGAAGATTGGGGTACTCCCGCCATTTCTGCCGGATGGGTCACCGATGCGCTGATTGCCTACAACACCATCCGAAACGTGCCTTACACGGGTATCTCTTTGGGATGGGGATGGACGCAGTCGCTCAACTGTATGAGCGGCAACGAAGTCTATCGCAACCGTATTACCCAATATGCCCGACACATGTACGACGTGGCAGGCATCTATACACTTAGTGCCCAGCCCAAGACCTATATCACCGAAAACGTGATTGACAGCATCTACCATCCATCCTACGTGCATGATCCCAACCATTGGTTCTATCTTTATACCGACGAGGGCTCTTCGTTCATCACTGTGCAGGACAACTGGTGCCCTTCCGAAAAGTTTTTGCAGAACGCCAATGGTCCTGGCAACACCTGGTTGAACAATGGACCAATGGCTGGCGACTCTATCCTCGAGAATGCCGGTTGCAAATATTGGTTTCTCGAGGAGGACACTCCCGTTCCATCGATGAGCCTCGACGAAATAAAAAGCATTCGTCCACATATCCAAACTCGAAAACCCCGCAAAGAATAAAATGACATGGATTTGGTATCCCGCCGACTTTGAAATCTGGCTCGGCAACCGCTTCAACAACCGACGCACCGAACGTGGCGCCATGTTCCCGCCTTTCTGGAAGCAAGACAGCCATTGGGCAACTGTTGAGTTCAGTCGCGAATATGACTTGGAACAACCCGAAAACATACGCATCTATGCCGAGGGGCGCTACAACTTCATGTTCGATGGCAAACTGCAGTACGGTGAACCCAAAGAGTGGTTAGTCCCAGCAGGAAGGCACAAACTCAACATCAAGGTTCATAACCAAACTACTCCTCCAGCCCTCTTTATCGAAGGAGAGACAGTCCACACTGATGCCACTTGGCGCGTTACACATGAAGATAAGATATGGATTGACGAGAACGGAGTGGCCCATGGCTCGGGCATCTATTTGACCCCTGGCTTCTGGAATTTCAATACACCTTCCAATCGTCCGTCACTCTTCCAACTGGCTCGCGAAGAGTGGCAAGCTGTCGCCACCCATGTCTTGACACACCAATCATCAGATGAACAATCGGAAGAAAAAAACACAACCCTCCTCGTCGATTTCGGCAAGGAGACGATGGGTTATATTGTGTTGAATGGCATTAAAGGACATGGCATTGTTGAACTATATTACGGCGAGAGCAAAGCCGAGGCGCTTGACAAGGAATACTGCGAGACACTTGACAAGCTTGAGGTCGAAGAAGGGCCACGCTTCGTTGTTCCCGAATCGAAAGCTTTTCGTTTCGTGCAAGTCGTACTTCCCAAAGGAATGACCGTCGAAAGCATCAGCATGGAGTATGAATACCTGCCGCAAGATCCTTTGGGCAGTGGTTCATTCGAATGCTCCGACGAAGAATTGAACCGCATCTGGCAAGTCGGCGCCTACACCATGGACCTCACTACACGCGAGTTCATGATGGACGGCATCAAGCGTGACCGATGGACATGGTCGGGAGACGCCATCCAATCCTATCTGATGAACTATTATCTGCGCTTCGACAGCGAAACCGTGAAGCGTACCATCCGCCAGCTCCGCGGCAAGGATCCTGTCTCATCACATGTCAACACCATCCTCGACTATACCTTCTACTGGTTCAAGTCGGTGTATGATTACTATCAATATACCGGTGACCGCGACTTCGTCGTCGAGATGTATCCGCGTATGCTCACCCTCATGGACTATTGTCTGGGACGACTGCACGAAGGATGGGCCATCGGACAACCCGACGACTGGGTCTTCATCGATTGGGTCGATTTCCCGATGCACAAGCGCGGCATCGTTTGTTTCGAGCAGATCCTTTTCTGCAAGAGTCTCGAAACCATGCAACTCTGCAAGGATCTCGTCGGTCCACTCAGCGATCTGCACCTAAGCAATCTCCACCTCTCCTATCCGAATGTCAATTATGGTGCAATGGCTGAAAGACTCAAGAAAAAGATTGATGATACTTTTTGGAGTCCCGCCGATCACGCCTATCTCCATGCATTAGAGCCCACCACCCCTAAAGAATATTTAGAATCTCTAGATAATCTAGGAAATCTAGAATTAAATCCTCAAGTCAACAAGTTCGCCAGCACGTTTGCCATCCTTTATGGTTTTGCCGACGAAACACGCCAGCATGAGATTCTTCGCCATGTGCTTCAGAATCCCGAGATTCCAGCCATTACGACACCTTACATGCGTTTCTACGAACTTGCAGCCCTTTGTCAATTGGGCATGCATGATGACGTGCTCAAGGAAATCAAGGCGTACTGGGGTGGCATGCTTCACGAAGGAGCTACCTCCTTCTGGGAGAAATACAACCCGGAGATGCACGGCGACGAGCATCTTTCCATGTATGGCCGACCTTACGGCAAATCTCTTTGTCATGCCTGGGGAGCCAGTCCAGTCTATTTGCTTGGACGCTATTATCTTGGCATCGAACCCACAGCTCCAGGTTATGCATCATGGCAAGCGAAACCTCATCTTTCTGATCTCGCTTGGTTGCGTGGTGCTGTTCCTACGCCATTCGGGCCAATCCGAATCGAAGTCACCCCTCATAAGGTCAGCATTACCACACCTAAGGGCATAGGGGACGGAACACTATTCATTGCTGACAAGACAACTAAGATTGAGGCAGATCAGACCACAACGATAGACTATTAAAAACTATGCCGACAAATCCATCGTCGGCACCAACTATGCAGATCTATTTTCGAAAAACCACGATAAATGAATAAAGCTAATCGCCTTCACCTCATTCTTCTGATCTTTGTCCTCATTGTTTTTTTATGGTCAGTAATCAATGTACAGGACACATATCTAACCTGGGTGCTCGAAGCTGCGCCTGTCATCATCGCGCTCCCTATCCTCATCTTTACCTATCAAAAGTTCAAATTCTCCAATCTTCTCTACGTCTTTATTGCAATTCACATGGCGATATTACTCGTTGGGGCGCATTATTCTTATGCAGAAGTGCCTCTTGGAGAATGGATGAAGGATTGGTTTGGTTTCGAACGCAATAACTACGACAAGATCGGTCATCTCATGCAGGGTTTCACTCCAGCCCTTGTTTCGGTAGAAATCATTCGTCGAAGCACCCCTTTGACATCATTCAGTTGGATAGGGTTCTTCTCTTTCTGTATCTCGATGACAGTTGCAGCAATTTACGAAATCATTGAGTGGCTCTCATCTCTCAGCAATCCAGAAGACACCGAAGCCTTTCTCGGCACACAGGGGTACATTTGGGACACCCAATCCGACATGTTCATGTGCCTTTGTGGAGCAATCATTGCCCTCCTAATCTTTGGGAAAAAGAGATGAGATATTACAAACCCGAACAGAAATAGACCCAGGCCATCCAATCGGATAGTCTGGGTCTTTTTTCATAATTCAATGAGGTCATTTATCATTTCCTTTCATACCATTCCTTCAGCACATAAAATGCTTTTTTCTTTTCTCCACGATCAGAGAAGAGTCCTTTCCTATTGTAGTAGTCCTGAACACCATTGAGTACTCGACGAGGAGAGCGGAAGTCCTTCAAGATCCATGGAGATGTGCCTGCCAAACCATCAATCTTGTCAAGCATTGCAACATTTTCGCGATAAAGATTCTCTTGGAACTCCTCCGTCCAACGTTGGTTCTTGGCCCCATGAAGTCCGAACTTGGCACCACCACCGAATTCACTGACAATAACAGGTTTGTCGTATGGAACCTCCCACGACATTTTCGCAGCATCATTCACATCACGATACCATCCAATATATTGATTGAAGCTAACCACATCGACATACTCATGCATATTGTCCTGCAGGCGATTCTTGAAGTTGGAAGCCGATGTCACCTCCATCGCCATGGAGATGAGACGTGTGCCGTCGAGCGAACGGGCATGCTGGGCCAAACGGCTCAAGAACAGGTCACGTTCCGGTGAATGGGGTGTCTCATTGGCAATACTCCATATAATAACATTAGCACGGTTCTGGTCACGCCGAATCATGTCGGTCAACTGACGCTCAGCATTATTATAGGTGTCGGGATTGGTCCACGCAATGGTCCAATAGACAGGTATCTCCGACCAGACGAGAATCCCCATACGCTCTGCCTCGCGCACTGCATATTCGTTATGAGGATAATGTGCGAGACGAACAAAGTTACAACCCAGTTCCTTAGCCCAGGAGAGCAGTGTGTGAGCATCTTCGGTTGAGTTGGCACGTCCTCCCCCATTTGGCTTTTCCTCATGGATGCTAATTCCCTTCAGAAAGATCGGCTGACCATTGAGCAGTATCCGCTTGCCGCGTGTCTCAATGGTTCGGAAGCCTATCTCGTCCTTAATCACCTCATCACCCAATCGAATCTCCACCTGATATAGCTTGGGAGTCTCGAGTGACCAGAGCTGCAGTTTCTTGGCCTTGAAAGTAATTGAGGCAGTGCCATCGGCATCAGTCGTAACAACTTGATGCATCTTCAATTCGGGAATATCGAGAATTACCTGTTGGCTTGCCTCAGCCTTATTTAACTTGACGTTAAAGGCAACAAGACGAGTACCACGTTTGTCAACCTCCTTACCAGCAAGGTCTAAACGATAGTTTTCGACATAGACGGGAGTTACATCGATAAGCAGCACGTCGCGTGTGATACCGCCATAGTTCCACCAGTCGAATATCTGGGTTGGAACAGCTTCGGCATGACGTTTGTTATCAACCTTGAGAATAACAAAATTTTCGCCTTCCTTCAACAAGTCAGTTACGTCATAGTTGAATGGCGTGAATCCTCCCACATGGTGGCCAGCGAGTTTACCATTGACATAGACATGTGAGTCATAATTGACAGCTCCGAAGTATAACAGAGTGCGATGGTCTCCGCAGGGTTTCCAATTGAAGGAACGCTTGAACCACACTGTGCCCTCATAGAAGAATAGGCGTTCATCCTGTGTATTCCAATCGCCTGGAACCTGCATGGTCGGTGCTTTGTCGAAATCATATTCGATAAGGTCTTCGGGACGCTGCGGCTTGGCATTAATAAAAAAACCTCCACGCATGGGTTTCATACGATAGTCGTAATAACCCTCCTCCTGCACATCAACGATATAATGCCAAGTTCCATTCAGCGAAGTAATATGTCGAGCCAATACATTAGCCACTTGTGGCACTTCATTTGCTACGGCTGTTCCATTGGCAAGGCCACAGAGACAGCATAAAGAAATCATGAGTCTTTTCATAGGATTGTGAGTTATAAGATTATGAGGTTTTTATATTAATCCGTGGTAGCCGATTTGACTGCCACGGATTGTAAAAGATATGAGATAATATCATCGAATGTTAAGCATGGCATACCAAGCGCCACCACAAGCAAGCACAGCTGCGCCAAAAACAATAAGGAGCTGCCACCATGTCATCGGGTTGGCAATGTACTTGAAATCTTTCCATTCCTTGCGTTGCCAAAGCTGGATATTCTCGCGCAACCAGCCAGCGAACTGCTGAAGATCAAGTGGATCGCCTTCATGGTCGCGTGCCCAACTCTCGAGTGCCAATTCCATCTGCGGTTCATCCATCCAACTGAAAGCATTGCACCAACGGAGCACATACGGGTCTTCAACAATGCTGTCGGACGAATCACTCACCTTGGGACGTTCGACGCCAAGGCAAATGGTAAACTCGTTTTTGTTACCTCCATGCCAATAAGCGCGCTGCTTCTCCCCTATTGTCAGGCCCTTGCTGGCGTCATAAATAAGGACGAAGAAATGAACCTGGCATGAACTACCCATCGTTGCATTAAGCAGTTGGAAGGCTCGCTGGTCGGCATCGGTAGCGATGTCAAGGCCCACGATGGGCTGCTGCTCATAGTTGTGAATGGCGGGATAGTCGTAAAGACCCATTTCGTTAGCCTCCTGCGCCGAAATCTCCTCATATCGGAAGATAGAGTTCGATCGATCAAGCGGGTTGTCGTAGCGATGCGGATAGGTCTGTGTCTGCATATGTTCGATGTTCTGATCCCACACGCAAAGATCACCACCACCACCTGCCACACAATTTGCATGGAAAGTAGAGAAGTAGGACGTATGTCCACCCCACAACCACACCAACTGCTGATAGACCGCTTCGGAAATGTTCTCCACATGCCCCGTGTTGAGGCCCCATTGCCAATAAGGAGGATGTTGTACGAAACGTACGCGTTGCACCTGACGAGTATTGCCTCTGCCATCGCTGATGGTCTCGATATAGACCACGCGTTCTGTCCACGCACGATAATAACGCACCTCGGTGACATAACCGCTCAGGAACTCGGTGTCGAGACCAGCTCGTCGCGCCAGATAATGTGCCAATCCAACAAAGCCTTCAGCCGCAACGAGTGCTACCGCGTAGATTTGATAATCAACGTGGTAAGCACCACCCCCTCCTTGGTTGACCCACAACCAATGGGCAAAGAGGGCGATAGGGGGAAGCAGATAGGCTATGCGATGCACTTTCTAAATCTTATTTTTTCTTGAAAAGCTCGACATCATCATCAATACCCGTTGTGGTAACGGTCTTCGAGCGAGTGCTTGAAATGACGGTATAGTCGATCTTGCTCTTGTTCGAGATAAAGAACTTGGAAGGAATGGTCTCAAGCAACGTGTCACGCTGACGGATGATGTCGAGCATGCGCGTTTGTGCCTGTGTGAAATAGGAACGCTGTACCTCGATAGCCTGCATCAAGTCCTTGTAGAGCGCAGTATCGAAATCAGGATTGCTTTCCTGAATCCACTTCATGGCTGTGCTACCATCCTGACTATAACGTCCCGAAATGATTTCAGGGTAAACCTTCTCGAACGTCTCTCGATACTCTTCGGTGACACCAGCCTTCTGCTGGATGATCTTCCACATCTGGTCGTGTACGCTCTCTACCTTACCCTTCTGGGCATCTGCCTCTTTACGAAGGGCCACCTCCTGGTTGTTGTAAACGATATACATGCCGACGAGAATGATAGCTACGACGGCAATGATAGCGATTAAAATCAATGTTGCCATGTTTCTACTTGAATTTTTTAAAGTTTATATTTGATATTGGACTTCGTGATGGATGAATTAGGCATTTTAACGCCGCAAAGATAAAGACTAAATCGTGATTGTGCAAGTTTTTTGGCGAAAATATTTTGAAGAGGCTCAAAAAACTTCATATTTTAGCTAACAGATGTTAACAAATGGCATAAAACGAACATATTTTTGCAAAATTATCTTAAATAAAATATACTTTGCAATACAAGGTACTGAAATTATACATATCTTTGCAGCGGCAAAACAAAAAAGCCGAAAAACGAACCAAATTAAAACGACAAAAGAAAAATGAATACAGAAAACGCCAAATCACAAATGCGAAAAGGTATGCTGGAATATTGCATCCTTCTCTTGCTGCACAAAGGGCCGGCTTACGCCTCCGACATCATCCAGCAGCTTAAGGAAGCACAGCTCATCGTGGTGGAAGGCACCCTCTATCCCCTACTTACCCGTCTCAAGAATGATAGGCTGCTGAGATACGAATGGCAGGAATCAACCCAAGGTCCTCCACGCAAGTATTACGCGTTGACTCTCGACGGAGAGGAATTTCTCCGCCATCTCGATGGAGCCTGGAACGAATTGACCAACACCGTCAACATCCTCCGCAGCGGTAGTAAAGCTGAAGTCATTCTCACATAATTATTTTAATGAGGAAATAAATCATCAAACAATATAACGTCATCAATATGAAAACGAGCATAAACATCAACCTATTTGGCACGCTGTACGCCATTGACGAAGACGCACACCAGTTACTGCAACAATATCTCGCCAGCATGAAGAGCTACTTCAGCAGGCAAGAAGGTGGCGACGAAATATCAGACGACATCGAGCATCGCGTGGCGGAGCTCTTCTGGGAGTTGAAACAAAATGGATGCGAATCGATCAGCATCGAGCAAGTAAGAAGCATTATTCAGGAAATCGGCAATCCCGAGGAACTGGGTGAGCAACAGTCGGGTGACGAGTCGCAGACCAATGACGGAAGACAACAAACGACCAATGACGGACAACAGTCCACCGACGAAACACAGCACTTCAGCCAAAAAGTGGAAGACACGGCCCGTGAAGCCGGTTCTAAGGCGAAGGTATGGCTGAACAAGCGTCGTTACTATCGCGATCCCCAGGACAAACTTGTGGGTGGCGTGCTCTCGGGTCTGGCCCACTACTTCGGTGGTGGTGACCCCATCGTTTGGCGTCTGCTCTTCGCGCTCCTGACTTTCTTCTCTGGCTTCTTCCCCGCCATCCTGATTTACCTACTGATCTGGCTCTGTGCCCCCGAGGCAAGGACTGCCGAAGAACGCCTACGCATGCAAGGCAAGGAGGTGAACCCCGAAAATATCAAATCCCAGGTACTGAATTATGGTGAGGATTCGACCAACGGTCAGCAGAATCGCAGCGGATGCTTAGGCAGCACTACAGGTTTTCTGGCCGTCTGCTTCAAGATATTGCTTGTGCTCCTAGCCATCCCCGGCCTCTTTGTCATTGCCATTATTGTCTTTGCGCTCTTCGTTGCCCTCATCGCCGTAGTGGGAGCTTTGTTTGGAGCTGCCACGGGCCTCACAGTGGGTGGTGTCTCACTGGGCACAGCGCTTCTCGCTGGCGAAAAGTGGACCATTATAGCCTGCATCCTCTCAGCCCTGGCATTTATTGCACTCGGCATCTATACGCTCTATCGCCTTTTCCATCGCGACCGCACGCCATTCAGCGGCCTCACACTCACCATTTTGTTGGGTCTGATGCTCCTCTCGGCCCTCATCTGCTGGCAAGGTGGCCGTCGCATTTCCAACAAATTCCATGATTTCGACTGGACTTCCATCTCTCCGTTCAACGGCACAGATGATGACGAAGACTTCTCCAACTATCGCGATTCAGTATTTGTGGTTTCCCCATTCAATAAGGTTGATGTACAAGGTATTGCCAGAGTCATCTATCGTCAGGCCGACAGCTGCTCGGTCAGCGTGAAAGGCAGCGAATGGCTTCACAAGCACACCATCATTGAGGAGAACGATGGACTTCTTACCATCACACAAGATGATCAACTGGGAAAAGGCAACAACCATATCGGCAAGAATGCTTATCGCATCTACTTCACCGCTCCCTATATCACCGACCTCAAGATGCGCGGCATTGGAAGCATCGAGTTTGAAGGCGATATGCAGCAGGAGCAACCCATAAATGTTGAACTAGAGGGCATAGGAATGATTGACATCGACAAAGTGACCTGTCCCAAACTCAATGCAGTCAACAAGGGTGCCGGCATGGTAAAGATTGAAGCTTACGTCGATAGCCTTATTGTTCACAACAAGGGCATCGGTGCCATTGAGATCGAAGGACGCACCTTCAACTACCAGCGCAACAATGACGGTATCGGTAGCATCAATGACAAGGAACTGAAAATCGGAATGTAAGATGATTACCGAACTACAGTTGATTGAGGTGGGTTACATCACCAAACTACATGGCCTGAAAGGCGAGATGTTGGCTAGAATTACCGATAATGTCATCAACGAGGTAGAACATTGTCCCTATCTGGTATGCGAAATGGATGGTATCTATGTACCCTTCTTCCTTGAAAGCCTTCGCATACGCTCGACCGAAAGTGCACTCTTGAAGTTTGAAGATATTGACTCAACAGAGAAGGCCGAACCCTTCTGCGGACTGAAACTATATTTCGACCGAAAATGCTTCACCCCCGAAGAACAGGAGCAATATGATCATAAGACGGAAGAAGATTATGACCTCATTGGTTATAAGATCATCGACAAGATACTTGGTCCGATCGGTGAAATCAAGGATATCAACGACCTGACCGAAAACGTGTTATTCATCTTGGAACGTAATGGGGACGAAATAATGATTCCTGCCGCCGATGACCTCATCCTTGATATTGACGACGAAAACGAAACAATCCTTATGGACCTGCCCAAGGGACTGATCAATATCGAAGACGCTGAGACTGCTGAATGAATTGATACATTAATACTATTTATTGAACCTGATCACCACCCAGTCGTGACGACTTCGGTGATGATGATAAGTAAGGCCCAGCTGTTCGGCGCAAGTTCGGATAGCTGGGATATCTGTTTCGTAGAAACCACTCATCAACAGGATGGCACCCGGACGCATAACACCGACATATCGCTCCATGTCGTGAAGCAACACGTTACGATTGATGTTGGCAAGAACGAGGTCGTAAATAGGACCCTCGGTTAGAAAAGAGGCATCACCACAATCGACCTTCATCTTGCCTGCCAATCCATTGTAGAGCACATTGTCAACTGCATTGGAAGCCGCCCAATCGTCAATCTCAATGGCTCGTACATATTCTGCACCTACGAGGGCACATAGAATACCCAATACGCCCGTGCCCGTACCCATGTCCAACACCTTACCCTTTGGTTTAATCTCCAGAATCTCTTCAAGCAGTTGACTCGTCGTCTCATGAGTACCCGAGCCGAACGACATGCGAGGGTTGATAATCACATCGTATTGACATGATGGCATCTGGCTGGCTGGTGTAAGTGGGGAATGCACACAACACTCATCTTTCACAACAATAGGTTCGAACTGGTGGCTCTGTTCCCATTGCTGGTTCCAATCCTGCATTTCAATGGGATGTGCTTCCCACCTTACCTCGACATCGGGCAAAGGCAAATCGGCAAGCAAGTCGATGAGCTGCTGGTCAGAAAACT
The DNA here is from genome assembly GCA_017561935.1 of Bacteroidales bacterium. Classification (GTDB taxonomy): domain Bacteria; phylum Bacteroidota; class Bacteroidia; order Bacteroidales; family UBA3663; genus Liminaster. The sequence goes on along the minus strand of JAFZBE010000012.1, from coordinate 26,947 downwards.
GTTTCTCGAGGATATATGCCTTAAGACAAGCCGTCCCTTCAGTTTCGGTTGTAAACGAATCATAGCCCAGCGGGGCCAAGAGGGAAGCCAAGACATCGCACGTGTCTTCTCCAAACGGCATCGGCATCAATTTGACTTCTACATAATTCATAATTTCGTGATGTTTGGCAAAGGATGATAAATGAAGATGCAAGTTTCAGCCAGACAACAAGTGTTAAAAGTTAAAGATTAACTGTTAATTGTAACCTTGTTTTGTTAAAACCATTTTCTTCGCCGCAAATATAGCATATTTTTTGCTTCCACGGCCCAAAATAATCAAAGTTTTTTTAAACTTTTATTAGGTTTCCTTGTCCAAACACTGAAAATTAAAACCTAGATTGCAATGATGAAACGTTTGATTCTAGCTGCTATGGCAGTGCTAATCTCACTACCTGCAGCAATTACGACCAAGGCCCAGGACGACGTCTATTACAGCCGTAAGAACAGCCGCAAGCAGGCTTACGAATCGACCTCGAACGACGTCTGGTCCACCAAGGCCAACGACGATTGGGATGTGGATGCCTACAACCGTCGATCTTCTTCGTTCAACACCACACCCGAAATAACTCTGGAAAGCGACAGTCTGATGATTTCGGCACGTCCGAAGACCGTCCCGGATACTATCTATGTAGTAGAGCAGTATTATAACAGCAATCGTATCCGTCGCTTCCACAATCCGCACTTCAACTGGTGGATGTGGAATCCGTGGTATGATGTAGCCTATTGGGATCCCTATTTCTGGGATTACTGCTACTGGGATCCCTGGTGGTATGTCTCTCCCGCCTTCGGTTTTCACTGGGGCAACTGGTGGTATGGCTGGAACTATGGCTACTACACCGGATGGTATGGTGGATGGTACTCACCATTCTATCGTCCTTATCCCCACTATTGGGGCCCCGGATGGTATGGCGGTGGCGGTGGTTACCGCAACAATATGGGTGGTCACTATGCTCACCTCGATGGTCATGGCTTTGGAGGACATCCTAGTCGGAACGGCTTCCACAGCGGACGTAACGGCACACGTTCTTCATCCATCAACACAAAGCCCGGCCTTGCTAGTCGCAATGGAGCCAACCTACGCAACAGCAATATGCGCGGCAACATGCGTAGTGGTAATCGCGGACGCAGCGGCTCTAACGTAGCTACACGTGGAAATAACAATGGGGCTCGTGGCACTGTGGGCGCAGACGGAAGAGCCTCTCGTCCTGTCACTGGCAGCAACCAAACAATGGGCGGCACACGCAACAACCGTAGCCTCGACAACAGCGGAGCTCGTCGCAGCGCCAATGGCGTACGCCAATCCGACACAGGACGAACCACGTCGCGTCAAACAGGCGTTGGCAGCATCCGCAGCGGAGCTCGTGGCAGCTCTGGTGCCAGCAGTAGAGGTTCAGGCACTTATAGAAGTGGCGGGTATAGCGGATCCAGCAGCGGCGGCTACAATGGTGGCAGCACACGCAGTGGCGGTGGTGGCGGAAGCTATGGTGGCAGCAGCGGCGGTGGTCACAGCAGCGGCGGCGGTGGTGGCGGAAGCCACAGCGGCGGCGGTGGCGGTGGTCACAGTGGCGGCGGACGTCGATAAAAACAAAACGATAGCGGCAATCCCGAACCGGTTGCCGCTATCTTCAAGAACTTCAACGTGAATAATACATATTATCGCTCATCGAATATCGACCAAAATATGAAACGCAGTTTAATTATGGCAGTCGCCGCTTTCATGGTTGCTGCAACAACAAATGCACAAAATATTGCGAATGCCGTGCATATTGGCACTGAAAATATCAATGGTACAGCTCGCTATCGTTCCATGGCAGGAGCCTTCGGCGCCCTTGGTGGCGATCCAACGGTTATCACCGACAACCCTGCTGGCTTGGCAATTTATCGTGGCACCAATGTATTGACCTTTACCCCTCACTGGGGATTCACAGGTACCAAGTCTAAAGGTTCAGAGGAGGCTACGAACAAAGATAACAACTTTGCCCTCTCGAACCTTGCAGCTATCTTTTCCTACCGCACGCCTAACAGCGACAACCTAGTGAACTTCAATTTCGGTCTTAGCATTGACCGTCAATATGATAATAACTCGAAATATAACACCATCATCGATGGTGGTAGCAGCTTCGGCCAATACCTTACAAACCAGGCCAACAACTATCTGGGCGGCACCTTGTCGCCAAATACAGCGTTCGACTGGTATAATACCGGCACCACGGCGCCCTTCCTCTCGATGATGGCATACGACATCTACGCCATTGTCGATGATCCCAACAACCCACACGCCGTAATCGACCCATTGAAGGGGAACACGGCCTACAAGCGACTATTTGTGAATGAGGACACACGCCTGGATCACTACAATATCTCTGGTGCCTTCAACTTCAACGACGTCTTCTACTTGGGTGCTACCATGAGCATCTCCGACTATAGCTCCATACAGCGCACAGAGTTTGATGAAGACTACTCCTATGATTACGATGGAAGTTACATTTCTTACGACAACAAGGTGGAGTTCAAGGGCGCAGGTATCGGATTCAAGGTTGGTGTAATCTGGTCACCTTTCGACAACTGGCGACTCGGAGCATCTTTCCACACTCCCACTTGGACCACCATCGACGAGTACTACGAAGGCTCCATGATCACCGACGACGAGCACGTGGCCGACTGGAGCACTTATTATGACAGCTGGAAGTACGAATTCAGCACTCCTTGGGAATACCAGTTCTCGGCTGCCTATATTTTTGGCACCCGTGGATTGCTGAGCTTCGAGTATGACTTGCGCGACTTCACTACGATGGAGTATTCCCACAACCGCAGCTATGGCTTGACCGACAGTTACTTCAATAACATCAACGACTGCATCGATCGTTATCTGCAGGCACAACACACCTTCAAGGTGGGGAGTGAATACCGCATCACAAAGAATTTGAGTGGACGTTTGGGCTATGCTTTCGTTACCTCGCCTTATACCGACGAAGCCCTTTATGGCAACATCGCGGCAGGTGATATCAACCAATGCTATTACGAGACCACCAAGATTAACTACCAGACACTCGGCAACCAATACTACATCACCGGTGGTCTGGGTTGGACGGGAGTTAACTGGTATGTCGATGCCGCGTTCATGTATCATTATTCAAAGTATCACGCAGCCGCCTATCCTGGTGACTTCGCTCCTGCTGAGCCCATCGACGTGAACTTTGGCGAGAAGAGCTTTGATGTGACCATCGGATATAGATTCTAAAAAAACTAGGTAATATAGATCGTCTAGAATATCTAGAGAATCTAGAGTATCTAGAAAAAGAAAAATAATAGTGGAGAATTACCTATCATCCCTCAATGAAAGCCAACGGGCCGCCGTAGAATACTGCGACGGCCCTCAACTTGTAATTGCTGGTGCCGGATCGGGCAAGACAAGAGTGCTGACCATGAAGATTGCTTATCTGCTGACGCACGGGTACCGTCCGCAGGATATCATTGCACTGACCTTTACCAAGAAGGCAGCCACCGAGATGCAGCAACGCATACAGCAAATCGTCGGTCCAGCACCCGCCCGTCGCCTCTGGATGGGCACCTTCCACTCCCTTTTCTGCCGTATCCTCCGGCGCGAAGCGGGTCGTCTGGGCTTTCGTTCCGATTTCACTATCTACGACCAGACCGACTCCCGTTCATTAATCAAGACCATCATCAAGGAGATGGAGCTTGATGACAAAATCTACAAGCCCAATTCCATACAGGCACAAATATCGAATGCAAAGAACAACCTGATCACACCAGGCATGTACAGTGCCAACAAGGAACTCCTCACCTACGACGCGCGATCACGACGTCCCCAACTGCACCTTATCTATCAGAACTACTGGAACCGGTGTTTTCAAGCAGGAGCGATGGACTTCGATGACCTGCTGGTCTATACCAATATCCTATTCCGTGACCATCCCGATGTACTCGAATTCTATCAGCAATACTTCACCTACGTGCTCGTCGATGAATACCAGGATACCAACCGAGCCCAGCATCTTATTGTCGAGCAATTGGCAGCACGCCACGGTCACCTCTGCGTAGTGGGCGACGATGCCCAATCAATCTATTCGTTCCGTGGCGCAAATATCCACAACATTTTGGATATGCAGCATAAGATCCCCGATACCCGGCTCTTCAAGTTGGAGCAGAACTACCGTTCGACTCAGAATATCGTGGATGCTGCAAATTCACTCATCGCAAAAAACAAGGATCAGATACGCAAGACCATCTTCAGCGAGAACGACCGAGGCTCGAAACTCATCCTCACCGGCACCTATTCCGATCTGGAGGAATCCTATCAGGTTTCGGGTCGCGTACAGTCGCTCCACGATGACCAGGGATACAACTACCGCGACATCGCCATACTCTATCGCACCAATGCGCAGAGCCGAACGCTGGAAGAGGCGCTCCGCAAACGCAACATCCTCTACCGCATCTATGGAGGACTGTCGTTCTATCAGCGCAAGGAAATAAAAGATATCATCAGTTACCTCCGACTCATCGTCAATCCTGCTGATGAAGAAGCATTCAAGCGCATCGTCAACTACCCGGCCCGTGGCATCGGACAGACCACCATCAACAAAGTGGCAAGCATTGTCGCTACAGGCAAGACCTTCTTCGAAGTGTGTGCCGACCCTGAGGTATTCAATCTGGATGTCAATAAAGGCACGGCATCAAAGCTACGCGGTTTCACGACGCTCATCCAGCACTTCCAGGAACTGAATGAGCAGCTCAATGCTTATCAGCTGTGCGAACGTGTCATCACCGAGAGTGGCATCAAGGCCGACTTGGCACAAGACAATACTGTTGAGGCTATAAGCCGAAGAGAGAATGTTCAGGAACTCCTTTCAGCCATTCAGACGTTTACACTGGGTGCCAACGAAGAGGGCCGCGAAGTCAAGCTTGTCGATTTCCTGGCCGATGTATCCTTAAGTGGAGACATGGAACCTGAAGGTCATGATATGGATGACGATATCAAGAACTCCGATTATGTCTCACTGATGACCATCCATTCAGCCAAGGGCCTTGAATTCAAGAATGTTTTTATTGTAGGTATCGAGGAGAATCTTCTGCCTTCCGAAATGTCACTCAACGAACCTGGAGGTGTAGAAGAGGAGCGTCGCCTGCTCTATGTAGCCATTACCCGTGCTGAAGAGAATTGTTTCCTGAGCTATGCCAAGTCACGTTTTCGCAACGGCAAGAGCGAACCATGCAAACCCAGCCGCTTCCTGAGGGACATCGACCGACAATTTATCCAACAGACTGGTGGAAATGATTCCAACCGCGATTACGGCAGTGCAGGGGGCGGAAGGTTCGGCTTTGATTACGGAAGTCACAGCAGTTTTAGCACATCAGTTAACGGTGCAACGACCATTGATAAGCGGAATATCGTATGGCACCATCCTGCTGAACTTCCCGAAACACAAAGGAAGCCCGAACTGAAACCCTCTCCTCTCGACCTGTCCGGCCCTATCCGCAAGACGATACGTTCCAACGGAGCCTATACCGAAGGCATGAAACCAAAGACGACTTCTACTCCTTCCGAAACGGCAACCATCACTTACAATGGCCAGCTTCTGAAGGCGGGCACACGTATTGCCCACGACCGATTTGGCGAAGGCACCATTACCTCTGTCGATGGCAGTTATGACAGCGCACGTATCTCAGTCAATTTCGACCATGTGGGAAACAAAACCCTTCTATTGAAGTTCGCAAAGATCAAGGTGCTGTAGTAGCACGACGCCTCACGAATAAAATAATCGTGTCAGAGCGAATTGCTCTGACACGATTATTTGTTTTCCGATAAGAGATAGCTCCTGCAGCTACCATTGCTACTTTAGTTTCTATCTCTCTTAAGCCAGAAGTTTCGAGAACTCATCAATGGTAACCTCCTTCTGCTCGAGAGTGATGGCATTACCAATATAGTTCATGATCTTACGGGTGATGGCGCTATCACGCAGCTGACCGCGCTGTTTTTCATCTTTAATCATATCCTCGGCGTATTGCTTCATGTACTCCTCAGGGATATCTGTCAAGCCGTACTGTGCCATCTGTGCCTGTACGTGGCCCTGAGCCTCTGCCTTGATGTCATCGTCGGTGATATTGATGTTGTTGGCAGCTACAATCTTCTCCTCGATAAGTTGCCAGGTAAGGTCCTCCATCATCTTGGGGAAGTCCTCTTCCAACTTCTTTGCATCGCGCTTCTCGTCCTTCGAAAGAAGCCACTTCTTGAGGCTTGTCTCGGGGAACTTGAGTTCACCCACCTGGGCAATGAGCGCCTTGCGAACATCGGTGCTGAACTTGTAGTCGCTGCTGCTCTTATACTGAAGAGCAATCTGAGTGGCAACAGTCTTGCGGAACTGCTCCTCGGTGGTGCATTCGTCACCGAACACCTTCTTGAAGAACTCCTCGTTAAGAACAGCTGGCACGTGGTGGTTGATCTCGGTGATAGTGAAACGGAAGTTAGATGTGAGACCTTCAACCTCTTCCTTTTTCTTGCCGAGCAGCGAAGAGAGTTCGCCGGCATTGTTGTTATAGGCTGCAGCTGGATTGAAATCCACGCTCGAGAATTTCTGTGCGCCCTCGAACCTAGCTTTTTCCTCATCGTTGTGCATGTAACGAGGATAGACCGTTGTTCCCTCGTACAAGATGCCTCCCTCCTTGATGTTGCCGTCAGCATCAAGTTCGGCAATGTCACCCTTGATGACGTCATCCTGGGTAGCGGTGTCAGCATTGACATACTCGCCATACTGGGTTTGATACCCCTTTACCTGATTGTCGATCATCTCATCGGTAACCTTGATATTGTAATATGGAACCTTCACGCTCTTGTCAACGGTAACAGTGAACTCGGGAGCGATAGCAATGTCGAAGCTAACGGTGAAGTTCTCCTCGTGAGCAAAATCAACGGGCTTCTGGTCCTTGGCCACCATGGGTTCGCCGAGGACGTTGAGGTTATTCTCTGCGATATACTTGTACATCGAGTCGTTGATCAGCTTGTTGACCTCATCGATAACGATCTGTGTGCCGTACATCTTCTTGATGAGGTTGGCAGGAACCATACCCTTACGGAAACCAGGCATCTGTACCTTCTTGCGGGTTTCCTTGATTTGCTTCTCAACTGCTTCTGCGTAGTCAGCCTTCTCAATATCAAGGCTGAGGACGATATTCACGTCATCTACGACTTTTTTTGTAATATTCATTTTGAGGTTTGATTAAAATATTATGATTTCTATTTTTGTTCAATGATTATGCATCAATCTCGGCGTAGGTGGCGTTCTGCTCGATGAACTCACGTCGTGGAGCTACCTCTTCGCCCATCAAGAGCGAGAAGGTCTGATCAGCCTGGATAGCGTCTTCGATGTTGACCTGCTCCAGACGACGATGTGCAGGATCCATAGTGGTATCCCAAAGTTGCTCGGCATTCATTTCACCCAGACCTTTGTATCGCTGGATCTTCACCCTGTCTTCCTTACCTTGTCCATAGTTCTGCAGGAAGGCATCGCGTTCGTTATCGTCCCAGCAATATTCATCATACTTGCCGATGGTGCAGCGGTAAAGGGGAGCCTGAGCAATATACACATACCCACCGTCAATGAGCGGACGCATGTAGCGGAAGAAAAGAGTGAGGATAAGGGTAGCAATGTGGGCACCATCGACATCGGCATCGGTCATGATGATGACCTTGTGATAACGAAGATTATCGACGTCGAGCGTCTTGTCCTCACGCAAGTTCACGCGAAAGGCGCGGAACATGTTCTGTATCTCCTCCGAATCGAGCATCTTGTGAATAAGAACCTTCTCGACGTTCAAGATCTTACCGCGCAGCGGCAGGATGGCCTGATAGAAGCGGTTGCGCCCCGACTTGGCTGTTCCGCCTGCCGAATCACCCTCGACAAGAAAGATCTCGCACTCTTCGGGATTTTTGCTCGAGCAATCGGCCAGTTTACCTGGCAGTCCTCCACCCGTGAGTTTCGACTTCTTCTGCACGTTCTCACGCGCCTGACGAGCTGCGATACGTGCCTGTGCAGCCAAGACGACCTTCTCGATGATAATGTGAGCCTGCTCGGGATGTTCTTCCAAGTAATTATCCATCGCCTTGCGAACTGCCTTCTGTACAGCAGGACGGACCTCCACATTTCCCAGCTTGGTTTTGGTCTGGCCTTCAAATTGAGGCTCAGCGACCTTGACACTCACTACGGCAGAAAGCCCCTCCTTGAAGTCCTCTGCCTTGATATCATTGGCGAGTTTGGCCTTCTCGAACATCTTCTCCTTGTTGCCATACTCCTTCAAAGCGCCGCCCAGTGCCGAGCGAAAACCATCGAGGTGTGTACCGCCTTCGTAGGTGTTGATGTTGTTCACAAAACTGTGGATGGTTTCCGAGTAACCAGTGTTGTAGGTCAACGCCACTTCAACAGGCACACCATCGCTTTCAGTGATGAGGTGAATGATGTCAGGAATCAGTGGAGTACGGTTCTCGTCCATCCACTTCACAAACTCCTTCAAACCCTCGGTGCTATAGAACATCTGGTAACGAGGCTTGCCATCTGCTTGTATGGCCTCCGAACGAAGGTCGGTGAGTGAGAGGTGAATACCCGTGTTCAGGTAGCAGAGGTCACGCAGGCGCTCCGCTAAACGATCCCATTCGAATACTGTCTCGGTGAAGATCGAGTCATCCGGATGGAAGATGATGGTTGTACCAGTATCTTCGGCATCGCCAATAATCTCCACTCCAGTCACGGGCTTGCCAAAAGCATATTCCTGACGATAGATGTGGCCCTGGCGATGAACCTCGGCAATAAATGAATCTGACAATGCATTGACGCAGCTCACGCCGACTCCATGCAGGCCACCAGAAACCTTGTAAGTGTTCTTGTCGAACTTACCTCCAGCGTGCAGCACGGTCATGACGACCTCAAGTGCCGAACGCTTCTCCTTCTGATGCATGTCCACAGGGATGCCGCGTCCGTCATCGACCACCTTGATAGAGTTTCCTGGGAGGATAAAGACCTCAATATTGTGGCAATAGCCGGCAAGGGCCTCATCGATACAGTTATCCACCACCTCGCTCACGAGGTGATGCAAACCCTTTACACTGGTATCGCCAATATACATGGCCGGACGCTTACGCACGGCTTCCAGGCCCTCAAGGACTTGGATGTGACTGGCGTCGTAGTTGTTCTCAATCTGTGACATGTTGTATTATTGTGTTTTTGAAGTTTTCTCCCAAATAATCGGAAGAAGTCTTTCACGTGCGTACGCGCGCGTAATATAATAATGTCCGCAAGGTCCAATATGGGCACAATACGGGCATTATTCGGATCAAACGACCCAAATCAAGCTTGAAGCTTGTTGACGAACTTAGCAAGCTTGGACTTGAGGTTACCAGCCTTGTTGGCGTGGATTACGTTCTTCTTAGCCAGCTTGTCAAGCATTGCAGATACCTTTGGGAGAGCTGCGGCTGCCTCGGCCTTGTCGGTGGTAGCACGAAGCTTGCGAACGGCGTTACGTGCGGTCTTGGCATAGTAACGGTTTGCGGTGTTGCGGGTGAGGGTCTGCTTGATGCGCTTCTTTGATGACTTATGGTTTGCCATTTGTTAGTGATAGTTTTTGCGGCATTGGAGTTACAAGAGGCCGCGTATTGTTTGATAATTTATTTTATTATGTACTGCTCTTGCCCCTCCTCCAAAGCCTTCGACTAAACGAAGCATCCTAAAACTCTCCAGCCAAGCACCGCCATGTCGCTCCCGCTGGTATTGCCCGATCACGAAGCCGGGACTTGTTGTGCATCTACATACACTAATTGGAGGAAAAGCCCAAAAGCGGGTGCAAAGATAGTTAAATTTTCTCATATCTACAAACTTTTTTGAAGAAAAATCGAAGAAAACTTTGTTTTTAAAGCGAAATGCGCTATATTTGCACGCAAATTTGTCAATCGAGATTAACAAACTCTGCTATCACGCTCCTATTATGGCCACAGAAGCCGATAAGACACAAGCCATTGTACTCTCCACAGTACCCATCAACGACCATTCGCAGTTCGTGCATCTTTACACGGAGCTGTTCGGTCGGATAACGTGTCGCATTCCTTTGGTTTCGAGAGGGAAACGCGCCAACCGCTTGCGCACGATGATGACACCTATGACTGTGCTTGACGTGGTACTTAAGGGACTTCCCAACGAAGAGATAAGGTCCATTGGCGAAGCTCAAATCTTGCAGTCGCCCTACATGCTCACCCTCAGCCATCCCGATAAGTCGGCACAATGTCTTTACATGGCTGAACTCATCACCCACACAGTGCGTGAGGAAGAGGCCAACCCCCGTCTTTGGGACTTTATTCTCGCCAGCCTCACGGTTCTCGAACAATGTGAAGCGGGATGGGCCAATTTCCACCTCATCTTCACCTGCGGCCTCATCAGCCAGCTCGGATTCAGCATCGATACCAGCAAGTATGAACAAGGTAGCCGCTTCGACCTCGTCGAAGGCATCTTCACCACGGGTGTCATCCACCATCCGTATTATCTCAACGAAGAATCCGCCCGATGGTTCTGCAAACTCTTCAACACACATTTCGATACGATGAGTCAGCTCGTTCTCAACCGTGCAGGGCGCTCCTACCTGCTCGACACCCTGCTCATTTTTCTGGGTCAACACATCCCCGAAATGGGACATTTGAAAAGTGTGGATGTGCTCAAATCACTTTTTGAATGATTTTTTTGCCGCACCTCTTGACATTTTCGGAATTAATCCTTATCTTTGCACCGAAAAATGATAGATTAATCCTTAACGACTATGCATAAGCTTCTCAGTTTTATTTTCGCATGCTGCATCACATTCAACGCATGCTCGTTTGGCCATCAGAACGATGCGCCAGTCATCACTATTATTCATAGCAACGATACCCACTCGCAGATCGAACCTGGCAAGACGCGCAGTGGTGTAGAGCAAGGAGGTGTGGTTGAACGTTCCGCTATGCTCGAATACTATCGCCAGAAAGAGGATCCTGACTTGCTCTATCTCGACGCTGGCGACATGATCCAGGGTTCCCCCTACTTCAACATCTTCAATGGCGAGATCGAGATGCAGTGCCTCAACCAGCAAAAGCTCGTGGCAACAACGCTGGGCAACCATGAGTTCGACAATGGCCTTGATTTCATCAACCATCTGCTTTCGTTGGCCGATTTCCCCATCCTCAGTTGCAACTACCATTGCGAGGGCACCGTCCTCGAAGGTCGTATCCTACCTCATCTCATCACCGAGCGTCATGGTGTCAAGATCGGCATTACAGGTGTCACTGTGTCGCCCGAAGGACTCATCGCCACCCGCAACTGGAAAGGCATAGTTTTCGAGGATCCCATCGAGGCCGTCAACCGCGAGGCCAAGTATCTACGTGACGAAGGGTGCGACCTCGTCGTGGTCCTGAGCCACCTGGGCTACCTTCCCGAACCCGAGCCCGACCATACCAACGTCTATGACAACGACCTCGTGCCCGCCTCACACGGCATCGACATCATCATCGGTGGCCATACTCATTACAATATTGAACAAGGCGTCTATATTAACGATGCCGACGAACATCCGGTGCTCATCACCCAGACTGGAGGCAAGTTCATGCCTTTGGGCTACATGAAGATTACCATGCAAAAGGGTAGCAGTTACCCCAAGTGCAAGTATAGCGTTGCCACCATCGAATGTAAGAAGTTGCCAGCAAGCAAGCACGACCTCAGCCCCTATGTCCAGAAGATGCGCGAATTCATAGCTCCTTACCAGGAGGCTCTTGTCAACCAAATGAACGTGCGTTTGGCAACCGCACCCGAGGCCTTGGTCAAGGGCAAGCCGCAGAGTACGTTAGGTAACTTCGTGGCTGATGCCTACATACAAATTGGTCAGAAGAAGACTGGCAAGAAGGTCGATTTTGCCATAGCAAACCTCGGAGGTTTGCGCTCAGACATCGAAGCAGGTGACGTGACCATAGGCACAATGTTCAACATCTTCCCATTCGAGAACAAAATCGTTGTGCTTGGCCTGAAGGGCAGCGACCTGAAACAGCTCATCGAGAGCAATGCTGGTCGCAAATTGGATGCTACCGGTGGAGCCGTTATCACACTTGAGATGGATGGCGACCGTTGTATCGCTTCCAACATTCTGATTGATGGCAAACCCATCAACCCGAACAAGATCTACTATGTCAGCACCCTCGACTTCCTGGCCGAAGGCAACAGTGGCATGTCTGCACTGACTCGCGCCGTCGAAACCTACGACCCCAACATCTCGGCGCGTGATGCCATGATAGAATATGTCAAGGAACTCGATGCGGCAGGGAAAACCGTTAGTGCACAGATTGATGGACGAGTCATTGACAAGACCAACCCGTAAATTTCTGAATTTTGGCACCCAAGAAACTGTATGTTCAATCTTTGTATATGTAACCATTTACGCCATCGTCTTCCGAGGCGATGGCTGTTCCTTATTGTCCTGTTTGCCCTCGTTTCGACAAATACCTTTGGGCAGAACATGTTACAGAGAGTGGATCAGGAGAAGATGAAGGAATGGGTCGATGAGCAGATGGAGAAACTCACCCCCGAACAACGTTTAGGCCAGCTCATCATGCCACTCTATTATATGCCCGATGCTACCACCGATAACCTCAACAACATCACTCGCGACATCCAGGAGAATTTTTTTGGTGGCGTGACGTTGAGCAAAGGTTCGATGGCGACCCATGCCAAGCTTGTCAACCACATCCAGGAAGTGGCCCAAGAAGCCGGATTGCCCAACTTGATGATCTGTATGGACGGTGAATGGGGTCTTGCCATGCGTCTGAAGGATGCCATCCAATACCCCAGGAATGGCGCGCTCGGCAAGATCAACGATGACGTGCGCGACACGCTGTGCTACATGTACGGCTTCGAAGTGGGTCGCCAATGCCGCGAACTTGGTATCCATGTCAACTTTGCCCCAGTGCTTGATGTCAATACCAACCCCAAGAATCCCGTCATCGGTACTCGCTCGTTCGGCAACAACCCCGAACTCGTCAGTCTTGCAGGCACCAGCTATGCACGCGGCTTGGAGGATGCAGGTGTGCTGGCCGTTGGCAAGCACTTCCCAGGACATGGTGACACGCAGACCGATTCACACAAGACTCTTCCTACATTGCCCCATGGCGTGAAGCGACTCAACGAAGTGGAGTTGCCCCCGTTCCAGCACTTCATCAACCAAGGCTTAGGCGGCATTATGACTGCCCATCTCGACGTGCCAGCGCTGGCCGAAAAGAAGGGGATGCCAGCCACCGTTAGCAAGCGCATCATCACTAACGTCCTGCGCAATACCATGCACTTCGAGGGTCTGGTCTTCACCGACGGGTTGGGTATGGTAGGCGCAAAGTACAAGGATGTATGCATCAATGCACTCCTCGCCGGCTGCGACATCCTGCTGCAACCCTCGCCAATGAAGACTAATGTAGCCTCCCTCCGCAATGCGCTCAAGAAGGGGTACAAAGGCAATGGCTATAAGCTTACCGCCCAGGAATTCCAGCAACTAGTGGACGAGAAATGCCGCCGCGTACTCGAATGGAAGTACGCTTTGGGACTCGACCAACCACAAATGGTCGATGTGGAAGGTCTTGCCGAACGCGTCAACACCGGATTTGCCGTACACCTGAAGGATGAACTTCAGCGATTGAGCGGCAATCCGACGATCATCGAATACGACCCGACCTTGCAGAACCAGTTCAATGATATCGCCATGACCGAAACTGAGGACATCGCTGCCCACACGGTCGAAAAGGAAGAAGTGCTCGAAAGCTTCGAGTCTCCCATTCCACTCATCACCTTGCCCACAGCCACTCCTCAGGAGGTGGGCATGGATGCAGTCCGACTTGGCGAAGTGTCTCGACTTGCCAACGAGTTCGTCAACTCGGGTGCAGTGCCCGGTTGTCAAATAATAGTGATCCGCAAGGGAAAGGTTGTCTATGACCAGACGTTCGGCGTTGTAGGTGGCAACCGTGCACAAAATCCCTATGGCAATCGTCCTGTCACAGCTGAAACAATGTACGACCTTGCCTCGGTCAGCAAGACATTAGGTACCGTTCCTGCCGTCATGCTCCTTGTCGATGACCGCAAGATACGACTTCGTGACCGCGTAACCAAGTGGCTACCCGAACTCAAGGGCACCCACTATGCTAAAGTCACCGTACAGGACCTCCTCTACCACGAATCGGGATTGATGGCCAGCTACTCGTTCTACAAGCTCACCGACACCCCCGATTCGCTCTTCCGTACCAAGACAATGCTGCAGACCATCGCTTCGTTGGCGCCCAAGCGCAAGATAGGCAAATATCTTTACTCCGACCTCAGTTTTGTGCTGCTACGTCACATTGTTGAACGACAGAGTGGCGAAAGGCTCGACCGTTTCCTCGAACATCGCCTACCCGACTTCTACGGTCCCTGGTGTTGCTACAATCCCTTACAGCACGGAGTGCACCGTGGTGCCATTGCCCCTACCGAGCAAGACGATGCCGTCCGCCATCGTTTCATCCACGGCACAGTCCACGACGAGACCAGTGCCTGGGCCTTGGGCGTCGAGGGCAATGCGGGACTTTTCGCTTCTGCCGAGGCCCTGGCGCCGCTCATCCAGATGATATACAACGGCGGCGAACTGAACGGCAAACGTTATCTGTCGAAGGAGACCTGCCGACTGTTCACCACTCAACGTTCACCCCACAGTCGCCGTGGTCTGGGCTTCGACCGCCAGAGTCCAGAGCTCGACAACCCGAACCTTCCCGAAGTGTCAAGTCCACAAACATGGGGGCACACAGGATTCACTGGCACCTGTTTCTGGGTAGATCCCAAACGAGACCTTATCTACATCTTCCTCTCCAACAAGATATGTCCCACTCGTGATAACGCAGCCTGGAACGATGGACATGTGCGTCCTCGCATTCATCAGGCAATCTACGATGCGCTAAAAAGATAACTTGGAGAAAGCAAAATAAAGGAAAAAGCCGCGAAAAGCTTCGGAATTATCCGTTTTTCGCGGTTTTTCTTGTATATTCATCTTTGAATGATTAAATTTGCACACTGAGATTATACCAGCGTTCCAAAACATATTCAAACAAAAATTTACTATATGGAAGGATTACAGCCTATGGAAACCGCCCTACTGCTAATGATAGTCGGTATGGGCACTGTGTTCATTATTCTGATCCTAATCATCTTCCTGTCAAGGCTGATGATCAAGGCCGTCAACAAGTTCGCTCCTGAAGAAGAGACGGCACCCAAGCGTGCTGCAACTCCCGCTCCAGCAGCGGTTCCTGCTAACATCGAGGCCGCCATCAAGGCCGCCATTGCCCAAGTGGCTCCTAAAGCAATGGTTACAAAGATTACAAAGGGCTAATTAAAAAACTTCTAAAAAGAAATCGCATTTATTAAAAAATTATGGCAAAAGAAGTTAAGTTTTCGCTTGTCTTTCGTGACATGTGGCAGAGTGCTGGCAAGTACCAGCCTCGCGTTGACCAGCTCGTTAAAGTAGCCCCAAAAATCATTGAAATGGGCTGCTGGGACCGTGTAGAGACCAATGGTGGTGGTTTCGAGCAAGTGAACCTTCTCTATGGTGAGAACCCAAACAAGTCGGTTCGCGAGTGGACCAAGCCTTTCCATGAGGCTGGCATCCAGACCCACATGCTCGACCGCGCACTCAATGCCCTCCGCATGTTCCCATGTGCGAAGGATCTCCGCAAGCTGTTCTACGTTGTCAAGAAGAAGCAGGGAACCGACATCACCCGTATCTTCTGCGGCCTGAACGACCCACGAAACGTCATCCCGTCTATCGGATATGCCAAGGAGGCAGGCATGATTGCCCAGGCTGCTCTCTGCATCACCTTCTCGCCCATCCATACCGTCGAATACTATGTCAACCTCGCCAAGAAGTTCATCGAGGCTGGCGCCGACGAGATCTGTTTGAAGGACATGGCCGGCATCGGTCGTCCCGAGAGCCTTGGCAAGATTGTGGCCGGCATCAAGGCCTACAAGAAGGACATCGTCATCCAGTACCACTCGCACGCCGGCCCAGGCTTCAATACCGCCTCCATCCTTGAGGTATGCAAGGCTGGTTGCGACTACATCGACTGCGGCATGTCACCCCTCGCCTGGGGCACGGGCCACGCCGACATCATCACCGTACAGGAGATGCTCAAGGATGCAGGCTTCAAGGTGAAGGACATCAACATGAAGGCTTACATGGAAGTTCGCACTCAGATCAAGGAGATGATGGACGACTTCCTTGGTTACTATATCCCACCGCTCAATCACCTCAACAACTCGCTGCTCGTCAAGCCTGGTCTCCCCGGCGGCATGATGGGTTCGCTGATGACCGACCTTGAGGAGAACCTCGAAGGCCTCAACCGCTGGAAGGAAAAGAACAACCAGCCCAAGCTCTCGACCGACGACCTGCTCATCAAGCTGTTCGACGAGGTGGCTTACGTTTGGCCACGCGTGGGCTATCCCTGTCTCGTCACCCCATTCAGCCAGTATGTCAAGAACCTCTCGCTCATGAACGTCATGCAGATGGAGAAGGGCAAGGAGCGTTGGAGCCTCATCGCCGACAACATCTGGGATATGATTCTCGGCAAGTCGGGCCAGCTCCCCGGCCCCGTGGCTCCCGAACTCGTGGAGCTTGCCAAGAGCCAAGGTCGAAAGTTCGAGACCGAAGACCCGCAGACCTATGCTCCTGACTGCCTCGACGAATTCCGTGCCAAGATGAAGGCCAATGGCTGGGAACTTGGTGAGGACGACGAAGAGCTCTTCGAGTATGCCATGCACCCGTCGCAGTACGAAGCTTACAAGAGCGGCAAGGCCAAGGCCGACTTCGAGGAAGACCTTGCCAAGCGCAAGGCTGCCAAGAACGCTCCCAAGGGTGAGATCAAGGCACAGGATCTCAAGGTTACAGTCAACGGCGAGGTTTACACCGTTAGCATTGCGCCCAACGACGGCACAGCCGCCGCTGCTCCGGCTGCTGGTGCAGCACCAGTTGCTGCTGGTGAAGGTGCCGATGTCCTCGCTCCTCTTGAGGGTAAGTTCTTCCTTGTCAAGAATGCCTCCGAGGTTCCCGTTAAGGTGGGTGACATGGTTAAGAAGGGACAGACCATCGGCTACATCGAGGCCATGAAGACCTACAACGCCGTAGCTGCCGACTGTGACGGCCAGATCACCGCTATCCTTGTCAATCCCGGCGACAAGGTGTTCGAGGACGACCCGATCTTCAAGATCAAGTGATCCCCATCCAATTGTTAATTGTTAATTATTAATTGTTAATTATCAATGGATTTCATCAATACTATATTCACCAAACTGTATGAGATGACGGCGTTCAGCAACATTGCTGCCGAGCCCACCTTCCTCATCATGTATGCGCTTGGCCTCCTGTTCCTTTACCTGGGTATCGCCAAGCACTACGAGCCCTTGCTGCTCGTCCCGATTGCGATGGGTATCCTTCTGGCCAACTTCCCCGGCGGTGAGATGGGTGTCTTTGGTGCTGCTGATTGGATCGATGAAGCGACAGGCATCGTTTATCACAATGCAATCACGCTTGCCGACGGCACAATCTGGCGCGATGCTAATGGTGTGCCTTACGACATCTACCACTGCTCACTCCCCATGATAGCCCATGACCTCGGCCTGATGAACATGATCTACTACTGGCTCATCAAGACAGGCTTCATCCCACCGGTAATCTTCATGGGTGTAGGTGCCATGACCGATTTCGGTCCTATGCTCCGCAACCTGAAGCTTGCCATCTTCGGTGCTGCTGCCCAGCTCGGCATCTTCGGTGTGATCCTCTTTGCTGTTGGTTCGGGTCAGTTCACTCCTAAAGAGGCTGGAGCTCTCGGTATCATCGGTGGTGCCGATGGTCCTACCGCCATCTATACAACCATCAAGCTGGCGCCTCACCTCCTTGGCCCAATCGCTATCGCCGCATACTCTTACATGGCGTTGGTTCCGGTTATCATCCCATTGGTAGTGAAGCTTTGCACCACCCAGAAGGAGCGCGAAATCAATATGAAGGAGATGGACAAACTCTATCCCGACACACTCAAGATCAAGAACATGCGCGTGGCTAAGATTGTCTTCCCCATCTTCGTCACCATTCTTGTGGCCATCATCGTTCCTTCTGCCGTATCGCTGATCGGTATGCTAATGTTTGGTAATCTCATCAAAGAGATTGGAGCCGACACCTCCCGCATCGCCGACACCGCTTCAAACGCCTTGATGAACATCGCCACCATCTTCCTCGGTCTTTCAGTGGGTGCTACTATGACCGTTCAATCGTTCCTCAACTGGCAGACCATCGGTATCGTGGCTGGCGGATTCTGCGCGTTCGCCGTTTCTATTGCTGGCGGTATCTTCCTTGTGAAGATCTTCAATTGCTTCTCGAAGAAGAAGATTAACCCGCTCGTTGGTGCCTGCGGTCTTTCGGCCGTGCCTATGGCCAGCCGTGTAGCTAATGGTATCGCCACCAGCATCAATCCCAAGAACAACATCCTCAACTACTGTATGTCGGCCAACATCTCTGGCGTTATTGGCTCTGCAGTTGCTGCGGGTGTACTGATTCAGTTCCTGCGATAATCAATCCCGAAAACATAGAAGGGGAGTAAACTGGACTGCCGTCCCTTTTACTCCCCTTTTCTTCTCCCATTAAACCTTTACGGCGTCATCGCGTCATAAGTATGAATTTCAACCCTCTAATACAACACTATCAAGAAATGTCAAGAGTATTGCTTATCGGCTGCGGAGGTGTAGGTACCGTAGCAGCACACAAGTTGGCACAAAACGCCGACGTGTTTACCGACATCTGTATTGCCAGCCGCACCAAGAGTAAGTGCGACGCTACCGCCGAGGCCATCCGTGCCAAAGGCTACAGCAAGAACGGTGTGGTGGCCAACATCACCACAGCGCAGGTCGATGCCGACAATGTCCCCGAGCTCGTAGCACTCATGAAGGAGTTCAAGCCCGAACTCTGCATCAACCTCGCCCTCCCCTATCAGGACCTCACCATCATGGATGCCTGCCTCGAAGCTGGTGTGAACTACATGGACACCGCCAACTACGAGCCCAAGGATGAGGCACACTTCGAATACAGCTGGCAATGGGCTTACCGCGAGCGTTTCGAGAAGGCCGGTCTTTGCGCCATCCTCGGTTGCGGCTTCGACCCGGGTGTGACTTCCATCTTCACCGCCTACGCCGCCAAGCACTATTTCAAGGAGATACAGTATCTCGACATCGTCGATTGCAACGCTGGCAATCACCACAAGGCATTTGCCACCAACTTCAACCCCGAAATCAACATCCGCGAAATTACTCAAAAGGGACTCTACTGGGAAGATGGCAAGTATATCGAGACAGAGCCGATGGAAATTCACAAGCCACTCACCTACCCAGGCATCGGCCCCAAGGAATCCTATCTGCTCCATCATGAGGAGATCGAGTCGCTCGTCATCAACTATCCTACCATCAAGCGCGCTCGTTTCTGGATGACCTTCGGCCAGCAATACCTCACCTACCTCGACGTAATCCAGAACATCGGCATGGCTCGCATCGACGAGATCGAATACAAGGCACCTTTGGCCGACGGTTCAGGCGACGCAGTGGTCAAGATTGTTCCCTTGCAGTTCCTCAAGGCCGTGCTGCCCAACCCCAAGGAGCTCGGCGAGAATTACGACGGCGAGACCTCCATCGGATGCCGCATCCGTGGCATCGGCAACGACGGCAAGGAGCACACCTACTACGTCTGGAACAATTGCAGCCACCGCGAGGCATACCTCGAAACCGGCATGCAGGGCGTAAGCTACACCACAGGCGTACCCGCCATGATCGGTGCCATGCTCTTCCTCAAGGGCATCTGGAGCAAGCCCGGCGTCCACAATGTCGAGGAGTTCGATCCCGATCCATTCATGGCCGAACTCAACATCCAAGGCCTGCCCTGGCACGAAGAGCACGACGGCGATCTCGAACTATAATTATTTTTCCATCACGAATTAGCCCTCGAAACCACATGGTTTCGAGGGCTATTCTATTGTCTTCAAGCCAGAGTTTAACGAAGGCGTTCAAGGCTCTTGATAAGAGCGATGTCGAAAATCACGCCGCGAGCGGCCATGATCAAAGCGAAGATGCTGACGGCAGGCATCAGAAGCATCATGATGTTGTAACGCACAACCACATCCCCACCCTGCGAAAGCAAAGCAACGTCGCCCTTCAAACGATAGCACTCCCAGAAGAAGAGGCCGTAATACAGCACGTTGAGAATGATCGTATAGATCAAAACACGCAGCTGCAGCTTACGATTCTTGTAGAGGAAGATGTTCACGAGGGGCAGAGCCACCATCAGGAGCAGGACAATAAAGAGCTCCCACACCATGCGGTCTGTCTCGAAACCTTTGGTCGAACATACCAACCCCAGCGAATTCAGCTCGAAGGTAGCCTCCGGTATTGCGAACGATGCCAACCAAAAGAAGTGCATCGTCAGGATAGCTATCACGCTGGCCAGCATGTAGATGGTTTGAACACGTTGTATCATAGCTTAAAATCGCTGAACACCGCTCTGCTCGTCCTTGTTCTGGTTCAAACGCCAGTAAACGTTGCCATCCGAATACTCCTGTGTAGCAATGAGTGTGGGTTTGGGCAACTTCTCATAGTAACGGCTGATCTCGATCTGCTCACGGTTCTCGAACACCTCATCGAGATTATCCGAATTAGTAGCGAATTCCTGAAGCTTCTTATCCAGGTCATGCTTCATTTCTCCGGCGATCTGGTTGGCACGACGAGCGATAATCTCGACGGTCTCATAAATGTTTCCGGTATCCTCGCACAAGGCGATGATGTCGCGCGTCACAGTGTTGCTTGGCGCATTTGTCTTCTTATAATCCATCTATTCCGTTGTATTTATTAGTTTCTGAATAATAATAATTCTTTAATTCTCTAATTCTTGATAAAAATCAGTCAATATAAGCAGCGAGTTTCTTCTGGATTCGCTCGTTCAGCCTATTTACTTCCTTCGAGTATTTCCCTTCGGGATAATCATTGATGAAAGTATAGTACTCGTCAGCGGCCTCACGCAGGCGATCCTCGGCCTTCTCGTCAATCGAGTTCATGGCCGCCTCATAGCGGGCACGAAAGATGATATATGCCAAATCCTCGCGATACTTGCTGTAGGGGTACTCGTTCTGAGCGTTGCGGGCGGTAATCACTGCCGACTCATAGTTGTTACCCATGTAACTTCCGAGGTTCAGATAGAGTTTCGCACTCAGATATTCCTTGTAACACAGTTTGTCGGTCAGTTCCAGACGCATAATTGCAGCGCTGTCGGCCAGTGAGCTGTGTGGATAAACATCGACGAACGAGTCAATCTCCTTGATAGCCCTTCGCGTGATTTCCTGATCCAAGCGTGCATCGGGTGAATCCTTGTAATCGCCATAGGCCACATTGAAACGCGACTCCATCGCATGTTCACCTCTCGGATAGTTGTTGGCATAACGAACGAAGTATTCGCCTGCCGACAGATAATCCTTCTGCTTGAAATAACTCATGGCCAGGAGCCACAGTGCATTCTCGGCTTCCTCCGTTCCTCGGTAAATCGGAACCACATCCGACAGCAAAGTCGCAGCTTTCGCATATTTACCCTGCTCATAATAGATCTTAGCATAATCGTATTTCTCGTCAGGGTCATTGCTCTTCAGCAATTTGTTGTATTCTCCACAAGAGGAGAGTACAACCATAGTGAATGTCAGATATAAAGCAATATTCTTGATACTCATTTTGCGACATTTATCGAATTTGGGCGCAAATATAGTTATTTTCCGCCACATGACCAAATATTTTAAGCATTACTTCACATTTCGCAAAGGTTTTTTGTGTAATTTAATAATAGACATGGCATTTTACACCAATAGAGCACCCCGTGATGTCGGGGTGCTCCATATTTTTTTATGTTGATGAATAATCAGAAAATCAGCTGAGCAAAATTGTAGAGGCCGTACTTCCACACCACAAAGTCGTGCTTGCCTTCGGGATACTCGATACATGTGCAGGGGATGTCGTTCTTGTCGCAGAAGGCCTTCAGGCGGGCGGTGCTGAACATGAGGTTATCATCGCTGCCACATACCATCCATAGAAGTTTGTTGGCATTCTTCATTGCCTCGATGTCGGGAATAAGCTGCTCGGGCATCTTGGTGTTGGGAGCCGACGAGAAACCGCCCACGTATGCAAACTGGTCGAGGTTGGCAAGGCCGAAGTTGAGCGACTGACCGCCACCCATCGAGAGGCCGGCAATGGCGCGGTGGGCCTGATCGGTGTAAGTACTGTAGGTACTCTGGATAAAGGGAATGAGATCGTCGATGAGGTCACGCTCAAATATCTCGAAACCTCTCAGCTTTTCCGGTTCATAAATGTTTCCTTCGGGCTGGTCGTTGGGGATCGCACGTCCATTGGGCATCACGATGATCATTGGCTGAGCCAAGCCCTTGGCATAAAGATTATCCATGATAACGTTGGGCACGCCTTGCATCCATTCCTTGTGGTCGCCACCGATACCGTGAAGCAGGTAGAGCACCGGATATTGAATTGTATCGTTGTAGTTAGGCGGCAGATAGATCGTCAACTTGCGTGTGGTTCCTACGGTCGTCGACGGGTATTCGGTCTCCACAATCGTACCACAGTCGATGCCCTCAGTCTCTTGATCGAAACCTTCGGGTGCAGCCACATACTCATCAAAAGTCACATCGATTTTTGGCATACCGCCAAACATTCCGCCACCAGGTTGTGCATAACCCATTGTGATGGCAAGCACGAAAAGTGCTACAAGACAAAATTTCTTCATTTTACTTGTTTTGAATAGATTTGTGTAATGTAATTATATTCGTCCGATAATAGAGTTTTGACCAAAGTAATCCCGATAGGTTTAATGGCATTCACCAAAAAAACTAAAAAGCACTCTGCCGAACCCGACAGAGCGCCTTCCACACATATAACTAATTTTAACCAATGAACTCACACAAGGGGCACAAAGTCTAATGACGTTGTTCCATACACATTGCTACGATTCTCAATACAATAGAGAAGAGAACGATGGTGCTGAAGAATGCAATAGCGATCATAGTAGTATATTTTTAATGTTTGAATTTTTTATTATTGTTTTTGTGAATCTTTATTTTTCACAGTGCAAAGATAGGATGATAATCTCACGCATGCAAGTTTTTTCCACAAATTTCGATCATGATATGGCGACACCTTGGCCAAATGGCGACAATAATGCTGAGACCCTTTCAATATTGTCGCTTCGACGAAAGAAAAAATCTTTACCAAAAGTCAATCTGAACGGGGAATGACCTATTTCAAACCACAGCATAACCATTCTTAGCCAAGATTGGTCATAGTCCAACCAAGAATGACCTTTTTCGGCCAAGATTGGTTATGGTTCGATCGAAGAATGACCATTCTTGGCCAGGATTGGTTATGGTCCAAATCGAAGAATGACCATTCTTGGCCAAGATTGGTTATGCGCCAATCGAAGAATGACCATTCTTGGCCGAGATTGGGTATGGTCCGATCGAAGAATGACCATTTTTGGCCAAGATTGGTTATGGTCCAACCGAAGAATGACCATTTTTAGCCAAGATTGGGTATGGTCCAATCGAAGAATGACCATTCTTGGCCAAGATTGGTTATAGTCCAATCGAAGAATGACCATTTTCGGCCAAGATTGGTTATAGTCCAACCGAAGAATGACCATTCTTGGCCAAGATTGGGTATGGTCCATTCAAAGAATGACCATTTTTGACCAAGATTGGTCATAAGGCACCTTGATATGCCGAAGGCGCGACACCAAACGATGTCGCGCCTTCGGTTGAATAGTATGAGGTTCTTCAACTATGGCCAATTGATCAGGGGTTTCCTTGGTTTAGGTTGCTTGTATTTCATCTTTGTAAGATCCAATCCTTTCGTTTCAATCAGCTCTTTGAATTCATTTTCTTGAAATGGTCCTTCAGGGGAAAAATAAATTCCTCCTGGCATTACTTCATCTTTTTCAACTGAAACGATATAATAATGCGGATTAAAAGCAGTGTCTTTATTAAAAGAGACACAAGCACAACTATCAGTCCAGCAGATATCCTGAATGCCATATTCATTTACTACTAAAGTCATCCCGCCGTCATTCTCTGGAACTCTGAAATACAAATATGTTGTAGAATTATAATAATAAATGCAGAATGGAGAGCCTTCAAGTTGTTCTCTCTCACTATCTATATAAAAAAGCCAAAGGATGAACGCACACAAACATAAGACAGTAATCACTAATTTTTTTTTCATAACTTTATGTTTAACCCTAGATTTCCGCAGCATTGTTTTAAATATTTTATATAATCACCTGAGCAACTTTTTGTTGCTCAAGTTGTGTCATCTCAATAATTCCACTTGTCTTTGTGCTGCGAAAACAAAACAGGTGAAATATTTGATTTGACGTGGCAAAGATAAAGATAATTTTGGTTCTACAATCAAAATCTTTTGACTTTTAACGTTATTTCTCATCTTGATCATAGAAATTGATTTGTGAAATCGATTTCCAATGAATATATCTCCTTGGAAAACCTTAGTTGGTAGCATTGAGAATGAAAGGGCTGACATCGGCGAAGTTTATCACTTGGATAATATTTCTCTGCAAACTGAAGATTCTTACTTTCTTCAATTCGCACTGCAAAGATAATGATTATTTTTCAGATAACAAGGGGACACACCACATTTTTTCATTCGTGAATTTTCCTTTGTAATTTATTGAATTACAAATATAAAGATGCGGTAGTTGAAATATTTTTCAACTGCCGCAAAATCGAAAAAGGGGACATCCTATATTAGATCGGCTAAATAATCCTTGAAACGTGAGTCAGATTGTACGATTTTACTCCTTAAACGTTGCACGCGCTTTTTGACGGTATCAGGATTGTCTATCTGCATCAACAGGCAGATGGAACGGTTGGTGAATCCGGCCACTCTATAGCGGAAAAGTTGAAGTTCCTCATTGGTCAGATTAATCTCTGGAGCCTTTGCCTTCTCCATTGCATTGTTTAGGTTTGCATCTATCAGAAGTTCCAGCTCATTCTGTTTCGATGGCTTGGAAAAATTCTTGATGAGCGAACGTACCTTTTCGTAGATGATTCGTTTTTCGTCACTTTTCCCTTTGCTGTCAAAATAGATTATGCAAAGGGAATTCAGTTCCTTGAACCCTTTGGCAAAGACTTTCTTGTCTTGGGATTCCTGTTCCATCTCCTGATTCAAGTGCTCTGAATTGATGGAGGAGATGCGGTCCTTGAGCTCAGAAATGGTGTTGGTTTGTTGCAAGAGTGTCTGACGTAAATCTAACACATTCTCCATGTAATCATCAATAATCCGCTGCTTCTCCTTTCTCTTTTTCCAGATGAAGGCCGTTCCCCCTGCGATTAGTAGGAGGATCAATACAAAGGCAAGTTTATTACGCAGATTTTTTTCTCTCATGATTTCCTTAGTCTGATCTAGCTGGCCCTGTACATAGTCGCGTTGAATATTTGAAACAGAGGCTGTATTGATGGCACGGACTAATGAATCTATTAATGTGGCATACTGAAAAAGTGTTTGGCTTGCTTCTTGATATTGGCCTCTATCATTCTGAAGGTTAGCAAGGGTTGAAAGACCAAAGACTTTATCATTGGCTGTGGATGACAATTTCCCTGCATATAGCATACAACTATCAGACTTTTCCCTTTGTCCCTTGTGTTCATAAACTATCGCCCTACACATAAAATCGACAGGGTATCTCGGGTTTTGCTGCAAATGAATCAATGAGTCGGCCCTCTGATACTGGTGTTGTGCTACACATTGATAAATATAATAGGAGAGAACTGTCTGCCTGAGTGCTGCGTTGGAATTAGAATGCAGGAGATAGTCGAAAATGCTCTCTGCCTCTGGATACCGCTTCTGATAGTTTAGGGCGATGCCCTTCAGCATCAATGCCCAATTAATACGTGCTGTATCTCCTGTGGCTTGATGACATTGGTAAGATAAATCAGCATAGTAAAAGTCCTCTCCACTGTATAACTCACGACATATACAGGAGACATTGCCGTATGACAATCCAGCGTAGGTATTATCCTCAAGTTCGGTAGCCAAATTTGCTGCAAGGAGGAAGGAAGAGTAGGCCTGTCTGAAATTTGTGGCATTGCGACGAATACATGCCAAATAATAGTGCGTCAACATCCTCTCCCGTTTGCTGCCATGGTCGTCATAGTAGCGGACAGCAAGAAGGATGAGGCTGTCGTTGGTGTCGTCAATCCAGTTCTTGTCATGCGTCTGCGTCTTCAAGAGGGCATAGCGGGCCATCTGACGCTCGCCCTCGATTCGCAGGGTGCCTGTATCAAGGAGACTGTCGAGACGAACGAGTTCGGCAAGCGCCGAGTCGGGATGCTGCAGGACCACCTGTTCGATGCGGTCGAGCGAGACACCGACTTCGCGATTGCCACGGCTGCATGCTCCAAGGATAAGGAGGAGAAGAAGACAGGGAAGAGAGTATTTCATGACAAGTTGAAAGTGAGGCTTCATCAATTGAGGATGTAATTCAAAATCTATAACGGAAGAATGACCCTTTTATTGTGCATTGACTGGTTGAAAAATCAAATGAGAGATCGTAAGGGCATAAAAAAGAGACCCGAGCTATAGCAACTCGAGTCTCCTGTAAGGTGGCGGCTTCCTACTCTCCCACTTTCGTAGTACCATCGGCGTTACAAGGTTTAACTTCTCTGTTCGGAATGGTAAGAGGTGGAGCCCTTGTGCTATAACCGCCTTGTTTTCAAGTCTTCAGCTGACTATGGGTT
>JAFZBE010000011.1 GCA_017561935.1 Bacteroidales bacterium | reverse complement strand
CTTCGCCAGTCTGGAGAGTGGCCACTGCTTTCTTTGCCATAGTCTGTAAACTTTAGTTTTTTCGATTAACTGATATTATTCTCCGTAGGATTACTTAATCTCCTTGTGGATGGTATAGCGCTTGAGGAACGGATTGTACTTCTTCAGCTCAAGACGCTCGGTGGTATTCTTGCGGTTCTTGGTGGTGATGTAACGCGACATACCAGCCACGCCGCTTGACTTCTGCTCGGTGCACTCCAGGATAACCTGTACGCGATTGCCCTTAACTTTCTTTGCCATAGTATTCTTGTAGCTTTAGATTATTCAATAACATAACCTGCATCCTTCAGGGCTGCAGTAATACCCTTTTTGTTGATGGTACGGATACCAGCTGCGCTCACCTTGAGATAGATATAATCATCAAGTTCGGGAACGTAGAACTTCTTTACCTGCAGGTTTACGTTGAAGATTCGCTTTGTACGACGCTTCGAATGTGAAACGTTATTTCCATTACCTGCCTTCTTACCAGTGATCTGACAAATCTTAGACATTGTTGTTCGTTTTTTTTGTTTTTAGTAAATCTTTTCTCCAACCGCCGAAAGGCGGATGGAAGCCACCTTTGCAAAAAATCGGACTGGTTAATGGAAACCCTGACAGTCGGGCGGTCCAATTTTTAATTTGGTTGAAAATCGTTGCGCAATGAGTTTCACCCCTCAAAACGCGGGTGCAAAGATAGTAAATCTCACGCGTGCGAACAAATTATCAATATTCTTTTTACTCAATTTGCTGCAAAAGAGTCAATAAAAGGTCTAAAGCGGCATCTGCGCTTTGCAAAATGACAGCCTCTCGACTCCCTTTGAAGTGATATGTAGTGCTCACGCACTGGTCTTTGCAAAGGGCTGCAATGCACACCGTGCCCACTGGTTTGCCTGGCTCCGCACCGCCAGGTCCGGCGATTCCAGTGGTAGCCACGGCACAGTCGCTCTTTAGCAATTCGGCCACCCCGATAGCCATCTGTTGGGCCGTGCTTTCGCTTACTACACCGCCGATGCTCACGTCCACGCCAAGCACTTCTTCCTTCACACTCACTGCATAGCTCGTCACCGAACCCTTGAAGTAAGCCGACGAACCAGGTATCTGTGCTATCATCGATGCAATCGTTCCACCCGTCAGCGACTCTGCCACCGACAACGTCAAACCCTTCTCAAGCATAACCCCCTTGAGTCTTCGTCCCAAGGTCGAGAATTTCCGTTCCTCAGATTTCTTATAACGCATAATATTATTAAAGGTATAAATTTTCGCCCGCAAAAATAAACAAAATTCCCCACTTCGCCAAAAAAATCCATCATTATCCGTCCATTTACGCCCACATTTCTCCAAAGACACCCTAAAACCGTCCAAAATTGAAGAAAAATGCTCATTCCCAATAAACCTTTCCCCCTCCTTATCGTCAAAAAATGGAGAGCGGCCATTTAATGGCCGAAAACCATTCATATACATATACCCTACATCTATGAATCGCATCCTAATCTTTATCTTGGTCTTCATGGCCTGCTTCCAGCTTTCAGCACAGCAGGAAGACGTTCCCTTCAACGGTACCGTCTCCGACCTTTCTGGAACCCCTATCAGAGGCGCCCGCATCTATATCACCAAGAGTCGAGTGGCTCGTTCCGATAAGCAGGGCCGCTTTGGCCTCACCAATGTCCTGCCCACCGACACCATCCACATCTATTACAAAAAGCGAAACTACGACATCCCCGTCAGTGGCAGAAAAAGCCTACGCATTCGCCTAGGCGACCAACTGCAGGCACAGGAAGACGAGGAACTCGTCAACTGGGGCTACGGGTTCGTCAAGAAGCGTGAAAGTGTGGAGGTAAGCGACGGCATCTCGGGCGAAGAACTTGCCAAATCGGGCTATTCCAACATCACCATGGCATTGGCAGGACGCATCCCCGGCCTCGTTGTCACTCCAACCGGTGTCCCAGGTGGGGATGCTGGACTCAACATCCGTGGCACCAATAGTATTTATGGCGACCAGACACCGCTCTTTGTCGTGGACGGCGTGGTAGTCGAAAGCCTCGAATTCATCAATATCTACGACGTCGATCGGGTTGAAGTACTCAAGGACGCTTCTATCTACGGCTCCCGTGGCGCCAACGGCGCCATCCTAGTAACCACCAAGAAAGGTCGTTACAAAAAGTAGCAACGCCCTCTATTGGTTTTTGTTCATTGTTAACTGTCAATTGTGAATTCTTACCTGTTATTTGCTATCTTCACTATGAGAAAACATCTGATCTTATTCTTCCTAGGAGCATTCCTGCTCACCGGCGCAGTCGAAGCACAAACCCTACGCAATGCCAGCAATGCACAGATCGGTAAGGTAGAGAGCGATGGCGTCGTACGTAACGCCTCTAACGCCCGCATCGGCAAAGTCGAGAGTGATGGCACCGTCCGCAATGCCAGCAATGCCCGAATCGGCAAGATAGAAAGCGACGGCACCATCCGCAATGCCAGCAACGCCAGTATCGGCAAAGTTGAAAGCGACGGCACCGTCCGCAACGCCAGCAATGCCCGCATCGGCAAGATCGACAAAGATGGCATCGTCCGCGACGATTCCAACAAACAGATCGGCTCAGCCAAAGGTGTCGATAAGAAAATCGCTGCCGTCTTCTTCTTTTTCAAACTATTATAGATAACACCTATTCCAAACATACCATGCGCCATCTCCTCCCAATCCTCTTTCTCCTGACCCTTCTCATCAGTTGCAGCAGCAAAGAAAGGCAGCGCCCCGAGTTCGATCCCAACTATCCTGACGTGCACGATCCCGTGATGGCCGTTGGCGAGGATGGTCGCTATTATATCTTCTCCACCGGCGTTGGTGTCAGCGTCATGTCGTCGGCCGACCTCAAGACATGGCGCCAAGAGAAGCCAATCTTCGACCGTGAAGAGATTCCCCAGTGGGCCAAGGACACCGTTCCAGGCTATTGGGGACATACCTGGGCACCCGACATCAGCTATCGTAACGGATTGTGGCATCTCTACTATTCCTGCTCCACGTTCGGCCGTAACGGCAGCACCATCGGCTTGGCCACTAACAAAACCCTCGATCCCTCTTCCCCTGACTTCGGCTGGCAGGATCAAGGTCCCGTTGTTGTGTCGCACCTTGGTATCGACAACTGGAATGCCATCGATCCCAACCTATGTGAAGACTATCTCGTTTGGGGCTCCTTCTGGGACGGCATCCAGCTGCAGCAGCTCCAGGCTGACCTCAAAACACGCATTGGTGAACCTATGACCATCGCTCGCCGCATCGACCGCCATCGCGAGCTCGACGAGATTCCTGTCACCATCGAAGGCAAGGACACCATCAAGGCCGGCGACAATGCCATAGAAGGTCCCTTCATCTTCAAGCGCGATGGGTGGTATTACCTCTTTGTCAGTCTCGACTACTGCTGCCGAGGGAAGAACTCCACCTACAAGACCGCTTATGGTCGCAGTCAGTCCATCACCGGACCATACCTTGACCGCGACGGTAAAGATCTCGCTTTTGGTGGCGGAACCCTCCTCGTCGGTCCCGACGAGCGCTACTATGGTGTGGGCCATTGCTCTGCCTACCAACTCCCCGATGGTCAGTGGTACTTCTTCGCCCACGCCTACGATTCGGAGTACGGTGCACGATCCAAGCTCTTCATCCGCAAGATGCAGTTCTCCCCCGATGGATGGTTCACCCTCGAAGAGTAATCAACATTGACTCCGACGAAAAAGAGAACGAGTTCAACTATCTGGAGAAAATGCGGAATTGCCATAGTGAGGACTATTTTGTGAATCCCTAATAAGCATCTTCGCCTTCCATGATGGAAAAATGTCACTTTTCAAGGCATTTAAGCAAAAAAAATGTGCAAACATTTGGAGAATGCAGGAAAAAGCTTTAACTTTGCGCCATCATTTTTGAAACTATCCATAATTTTTCAAAAAATATGACAAACAAAATCAAATTATCAGTGTTGCTCACACTCCTCACTTTCGTGAGCTTCATCTCAACCAGCTCCTGGGCTTCCGTGCTGGTTGATGGCATCTACTACGAGTTGAACCAGTCGGACAAGACGGCAGAGGTAGCCAATAGCAATGAGACCTATGCCGGTGTCGTTGACATCCCTGCCAGTTTCGTCTATGAGGGCACCACTTACAAGGTGACCACCATCGGCATTCTCGCTTTCATCGATTGCACTAACGTGACTACTGTCAAGATTCCTAGCACCGTGACCGGCATCAAACCAAGTTCATTCGAGCGTTGCGGACTCACAAGCATAGAGATCGGCAGCGGAGTGATCTACATCGACTTTGAGGCCTTCAGAGAATGCACCAACCTGGTTTCACTCACATTGCCCAGCAGTTTGGAGATCATCGAGAACGAAGCATTTGCAGGCTGCACCTCCCTGGCTGAGATTTATGTAAAGAGGAATGACCCTCCGAAGCTCATCAGCACAGCGTTCGATGGTGTGGATAAGGACAACTGCAAAGTGTATGTTCCCACAGGCCGCAAGTCTGCCTATTCAAGGGCTAACTACTGGAAGGCCTTCAAGAACTTCTCTGAAGTTGACTTTGATGCCGAGTTGACAGTCACCATGGGTGCTGCTGATGCCGAGGGTAACCGTTGGGCCAGCTACTGCAGCGAACATACCATGCGCTTGCCTGAAGGCCTGACTGCTTACTATGCTACGAAATATGAGGACAATGGCGATGGAACTTATAGCCTCATGCTTTCTGCCATTCCTTCTGGCAAGACACTGCCTGCCAAGAAGGGTCTTTTGCTCCGCGGCACTGACGAAACTTACACTCTGACAAAGAGCACGAAGACTGCTGCCAAGACCACTGGTAACCTGTTTTCGGGCACCAATGACAAGATGTTGGTAGAAGCCGAAACATACTATCTGCTTGGTATGGATGCTTCGAGCAATGCCGTGATGGAACTCTCTTCTGCTACCACCATCACTCCCAACACTGCCTATCTGCTACTTTCAAAGGTGGGCGAGAATGCTGGTACTACCATCAACTTCCGCTACGCTCCCGAAGAGGGCATCGAGCAGATCTTCACCGATGAGGTTGCCAATCAGGAGATCTACAACCTGCAAGGCCAGCGCCTCAACGAGACTCCTGCCTCTGGCATGTATATCATCGGAGGCAAGAAGGTTTGGGTGAAGTAATTATATGAAATAACCCTTAAAGGCCAGGTCGTCGGAATGACTGCCTGGCCTTTATAAGCTTTTGAATACTTAATAAATCACTATCATGAAACAGACTATCTTTACCGCAGTATTATGCGTACTGACACTCAGCGCATGTACCACGAAGCAGCAGGAAGTGGAGCCCGATGGTGCCTACCTCTTCACCTATTTCAACGATCCGACACATTCGCTGTTCATGGCTATCAGCTACGACGGGTACGAGTTCAAGGCCATCAACGGCAGCGAGCCGATCATCGCTGGCGACACCATCGCCGAACAACGCGGCATCCGCGACCCGCACATCTATCGCGGTCCTGACAACAAGTTCTACATCGTAATGACAGACCTGCACGTCTTCGGCAAGCAGGCAGGACTGCGCGACACCCAGTGGGAACGCGACGACCGCTATGGATGGGGCAACAACCGCGGCATCATCCTGATGAAGTCGGACGACCTGATTCATTGGACACATAACGAGGCACGCATCGACAAACTCTTCCCCGAGAACTTCGGCGAGATAGGTTGCGCATGGGCTCCCGAGACCATCTGGGACCCCGAAGAGCAGAAGATGATGGTCTATTTCACCATACGCCAGATACCCGAGGGTGATGGTGGGCGCACCAAACTGTTTTACAGCTATGCCGACAAGGATTTCACCACGCTGGTGACCGAACCGAAACTGCTCTTCGAATATCCCGACCCGCAAATCCAAGTGCTCGATGCCGACATCTGCCCCATGCCCGACGGACGATACTTCATGACCTACGTGGCACAGGAGAATCCAGGCGGCATCAAGTACATGATTTCGGACAAGATCAACCACTACGACGACTACCACGCCGAGCAAATCGATGCCGAAGACAGAGGCTGTGAAGCGCCGAACTGCTGGAAGCGCATCGGCGAGGACAAGTGGGTAATCATGTACGACATCTACAGCGTGCATCCCCACAACTTCGGCTTTGTCGAGACTACCGACTTCAAGACATTCACACCGCTGGGACGCTTCAACGAGGGCGTGATGAAAGCTCTGAACTTCGTATCACCGAAGCACGGCAGCATCATCCCCATCAAGCTGAGCGAAGCCAAGCGACTGGAGGAGTATTATAGCAAATAATTGCTATAGTAACTATAGTAACCATAAAGAATATTGTGACTATAAAAACGAGACCCGACTTGCAATTTGCAGGTCGGGTCTCAATAATATTTGGCTCTTACGCTTATTTCAAAGGAATAAGCTTGAAGCGGAATGTGTAGTCCTGATAGGGAACGAGATAGGGCTCCTGAGGAACAGCACCCCAGCTGTTCTCACAAGCGAGACCCATCTGCTTGTAGTCGATGAGGACGTTGGTAAGCGGAGCGGGATCGATGTCAGGCGAATGGAGATTGCGCTTGGCATCACCTTCGTCGAGGGAGGACTGCGTGTAATGGAGGGCGCTGGCAGAAAGGAGCTGACCATCGGGATTAAGAGGTAGAATCTTCAGCTTGTGGCCGTTGGGCGTAGCGAGCTGCATCCAACGCACGTCACAATGATTACCATTCTCCTGCGGACGAATGTAGGGATAGAACTCGTCGGTGACAGTGCTCTCGTAGATGCCTACGAACTGCGAATCTTTACGATCGCAATAATTCTCGACAGGGCCACGTCCGTAGTAGGTCAACAGTTCGAACTGTGGAGGCAAAGGCAGCTCCATTCCGAAACGGAACATCGGCAGAATCTCATCGGCGGCAGGCATCTCGGGACGACGACCCCGTGGAGGACGTATAGGATAGCCCTTACCATGCGTCGTGAACTGCTGTTCGATGGTGATACGTCCATAGTCGTCGATGACATAGACGAGCTTTAACTCTGCCTTCACACCAGGCATATCGTAGGCTGCGGTGACAACACGCTGTCCGTCGGCATTCATCTCGTCGGTGAGCGATGTGAGCAAAATCACTGGTGCCTTCCATACGTTGAGATGACGCTGCAACCCTGCACCGAAGTCATTGTCGGTGGGTGCACGCCAGAAATTGGGAGTAAGACGGGCACCATCGGCGAGATAGCTGACGCCATCGACCATATAACGGCAAAGGAATCCCGAGGCAGGATCGAAAGCGATGTCGAGTGATGGCTTGACGAGGTCGAGGGTCTTCGCACTGCACGAGGAAGAGCAGGACGCAAGCATATCGGCTCCTGCCAGCTCAATCTGCTGACGTGCAATCTCGGTACCGGCCTTAAGCACTCCGTCACGTTTAGTGAGCAGGTAGGAGACATTGAGGAAATACTCGCAGCATTCGCTCTTGGGCACATCGACAGCGAGACGAACATGAGCATCGCCCTGTGGTGCGGCCTTTAGGTCACCGGCGAAGCCCGTCTGCACTGTCTCGCCATTGCGAAGCAGTTCCCATCGAAGCATTACGTCGCTGAGGTCGCGGAAGAAGTTCTCGTTGTGAACCACAAGTTCCATGCCCGTTGCAGGCTGTGCATCGCTGAGACTGGTCCAGATGTTCTGATAATAGTACTGCACCTCATAGGCATGGGGGTTCCATGTGCGGTCGGGAGCGATGAGACCGTTGTCGCAGAAGTTGCCGCTGGTGGCATCATATTCGTTCCAGTCGCCACCGTAACCCCAGATCTGACGTCCCTTGGCGTTGGTCCATCGACACGATTGATCGACGAAGTCCCAAATAAAGCCGCCTTGGAACTTGGGATATTTGCGTATCAGTTCCCAGTATTCGCGGAAGCCGCCCTCGGAATTACCCATGGCGTGGGCATATTCACATTGGATGAGCGGTTTGTCGAATGGCTCCACCTCGTGGGTGCGCCAATTCTCGCCTGAAGGCTTGGTACAATATTCTTCACACTGGCGATAGCCGTAATACATTGGGCAGAAGATGTCGGTCTTGCCGACTTTCTCGGCACGTTCATACTGCACAGGACGCGAGGGGTCTTCAGCCTTCACCCAGTCGTAGCATGCCTCGAAGTTCGGACCATAGCCGGCTTCGTTGCCAAGGCTCCAGATGATGATGGAGGGGTGGTTGAAGTTACGCTGCACGTTGCGCTGGTTGCGTTCAAGGTGGCCGATACGGAAGTCGTCACGAATGGCAAGCGTGCGTTCGCCATAGCCCATGCCGTGGCTTTCGAGGTTGGCTTCGGCACAAACATAGAGTCCGTACTGGTCGCAGAGGTCGTACCAATAGTTGTCGTCGGGATAGTGGCAGGTGCGCACGGCATTGATGTTCATGCGCTTCATCTCGAGCACATCCTGGAGCATACGCTCACGACTGACGACATATCCTCCGTCGGGGTCGAGCTCATGACGGTCGGCTCCCTTGATGAGGATGGGCTGGCCATTGACGAGGAGCTGGTTGACACCGGCCACACGGTCGCTGATTTCGATACTGCGGAAGCCCACCTTGAGCGGGATGACATCGATGACCTTGTTGCCTTGGCGCAGGGTAGCTGTGAGCAGGTAAAGGAAGGGCACCTCGGCACTCCAGGTCTTCACATTGCTGACCGTCAGCTTCACACCGTTCTTGAGAGAGGCGACGGGCTGGGTAGCCTTGGCCACCTCCTTGCCTTCGGCATCGCAAAGGACGAAATCGACCTGACCAGAGCCAATGACTTTGGCGTTGATGTTGAGCACACCTTCCTTGTAGTCGTTGGCAAGGTTGGCATCGACGCGGATATCGTCGAAGCGATTCGAGAGACCGCGTGCATAGAGGTAGCAGTCGCGATAAAGGCCGCTATAGCGGAAGTAGTCCTGATCCTCGAGATAATGCCCGTCGCACATACGGAGAACCTGTACGGCGATGAGATTCTTCTGCCCTACCTTTATATATTTAGTAAGGTCGAACTCGGCTTCGAGCTTGTTGTCCTCGCTGTAACCCACAAACTTGCCATTCACCCAAAGGTACATGCAGCTACCTGCTGCACCGAAGTGAGCGATGATCTGCTGGCCACGCCATGCTTCGGGAATGATGACATTGCGGCGATAGTAGCCAACGTGGTTCTCCTTGATGGGCACAAAGGGGGGATTACTCTCGGCACGATGGTCCCAAATGAAACCGCCTCCCACGTAAATGGGATCGCCGAAACCGTTGAGCTCCCAACAACCGGGCACGGGAATGGTCTTCCAGTCGGCGATGTTTAAGCTGGAGGAATAGAAGCCGTCAAGCATCTGGTCGGCATCGCGCTGCCAGAAGAAATCCCAGGTGCCATTGAGCGTCAGATAGCGTGCCGATGCCTCAGGGCTACGACGTGCAGCCTCAGGGCTCTCAAAGGCGAAGTAATGGGTATGCATGGGCATACGATTCACCTGGTTGATGTCGGGCTGTTGCCATGCCTTAGCGTATGCCTTGGGCACACCGGGAACGGCAGGCACCTCGTCGAGGCTCTGCGGGATCGCCAATGGATGTTTGAACTCGAGTCGGGTGGGCTGGTCTTGTGCAACGACAGTTGTAGCCATTGACAACACCATTGATAAAAGTAATAAAGTGCTCTTCATAGGGGGGAATAACGAATTATGATTTACAATTTACTATTGGAAATGTGTTCTCGGTTGCAAATATAAGGGTTTTTGGCAAACGATACAAATTACATACGAACAACCAGAAAAAGCACTGTCATTTCATCCATTATTGCCAACCATGTTTGCCAATTTTCGTTAATTGAGCGATTCAAATCTGTTATATTGATGAAATATTATTTTTTCGGAACAAGGGAGGTGAATTATCATTATCTTTGTCCCGAATAAATACTAATGAAATAATCGGCAATGTGAAAAGCACAGCACACATACCGTCATTCTTTCGCCACAACCAAACAAACACAACACATATTCACCACTTAATTTTAATGCTAATGAAACATTTCGTTTCCCTGCTTATCATGTTAAGCATTTCGTTAGCTGCAGCTGTAGCCCAAAGTGTGCGGGGTACGGTTGTAGATTCTAACGGTGAGCCTGTCATTGGCGCTTCGGTTGTCGTTACCGGTACCACCATTGGTTCGATTACTGACCTCGACGGCAACTTCAGCATCACAGGCGTGGCTCCATCGGGACACCTCGACGTGTCGTTTGTCGGCTATGTCACCAACAAGGTGGCCTACCATGCCGGACAGAACCTCCGCATCGTCCTTGAAGAGGACAACAAGATGCTCGAGGAAGTCGTAGCCGTAGGTTACGGTACGCAGAAGAAGGCCAACCTTACCGGCTCGGTGGCCAATGTGGACAACAAGTTGCTCGACAACCGTCCATTGACCAACCTGTCGTCGGGTCTCGCAGGTCTGTTGCCAGGCGTGTCGGTAGTACAGACATCCGGCCAGCCAGGTTCGGACATCGGTACCATCAACATCCGCGGTATCGGCACATTCAACGAGTCGGGACCACTGGTAATCATCGACGGCTTCGAAGGCACGATGAATGACGTGAACCCCAACGATGTGGCCAGCATCTCGGTGCTGAAGGACGCTGCCTCGTCGTCAATCTACGGATCGAAGGCTGCCAACGGTGTTATCCTCATCACCACCAAACGTGGCGAGAGCGGCAAGGCCAAGGTGACCTATCAGGGCCTTGTAGGTATCACCAACACGACGAACAACCCGACGTTCATGAGCTCGGCCGAAATTGCCGAGACCTGGAACAAGGCACGTCAGTCGGTGGGCCTCGCTCCACAGTACACTGATGACGAGATCCGCAAGTTCCGCGACGGTTCGGATCCTGACAACTACGCCAACACCGACTGGCAGGGTCTGCTCTACAAGACCGGCACACAGACTTCGCACAACATCACTGTATCGGGTGGCAACGAAAGTGCCAAGTATCTGGCTTCGGTAGGTTATCTCTATCAGAATGGTGTGGTTGACAATTACAACAAGCACCAGACCAGTGCACGCATCAACCTCGACGTGAATCCTACGGAGAAGATCGAGACAAGCTTCTCGATCAATTACATGCGCCAGTCAATCAACGAGCCTCTTCCCTCGTACAACCAGACATCCGGTGACGTTGACGAGTTCGGTTCGACCAACTCGGTTTATCAGATCTTCCGTCAGATCAACGTCATCTCACCAATGATCCCCTACAAGTACAGCGATGGCTCATACGGCTCAATCTCCGACGGTAACCCTATCGCTTGGGTAGAATCTGGAGCACATGGCAACAACGTCATCAGCAACCTGCATGGCATCGCATCGGCCAAGTACTACATTGTGCCCAGCTTCTCGGTGAAGGCTGCAGTTTCTTATAACCGTCACGAGAAAGAAATCAACCAGCACAATTTGCGCGTGAAGTATCATTCAGGTTCACAGGGCACGACCTACGTGGCTCTTACCATGGACAACTACGATCGTTCGTCGCTCGACGTAACGCCAGAATTTAAGAAATCGTTCGGCGACCACAATGTAGATGTACTTGCCGGTTACCATGCCGAGCTCTTCAAGTTCCGCCACACCTACGCTTATCGTTCTGGTATGGCTAACGATGTTGTGACCGACCTCAATGCCGGTTCGTCATCGACAGCCAAGGCTGAAGGTTACACCCGCGAACTCGCCATGATGTCATGGTTCGGGCGCGTAGCTTACGACTGGAAGGGTCGTTACCTTCTGGAGTTCAATGCACGTTACGACGGCTCGTCGCGCTTTGCCAAGGACAACCGCTGGGGCTTCTTCCCATCGGTATCGGCAGGTTGGCGTATCTCTGACGAAGCCTTCTTCGATGGTCTGCGTGGCTTGATCTCTAATGCCAAGATCCGTGGTTCATGGGGCAAGCTCGGTAATCAGGACCTCGGTTCGTACTATCCCACCATTTCAACCATGTCTCTTGGCTATGGTAACATTTTCGCCGGAACATACGAGAACGGTGCCAAGACTGTGAATGCCGTGAACAAGAACCTGAAGTGGGAGGCCACCACCACCTGGGGCATCGGCTTGGATGCAAACATCTGGAAGTTCGATGTCACCCTCGACTGGTATGACAAGACCACCACAGGCATCTTGATGGCAGTGAGTGTGCCCGGTACTTTCGCGCTGAGCAACTACTATGACAACATCGGCGAAGTACGCAACCGTGGTATCGAATTTGCCGTAAACTACAACGACACATTCGGTCCCGTTCGTTTCCAGATTGGTGCCAACGGCTGCTACAACATGAACGAAGTCATCGACCTGGGCAAGGACTATGCTTCGGGCGAGCCCATCGAGTACCTGAACTGCGGTTACGATCAGTATAGCTGCCGTCACTATGTTGGCATGGCCATGAGCCAGTTCTACGGTTACACCGTGGATGGTTTCCTGAATGAGAGCGAGGCAAGACCTTATGCTGAAGGCGGTTGGGCTGACTACGAAGGCTCAAGCATCCGTCGTGCAGGTGACCTGAAGTATGTCGATCAGAACGGCGACGGCAAGATCAATGCCGACGACCGCGTATGCTTCGGCTCACAGGATCCGAAGTTTACCTTCGGCTTCCACCTGAACCTCAACTGGAAGAACTGGGACCTCATCGCCTTCTTCCAAGGTGCTGCCAACGTACACCGCTACATGGCTGATGCCCTCGGCGGCCTCGGCAACAGCGACACCAAGCTGAACACCCTTTGGCGTGACAGCTACATCCTCAAGGGTGAAGGTGCCAAGTATCCTAACCTCGGCATCCCCGGCCAGAACTACTCTGGCAATGGCGGTCAGAACTCGTTCTGGCTCCAGAACGCCAGCTACGTCCGCTTGAAGGACCTCCAGCTGGGCTACAGCATTCCACGCAGCGTCCTCTCGAAGGTGGGTATCACCGCCTGTCGTATCTACTACAGCGGACAGAACCTCTTCACCATCTCAGGCATGATCGACGGCTTTGACCCAGAAATGCCATCAGGCCGTGGCAACGGTTATCCTCAGACAGTTGTTAATTCTCTTGGTGTAAACATCACTTTCTAAAACTATTTATCTGATAAGTTATGAAAAAGTATTTATATGGTGTAGCTGCAGCCCTGGTGATGATCTCTGCCGCCAGCTGCTCAGACTTTCTGGAGCGTTCGCCAGAAGATGCTCTTTCGCCTGCCAGCTTCTGGCAGTCAGAGAGTGATGCCTATCTGGCCATGACCGGCTGCTACAACGGTCTCAACTACATTTACCACAGTGCCGACTGGGTGGGCTACAATGCCATCTACATGGACTGCCTCTCAGACGACTACTTTGCCTACTTCTCGTGGGAGGGACGCCGCGTGCTGACCACCGGTAATCTCACCGCCAACGACACGGGTACAAGCTTCTTCCAGTTCTCGGACATCCGTGCCTGCAACGAGTATCTTGAAAACGAAGGAAACATCAGCTGGGACTCGCAGGCCACCGAAGCACAATATAAGGCTGAGGTGAAGACCATCCGTGCCCTGCTCTACCTCTATCGTTCGGAGTACTACGGCGACTTCCCGCTCATCACGAACACCATCGACGACCCGGGCGACTCCTATCTGAGCCGCACGCCAGTAGCCGAGGTACGTAGCTTCATCGTCAAGGAGTTGGAAGAGGCCATCCCTGCCCTTCCCGAACGTTCGGACGTCACACAAGGACGTATCTGCAAGCAGTTTGCACAGGGTCTGTTGATGCGCTACTACCTGTGGCGCAGCGACTGGGCCAATGCAGCCAAATATGCTCGTGAGATTGTCGAAAGAGGTGGTCTGACACTTTCGGCCAACTATGCCGACATGTTCCTTGAGGGCAATCAGTACGATGCTGAGACTATCTTCGACTTCTCGTTCATCGCCAACACAAGCCGCGATGTCTATGGCAACCCATTCGTTGCCAATGGCGGTCTGGGTGGCTGGTCGTCGGTTGTTCCCACTGTCGATCTGATGGATGAGTTCGAGTGCATCGACGGCAAGCCCATCACCGAGTCTCCACTCTACGATCCAAGCCGTCCGTTCCTCAACCGCGACCCACGTCTGCGTGCATCAATCGTCTATCCCGGACAGCCTTATCCTGGCTATGGCGACGGCACAACCAAGGGTGGCTTCCGCTCAGTCTATAACTCGATGCCAAGAAGCATCGACGGCAACAACAACGCGGACTTCTGGAACAATGCCGCCAATGCATCGAAGTCGGGACTCCAGCTGGGCAAGTACTTCCAGGCATCCAACGTGGCTGGTAGCGATCTGAGTCATTTGACACTCCACTTCAAGGCCATGCGTCTGGCCGAGGCTATACTTACCTTGGCTGAGTGCGACATTGAGCAGAACAACCTTCAGGAGGCCGCTACTTTGATCAACCAGATTCGCCAGCGTGCCGGCATGCCAGATATCACCGTAAGTGATCAGGCTACGATGCGTGCTCAAGTGCGCCGCGAACGCCGCGTCGAGCTTAATGGTGAAGGTCTGCGTCGCTTCGACCTCGTACGCTGGAAGAGCGCCAATGGCCAGCCATACATCGTGGAGAAGTTCAACAACTTCAGCATCGAGCACATCGATGGTGACTTGGTTGACGAAGTGGATGCCAACGGCGACTATATCGCTGTCGTGACAGGACGTTCGGCCGATGCCTTCAGCTCGGACAACTACAAGTCATACAAGCCCTATCAGATACTCTTCCCGATTGGACAAGGCACACTCGACATCAATCCTAACCTTGTGCAGAATCCGGGTTACTAAGGAGTGAATGGTTCGAAAGGTTTGAATGGTTCGAAAGGTTTGAAACGGTTTTTTGCGTTCTTAACCCTTCTTAACCCCTCAGCTCCGAGCTCCGCTCGCGCGCACCGAAGGAAGCAACCTTTCTTAACCCTTCTTAACCCTTCTCTACAAAAAACTAATTAATTGGTCTCGCCCAACCCATACGCAGGCGTTGGGCGAGATTTTTCGAATATCAAGATGAACAAGCGACTTGCTTACATATTTGCGACCCTGATACTCGTTCTGCTGGTACTGCACCTGCAGCACGTGCAACGTTATTTGTTCTTCTTCCGCGAGCAGATGATGATGTTCCTCTACGACCCGTCCATCATCGCTGACCGCTATTTGGGTGTAGCTGGCCCTGCCCAACTGTTGAGCCACTTGATGGTGCAGTTCTTCAAGCTACCATACATGGGGGCCATAGTCACTGGCGGCCTATGCACGCTCTCGGCGCTATTGCTATGGAAGAGCCTATGGCGTATCACGCAGTCGTTACTTTTGCTGCCGCTTGCCGTTTTACCTACAATCTTCATTTGCGACGGTCTCTTCGATGTTTATTACGACTATGTGGGACTTGTTGCCTTCTTCCTTTTTACTCTTTTCCTATTCATTGACCAATGGTTAGCCCCTCGCCTAAGTGACTGGTGGCGAATGGCGGCAACTACCCTGTTGGCCTTATTGCTCTTCTGGATGGCTGGTGCCGTGGCAATGCTATTTGCCGTCTGCTCACTGGTCATCGAAGTAGTTGCTGCTCCACGCAAAAGCTGGCAACTCCTGTTGCCCATCCTTGCTGTAGCTATCGTGGGAGCCATCTGCGTCAAGACGAGTCTGCTTGCAGGCTACCGATATGCCTTTCAGAATGGTGCCTATTACGAGCCTATCCTGAAGCCCACCAATTTCTACCACACCCCTTGGATCCTCACAGCCGTGCTGCCTCTGTTGGCTCCTCTTACTCACTTCGTTTCGGGCAAGTTGCGTCCTCTGTGGCTCACCATCTGCAGCCTGGTGCTGCTTGTGCTGGTAGGACTTTTTGCCGTCCATTCGGCCAATCGCAACGGACAAAAGATGTATCCGATGATTGCGATGGACCACTTCATCGTTACCCACGACTGGCAGGGACTGCTCGACAGCCCTTACACCAAGTCGGGTAACTTCCTCCTGATGAACCGCCTCAACCTTGCCCTTTCGCATGAGGGTAAGCTACTCGATAATTTCTTCGACTATCCACAAGTGGGACCATATAGCATCCTCACCGAGCTCAAACAGCTATCGCTCGACGTGGAGATCACCACTACCCTCAGCGAAATCTTCTACCAGATGGA
Organism: Bacteroidales bacterium; assembly: GCA_017561935.1. Lineage (GTDB taxonomy): Bacteria > Bacteroidota > Bacteroidia > Bacteroidales > UBA3663 > Liminaster. Next base: position 61,127 of record JAFZBE010000011.1, on the reverse strand, counting down.
CAACATCGCCTCAGCGATGGAAAAAGCATTCAACACCGTCGAAGGATTGCGCTATGGTTCGCCCTCGAACATGCAGATGCTGGTGCGCACCAACATCATCTTCGGTGCCTATCCTTTGGCCGAGAAATATATCCGTCTGCTTGAAAAGACTCTCTTCTACAAAGATTGGGCAAGCGACCAACGACGCTACCTCTACAACGAGGAGCTTATCAACAACGACCCCGAATATGGAGCCAAGCGCAAGAGCCTGCCTCCCGACTGCGAGGAGTTCACCCAGTCGCGCGGTGCTTATGCTGACCTGCTCCTCACCATTCGCACCAACCCCAAGGCTACAGCAGCCCGCGACTATGCCATCGGCTATCTCCTATTGGCCAACGATACACCACACATCAATGCCTTTGCCGATGAGTTCTATGGCACCGAACTGATGCCCGAGACTCCACAACGGCTGCAGGAAGCCATCGTCGCTGCCAATGAGAAGGACCTCGACTACTGCCGTTCACATGGTGTGTCGGAGCAGACCATCCAACAATACCAGCAACTCAAGCAGATGGTAGTCGATGCGCGTCGGAACAACCAGGAAATAGGTGGCTTGTTACGCCCGCAGTATGGCAACACCTACTGGTATTACCTCCTTGTCACTTCCCCACAAATCGCCAAGCTCATCGAGCAAAGCAAGAAGCAACCCGAAGCCTCGATGTCTGCACACTAATCTAGAATCTCTAGCTCATCTAGAATATCTAGAAATCCTAGAATATCTAGAGCATCTAGAAAACCTAACAGCCACAAAAGATAATGAAAAGGACTCTATATATATTAATAATGTGTACTACGCTGTTCACCGCTTGCAACAGCGACATCAGCATCGACAGGCAGCTCGATGCCGAGGCCGACATCTTCCCCGATTACAAGGAAGTGACTATTCCCTGCAACATCGCACCAATGTGTTTCCAGCTCAATGATGCCAAGGGTATAGATACGCGCCTCATCATTGAAGGTGGCAACAAGAAGATTCAGGTGAAGGGCGAGGATGGCGATTTCGATATCCCCATCGACAAATGGCACAAACTCCTTGCCGCAAACCGCGACACAAATCTACAGTTCACCGTCTGTCGCCGCGAGGATGGCAAGTGGGCCGCCTATCGCCCATTCACGATGCACGTCACTTCAGATAGCATTGACGCCTATCTGGCCTATCGCCTTATTCCCCCTGGCTACGGACTATGGAATGCGATGGGCATCTACCAGCGTTGTCTGGAGTCGTTCGAAGAGACACCCATCATGGAGAACCGCCAGACGGAATACAATTGCATGAACTGCCACACCTTCCAGAGCCAGAACCCGAAGAAGATGTGCTTCCACCTGCGCGGCAATCATGGTGGCTCGGTGCTCGTGAGAAGTGGTCACGTGGAGAAACTCAACCCTGAGTTTCCCGACACTATCAAGGGCATTGCGTATCCTGCATGGCATCCATACGCCGATTACATTGCTTTCTCGTCCAACCGCGTGGCACAGTCGTTCTTTGTACATCATCGTCAGCGCATCGAGGTCTTCGACACACGTTCTGATGCCGTAGTGCTCGACATTGCTCGTAACCGTGTCATCACTGCGCCCGAATTGTCATCGACACGAGATTGGGAAACATGGCCGGCTTTTTCGGCTGATGGAAAGACTCTCTACTACTGTACTGCCCCCATCGTCGAGCCCATGCCGCAGGAATACAAGAAAGTACATTTCAGCGTCTGCACTATCGGGTTCGACCCCGAAACAGGCTCCTTCGGACAACAGGTCGATACCCTGTTTAATGCCGGCGACAGTCTCAGCTTCAACTATCCTCGCGAATCGCCCGACGGACGCTGGCTCGTCTATAACCGTCAGGAGTGCGGTTACTTCCCTATCAACCACAAGGAGTCGGACCTCTGGCTGCGTGATCAAAAGACAGGTGAAACACGTCCACTGGAGGCTGCCAACTCGAACGACTGTGAGAGCTATCATACCTGGAGCCACAACAGCCATTGGCTTGGCTTCAGCAGTCGTCGCATCGACGGACTTTACGTCTGTGCCTACTTCACCTATATCGACGACAACGGACAAGCCACAAAGGCCTTCATTATGCCACAGCGTCATCCGCGCACATTCTATGATAATCAGCTAAACTCCTACAATATCCCCGAGTTCATCACCGATGCGGTTGAAGTTAGCCAGCACACCATCGCTGAAACCGTTTGGTAAGAATAATCCAGATGATCTAGAAGACCTAGAGAATCTAGAAGACCTAGAGAATCTAGAAAGTCCAGAAGCCCAAAAAATCAATAATCATGAAAAAGAAGCTCTATCTTCTGAGTTTTGTCCTTTTGACAACTACAGCATTTGCCGAGGGGCCAGGTAATGTATGGCAGGACCCGCAAGTCAATGCCATCAACCGACTGCCGATGCATACCAACTTCACTCCCCTGGAGCAGGAAAATCTTTCTCTGCATGGGTTGTGGCGCTTCAACTATGTCCATACTCCCAGTGAAGCGCCAAGCGATTTCTACCAAGTTGGCTTCGACGACAGTACGTGGGGCGAGATGCCCGTGCCTGGACTGTGGGAGCTCAATGGTTACGGTGATCCGTTGTATCTGAATTTCGGCTATGCATGGCGCGGACACTACACCAACAATCCTCCCATTCCTCCCACCGAAGAAAACCGAGTGGGAAGCTATCGTCGGGAGTTCTTCATTCCTGCTTCGTGGAAGGGACAGCAGATCATCGCGCATTTCGGTTCGGTGACTTCAAATATCGCCCTTTATGTCAATGGACGTTTCGTTGGTTATAGCGAAGACAGCAAATTGGCTTGCGAGTTCGATGTGACACGCTTCGTGAAGTTCGGACAAAAGAACCTTATCGCCTTCCAGGTGATGCGCTGGTGTGACGGTTCCTATTTCGAAGACCAGGACTTCTTCCGCTTCACGGGCTTGGCACGCGACAGCTACCTCTATACCCGTCCCATCAAACATATCGAGGATATACGCCTGACCACAGGGCTCAATAATGACTATCAGGATGGAACACTGGACATCAGCCTGAAGTTGAGCCACAATCTCAAGGCGACAGTCGTCCTCTCCGATGCCGAAGATGGCGAAGTGGGCAGAGTCACAATGAAGGGCAAGACTTCTACCGCAAGAATCTCTGTGCCACAGGTCAACGCTTGGAGCAGCGACAATCCATATCTCTACAATTTGCAAGTTATCCTGCATGACGAGAAAGGCAATGGCATACAGACGGTGAACATCCCCACCGGATTCCGAAGCGTGGAACTACGTGATGCGCAGCTTCTGGTCAACGGCAAACCCATCCTTATCAAGGGCGTGAATCGTCACGAGATGGATCCTAACGGAGGTTACATCATCGGTCGTGAGCGCATGCTGCAGGACATCCAAGAGATGAAGAAGATGAACATCAACGCCGTGCGCACCTGCCATTATCCCGATGACCCCTATTGGTACGAGCTGTGCGACAAGTACGGCATCTACCTTTGCGCCGAAGCCAATATCGAAAGCCACGGCATGGGTTATGGTGAGGCTTCGCTTGCCAAGCACGAGGAGTACAGGAAGGTACACTTCGAACGCAACGAACGTCATGTGCAAAGTTGCTTCAATCACCCATCCATCATCATCTGGAGTATGGGCAACGAGGCAGGAAACGGCGTGAACTTCATGGCCGTCTATGACTGGCTGAAGAAGGAGGATCCCTCACGCCTCGTGCAGTATGAACGCTCTATACTCGAGTACGACACCGACATCTTCTGCCCTCAGTACAACGACCCCGACAATGTGAAACGTTATCTCGACCGCAATGATCCCCGCCCCATCATCCAGTCCGAATATGCACATGCGATGGGTAATTCGATGGGCGGTTTCAAGGAATACTGGGACCAGATACGCGAAGAGCCACGTGCACAGGGTGGATTCATCTGGGATTGGGTGGATCAGAGTGTCAACCACCAACTGAACGGACGCACCGTACGCGTCTATGGAGGCGACTGCAACGACTACGACCCTACGGATGCCAATTTCTGTGACAACGGCATCGTAGCTCCCGACCGCACCTGGCATCCTTCGGCCTACGAGGTGCAGCACTACTACCAGAACATTTGGACAAGTTTGTCAAAAGGTATCGGCAAGAATCTGTATATCACGGTGTACAACGAGCACTTCTTCAAGGACCTTTCGAACTATTACCTAAAATGGACCCTGCTCTGCAACGGTAATCCTGTGAAAGGCGGTGTCATCGACAAACTTGACATTGATGCCCTCAAGGAGCGCACATTCACACTTCCTTGCAAAATCGATGAACTAGACCCTGAAAGCGAACAATTGCTCAACGTGGAATACTTCGAGAAGGTTCCCTCACCCCTGCTTCCCGCAGGTTGGTGCGTATCACGCCAACAACTGGTATTGAAGGATTATAAGCCTCAGAAACTTGCGTTCGACGAGGTGAAGTATGGCACAGTTCCTGTTTTGACCGAAAACGATAGCAAACTGCTCGTCATGGGCGACGACTTCAAACTCGAAATAGACAAGCAGACAGGCTACATCACCCGCTACTTTGCCCATGGCCGCGAACTGATGGCTGAAGGGGCAGCACTTTCACCCAATTTCTGGCGTGCACCTGTCGATAACGACTACGGGGCCCACACGCACGTACGTTACAGAGCTTGGCTCGATCCGCAAATATCTCTTACGGCTATCAATCATGAGATAAAAGGCGAGACCGTCATCATCCGTGCGACTTACGAGATGAAGGCTGTGGATGGACAGCTAGCCTTGACCTACACCATCGCCAAGACGGGGCAGGTGATGGTGAATGAGCAGATGAAGGCAAGCCCAACCGACAAGAACAAATACATGTATCGCTTCGGCATGAAGATGCAGATGCCACAAAAGATGCAACAAGTAAGCTATTATGGACGCGGTCCCATCGAGAACTACATCGACCGCAAGGGTTGTGCCTTTGTGGGACGCTACAAGCAGAGCGTCGATGAATTGGCAGTAATGGATTACATACGGCCTCAGGAGATGGGCACACACACCGACCTGCGCCAATGGACTGTATATGACGGATCAGCCTCGGGCATCGTCTTCACGAGCGAGAATCTTTTCAGTGCAAGCGCACTCAACTATAGCATCGAGAAACTGGATGGTGGCGAGCCAAAGAGCCAAGTGCACACCGAACTTTTGGAGAAAGACCCGTATGTCACCGTCTGCATCGACAAGGAGCAGTGTGGTGTGGGAGGTATCGATTCATGGTATTCACTTCCTCTCCCGCCCTATCGCGTAGAAGTAGGCGACAAGGAGTTTACATTCTTGATGAGTCCCTTATAATAGCTGGAACCTGAATCCCAACGAGAGTCCCATAAGGTCCCAGAACTTCACACTGTGGTCTTGAACCTTGGCTCGGATGTAGAGGTCGCAAGTCCCCAACTCGTAGAAAAATGAAACGCTCTTCACCAAGTAAAGATGATTCTTTGGGACAATCTTTGTGACACCTTGTCCCACAAAAAGATTCAAGCGAAACTTGGTAGATAGAAACTCATAGTAATCGTTGGGATAACGGCTGGGCTGTTCGTTCCAAAATTCCGTGCCGAACACTGAATTGAGATACAGTCCCGTGCGTAAGGGTTCAATCTGCATTCCCTTACCCATATAGATACTCCAAGGAATGTAGTTCTCCTTGATCGTAATGGTCACTTTGGCTCGTGTGCTCTTATACTTGGGGATAAAGCCGATAAGTTGGTGGGTCTCCCATTGATTTCGCTTTCCATAGCTCCAGCCGACACCAAAGGAAAGGAAGCCCATGTTACCAGCATTCTGGACGACGAACTGTGTAGGTATCATGCTCTCCCAACGCTTGCGATAGTGGTGCACACGCTTGTCGTAGGCTTTCATCGTGACTTCCGACGTATAAACACCCTCTTCGTCATCAGGCATGAAATAGATCGAATCTTTGCTGCTGTGGACATCCTGAGGCTGGACGTTCTGAGCAATCAGACATTCGGATAGTGGAGTCAAAACAAAAAACAGGGTCAAACTAATAGTCAATTCTCTCCACTTCATAGCCGTCGGGTGTAATGGTGAATATCTTATAGTTGCGGTGCTGGGCGCAGTCGATGCTGTGGTACATAGGTCCATCTTCGTAAATCCTATGTGTGATTTCGACGTGGTCATGCCCATAGATGCAGCACATCAATCCAGGGAACTGAAGCGTGTAATAATTGAATACACGGGAGACGTTGTTGTTGAACTCGTCGCTATAGGGAGCAGCGTGCATGATGATGATGGTTCGATCGAAGTCGGCTGAATCAGCTGTGACCTGTTGTTCCATATAATCGAAGTCTGGAACGGGAGCTACGCGGTCATACTCCATCGCATTGGTGTCGAGACATAGGAACTTGATGCGGCTGACGATAAAACTGAAGTTCTTGGGGCCGAACATCCATTCGTAGGTCTGATCGCCCGTGCCTAAAAAATCATGATTGCCAAGCAACACAACGTATGGCACTTTTAACTCGCGAAGTATATTACGGAACATTCGAAACTCATTGGTTGTTCCCGTATCGGTCACATCGCCGCAGTGTACCACGAAATCAATGTTTGAACGACCATTGATATCGGCTATCTCTGCTTTGGTCTGGGTGTACCATTGGTGCGTATCGCTGATAAAGGCGATACGCAGCGTATCTCGGGTGTCGTATAACTGGCGAATACGAGCAATCTGGTTAGCATTGATATTGTGCTCTCCGTGTAAGTTCATATCGTAGGGATGCACGTCGAAAACACTTTGACATGCAGATAATAAGAACCCTGCAATAAGAGCGATATTGATGAAAAAGAATTGCTTGAAATGTCTCATCATTTTGTAATAATACGCGAAAAACTGCGCAAAGATGTCATTTTTTTTGCAATTTTCCAAAAAAACTCACTGTTTTCTTCAATTATATTGGTGTTTTTGAAGAAAAACAATACCTTTGCAAAACTCAGACAGAACAAAAAATTATTTTTAAATGAATCGCTTTTTTATTATGGCACTTGGCATCATGATGCTGTGCCTTACCGCTTGCAACAAGCAAAAAGAAGCCGACAACATCCTGCTTTGGCTCGGCAGCTATTGCAATCAGGACGAGGAAGGAATCCGCGTCTATCGTTTCGACCAGCACACTGGTGACTACACTTATCTGACCGGTTACAAAGGGTTGGCCAACCCTTCTTTCGTTTGGGTGGCTCGCGACGGCCGTCACTTTTATGCCGTCGGCGAAGAAGATGACCCGGAGAGCAGTTCGGCCAATGCCTTCATTCTGGATCCCGACAAACCTGAAATCCTTAGACTCAGCAGCCAAAGTAATCATGCGGGTGCTGCCTGCAACATTATCCTCAGCCCAGATGAACGCACACTATTCACCTCAAGCTATGGGAGTGGTTGCGTCACAGAGTTCCCCATTCGCAAAGACGGCTCGTTGGGCAGCGATTTCGTCCTGAAGTTCACGGGTCACAGCGTTAACCCAGAGCGTCAGGACCATCCCTACATCCATGCTGTCAACTTCACGCCCGATGGCAAATATCTTTTGGCAAACGACCTTGGCATGGACCAGATCCACGTCTTCAAGATGCGCGAAAGGGCAGCCACCGACTCACTGCCCATCCTCAGCGAAGGGGATCAGCCGATGACACCCGTCGGCGAAACCTACAACGTCGCAGTCGATCCAGGTGCAGGTCCACGTCACCTTGCCTGGTCGCCCAATCACAAGAACGCATATCTCCTGAGCGAACTTTCAGGACAACTCTTCGTACTGAATTATGAGAATGAGCAACTGCGCGTGATTCAGACTCTCCAAGCAGACACACTCAATGCCGGTGGAAGCGCCGATGTACACGTTTCGCCCGACGGCCAATTCGTCTATGCCTCTCACCGACTCGAAGGCGACGGTATCACGATTTGGAAGGTCAATCCTGAGGACGGCACCTTGACCAAAGTTGGATTCCAACCGACAGGCATCCATCCCCGCAACTTCGGCATCACTCCAAACGGAGAATTTCTGCTCTGCGCCTGTCGTGACAGTAACAAGGTACAGATTTTCCGTCGCGACAAGGAGACCGGTCTATTGGCCGATACAGGACACTTCATCGAAATGTCAAGACCTACTTGCGTACAGTTTTACTAACCATCTATAATAGCCAATAATTCTTTTGAAATAGGATTTTTTAAGAATTGAATTGTTAAAAACGCCCGAAAAATATGTTCTTCGACATGTTTTGGGGCGTTTCTCTTGTTTATGTCAAAAAAAATCAATAAATTTGCGGTCGATTTTAGACTTATACATATTATAATTCTAACACATACTACGAGTAGGTCAATGTGTAACTACACACTACACAAATAACATACTACTAATTATTATCAACACAAACTAAATCATTTCTATGTCAATCGTTCAAAGCATTCCTATGAGAGCGACAATGGCTTGTGCTGTTGCCCTCTTTAGCTGCTCGTTGGCTTTTGCCCAGACCCAGCAGGTCAAAGGTACCGTGCTGGATAATTTAGGCGAGCCTTTGGCAGGTGTGAACATTGTTGAGAAAGGCACCACCAATGGCACACTGACAGACATTGATGGAGACTACTCCCTCAATGTGGCAAAAGGTCAGACTCTTGTCTTCTCATTCATTGGTTACCGCACCATTGAGGCCGTTGTTTCTGGCACCACTCTCAACATTACAATGGAAGAGGATTCCGAGCTCCTCGAAGACGTAGTAGTTATCGGCTACGGTTCGATGCAGCGCAAGGACCTGACTTCGTCCATCACCACAGTGAAGGCCAAAGACCTTAACACCGGCGTATTCTCCGACGCAGCCTCGATGCTGCAGGGCAAGGTTCCCGGCCTCGTTGTTACCACTACAGGTGACCCCAACGGTTCTCCAAGCATGACCCTCCGTGGTGCATCTTCTCTCCGTTCAGGCGCCATGTCTCCTTACTATGTAATCGACGGTATCCCCGGTGTCGATATTTCGATGGTTGCTCCTGACGACATCGAGAGCATCGACGTGCTCCGCGACGCTACCGCTACCGCCATCTATGGTTCGAAGGCTGCCAACGGTGTGATTATTGTTACTACCAAGAAGGGCAAGAAGGACCAGGAGCGCGTAAACGTTACATACTCAGGCTACGTTGCATTTGACCAGGCGCTCAACACCCTCGATATGGCCTCTGCTTCTGACATCCGCGACTACGTGAGCCGCAAGAAATCGGCTGACTCCGGTTATTCTTATATGTATGACGGCGGTGCAGATACCGACTGGCAGAGCGAAGTGCTTCGTACTGCATTTAGCCACAACCACAACATCGCAATCAACGGTGGTTCGGCAAAGACCACTTACATGGCTTCGATGAACCTTGCTAAGCGCGAAGGTGTGGTTATCGGTTCGAAGAACGACCGTGCCAACGTCCGCACCCTGCTCTCCACCAAGGTCCTCAAGGACAGGTTGGAACTCTCGACCGGTGTGAATGGCATGTTCGGCAAGAATGTAGGTGTTCCGATGGGCGATGAAGGTGCTTCGGTACTCGATGCCATGAACTATTTCAACCCCACCCTGCCCATCAAGCAGGCTGACGGTGACTGGTCGCATGGTGATGGTTCGAACAACTACAACCCACTGTCACTTATCAATGAGGATAAGTCCCAGACCGAATGGAAGCGTCTGCAGTTCATTGGCAAGGCAACCCTCAACATCATGGAGGGCCTGACCTGGAATGCCAACTATTCGTTCAGCACATTCCAGCGCACCTATAGTGCCTACGATTCTCACCACACCCAGATCATCAACAAGAACGGTCTTGTCAGCCCCGATTTCAATGGTGTAGCAAACCGCAGCACTTACTTCGGCAAGAGCCAGACCTTCGAGACCTACGGCAACTACGATGCCACCTTCGGCGTTCACAAGGTTGGCTTGATGGTAGGTTATACTTGGGAGGAGAACATCAACAATGACGGCTTCGGCGTACGTGTCAACAGCTTCTATGATGATATCATCGGATGGAACAACCTCACCTATGCAGGTGAAATGAAGAACGGCCTCAATTGGCTTGAGAGTGGCAATGTACAGACTGTTCGCAACATCTCGTTCTACGGTCGTGCCAGCTATTCGTTCAACAGCAGATATATGCTGCAGGCCACCATTCGTCGTGATGGTTCGTCGGTATTCGGCAAAGATCATCAGTGGGGTACTTTCCCATCGGTATCTGTAGCCTGGAACCTTACTGAAGAAGCCTTCATGAAGAACCAGTCGCTCTTCGACAACTTGAAGCTCCGTATGGGTTATGGTATCTCTGGTAACGCCATGGGCTTCGACGCTTACACTGCCTATTATACATACGGTTCAACAGGCGAGCGCGAGAATGGTTATGTGAAGCTTGAGATGACCAAGCTCGACAACCCGGACCTCAAGTGGGAATCAACAGGAATGTTCAATGTCGGCCTCGACTATGGTCTGCTCAAGGGCCGTCTGTCAGGCAGCATCGAGTACTATATCAAGAAGACCACTGACTTGATCTGGAACTATCCCGTATCAGCTTACGTATCAACCAAAACCGAGATTGATGCCAACGTAGGCGAGATCACCAACAAGGGCATCGAGTTCTCACTCTCGGCTATCCCCGTTCAGACCAAGAACTTCACTTGGAATACCACCCTCAACCTTTCGCACAACAGCAACACGGTTGACAAACTCTCGAACGAATATTACAAAACCTCAACCTTCTCACAGGGCGAACCCATGGTAGCAGGTGTATCAGCCAACGGTTGGACCCAGCGTGTTATGGAAGGCGAGCCTCTCGGCACCTTCTACACCTACGAGTGGGCTGGTGTTGACAGTGAAGGTGTATCGGTTTACTACACCCGCAACGAGAATGGCGAACGCGATGGCGGAACCACCCGTGATCCTGGCTTCAAGGACCGCACCATCACCGGCTGTGCACAGCCCAAGCTGACCGTCGGCTGGAACAACACTATCAACTACAAGAACTGGAATGCCACGATGTTCCTCACCGGCGTTTTCGGCAACGATGTTTACAACGGCCTCCGTGCTCACTATACCTCTCCTGACTTCTTCGCCGGTGGCAAGAACGTCCTCAAGGAGTTCATCTATGAGCGTGACCTCAAGGATACCGGTTCGAACATTCCTTCGGACAAATTCCTCGAGGATGGCAGCTACATCCGTCTGCAGAGCCTCTCTGTTGGCTACACCTTCAAGAACTTCAACGGTTGGCTCCAGAATGTGCAGCTCTATGCAACCATGAACAACGTATTCACCATCACCGACTACAAGGGCCTCGATCCTGAGGTTAACCTGGGTGGCATCGATCCTGGTGTTGACTATCGCTGGAAGGTTTATCCTCATACCCGCACTACTATGATTGGTGTTAAGATTAACTTCTAAAATTGTCTCCGCGTATATGAAAACAAATAAATTGATTCTTTCTGCTGGCGTTCTTGCGCTTGCACTTGCCAGCTGCACGGATTTGGATGTTGATATCGTGTCACAGTACACCAGCAAACCTACCACCGACGAAGCTGTGGAAGGTGAGATGGCCAACATCTATACCAAGTTCCGTGGACCTCTGGGTCGCCGCTACATGGAGGCTATGACCCTGACCAGCGACGAATACACCTCTCTGGCTTATAGTGGCAACTGGGTTGATGGTTATGCTTACGCCCATCCATCCTACCATAATCAGACCGCAGAGGATGCTACTGTCGATTGGATGAACACACTCGGCACTGCCAACGTTCTTGCTACCGACGTTGTTAACTCCGGATACCCCGATTGGGCAAGAAATGGCGCTCGTGCCATGCGTGCCTTCTTCACCTTCATCATCATGGAGAACTGGGGCGATGCTCCACTGGCTGACATGGAATATTGCCGTGAGATGGGATTCGACACCAACGACCGCGTACCACGTGCCGAGGTTGCCAAGTGGATCGAGAGCGAGCTGCTTGCCGTTAAGGACCAGCTGCCCACCGAGACCACAGGAAGCAACTATGGCAAGCCCAGCAAGTACATGGCTTTGGCTCTGCTGGCCAAGCTCTACATCAACTGGCCTGTATATACCGCCGAGGGTGGTGTGCAAAACTACGAGGCTTCTGCTTACAACAATCCCAAACTTGCCGACTGCATCAAGGTTTGCGACGAGATCATCAGCTCAAACAAGTTTGACCTCGGACCCGATCCCTATCGTTTCAAGTTCAACTGGGATAACACCGAGCGCGTAGAGGCTGGCACCATCAAGGACTTTATCTATGCTGCTGCATACGACACCCAGGAAGCTCAGGGCATGCAGTGGGGACGTTCACATGTCTATAAGGATGTGAAGAAGATGGCCGTTAGCTACTTCGGCGAATTCCTCAACAACTCGGGCGGTGCCTATATGACCATCACCCCAGAGTGTGTCGATCGCTTCAACCTGCCTGGTGACCAGCGCAACTGGATGATTGCAGGCCTTTGCGATGCGAATGGAGACTTCACTTCCGAAGCCAATGGCAATCTTGGCCAGGTTTACATCTATGATCCTGTCACCTTGCTTCCCACCAATGAGAAGGCACTTGATCGTGACGGCAATCCTCTTGTATTCACCAAGAGCATCACTGTCACTGGCGACCTTGGTGCAGTTGACGTAGGCGACGACCTCACCGGATGGTCACAGGGCTACCGCTCGATGAAGTGGTTCCTCTGCAACAACGACTATTCGAACGGACGTAACCAGTCGAACGACGTACCTATCTTCCGTTATGCTGACGTCCTGCTCACCAAGGCAGAGGCTCTCGTGCGCGGCGGTCAGAGCGGTGCCAAGGATCTCTTCAACAAGATTCGCAGCTATGCAGGTGCTCCTACCATCTCAGGTGAGCCTTCACTCGATGATATCTACATGGAGCGTGGTCGCGAGTTCTTTGATGAGCTCTGGCGTCGCAACGATATGATTCGCTTCGGTCATTACGAGGATGAGTTCTTCCCCCACTACAAGAACAATCCTAATGCCAACTTCGACAAGACTCATCGTATCTTCCCAATCGCTAAGGGCGACCTTGACTTGAACGAAGGTTGGAGCCAGAATGCCGGCTACTAATCACGATTTCAGAACCTTATTATAGGGCGTCTCCAGCCTCCTGCTGGAGGCGCTCTTATTATTTATCTTTATGAAGAAAAAGATTCTATTCATCCTGTTGGCCGGCATTCTTCTGGCTTCATGCAGCTCCCCACAGCATCCCATCGAAGTGGTGGTGCATCGTGGTGCCAATGACCTGGCTCCCGAGAACACCTTGCCCTCGGCTGACTCCGCTCTGGCTCATGGTGCCACATGGATTGAGGTGGATGTCAGGGTGTCGAAGGATGGCGTGATGTATAACCTGCATGATGAAACGCTGGACCGAACGACCAATGGAACGGGATTAATCGGTGAATGCACTTCAGAATACATCGACAAACTCGATGCAGGCAGCTGGTATGACGAAAGGCGCTTCAAAGGGCTGCATGTACCCACCATCGAGACGATGCTCGAAGGCTTGAAGGGACGCGCCAACGTCTTCTTCGATGTCAAGGACTGCAACCTGCTGGAACTGGCCGACCTCGTACGACGCACAGGATTTGCCGACAAGTCGTTCTTCTGGTTTGGTCGCGAAGAGATGTTGCGCGAATTTGTACAAATCGCCCCCGAAATGAAAATCAAGGTCAATGCAGCCGATATCGAACGCATCGAATATTGGAAGACCATATGCAATCCTTCGATTGTCGAAATCCATGCCGACAAGATCACACCCGACTTCCTCAATTATTGCCACAGGAACGACATCAAGGTGATGGTAGGTGCACAAGGCGAAAGTCTTGATGACTACCGCACTGCCATCGAAACAGGGGCTGACATGATCAACCTCGACAAACCTGAACTTTTCGAACAACTCATGAAATGATGAACCCAAATCATTTACCATGTACTTAGTCTTTTATCTCGAATTTGCGAATTAGCGAATTAATTGTGAGGAAAATATTTGGCTATTTCGTAAATAATTCGTATCTTTGCCCCCGTAACCAACACACGAAACATTATGAAACACAACCTAAGAATCGTCATAGCCTTATTGCTTGCCACACTTCTTTCAGCACCTGCTTTGTTTGCTGCCAACCCTGTGCAGTCGCTGCTCGAACGCATCGACAATGGTGCGTCGAAGAAATTCGTCATCCAGAAGCAGAAGTCTGATGTCGATTTCTTCGAACTTGACCAGCAGGGAAGCAAGGTCGTGGTGCGTGGCAACACTTGGGTCAACATAGCTTCGGGCATCAACTGGTACCTGAAGTACTATTGTGGCATCCAGCTTTCCTGGAATCAGATGCATGCTGCTCTGCCCGCCACCCTGCCCAAGGTAACCCAAAAGGAGCGCCATGAGACCGACCTCACCCTTCGTTATGACTTCAACTACTGCACCTTCTCCTACTCCATGCCTTTCTGGGACTGGGATCGTTGGCAGGAGGAGATCGACTGGATGGCCCTGCATGGCATCAATATGCCACTTGCTGCCGTCGGTGTCGAATGTGTATGGCGCAATATCATGCTCAAAATGGGCTACACGCAGAAGGATGTCGATGACTTCATCCCAGGTCCCTGTTTCCTCGCATGGTGGGAGATGAACAACCTCGAAGGTTGGGGCGGGCCCAATCCCGAATCGTGGTATGTGGCACAGGAAGCCTTGCAAAAGAAGATCATCGCCCGCATGAAGGAGCTCGATATCCATCCTGTGCTGCCAGGTTACAGTGGCATGGTGCCCAGCAAGTTCATGCAGGAACAAGCCGCAGTAACTGCCGATGAAAAGGACAATGGCGAATCGTCCATCTCGAACGTACAGCTCTGGAACGGTTTCACCCGTCCCGGCATCCTCATGCCCACCGACCCTCGCTTCCAGCAGTTCTCCGATATGTTCTATGCCGAGAGCGTTCGCCTCTTCGGCAAGGCCGACTACTATTCGATGGATCCTTTCCACGAGGCAGCCAACCTCCCCGCCGACCTGGACCTCAAGGCATGCTTCCGCGCGGTAAATGCTGCGATGAAGAAAGCCAACCCGAATGCGAAATGGGTATGCCAGGGATGGTCGGAGAATCCTCGCCCTGAGATGCTCGAAGCCATTACGCCAGGTGACGTCATCTTCCTCGACCTTTTCAGCGAATGTCGTCCCATGTGGGGCATGCCCAGCCTTTGGTACAAGGAGAACGGTTACGAGCAGCACGACTGGTGCTTCTGTCTATTGGAGAACTTCGGAGCCAACGTTGGCATGCACGGACGCATGGACCAGCTGCTCAACAACTTCTACCTCACCAAGACGCATCCAAAGGCCAAGCACCTTGTAGGTATCGGTCTCACCATGGAGGGTTCTGAGACCAATCCCGTGATGTACGAGTTGATGTGCGAACTGCCGTGGCGACCTGAAAAGTTCACGAAGGAGGAATGGCTCAAGGGCTATGTCAAGGCACGCTATGGTCTTGAAGAAGGCAGCCCAACTGCCGAAGACATAAAGGCAAAAGCAATACCCGTGCTCAATGAGGTTTGGGACATTCTGGCACAAGGCATCTATAATTGTCCCGAAGGCAACAACCAGCAAGGGCCTCACGAGTCGATCTTCTGCTCACGTCCTTCGCTCGACTGCTTCCAGTCCTCTTCTTGGAGCAAGATGACCAACTATTATGACCCCACCACTACACAAGAGGCCGCTCAGCGTATGCTCAAAGTGGCCGACATGCTGAAGGGGAACAACAACTTCGAGTACGACCTTGTCGATCTTGTTCGTCAAGCCATTGCCGACCGCGCCCGCATCGTCTATAACTATGCAGTAGCCGACTTCAAGAGCTTCGACAAGAAGAGCTTCAAACATCACAGCGATGAATTCCTCAAGCTGTTGTTATTGCAGGACCAGTTGCTCGGCACACGTTCGGAATTCCGCGTGGGACATTGGACCGAACAGGCCAAGAGCCGTGGAACAAACCAGGCAGAAATGATCCAATATGAATGGAACGCACGCGTACAGATCACCACATGGGGTAATGAGTATTGCGCCAATACAGGAGGACTGCGTGACTATGCACACAAGGAATGGCAAGGCATCCTGAAGGATTTCTACTATCCCCGTTGGGTGAAGTATTTCCAGGTGCTTCAGGATGAGCTGGATGGCAAGCTGCCCGTCCTGCCTGTCGGCAATTCGTCATGGCTCAAGAACAGTCAAGATAATCCTGCGCTGACCATCAACTGGTACACCATCGAAGAGCCTTGGACACTTGACCATACGCCTTACAGCGCAGAAGCTGAAGGTGATCCTGTCGAGACAGCCAAGGAGGTGTTTGCGAAGGCGTTCTCGAAGGGATTATAAACACCATAGTCTTTAGATGAGAATCGTTCTATCATTATTTCTGACAACTATGCTGCTCCTTCCACTGACTTCCCATGCAGTGGAAGGAGAGAATTCGTGTGCCTCCTACGTTGACCCGAGGATCGGCTCGGAGGGACTGGGACGTGTAGTTGTAGGTCCCTCCTGCCCTTTCGGCATGGTGAAGCCATCGCCCGACTGCACCGTAAGGCCCAACAGCGGCTGGCTCCCGATGCCTGCTGTCGTCAACGGATTCAGTCAGACACATGTCAGCGGCACAGGAGGTGGGCCGAAGTATGGTAACGTCCTGATCCAACCCTTCTGTTCGGGCATGAACAGTATCAGCCATCCGTCATTGCGCAAAGACGAGGATATACGTCTGGCTTATTATGGAACGACGTTCGAGAACGGCATCCGAGTCGAGGTTACAACCGCAGAACGTGCTTCGCAATATCGCATAACCTATCCAAAGGATTCTGTGCAGTCTCTGCTCATCGACGCAGGTTGGTTCCTGGGCGAACAGAACAAACCCGATGCACGCGAAGCCCAAAACTTCGTGGGTTCACAGATTCAGATTGTCAGCGAGACCGAGGTCCAAGGCTATACCCGCATTCGTGCAGGTTGGAACGAAGGTCGCGCCTACACGGTATATTTTTCCGCCCAATTTGATAGACCGATCACCCAGTTCAAGACGTGGTCGGCCCCAGCTGCAGAATATTTTGACCAGATGGATGAAGAGTCCCGTAAAACCGTCATCAGCGACTCCCCCTATCAGGTGGATAACCAACGCAAGACAGGAGCTTTGCTTAGCTTCAATGCTTCGGACGGCACATCTACAAAAAATACTTCTACTCAGAAGACAACCCTCAGCGTCAAGATTGGCATCAGCTTTATCAGTGAACTGAAAGCCCGCCAGAATGCAGAACAACAAATCCCCCATTGGAACTTCGACAAGACACGTCAAGCATGCCTTGATAAATGGGAATCCCTCTTGAGCAAGATTGAAATTGGAGACTCCAACAAGAAGGGCCAACAGGTCACGGAATCGCAAAAACGGCAATTCTACACCGCTATCTATCACACTCTATTGGAACCTGTCAATCGCAACAGTGAGAATCCACTTTGGAGTGACCCAGGCGTTCCCTATTATGACGACTTCTATGCCATTTGGGATACCTACCGCACCTCTTCGCCCCTCATCACACTGCTTGATCCTTCACGCGAAACAGATATCATCAATTCACTATTGAACATCTGCCATCGCGACGGATATATGCCCGATGCACGCAGCGGCAACTGCAACGGACGCACCCAGGGAGGCAGCAATGCCGAGATTGTGATTGCTGATGCCTACGCCAAAGGACTTACAGGCATCGATTGGGAAGATGCGCTGAAGTGCATGCTGGTCGATGCCACCATCCCACCGGGTGGTGACCAGGAGGCTGAAGGTCGTGGTGGACTCGTGGAGTATCTTCGCTACGGATTCATCCCTTACGGCATCGACCGCGCAGGAAACCGTACGGTTGAATATGCTTTCTGCGATTGGGCCATTGCACAGGTGGCCAAAGGATTGGGCTACGCCAGCACCTACGAGCAGTATATGAAGCAATCCGGTTACTGGAAGAACCTCTGGCGCGCAGATTACGAACATGCTGGCGTCAAGGGTTTCATCATGCCTCGCACCGCAGAAGGAGAATGGCTCGACGAAGTGCCTTTCGGACACTCCAAGAAACAGCGTCCAACTTTCCGTTATACACCTTTCACCACCGAAAGTCCCTGGTACACCCCATGGTGGGGAACATTCATGTACGAGGCCACCTCGTGGGAGTATTCACTCAGTATCCCACATGATGTGCCGGGGCTTATCGAACAATGCGGTGGCCCAGAATTGTTCCGAAAGCGCCTCGACACCTTCTTTGACGAGGGTTTCTACAACGTTAACAACGAACCTTCGTTCCTCACCCCTTGCCTGTACCATTGGATTGGACGTCCCGACCTGACAGGTGAGCGTGTTCGTCAAATCATCGCCGCGAACTTCAACGACTCGCCTCAAGGTCTGCCTGGCAATGATGATTCGGGAGCCATGTCTTCGTGGCTTGCTTTCCATTATATGGGTCTTTATCCAAATGCCGGTACCGATCAATACCTGCTCCATGCTCCTCTGCTTTCAGCAACGACCATCCATTTGAGCAACGGCAAGGATTTCACCATCGTCGCTCCCCGTCTTTCCGACAAGCGACGGTATGTCAAGTCCGCCAAACTTAATGGCGTAGATTATCCCTCTTCTTTCCTCTCCCACAGTCAACTGATGGAAGGCGGCGTACTGGAGTTTGAAATGAGTGAACGTCCCTCCAACTGGGGGAATAAATAACCAATACAACACGAATTATCATGAATTTACATGAATTAATTTTAAAAATCTGTCTTATACCGTCTAAAGAAAAATTTATGTTAATTCGTGACAATTCGTGTTAAAATAAAAAAAGATTATGTTGAAATGCATCATCCTC
Source organism: Bacteroidales bacterium (assembly GCA_017561935.1). Taxonomy (GTDB): domain Bacteria; phylum Bacteroidota; class Bacteroidia; order Bacteroidales; family UBA3663; genus Liminaster. The sequence continues at coordinate 42,185 of JAFZBE010000011.1, read as the reverse complement.
TATATGCTTTGTGTCTTTCTGGCGTTCCCCGTTGTTGCTCTTAAGGCTCAAGCGAAGTTACCTGTCTCGAAGGCAAGGATCACCTTTGAGTTGCATCGCCAGTACCGCACCTTCGATGTGACCTTTGTAGAAAAAGGAGACTCGTTGACACTCCACTGGAGCATCAAGCAGGACCTAAAGGATCGTCATGGAAGCTTCACAATGACGCAGAAGTCGCGTCAACATGCCACTCAGCTTTGCTACGTGCAACCCAACCCCAGCCAGCATCTCACGCTACCTGGCAGCCAGGCATTTTGTATGGCTTCGGCTGACATCGTGAATGCACTGCGCGAAGAATCCTCCGACACAAAACAAGTCATCTTCAACAAAACCTATTTCACTTTGCTCGACCGTGACGAGAAGTTCCGTGGCTTCCCTCTCTTCCACCTCAAGGATTATGAGGAAGGAGCAGAAATGTGGATTCTCGATGACCCGAAATTCCCCCTCATCGTCAAGATGCTCAACAATCCGGTTGAAATCAATTGGACAATAGAATAACTATGAAACAACGCCTTTTATCCCTCGATGTCTTGCGCGGCCTTACCGTCGCAGCGATGATTCTGGTCAACAATGGCTGGAATCATGACCATTTTGCGCCATTACAACACGTTAAATGGAATGGTCTCACAGTGTGTGACCTGGTTTTCCCATTCTTCCTTTTCATGGTCGGTGTCGCAATCTATATCTCCATGAGTCGTCACGCCGGCGAACCCGGCATGATCAAGAAGATCCTGAAGCGCACCGTCCTTCTGTTCGTACTCGGTGTAGCCCTTCATGCTTGGGACATGCTCATCAATGGCGAAGGTGCAGCAATCCCTTCCACACTTCGCATTTGGGGAGTGCTTCAACGCATCGCCTTGAGCTACTGCTTCGCTGCCTTATTCTTCAATGCCTTCCATGGGAAATATCTATGGCATGCCATCATCTCCCTGCTGGTCATCTATGGCATCATTCTCATCGTGGGCAACGGATATTCGGAGAATCCGGAAGACAACTGGCTCGCTAAAGTTGATCGCTCCTTGTTTGGCAATCATATTTATACAAAGGTATTGGATGGAAGGACTCCCGTTGATCCCGAAGGTCTTGTCGGCACCATTGCAGGTATCACACATGCATTAGTGGGTGTCGTTTGTGGACGTGCCATCATGACCGTAAAGGAGAACAAGGAGAAGATCATGCAACTGTTGCTGATAGCTGTGTCCATTGGCCTTGTCGGGTATCTGCTTACCTTCTCTTTCCCGCTCAATAAGCGCATCTGGTCTCCATCCTTTACGTTGGTGACCTGCTCGATGGCAGCCAGTCTGCTTGGAATCTTCCTCTACATCATCGACATCAAGGGGCACACGAAGTGGTGTAGTATCTTCCGGATGTACGGCATGAATGCACTTTTCCTCTATACCTTCAGCGAGATGATTCCATCGGTCTTTGGTGTAACAGGCATCACGGAAGGTATTCATAACTTCTGGCTGATGATTTTTGGAGAAAACCAGCTTGCAGTCGTCAGTCTTTTCGGAGCGCTAACCATCGTGGCTCTTGTAGCATTGCTTGCATGGATTTTGGATAAAAAGAAAATTTACATCAAATTATGAAACACACATTTTTCCGTTCACTTACCAAGGGCCTATGCTGCGTATTCGCTGTTTGTTCAGCCGCCCTTCTCCTCATTTCCTGTAACCAAGGCAATAACAATGGTGCGGGCACAACCTACAATGTGATCCACTTCGGGGCCAAGGGCGATGGTGTCACCGACGATGCCGCTGCCATCCAAAAGGCCATCGACGCTTGTTCTGCCCAAGGTGGCGGACAGGTCATCTTTCCAGCGGGACACACTTTCCTGAGCGGTCCCGTCGAGCTCAAGTCCAATGTTGATTATCATCTTGAGGCCAATGCCGTCTGGCTTGCCAATCCCGACGAAAGCATCTACAAGCTGAGTGCCTTCAAGGAAAATGAGGGCGAAGGCATGATGTGGCTTTGGACCAAGGATACAAAGAACATCTCCATCACAGGGCAAGGTGTCATCGACGGCAACGGCATCAGCTTCATGGGCGAAGAACTTCTCGACAGCTACGAACTAAAGCCCGTTGACAAGTTCGACCCACGTCCCCATGTGCTCACACTCATCGGCGTCGAGAAGCTTCAGATTCGTGATGTCACCATCCGCAACGGAGCCTATTGGACTGTTCATCTCATCGGTTGCCACGATGCTTCGATCATCGGCATCTCACTTCTCAACAATCTCAAGATACGCAATGGCGACGGCATCGACATCGACCATTCCACCAAGGTGCGTATTGCCGACTGCTACATCACGTCGGGCGACGACTGCATCTGCCTCAAGAATCGTCGCGAATGGGAGGAGTATGGTCCCTGCAAGGACATCGTTGTCACCAACTGCGTCATGACAGGCCGCTCGTGCGCCATCAAGATTGGCTCCGAGAACATGGACAGCATCAGCGATGTGCTCATCCAGAACTGCGTTATCAAGGCATCAAATCGTGGTATTGGCATCCAGAACCGCGACGAGGGCACAGTGACCAACGTGGTGTTCGATAATATCATCGTCGAGGGTTACTATTTCAGCGACGTTTGGTGGGGCAAGGCCGAGCCAATCTATGTCACCTCCTATCCACGTGCCTCGAGCAACCACAAGGATGGCAACTGGCGCTTCCCCAAGGGAAAGACCGAAGGTTCGTGCGGCGAAGTGGCTGACATCTGGTTCCGCAACGTGATATGCACCTCAGAGAACGGTTCGTTCATCGGAGGCGATGTTCCAAGCAAGGTTCATGACATCCACATTGTCGATAGCCAGTTCACGCTTGGCAAGGTGACCGATTATCCCGGAGGGCAATACGACAAGCGTCCATGCCAAGGTGAAGGATTCGTCAATGGTCCGACTTATGTATTCTATGTTGACACTGCGTCGAACATCGATATCCGTAATTGCACCGTCAAGCAAGGAGCAACACCCATTAACAACTACGGCGGCATCCAAAAGTTCGTCAATGTGAAGTAGATTGTCTAGATTGTCTAGAAATTCTAGAAGTTCTAGAGATTCTAGATTGTCTAGAGATTCTAGAGCTTCCAGCCCCAAAACATAATGCCCATGAAATACTACGCTGTCGCACTCTTTTCTACCTTGCTGCTCGTCATGTCATCATGTCGAGCCAAGGCTCCTAAGGTCGTAATCGAGCACAAGTATCCTATTGAGCTCACGGAAGCACAGCTGCTTGCCAACCCAAATCTTCTGGGTGGAATCTACGCTGCCTACCCTGGACCTCAGCAGGATACACTGACTCCTGCGCCTGCAGGCTACGAAGCGTTCTACGTCAGCAATTACAATCGACATGGCTCGCGCTATCAGCCCAGTGATGCCCGTTATGTCAATACGCTTCAGCGACTGCAGGATGGACATAAGCGCGGAGTACTGACAGAATATGGTGAATCACTCATCCCACGTATTCAACTGCTTTGCGACTCCTGTCTCGGTCATGGTGGGCAGCTCAGTTCGGTGGGAGTAGAACAACTCACCTTCATCGGCGCTCGTTTGGGGCGACGCTTCCGCGAAGTCTTTGCACAAACAATGCCTGGCGACAAAGAGCGCCGCAAATTCGTCAGTGCGCGCTCCAGTGTCGTTCCACGTTGCGGAGCTTCCATGCGAGCCTTTTGCGCAGGTTTGGAATCCACCTACTTCGATTGTTTCCCTGCCTTAGCCCCAAATTCTGTGGCAAAGACCGACAGTGCCGATATGGCTTACATCGCTTACGATAGTCCCGAAATGAAGGCCCTGAGTAGCAGGGATGCCCCTTGGCAGAAGGATTACGATCGCTTCAAGGTGGAGCATGTCAATCGCGACCGTTTCATCAAGGCCATCTTCAAGGATGCCACGGGTGTCGATACCCTCAACATGGCCATCGACCTCTACTGGCTCGTCGTGGGCATGCAGGATGTCGATGTGCCGGGCTGTGACCTGAGCGACGTCTTCACGCTCGAGGAACTCCTCCAGTGCTACCAGTGCGTCAACTACCGAATGTATATCTGCAACGCCAACTGTCCGCTCAGCAACAACATTCCGGCTCAGAGTGCCTCCACTCTCTTGAAAAATATCATCGAGAGCGCCGATGCTGCTATCGCTACCGATACCATTGCAGCCCATCTTCGTTTCGGTCACGACAGCAATCTGTTGCGCCTCATCACGGCCATGCATCTTCACAATGCCGTCAACAGCGAGAGCGACCCTTCAAAATACTGGCAAGCCTGGCAGGAATACACCCTCTCTCCCATGGCCGCCAATGTGCAACTGATCTTCTATCGACCCGCACTCCCCTCAAACCCCTCAAACTCCTCAAACCTCTCAAACCACTCCCCCTCCTCCTCCATCCTTGTCCGCATTCTCCTCAACGAACACGAGATCCTTCTTGACTCTGACCTCCAGCCCGCCGAAGGCTGCTTCTACCGCTGGTCGGACCTCCGTTCCTTCTGGTCCAAACAGATTGTAGATAACGGTGCAGATGGTCTTGGGACGGTGAACATTCAGTAAGGAGGTGAAAATGGATTTGAGACGTGGGCTTCAATAACCCGACCAGCATTATTTTATGCGTCAGCAATTTTATGTGACCTATTGGAGGTCACAATTTTCCGGCAGCAGAGACAGGGCTATTGAGCCCGCTGTCTCCTGCCATTTTCACAAGAATTAGAAATAACACTTAGAAAGGTGACTTCAATCATATTTGTTAAATAGGAGCATAAAAAGCAATTGGAACTGACAAAATCGCAAAATTGCATGGTGCATCGTGCAATTTTTGGCAAAAACTGCACGCTCAACCGTGCAGTTTTTCTATTTTTCGCTATCTTTGCAAAAAAAAGAACAAATGGAAACTCTAATCAATGATTACCGAGCTTTGCTCGACCGGGTTGACACAACTTTCGTCCGCTATTTGCATGATCAAATCAATTGGAATTCTCGTCTGATAGCCATTCTTGGGGCAAGAGGTGTGGGCAAGACCACACTCCTACTCCAACACATCAAAATGTATGACCAACCGAATCTGTCTCTTTATGTGCTGGCTGATGACTTTTATTTTTCCAATCACAGGCTATATGAGTTGGCACAACGTTTTTACCAGCAGGGCGGCAAGCGACTCTATATCGATGAGATACACAAGTACCGAAACTGGTCTGTAGAAATCAAGAATATCTACGACAAACTGCCAGACTTGCAGATCGTCTATACAGGTTCTTCCATTCTGGAATTAGAACAAGGAGGTGCTGATTTGAGCCGACGCAAAGTGGAATATCATTTGCATGGTTTGTCTTTGCGCGAATACATCAACATCGCGAATGGCCTCAACCTGCAGCCTTATAGTTTGGAGGAAGTTCTTGCAGGAGCCGTGAGCATACCAATGGACAAAATCAGGCCATTACAGCAGTTCTCGGCATACCTTCGTGAAGGCTATTATCCCTATTTTCGTGAGGATGACTACCTACTCAGGTTGAATGGCGTGCTGAAACAAGTGGTAGAATATGATATTCCTCAATTCAGCGACATGAACGTTGCCTCTCGTCAAAAGCTCAAGAAACTATTGTATATGCTGGCTCAAAGTGTTCCTTTTAAGCCCAATTATTCAAAGTTAGAACGAGACTTGGAAATAAGTCGCAATGCCCTTCCCGGCTATATGCATCTGCTCGAAAAGGCAGAACTAATCAGCCTATTGCCCGAGAGAAGTGAGGGCATCAAACTTTTGGAAAAGACTGAGAAGGTGTACCTTCAAAATCCGAATATCGCATACGCCCTCTCGCAGAATGTACCCGATATAGGTTCCTTACGTGAAAGCATCTTCTTTGCTTGGACAAGAGTAGTCAGTCACGTTACTTCATCTCCCATATCAGATTTCGAGATCGATGGTTTGACATTCGAGGTGGGTGGCAAGAACAAGGGGCGTCGTCAACTTGCCGATGTTGATTATGAAAATGCGTATGTGGTAAGAGACGATGTGGAATATGCTGCCATGCACACAATCCCTCTCTGGATGTTCGGTTTCCTGTACTAAAGATATGAAAAATCAGCCGTATTCAGAAACAATATCGAAAACGGCTGATTTTTAATTTCCATCCACCTTGAATATGATTCAAAGGCTTTGGGATGCTTCTACTTATAAGTCTTCTTCATCATCGAAAATCGGGTTTCTTCTTTTGGCTTCAGCAGGTCGGCCATTGCCATAGCCATCGTATGAAATCGACTGACAAATTATCTGAATTGTCTGGAGTTGAGTGATTTCCAGTTCTGGTGCAGAATAAGCTTTTTTCATTTTATCATCAGTTTTTTGCCGTTAATAATGTTGACGCCTTGCTCCATCTGTTGCATTCTCTTGCCACTGAGGTCATAGATTAAATCGACCGTACCATCGGATTTCTCTATGAACCGCAGATCAGCTGATTGATCATCGATACCGATTGAGAAACAGGGAGCCTGACTACTTGAATTCTTCGGTGTCTCGAACCAAGCACGGAAAGTGCCGACAGCAAATGCCTGGTTGGCATAGTAGAACTTGTTACTAGAGATGTAGTAAATATCCGATTCGTTGTCAATAGGGTCTAATTCCTGATCATAGAACGAACCCTTTGCCGTCCAACCATCTGCCTGGGTAGAAGCACTTACCACAAAATCCAAGGCTTCGTCTTCAGCAACAACTGGGAATGTAGCCGTTGTTGCAGTTGTTTTAAATACAGCGGGTGTGTTGGCAGACAAAGACTCCACGGGAGAGAACGTCATGATGCCAGCGGTCATATCAACCCTCGACAACTCATAGAGCTGCACATCATCTGTAGTCTGAGTATCGTATGGAAGACAGATAGTACCCCATTGATTAGACATAGTGCGAGAATAAACATCCTTAATCAAGTACGTGGTAAATGGGGCGGCGTGGAACTCGTTACCATCAATATCAGTAAGTATAATGTTCTTGATTGTGATGATGTTTGCTCCAGAAGCGATGACATCATCATAAGCTATACCGAGAGAAGCGAGTCCTGTATCTTCACCAATTGCAATGGTGTTGGAAGACTTGCGTGCAACACTGACATGTATGATCGTTCCATTAAGTTCATCCGACGTGGTGAACTTTGTCTTACCCAACACAGCATCGATATAGTATAGTTCGTTGGTTATGAAATCCGCAGGCAAAACAACATCAAACTCGACATTCGTCAGTTTGGTCGCGTTTGTAACAAAAAATGTTCCCTCCGCATCCTCAGTCACAAGGAATGGCAGTATCCGTACCGAGTAGCCTTCGTCGTATGAGGCACTTCCGATGGTCAGCGTTGCCGTAACATCCTCTTCCACTATGTGACCATTAGCGTCTGTGTCTGTTATTTCAATGTTTTTGAAGGTGATAGAATAATCACCATCGGTTACACCTTCTCCAATATTGAGATTGATAGTACATACTTCACCAGATGAACTATCGAAAGGTGTGGGAGGAATTGATGATGAGTAACATAATACTTGAACTGACCCGTCTGGCTTTGGCACACCAGCAGAGATAGTGTATGTCCCTGATTTAGTTCGCTCCTCGCTAAGTACGATAGATTCAAATGAAATTCCATCTGGGAGGAAGACTTCAAACTGGAAAGCTACTACATTGACGGTGTTGTTCATCTCAACTGATACGGTTACATTCGAACCAGGATTGCCTGTAGTAGAAACAGGGAAAACGATGTTCTCATACTGTGAGACATCGGTATCCTCTGCCTTGGCTAATATACCAAGGCAGAGAAATAGTGTTGAAAGGAATAATTTCTTTAACATAGTTTATTTAATTAATACTTTATTGCCATTGATGATATAGATGCCTTTTTGAAGGGTTGAATTATCTCCATTATAAATCTTCTTGTTTCCTGTAAGGTCATAGACCACATCATTATTATCAACCTCATCGCCGATATTGCTTATGCCAGTAGCATCGCTGCCGACACTAACTAGGAATGTACTATTGTTCAAGGCATAAGCGGAAGTATTTGAAGCAATGATAGCATTGTCAATTTCTACGTTGTAGATGCTTTCGTCTTCTGCCTCAAGAGTCAAATATATTATAGTGCTTTCGGTAGTTCCTACCGTTGTAGAAGCACCAAGAACTCGAAGGGTGTTATCATTTATCATTCGGCTCATAAACAAGTCAAAGGCATTCGTCTGCTCATAGATATTTTTCACTGTCAATCCATCGGGCAGAGTTATATCAAACTGGTATCCAGAGTATGAGGTATTTCCGTTGATATAGACTGCCACGGCAAAGTCTTTATTTTTTGTTGTAACGTCATTTGCATAGATTTTTGAATATTGTACAGCGAATTCATCTCGTGATTTTGCATTGGATGCATTAGGCGATACAGAACCATAAAGGATGATATTTGCCACTCCGATCAGGTCAGTAACGCTTATCCTGCCATCGTTATTAACATCAGCGGCTTTCTTGACGAATGATGCAGGAGGTGTTTCCAAAATATAGTTGGCAATGGCAATGATGTCGGTTACACTAACCCGTCCGTCATTATTAGCATCGCCAAGGGTATAAGAGGAAATTGTCAGCGTGGTCTTTACATAATCAACTAAGGTTGTGGAGAGGTTAGCATCTGAGATCTCAATATTTCTTAGTATAAGAGGGTACGTTCCTTCCTCAAGGGTTGGATCAATATCAACTTTCAAATAAGCCACCACACCCTCATTACCTTCGAAGGGGTTATTTTTCATAGAGTAGCATAACACTTGTACAGACCCGTCAGGCTTTGCCACCGCTGAGATGTTATGAGGTCCAGATGGATCCGATGTAGCGCGATCTTTGTTGATTTCAATGCTTGCAAATGTTATACCTTCTGGAAGGAAAATCTCAAACTGGAATCCCGTAACATTTATCGTGTTGTTCATCTTCAGCGAGAGGGTCACCTGCTGACCAGCAGCAGCCTCTGTGCCTTCGATGAAGATGATGTTGTCGTAAGCAAGGATGTCGGTGTCTTCACCGGCTGTTACCTGCTTTGCCTTAAATGCTGCCACAGCATTATTGATGTCGTTGGTGCAAGAGGCAATCGTCTCATCATCCATTGTAGAACTTATCTGCGCGCGGACGCTTCTGATGACGGCCAGTAACGCAGCACGTGCACCAGGCTCATACTGTCCGATATTTTCACCTTCAGAACTATTGTCATAGAGTGACTGAGCGTTGTCAACAAGGGCCTGGAGTTCAGCAATAGCCGCATCATGGTTAGCAACAACAGTTACCTCACAAGTAGCACTTACGTTACTACCGTCGGTTGAAGTAGCCGTAATCGTAGCCGTGCCAACACCAACAGCTGTCACAACACCATCGTCAACAGTTGCAATAGCGTTGTTGCTTGTTGTCCAAGCAAGACGCTTATTGGTGGCACCAAGAGGCATCACGCTGGCAGTGATCGTAGAGGTATTGCCTTGTGCAATAATCAGAGAAGTATTGTCGAGTGTAATCTCGGTGACGGGGTTAACGTCAATTTCCCAAAGGAGATATGGATAAGCCTCGCCTTCCTCAATGCCCCATACAGAAGAATAGTCCCACCCAAGGTTAATGTATGTCTGGGCAGTTTGAAGCACAGACTCCGTCTTGGCAATACCCTCAAGCAGATCATCAGACTTGATCTGTGCAACACCATTCAGAGATACTTGCATGGTTGACAATGCGTAGTTACTGTCGTTTGGTTCAGGACACCCATTCTTGAAACCTCCAATTACACGACATGCCCATGAGCTCTGTGCGCTAAGCGAAAGGATGTTGTTAACTGCAATACTATTAGTCAATGAAGCAGATGTTCCGTCAAGCTCACCAACGACACCAGCGCCGTAGTTAACGCCGTAGATGTTGCCCTTTGAATAACACTTGTCAATAGTAGAGAAAGTATAAGCACAGATACCTGCTGTGAAGTAAGTACCCGTCACCTTAGCAGTAGAGTAACTATTCGCAATTGGATTATTTGCATAGCCCACGAGACCAGCAGTATATGAGTTGTCGCCCGAAACAGTAATCTCTCCCGTCGTGTAGCAGAGGGTTACATTTGCGTTGCTGTAACCAATAGCACCACCAACGAAGTCATTGGCCCCTGTTGCGGTAATGGCATTCTCGGCATGACTCTTGGTCAGCGAGCTGCTGTTAGCGCGACCGATGATGCCTCCCACGTAGGAGTCACTGCCTGTAGATGAGATTGTGACATAGGTATGAACGGCTGTTATATTGTCATTCTCAGAGAGTCCGGCAAAGCCGCCGACGTATGCATTTGACGTACTTGAAGTAACCGTTCCTTCGTATGTAACGGCATTGATGGTGTTGTTGCCAGAGTAACCTGTGATACCACCAACATGGGCAGTTCCCTCAACATCGCCTTTCACTGTACAGTTGATCAGTTGGCCATTGGCATTACGTCCAATAAGCACACCCGTGTAGTCGCCGCCCTTCACTTTCTTACCACTTGCCACTTCGACTGTGAGGTTCTTGATGATACCGGCCGAGAAGTTTGAGAAAAGACCTGTATAGTCCTGTGTGGTGTTGATCCAAAGACCTGTGATCTTGTGTCCGTCACCATTGATATAGGTTGCCTCGCCGGAGTTGCGACCGATGCTTACCCAGCCCTCTGTTGGAGAGTTTTCGTTAATCCATGCAGCAAGGTCAATATCGTTCATCAGCTTATAATGTCCCTTGTTGCTTGCGCCTTGAAGGTCATCGGCTGTATAGATACGGTATGGGTCAGCCTCGGTGCCGCTGCCAGGATAACCGACAGTAGCTGAGGTGAGGTAAGATGGTGTCATGTCTTCCACATCGGCATAGAGCTGAACTGTTGCACCAGACTGCAAAGCTTCAGTTGTAAACGACCAGGAATGACCGTTGCAAATGGTGCTGACGGGTTCTCTATACTTATAATATAGATACACCGTGCCTCCATAGAGTGAAGAACCGCTTATCTCTGTGTCATGACTCACAAGCGTTGACTCGATAACAGGCGGAGCAGCCTGATATTTCTTATAAGGGAAGCACTCGGTCTCAAGAATATCCCAATTGTTGTCAAAGTCCCAACCGAGAGCCACGTAGTTTGCTTTCAGGCGAAGGAGTGACGGTCCCATGACGTTGCCGTTCTGAAAATCATCTATTATGTCTTGAACAACTCCTTGAAGAATAACTTTGGTATTTGTCAATGCTCGGTTGCCTTCGTTAGAGCCTAAGGCACCGATGGTTATATAGTCAGTCTTATTGCCGTAAATACGACCAATATTTTCTACGGTTGCCGAGATTGTATTATTGATTGCCACATCTGACTTTAGCGTGAGCAAGGATGTAGAATATCCTTCTGCATTGCCAATGATACCACCTACGTTGCTATCGCCATAGACAGATGCATTCGTATAACAGTTTTGAATTCTACCACACCACTTATAACCAGCGATACCACCCACGTTGCTTGTGCCGTTTATGATTCCGGAATAGTAACTGTTTGTATAAGATAGAGATTTTACACGGATATTGGGAGAAAAAGAATCATGATTATAATAACCCGTATAAGTGTTACCGTACCAAAGATAGATATTCGGCCACCAATTAGCAGATATCGTAGATGCACCTCCGCTTACCCAATTCGAACAACCAAAATCTTTCTCATCCCATCCTACAAGTCCCCCTATATATACTGAACCAGTTATATTTCCAATAGCTGTACAATTGTTGATTGCAACCTCATCGGTTCCGGTGCAAAAGTCACTCGTGGAAGCCGTAACTGACTTTGTGTTGGTAGTACTGCTTTTACTTATATAAATATGTTCAGCATCAGAATTCGTAACTTTAATTGCCCCTATCAAACCGCCGACATAATCCATGCCAGTGATATCTCCGAAGTGGCTGCAACTCTCCATGCCTTCAATACATCCTCCACGACTTATGCCGACAATGCCACCAGTATAATCACCCATGGCAGTTATCTTGCCTTTCGAATGGCAGTTGGTAAATGTAACAGAAGAGCCTGGATCGAGATGTCCGACAACACCAGCAGTATATGACCAACCAGTCATATCGCCAGTGTATTTGCAATTGGTAAAGGCACTTGTTCCACTAAGTATTCTTCCAACAACACCACCTGTATATGAGGAGCCAGTTATACTTCCGTTTGCATCGCAATTGGATAGTGTTGTCGTCTGCATCGCTCCAACAATACCTCCAACATTTTGAATCGAAACAGCAAGATTTCCAATCATTGTACAGTTACTAATCATACACTGAAAGGCTGAACCTGCTATACCTCCGACTACTCCAGAACCAGATACATTACCCGTATAAGAACAGTTGGTTATTGTGGTGTTTTCGCAGTGGCCAGTTATGGCACCAACAGCTCCGTCAGCAGCAGTCAGCATTGCCGAACCAGTTAATTCAGCTGAGCAGTTGCTGATAGTGGAGTTAATTGCATTACCAATGATGACACCAACATATAGATTGCCAACGACATCAGTCCCTTGAATTGTAAGATCCTGAATGATTGCTCCATCAATATAACCAAAAAGACCAACATTGTCTGTTGAGCTCCTGTTAATTTTCAATCCGCTAATCGTGTGATTATTGCCCATAAATTTTCCTTTGAAGGGAGACGATGCAACACCGACTGGCAACCAGCCCTCCCTGGGAGAATTCTCTTCGATATAACTTGTCAGGTCAAGGTCATTCATCAGTTTGAATACAACTCCATCTTGCCCGAGAAAGTTTCTCACCTGATCCAAATGTGTCTCATTAGTAATGAGATAAGGATCATTCTCTGTTCCGCTGCCGGAAAAAGAGTACTGTGCTGATGCCCAAATCGTGCTGAGCATACATAACAATAGTAAAAGATAGCGCTTCATAAGTTATAGGTTTGAAGGGTTTTATTTAAAACTTCTTTTGCAATCATAGCAAATTCTATTGTTTCAGTCAATGAATCTTCATCAAAAGGGAGCATAAGGAATGTTTCCGCAAAACCTCCAACAGAATTGCTTACTAACACGTGATTATTACCAATCTTGTAACAGATTGTGTATGGTCCTTCCATTTCTTCACCCAGATGATTAAATCTTGGGTCGGTACGAAGTTTTTCAAGAACGGTCTCTTTTGTCCATGCCATATTCGCTAATATTATGGTAATCCTCTATAGAAGCCCAATATAGCAGTTGAACAACTGTTTGTACTAACACAACGAAAAAACGCAGGCTTCCACTTCAACTCGTCCGCTTCTGAGGCCCTGAGATTTGCCCTTGTAGGTGAACGAGTAGAGTGTCTGCCTGCGCTAGTATGTACACGCTTCCGGGAAAAGTGTGCCGAGAGTATATAATACCCTCAAAGCACACCCCGGCACACGTTTAAAGCATACCAGTAGCATTCACTTCTGACATTGTCCTTGACCTACAATTTGAAATTTCTCAGGTTTCAGAAAGCCAATTGACAAAGCATCAATGACGCTTTTCGTTATGTAGTGCATGCTCAACAACTTAGAGCATACGATGCAAAAATACACAAAAAAATGAAAGTAAGTATTTCATTCTTTGGAAATGTACAAAAAGAATGCAAAAGAAAGATGAATTAATAACATGATTGTAATATCTGGATTTCATTTTTACCAAACTACTTTTTGCATTCGAATCGTAAAGATAGAAATCAACTCTAACAAGTAATGCACTCTTAAAATGTAATAACTTCCAAATAAGATTGAATAACCAATTTTGGCCAAGAAAGGTTATTCTTTGATTGGAGGATGGCCTTTTTTGGCCAAGATTGGGTATGCGATGATGGGAGAATGACCAAAGTTGGCCAAGAATGGGTATGCGGAGGTTGGAGAATGACCAAAGTTGGCCAAGATTGGGTATGCCGAGGTTGGAGGATGACCAATCTTGGCCGAGATTGGGTATGCCGAGGTAGAAGACTGACCAATCTTGGCCAAGAATGGTTATGGCTCGATTGGATAAAGCACTCTGACGGCCGTGAGAATGCTTGCTACAGTTAGAGAATGACCAAAGTTGGCCAAGAATGGTTATACTGCGATGGAAGAATGACCAAAGTTGGCCAAGAAAGGGTATGCCGCGATTGGAGTATAACCAGTCTTGGCCAAGAATGGTCATGGTGCTGACGGAGATGCATCATTCCCCATTCGGAGCGGGCTTCTCGTTGCGCGAGCGGAGTTTCTCAGCATTCTCGATGATGATCTTGCGCTGATGCTTCTCCTGATTGAACTGGTAATTGCCGTTGCGGAGGACTGTGCCGTTGCGGTATGCATACGGGGTGGTGCCGAAACGGGTGTGGATGGCGGCAATCAGGTTCTTTTCGCGTCGGAATCCGCAACGTAAGGCCACTTCTTTGAACGATAGACTTTCGTCATCGAGCAAGTCGAGGGCCTGCCGCATACGCCATTGCATGATGAACTCCTTGAGGCTAACGCCTACAAACAACTTCATCGCCTCGTTCAAGAAACGCTGATCGACATTAAGGTAAAATGCGACATCCTGAGCGGAATGAGTCTTTACTCGCTTGACATAATCGACGACGGCATCGACGGCGATCTGTCCTGTTGGAGCTCCTCCTGTTTTCCAGAGCTCCTCAACTGTGGTGATTTGTTTGATGAAAATCATACTTTTTTGTTTTAAAGGGTTAATAATAAATATTTTTATCAAGAATTAGCGAATTATCGAATTCTTGATTAAGAATAGCGTTGCTCAACAAATTCTCTCGGAAATAGTCTATCGGGTCGGCGCTCGCCCCACCCTTGTGGGGGTGGGGGGAGCTTATGACCCGACTATTTCCTCCTGGGAGAATTTGTTTCGCTTTCCTCTCTCTCCTTTTCTTCTAGACCCTTCGATTATTTATAGGATGACAAAGTGGACCCAGTGAGACCCTCTCGTTCCCCCTGCTTAGGGGGATGACTTGTATGACCAGCTTAACTTCTTCACCCCCTATGCAGGGGGATAAGAGGGGGGCTAATCGTAGAGGGCATGGAGGTCGGTCTGGCTCATGACTGTGTCCTGTGGGAGGACGAGGTTGTGGGTCAGACGACGGCGATGGCCGTAGAGGATGTGCTGGAAACGGTGGCGCCAGTCCCACGAGAGGAGCTGGTAGTCGTTGCAGCGGCGAGTGAAGCCGAAGAAACCGATACGGATGATCTTGCCGACCGAGTCGGATGGCAAGGTGTGGAGGATGTCATTGCAGCACCTGACGAGCGGATACTGGATGACGTTGATCACACGCTGCTGACGGGCAGCTTTGGTCATTCGACTGACGGTGCGGGGGCTGCGTCCTGTCGCCTTGGCCAGATAGTTCACTGACAAGATGGTCTTTGCCGCATGAGAAGCGCTTCCCGTAAGAGGAAGCCCCTTCGATTGTAACTCGTCGGCTCGGGTCTTGGCACTGATGTTGGTCAGGAGGAGCAATTGGCGCATCTCCTTTTCGATTTCCGTGACGTGGAGGTCTTCGCGGGTGCAGCGCTTTACCTTCCCTGCCACCATCTCCAGGCTTTTGCGTCCGCCCTTGAGGGTGACTTGGGTGGCGTACATCTTCTTCAGCGAACGGGCAACGATGATCTGCCGACCGTTGGGGCAAGTCGTCATCTGGAACAGACTATGGCCTTCGCGGATGGCATCGAGGAGATTTCGCGCCTTGGTGTAGCCGAGGTGGAAGTCTCGGCGGAATGTCTTCTCGCTTGTGAAGATGTAGGTGCTGCTGGGACTAAGGCACTTCATGGCTACACTGAGGGCGACGAGGCTCCACTGCAAGGGGTCTTCCTTGACCTCCTGCAGCAGTGCTATCGGCACGTTGATGTAGTCCATTGTCAGTACTCTTGGTCTCATTGGATTATTCGTTTATTTCACGTTGCAAAGTTACGAAAAGCAAATTTGGCATTGTCGGAATTTGTCGGTTTTTGTCGGCTTTTGTCAGTTTTTGTCAGTTTTCGGAACAATGCTTTTTTTCGCTGCAAAGTTACGAAAAAGAAAATTGGCACTGTCAGTCTATGTCACTTTGTGTCAGTCTATGTCACTTTGTGTCACTTTCCGATCTATTGCCTCTTTCTCGATGCAAAGATACGAAAAGGAAATTTGGCACTGTCACCTTTTGTCACTATTTGTCACCTTTTGTCACTATTTGTCACTTTTCGGAACAATGCCTTGTTTCGCGGTGCAAAGTTACGAAAAGCAAATTTGGCACTGTCCGCATTTGTCCGCATATGTCCGGAAATGTCCGCTTTTGTCCGCATTTTCTTTTTCGCTGCAAAGTTACGCAAAAGAAAATTGTCACTGTCCAGCTTTGTCCATTTGTGTCCATTTATGTCCAGCTACGACATAGCAACGCCTTGCATTTACGTTGCAAAATTACGAAATCGAAATTTGGCACTGTCCAATTTTGTCCATATTTGTCCATTTAATTTTTGAGAAATTCCACCTTTCCCTAAAAAATATGCAAAAAGTTGACTTTGCGTAATCGGTTGTTGTGGGCTTTGAAGTAAAAAATTGGCCGATTTTTGTATTTGGATAGGAAAGGATTTGGATATGTGGGAGATTTTTGTTATAATTGCACGTCATATTCATACATAAAAACAAGACTATATGTGCCTTCTCACGGACGCAACCAAAGGGAACAACTATCACATGGTAGTAAATGGCAGTGGTGATATCGAGCAGAGAACCCATTACTATCCATACGGCGGCGTTATCGGCGACATCAGTACGAACGAAAACGTTCAGAAGTACAAGTTCGAGGGTCCTCGCAGCCATCAAAAGGAGATTGATAATCTCCTGGCGAGAAGACGAGCCTTTAGGCGAGGGGTAGAACTTGACCGAACCTTCGGATTGGACAACTATGACATCTATGCCCGGCAGTACTTTGCCATGGCTCCGATGTGGGACAGGCTTGTCCATTGGCAGAATAGCACAAATTAATAATCTCCAGAACATCATTACAATGACGAAAAAGCTGAGTCTGATATCCCTCATCCTTATCGTTTTGATCCTCAACTCATGCCTTAACAAGGACGGTAATCACTATGTATTTAGTTACAATCCATCGACTCGGGAAGCCACGTTGATCGAAGGAGAAGTAAAATATAAAGGGGATGCCATAATACCCTCAACAATAATCTATGAAGGAGTGAAGTATAGTGTTACAGGAATCGGAGTCGGAGCTTTCTCCGAATGCACAGAACTTACCTCCGCCACCCTTCCCAATGATTTGACCACAATCGGCAGAGGTGCCTTTGAAGGTTGCAAGAGTCTCACAACCATAACATTGCCCAACAGTCTCACATTAGTAGGGCCTGATGCATTCCTAGACACTCCATGGTACAACAACCAACCTGATGGAGTAGTATATGTCGGTAGAATAGCATACGAGTATAAAGGGAAAATGCCCAAAGACACTCATGTCATATTGAAAAAGGGCACTACGGGCATTGCAGACCACTGTTTCTCTTTATACGACAATCTTTCTTCAGTAACAATTCCCAATAGTGTGACCTCAATCGGAGAAGGAGCTTTTTTTCGCTGTTGGAATCTCACATCCATAACAATGCCCGATAGTCTAATTTCAGTAGGGGTTTGTGCATTCCAAGACACTCCATGGTACGACAACCAACCTGATGGAGTAGTATATGTCGGTAGAATAGCATATAAGTATAAAGGGAAAATGCCTAAAGGCACGAATATCAGTTTGAAAGAGGGCACAACGGGCATCGCTGATTACGCCTTTCATCACTGTTTTGGCCTTTCCTCTATCACTTTTCCCAATACCGTGTCCTATATTGGAGAGAACGCTTTTAGCGAATGTAGGGATCTTACCGAAATCGAGATTCCTGGAAGTGTGACTAGGATTCCATACGAAGCCTTTAATAGGTGTCAACATCTCATCTCTATAAAGTTACCAGACAGCATCACTGTATTGGGCGTGAGAGCTTTCGGAGAATGTAATAGTCTCACCTCTATTGAGATACCAAATAGCGTAACGTTGATTCAGGGTGGTGCATTTTACGGATGTGGCAGTCTCACTTCAATCGATATTCCCAATAGTGTGACAAGCATTCAATGTGGCGCCTTTGAAGAATGCAATAGTCTTACTTCGATTACTATTCCGAATTGTTTGTCTGAGATAGAAGATGAAGTTTTCAAAAATTGCGACAATCTCAAATCAATTGAACTTCATAAGAAAATTATTCGGATTGGATCAAAAGCATTTTGGGGCTGCAGGAATCTCAATTCATTTGAGATACCAAGCAGTGTGACGAAGATTGAGGCAGACGCATTTGTTCTCTCTGGCATCGAACGTTACATGGTGGAAGATGCCAATCCTTCTTATTGTGCTGTTGATGGAGTCTTGTTTTCAAAAGACACGACTCGGCTTATCAGAGTACCTGTCCATTTAAAGCGATACGTTATTCCGAGCCATGTTACTTCTATAGGCTCATATTCCTTTGCTGGTTGTTCTCTCCTTACTTCGGTAGATATTCCAGATAGTGTTACCGAGATTGGAGATTATGCCTTTGTAGGTTGTGAGAACCTACCGCCAATAAAACGTCCTAAAAATGTGGTCCGAATTGGAGCTAATGCCCTTGTTAGGGCAAGCATTTTGTAAACCCGTCTTACAAAAGTAATTATGTCCTTCCCTGAAATATCATGACCAGCACAGCACAGCACTGAATAATCAGTACTTTCTCACCTTATCTGCAAACTACTGAAGGCGCGACATCATACGATGCCGCGCCTTCAGTAGTTTTAAACAAGAAAATACAAAAATACCTTAGAAATTAAACGCCATGCGGACGGTGAACGAGTGGATGTACTTGCTGCCTGGGGCAATTCCATGATGGAGCTTCTGGTCGGTGAGGCAGATGAAGCAATCAAGACCGACGTTGAAGTGGCGCGCGAACTGATAGCTTGCAGTGGGCTGGAGGCCGAGGGTGAACGCCTTGCACTTGTCGAGGTGGTTGAGCGGCGAACGCGGATCTGCATCTACATAGAAAGTTTCGTTGCGAACGCAGAACGACAAGGCTGGGCCGACGCCGAAGATCCAGTTGCGCTTGCCGACGCCAGTGTGGTAGCGTCCGAGGAGCGGAATGTCCACGAACCAGAAAGCATCATCATCGACACCATCGAAAGATTCACCCAAGGGGCCTATCACACGCCAAGCGACACCCGGCATCACGGACCAATGGAGTGAAAAGCGATAAGCCAGGCCATACCCCAAGACGAATGAAGTTCCTTCGCTCGGGTCACCCTCTTCGCCTTTATATTCGGCAATCAGGCCATTGCCTGCATAGATGTTGTGCTCCCAATGACGATACTGCGCACACGCCGAAATGACACTTGCCAGCAACAGAAAAGTCAAGACAATCTTTTTCATCATTTTATTTTTGGCACGTAATTAAGTTTTTTTATTAAATGCAGCATCGAGGAGAACCTTGCATGGATTTGTCAAAAATAATTAACGACTCATCGAAGGGGGTAGCGACGTGTCGCTGGTACCTCGCACGAGGTTCGGCTCGGGGCCCATCACGACTTCGAGCACACCACCGAGGGTGATGTCGTTGTGACGGATGTAGTTGAGGTCGTAAGGCTTGCCGTTGAGGGTGACGCTTTGAATATAGACGTTCTCGGGAGAAGCATTTTGGACCGTCATCTTGAAGTCCTTGCCTTTGGAACCGTGGATTGTGAGTTGGTCGAAACAAGGAGAACCCAACGCATAATAGGGTATGCCTGGGCAAACGGGATAGAAGCCCATAGCCGAGAAGACATACCATGCCGACATCTGACCTGCATCGTCATTGCCTGCCAAGCCATCGGCAGCCAGACCGTATTCGTCGTTCATGATTTGACGTACGCGCTGCTGCGTCTTCCAAGGTTGGCCCACATAATCGTAGAGATAGCTGATCTGATGGCAAGGTTCATTGCCATGCCAATAGCGACCGCCTTCGAAGATGGTGTCCAGTTTGGCAGCAAAGGCTTCAGGTCCCCCCATAAGCTCAGCAAGTCCTGCGATGTCGTGAGGAACATACCACGTGTAGTGACAAGGCTTGCCTTCGCAAATGTACTTCTGGAAGCTGAACGGATCGCCATTGACCCAAGTGCCGTCCTCGTTGCGCCCATCGACCCAACCCAAGGCAGGATTATATACATTCTTATAATATGCTGCACGCTTGAGCAAATCATCGGCCACACTGTCGTGCCCCAATTCGCGGGCGAAGAGCGAGAGCACATAGTCGTCGTAGGCATACTCCATCGTGCGACTGGTCTGCTCACGCTTGTGGAAAGCCTCCAGCACCTCGTCCTGCACGGAAATATATCCATACTTGAGATAACTCGTCAAGGCGCGTCGTCCCTTTCCTTGCTCATATTCCTCAAAACTATCCGGCTGTTCGTATGCATTCTTCAAAAGTGCTTCGTATGCCTTTTGAACATCAAAGTTACGAATCCCTTTGAAATAGGCATCAGCCGTTAAAGAGGCTACGTGGTCGCCAATCATCTCGGAGGTGTAACTGTTCCAGCACGGGAAAATGGGGAGCCATCCTCCATCATCGTACTTGTCGAGCAGCGACTGCACCATCTGTCCAGCTTTCTCGGGCTCGATGATGCACATCAATGGATGCATGGCACGGTAGGTGTCCCACATCGAATAATCCTCGTAATATGTGCCGTCGGTGAGACGAATCTCCGAGCCACCTGCATAGCTGGGGTAAGAGCCATCGCAGTCGTTGAACTCACGAGGCAGGAAAGAGGCATGATAGAGCGAGGTATAGAAACTGGTCAGCAACGCTCGGTCGTTGCTCTTGGCCTCGATGCGTCCCAACGTCTGCTGCCACGTATCGGTCAACGTCTTCTGCAATGTGTCAAAATCCCAAGCAGGAATCTCCTTGGTAAGATTGGCCTTGGCATGGGCAATATCGGTGAACGACGATGCCGCTTTGACAAGAACAGTTTCTCCAGCCTCCACATGGAACTTCACGTATGCACCCACTTCGTGTACTTCGGGATCGGGCACAAACTTGCGCTCATAGACGAGACCTTCGTTAGGCGTGTCGATACAGGTCTTTCCCTCCAACTTACCGTTGCAGTTATAGACTCCGCCCTCCAGAATCTCCTTATTCACCTTGACAACGAAATGTCCATCAAAGCCGGCATACTCGCCCCAACCCTGATAGATTCGATGCACAGGATTCGACCCCGTCATCTCCCCCGTCTTAGGGTTAAAGGCTACACGACCCAAGCCTTCATCGCTATTGGGATTCATCACCAAATACACATCACCAGCCTCCTTGTAGGTTAAACGGAAGATAGCTGAGCGTGAAGCAGCAGTCATTTCGACCACAATCCCATAATCCTGTAGCTCCACACTATAATAGGCTGGTGTCGATACCTCCTCATCATGACTGAACTTCGATCCTCGCTCCAATGGATTGGTAATTAACTTACCACCCAAAGGCATCAAGGTAAACGAGCCATAGTCCTGCGTCATACCGCCCACAATCCAATGGCTGTTGCGGAAACCCTGAATCTCATCGTCCTGATAATAGTAAGGGGATATTTCCTTTTGTTCGGTGTCTTCGGTCTGAGCCACCCAGAAATTCATGCCATGGGGTACGAAAACTGCAGGAATACACTGACCAGGGTCATGGGCCTGATCATAACCCGCCATCGTTCCTTTCTTGCTCGTCGGAATGGGCTTCTGTTTGCGCACAGTGCCCCATAGACCGGCAGCATCTTCGCTATAGTGTGCTCCTGTGCCGATCATGGTATCGACATACTTCATGTAATCCTTTGCCTCGGGTTGTTGCGTGCATGCTATCAAGGCTATCGTACCTAAAAGCAGCAGGGCATTACTCCATAAGTTGTGTGTGTTCATATTCGATCTATTCTGTTACGTTGTTCAAGAAAATCTGATTCTCTGGCACATTGACATTCTCCATCTTGAATCCTTGCACATCATCAAAGACAAATGCAGGACGAAAATCTTCATCCGCTAATCTTACGTTAATATTCGTAAAAGTAATATCTTTTACATGACGAACGTAAAATGCCCAAGAAGGCAATTCTCCATACATCGAAA
Source organism: Bacteroidales bacterium (assembly GCA_017561935.1). GTDB lineage: Bacteria > Bacteroidota > Bacteroidia > Bacteroidales > UBA3663 > Liminaster. The sequence continues at coordinate 20,052 of JAFZBE010000011.1, read as the reverse complement.
ACTCAGGATACTGATTGGCAGCCTCATTTACTTCAGAAACACGATAAAGGCCTACGTATGCCATACCCTTAGTAGCACGTCCCGGATAGAGTATATTGACGTTTTCAACTTTTACATTCTCGATATATTGTCCAGGAAGTCCTGCTATACTTGAAGGCCAGGGATTATGAAAATAATTGACCTCAGGGCCTCGTAAATCGTATGATTCGTCTGGACGGCCAAACGGAACTTCTGCCTTCAAATTTCGAATCGTGATATTCCTGCAAATGCCACCAATTCTTCCTTCTTCTTTGCCCTCGTAAGGATGGCGAGCTCCCAAACAAATAAAGATTGGATTCCCGGTATTCTTTGCATTAATGTTTTCGACAAGAATATTCTCAAGCGTTCCTCCATCGACAGTTTCCAGAGCAATAGCCGAACGGAAGGTATCATAAACCTTGATATTCCTGACTGTCACATTCCTAAAGCCGCCATACGAAGCCGTTCCAAACTTCACAGCAGATGCCGACGAAGCTATACGGCAATTCTCGATCAGAATATCTTCGCAACAACTTTCCGGATTGTCACTTTTGAGACAAATACCATCGTCAGCAGCATTCACATCGCAGTTTCGTACCACGACGTGCTTGCAGTCGTTCATATCGATGCCATCATTATTCCAATAGCCACGGTTCACAACCGTCACACTATCGACAACCACATTCGTACAAGCATGTAGCGAGAGTCCCCAGTTCGAGCTGTTCTTCAATGTGACACCATGTACATAGATGTCATCACTCTCATTCAAGAAGAAGAGTTTCGGACGAGAGGAAGGACGCATACGACGGTAATTGTAGTTCGGATCGACACGTTCACCAATATGATGCAAACTGTCAATCGCCAAAGCGAGGGCCAAACCCTGGGCATCCACCGTTCCTTGACCGACTATGCGAATATGGTGTGCCGAATCAGAAACAATCAATCCCAGATGGACATCCTCATCTCCTCGACGACCAACGGCATCGCTTCCGCCATCATAATCGTATGGATTTGTGCTTCCAAGCAACGTGGCTTCCGAATCAAGGTATATCTCCACATTGCTTCTCATCCTTAACAATCCCGACAGCCATTGCCCTTTTCCGAAATAGACGCGTCCACCCCCTTCGTTGGCATGAGCTTCGTCGATACATTTCTGCAGAACTGCTGTGTTCAATGTCAGACCATCGCCAACAGCTCCAGCATCAGCGACATTAATGGTATAAACGCCATCCTCAGGCGCACCTGACGAAGCACGTTGCCCTGTCTTCTGATGACTGCACGCCCCCATGATGAGGACTGAGAATAAAACAATGTAGATACTCTTCATATCTTCTTCGAATTATGATGATTGACAAAAAAGCTCCCTGGAACCAAGTGACAGGGAGCAAAACAGTTGTTGAGAAATAGATTGTGAAGAGAAAAGGACGACAGTATTACAAGTCAATATTGCATGCTGCGATATCCATTTCTCCATCTGCGTCGAGAGCCGCATTCCAGGTTTCGGAAGCCGACTTGCCACCTTCGATCAAGCTTTCCTTCTCAGCGATATCGAAGTGAGCTGCCAACCAGTTGTATTCGAACACAGGAAGCTGGGGATGAAGATCCTCGAACGACTTGCCCTCACGCAACGCTTCAAGCAACTCCTTGCGAGGCACAAGCATTCCACCATAATCTGCCCATTCGCCCGTACCAGCCTCTCCTGGTTCCGTGCCGTAGATGCCCAGATTGTCCAAAACCTGAAGCTCCTGGCCAACATACATGTCGATGGCCTGCTGATAACGATCCAAACCACGCTTGATATGACGAGCATGAATGAAGCAACCTTGGAAATCAGTCTCGCCTGTATTCTTGAGTTTCTTCAGGATCTTCATGCCGCGCAGGATATACCCGATGCTGAATGGATTGAACAACGTGAAGTTGAGGCGATCACGGCGTGCCCCCTCGACATTCGAACGCTTGTCGCGCCTTGGCCACTTGTTCGCATCACGGCGGGTGCCCACACTACCGAGGTTCTGTCCGGGAACAACGATAGTCTTGCCATTCCCATCTTCGGTGATGAGTGAGAAGGGGAGATCACGGAAGTCCTCGTGTCCCGTATGATGTCCGATAACAGTGCTGAACACACCTGCCTGCATAGGCCAATAGACATAGCTCGAGCTACCCAACTTGCAACCACGCTGCAACTGTCCATATTTGTTGGGTCCTGTCTTATAAGAGTGGTTGCTCTGATTGCTGACCGAACCTGCATTAAAGAACGACGTCATACAACCAATCATCAACGTGGCCTTATGATGACTTACGCTGTACGGGCCAGCGAAATAGGCACAAGCCTCACCATTCTCGAAGAAACAGTTGGCAAAGAACAGCGAATTGGCAGACGAATAGAGGCGACCGATATGGCAACCCTGTCCGACAAAGCTGTTGTCCATCTGGACTGCATCCTCAACCTTGCTGTCGGAAAGGATGATAACATGCTCCAGGATACAGCCATCACCGATAAAACTGGGGGCTCCGGGCAGAGTAACAACGCTGATATCCACGAGACGAACAGCACCTACGACCTTTGTATTGGGGCCAAGATGAACATCAGTCATCTCACGCACATCGCTCACAAAGCAACCATCCTCGATGATGCTTCCATCCGAACGTATGCTTTCCGCATACTTGCGTGCCTTCTTATGCAGAAGTGCAACCAATTCGGGTTCCTTGCGGGCTTCAATGACCTCAAAGGCAGCTTCCATCGAGGTCAATCCATCGTAGAGAATCACTTCGAGGCCGCCATCTTCCTTCAGCACACTTACCTCAATACCATTGGCAAAGGTGGTGTTACCGCTTGTGCCGAGATTGCGGATATTGTCGAGGGTAACATTGGTCCCCAAGTAAACCTTTCCGGTGAAACGGACGTTATTGACCTGCGAGAGAACAAACGGATCGGCGACCTGAATATCGGCCCAATCCTTGGCAGAACAACCCTGCGCCTGCAAGGCATTGATTTCCGTAGGAGATAGAGAACGGTAGTTCATACGAGATAGTATTAATAGATGATAATTGTCTTGATCAAAGGGCCTAAAAAGCTATTATGCTTTAAACAACGTGCAAAGATATAGAATCGAACGAAAATAGCCAAATTTTTGAGGAAATTTCTGCATTTTGGGGCCTTTTCCTATCTATTTTATGCAAAATTAGCACATTTGCATCCATTTTTTTGTGCGTTTATTTGGAGTATTCGACAAAAGAACATACCTTTGCAACCATAAAAAAGAATCGATATGACAAGAGTAATTTCCGAAGATTATCTTAGCCATCTGTTGCATGCCCGTGAGCCTTTCAGCCACAAGAACGATTTCGGCAACGCCCTGCTCGTAGCCGGTAGTCGCGGCATGATGGGAGCCGCCCTCCTTTCGGCAAGAGCCTGTATGCGAAGTGGGGTGGGACTGCTCACCGTGCGTGTGCCACGTTGCGGGTATGAAATCATGCAGTTAGGCATCCCCGAAGCGAAATGCGAGACCGACAACCGCACTGACTACCACACCCACATCGAGTGGCACAGCGGCATCGATGCTGTAGCTATCGGTCCAGGACTGGGATTGAATGAAGAGACACAGGATGCGCTCATCAACCTGTTGCACCGAGGGTTGTCTAGCCCCGGATTGCCTGACCCCGCTCTTATCCTTGATGCCGATGCGCTCAACATCCTTTCGCTGCATCCACAACTGCTGGACAAACTGCCCAAAGACACCATCCTCACACCTCATCCTGGCGAAGCCAAGCGTCTGCTCGATGCCACAGGATGCGGCAACTCTCTGGTGCTGGCGATGAAATACAACGTCGTGGTTATCCTGAAGGACCATTACACCAACATACACCTCCCCGACGGAAACATCTTCCGCAACGAGAACTACGGTAATGCGGGAATGGCAGTTGGTGGTTCTGGCGACACATTGACCGGCATCCTGCTCGGTCTGCGAGCACAAGGGTACAGTGCCCAAGATGCTTCCATTCTCGGTGTTTCTCTGCATGCCATGGCTGCCGACCTCGCCATCGAACAAGGTGGCCAGAGCGAGGAATCTCTCCTCCCCTCTGACATCATAGCCTGGCTTGGAGCAGCCTTCAAGGAATTATAATCTTTTCAGCCTTCTGAATTCGCGAATCAGGAAGAAGGCTGCCAAGAGGAACGAGAGAACATCGCTAATCGGGAACGACCACCACACGCCATAAACACCCAACATGCGAGGCAGGAAGAGCAACAATGGCAGCAGGAACAATAGTTGACGCGAGGTGCTCAATAGGATAGCAATGCCTGCTCGACGACTCGACTGGAAGAACGACATGGTCATCATCTGAGGACCTACAAGTGTGAATGTACACATGATGATACGGAGTGCTGGTATGCACTTGTTCACCATATCGGTATCTGTGGTGAAAAGCGAAGCCAAAGGCCCTGGGAAGAGGAAAACGATTAGATATCCTAAAGTCATTACCGTAGTGGCGCAAGCCAAGGCGAACTTCATAACTCCCCGCACACGTCCATACAATTTGGCTCCGATATTGAAGCCCACAATAGGCTGCAAGCCCTGTCCAAAGCCCATTACCATCATGATGATGAGCAACGACACACGATTCACGATACCATAAACACCTACATACGAGTCACCCTCGGCGCCACCCTGAGCTATCAACGAACGGTTGATGATGATGACAATCAAACAATGGCAGAGATTCACACAGAACGGGGAAAGGCCAATAGCAAGAATTTCGCGGATGATATCCATGCGAACCCTCATTCCGATACGGGCAAAATGCACGAAGTTACTCTTGTCAAGGAAGAACCTGAACTCAAAGATCCAAGCGCAGATCTGTCCCATCACGGTAGCCAATGCGGCACCCCGCATCCCCCAGCCAAAGCCAAAGATGAACAGAGCATCAAGGATGATATTGATCACCACAGCCATGAGTTGGGCGGCCATGGCACGACGCGGATTGCCCGTCGCTCGCAACTGGTCGTTCATGCCGAGGAAGGTGTGGGTGACAATGTTACCGGCCAAGATGATCTGCATGTAATCGTGTGCGTAGGGCAAAGTGGCATCGCTGGCACCAAAGAGTCGCAGGATAGGATCGAGGAACAACAATCCCAGCGTGGTGATGATTAGACCAATGGTGATATCGAGGCGAAGCATGTTGCCAAAGATCATCAGTGCACGCTGCTGATTGCCCTCGCCCATCTTGACCGAAGTCTGCGCTGCCGAACCAACGCCCAGCATGGCACCAAAGGCCGCCGAGATATTCATCAATGGGAAAGTAATGGCAAGACCAGCTATGGCCAGCGGTCCCGCTCCACGACCGATGAAAATCGAGTCGCAGAGATTGTAAATTGAACTTGCCGACATGGCAATGATGCTCGGCGTGGCAAACTGGATCAGCAGTCTGCCCACAGGTTTTGTCGCCAATTGTCGCTGTCTTTCGTCTTTATATTCTATCATGATGGTGCAAAGATACGATTTTTTTAGATTATTTTCGTTTTTTTTCGCAATAAATATAAAAAATAACCCTTTTATTTCTTTTTTTCATCAAAAAATTTGGTATTGAGATTCCAATTCCTTATCTTTGCAGCAGTTTTTGGACGTAATAGTTCGAAACAAACACACTATATAGCGAGATCTGAAAGTACCAGTTTCTTAACCTACAAAAGCACTTGTAACATGTTCAACAATCAGAGCATCAATACGCCGTACGCTCGGTTTATTGCCTTCCTGCTCTCCCTCCTCCTCAGCGGAAGCGTCCTGTTTGGACAAACCCGTACTGTGACAGGCCAAGTGATTGACCAGGTCACCGGTGATCCCATCATCGGTGCCAATGTCGTCGTCAAGGGCACAACCACAGGCACCATCACCGACATCGATGGCAACTTCTCCCTTTCGGGTGTCACTGACAAGTCGGTGCTTCACGTCAGCTACGTGGGCTACACCGCCGAAGATGTCCCTGTGAAAAGTAACACACGTCTCAACATCACCATCCGTGAAGACAACGACCTGCTCGACGAAGTCGTCGTGGTGGGTTATGGTGTACAGAAGAAACGCGACCTCACCGGTGCCATCTCGAGCGTCAAGGCCGACGAGATCAAAGTGGCTCCAGTAATGAACGCCATGGAAGGTCTGCAGGGCAAGATTGCAGGTCTCGACATCACACGTGAGTCGGGTGCCGCAGGTCAGTCGCCCACCCTCCTCCTCCGTGGTAATCGTTCGCTCGACGGCTCCAACAGCCCGCTCTTCGTCATCGACGGTGTCAGCGGCGGCTCGATTGCCAACCTCAACCCCAACGACATCGAGAGCATCGAAGTGCTCAAGGACGCCTCCTCCACCGCCATCTACGGTTCAGCAGGTGCCAATGGTGTCATCATCGTCACCACCAAGCAGGGCACCCGTGGCAAGGTAAGCGTCGATTTCAATGCCTATATGGGTATCAACTGCATGCCCGCCTATCCCGAGACCTATACGGGCGAAGACTGGATCAACTACATGGCTGCAGGTTACGAAGCATACTATGGCAAATCAGTCTGGAGCGAATACTCCGGCCGCACCGAGGCCCTTTCTCGCCTCTTCAACGAATTCGGCATCTCACAGGCCGGCATCGACTGCTACAACCAGGGCAAGTTCATCAACTGGAAGGACGAGATCCTCAAGACAGGTGTGCAACAGAACTATTCCCTTTCGGTGCGCGGCGGCAACGACAAGACACAGTCTTACGCCAGCTTCGGTTGGCAGAACGAGGAAGGCATGTACCGCAACGACAACTACAAGCAGCTCACCTTCCGTGCCGGCACCAACTTCGAGGCCAATCGCTATATCACCATCGGATTCCAGTCGTCACTCTCCTACAAGGACCGCAACAAGCGCAACTCACGTCTCTCGAAGACACTCACAGAAGTGCCCCTCGGAGAAGTCTATGAGGCCGACGGCTCGCTCAAGTGGTATCCCACAGGTTCCACCGACGACTATGTGAACATCATGGCGGACGACATCCCAGGCCAGTACATCAATACCTCTCGCTCCACCACCATCAACATTGCACCATTCATCGAGATACGACCTCTGAAGGGTCTCTCGTTCAAGTCGCTCGTCAACACCAGCGTCTCGACCTCACGATCCGGAGCCTTCGAAGGTCTCCACACCTACTACAAGCTCACAGGTTCCAGCCAAGATGTAGGCATCCGTACTGCCAGCATCACCCACAATGACAGCTGGGGCATCCAATGGCAGAACATCCTCAACTATAACATCAAGATCGGCAACGCCCACGACATCACAGCCACCGGCATCATCGAATACAAACGCTCACATGGCGAGTCGTCCTACGGATATAACCGTGGCTTCGACTACGACAGTTACACGTTCTACAACCTCGGTGGCGGTCTCCAGCCTTCGGTATCGTCGAGCTATTCGCAGACCAAGATGCTCTCCTACGCCGCTCGTCTCAACTACAGCCTCCTCGGACGTTACCTCTTCAGCGCCACCATGCGCTGGGACGGTGCCTCGCAGCTTTACAATCAGTGGGACTCCTTCCCCTCGGCATCCCTCGGATGGCGCATCAGCGACGAGCCCTGGATGGAACCCACGGCCGACTGGCTTGACAACCTCAAACTTCGTGCAGGCTACGGCGTGACGGGTAACTCCAACATCCCGGCCTATTCGTCGAAGACGCTCGTCGAAACCTCGACCCACTCCCTCAACCTCGGTGGTGGCCAAGTGCAGGACTACATCCTCACCCAGGCCGTGGCCAACTACAACCTCGGTTGGGAGAAATCCTACAACACCAACATCGGTCTCGACTTCTCGATCTTCAAGGGTCGTCTCGATGCCAGCATCGACTACTACAACACCGACACCAAGGGTGTGCTCTACAAGCGTCAGCTCCCCACATCCTATGGCTTGTACAATGCCAAGAGCCCCTACACCATGATGTCGAACGTCGCTCGCATCAAGAACGACGGCATCGAGGTGTCGCTCAATACGCGCAATATCGTCACCCGCAATTTCGTATGGTCATCGACCATCACCTTTGCAAAGAACAACGAGCGACTCACCAACATCGACCTCGGCAACAACACTACTGTCGATGAACTCATCTCACTCGGCCTCTTCATTGACAACCCCGTCTATACCTATTATAATTATAAGAAGAACGGCATCTGGCAGACTGGAGAGGAAGACCAGGCAGCATGCTTCGGCCTCCAGCCCGGTCAGGTCAACATCGCTGCCAACTCTGACCTCAAGTGGGACCCCAGCTACCAGTACACCGGATATGTGCGCGACCGCATCACCAGCACCTATACTGCCGTGGAGCGTCACGGTGCCTACTACACCGAGAACGAGGACGGCACACGCACCTACTACCGCCAGGGCACTCCCGAGTTCGATGCCAATGGTAGCGTGAGCATCGTTGATGAGAACATCTACTCCATCGGCGCCAAGGACAAGCAGATCCTCGGCCACAAGCAACCAGACTTCACCATCGGCTGGACCAACAACTTCACCTACCGCTGGTTCGACCTCTCCATCATGACGGTCATGCGATGGGGCCAGATGGTCAACGGCGACATGCTGGGTTATGTCAGCGCCAAGAACCAGCCCGTCGATTACGATTACTGGACACCCAACAACCCCACCAACGCCTTCCCGTTGGCAAAGCTCGGCGTGAGCAACGAGGCCAAGACCGCCCTCACCTTCGTCGATGGTTCATTCATTAAGATCAAGAACATCACCCTCGGCTACAGCCTGCCAGTCAAGTTATTGCGCAAGGCACACATGAGCCAGCTCCGCATCTACGGCACCGTTCAGAACCCCTTCATCTTCTGCAAGGACGACATGCTCAAGGGTCTCGACTCCGAGAACACCTCCTCCGAGTTCCCGCTCTACAAGACTTTCGTATTCGGTATCAACGCTTCGTTCTAAATCGTTTCGACAACTATGAAAAAGATAACATATATTGCTATTGCAGCACTGCTTGCCCCCCTGTCAGCCTGTGACATCGAAGAGGAGTACAAGACACAGCTCGACCAGGACGTCGTCTATACCACCACCGCTGGTTACGATGGTCTGATCAATGCCTGCTACGAGAACCTGTACTACATGTACGGCAAGGAAGATGGCATCCCGATGATGGAGATGGGCACCGATCTATGGCAGAACGGCAGCGCCACCAGCGCCGCCTGGAAGGAATGCGTCAACAACTACGAATGGAACACCGAGACCGGTGTCAATAAGGTAGTCTGGAATGCCCTCTATGCCACCATCGCCTATTGCAACACCGCCATCTTCTATCAGAACGAATGTCCCGCCTACGACCCCGCTGCCATGAAGGCCAAGGTTGCCGAGGCTCACTTCATGCGCGGATTCTCCTACTTCCACGTCGTTGAGCAATGGGGCGGCGTCACCCTCACCACCACTTCCATGGCCGAAGAGGGGGCACGCGAATATGCCTATCGCTCCACCGAAGACGAGATCTACGACCAGATCATCTCCGACCTCATGATCGCCTACAGCGACCTTCCCGAGACGCAGGGACAGGAACGCGGCCGTGCCAACAAATACTCAGCCGCTGCCATGCTCTGCAAGGCATGGATACAGCGTTCACGCCTCGAGCGTGACTACGCCGAGAATCCCGATGGCAAGTCCAAGTGGGTTAGCGTCATCACCAACGAGGGACACGTCAAATACTCCACCGCACAATGCGCAGACTCGGCATTCAAGTATGCACAAATCGTTATCAACAGCGGCAAGTACCAACTCTATCCCTCCGACGAGACTTCGTCGGGCAGCACCAAGGAGTGGCTCGGCGACAACAACAAGGCCAACTCCGAATTCATCTTCCTCGAAGCCATCGACCACGAGAATGGTTACAACCCCGAAGTGTGGAACCGTGGACGTACACGCCAGTACTACATGATGAACATCGGTTCGCAGGCCTCCAATTTCGGCGTGCAGAGCGACGGTGTACGCTACGGACGTGCCAACACCTCCCGTGTGCATCCCACTCTCTATCTGCTCAACGACTGCTTCGATCCCAAGCCCAGCGAGACCGACGTCACCAGCACCATCTATTGCGACGACAAGTCGCGTGAATGGACTGCCGACACCCGCTTCGACGACACCTTCTACTACAAGTACTTCATCTCCTCAGGCTCGTTCCCCGTGCCATTCTCAATCCTCAAGTCATGCGGCAAGGACACGACTTATTTCTGGGATGCCTATCAGACGTCTGGCATGGAGTCGCGTTACACCATCACAGGCAACATCGTCTCACCTGAACAGCTCCGTGCCAACTACTCCGGCTACAACTACTATGCCGACAACGGCACCATGGCCAGCACCGAGGTCATCGAGCTCGAAAACAAGCCCGCCGCACTGGGATGTTACACGCCAAACTTCGCCGTCGATTCGGCTTGGTGTGCCCGCAAGAAGTACCTCGTCGCAGGTCTTCCCAGCCTCGACGGCACCATCAACACCGGCATCTTTGCCTACTTCCAGGAGAACGGCGCCACAGCCAAGGAATCCAACTATCGTTCCCTGTCGCCTTCGCTCCGCAAGCTCTCCCCGCTTAAGTACATCATGACCAACCAGCAGAGCTTGAACGATTTCCCGATCATTCGTCTCACCGACATCTACCTCCTCGCTGCCGAGGCTTCCATCCTCTCGGGTAGCCACCAGAGCGAAGGTCTCGAATACCTCAAGACCGTGCGACGCCACGCTGCCAAATCGACCAACGAGGCCAAGATCCTCGAAGGCGTAGAGCTTACCATCGACTACCTTGCCAAGGAACGTGCCCGCGAGCTCTGCGGCGAGAACTGGCGCTGGTATGACCTGAAGCGCATGGGCTTCCTCACCGCCGACTACCTCAACGCACCACGCCGCAACATCTATGGCCAGTCCTATCAGACCAAGTGGCGCGTACGCCCCATCCCACAGCAGATGCTCGACCAGATCGCCAACCCCGACGAATACGGCACCAACGGCTACTAATCCATATCTAGCCCCTAAAAAAAACCACTATCCACTATAAACAACAAACACTATGAAGAAATTCTTTACCTTAGCAGCTTCATTGCTCGTTCTCTCTGCCAACGCGCAGACAGTCTGGAATCTCGACAAGTCGCTGGTCTTCTACCTCACCAACGACACTGTCTCCACCCAGATGGGCATCTACGAAGACCCCGACACCGGCGAAGAGGTCGAGGGTCTGGTTGCACGTCCCTGGAACGGCGCATCATGCGTCTCAGCGTTCAATGCCTGTGGCATCGGCCTCGAATCCGGCACCGATGACTTTGGTCTGAACATCACCATCAAGAACAAGTACACCGACCCCGAAAACGGATTCACCATCCCTGCCGGCGTTTATCGTGGTGTAACCCTCAACCGTGCACGTCTCACCCTGGCTGGTGCCCTCAACGACGGCAGCAAGTTCACGGCATTCACCAACGTCAAGTCCATGATCCTCTACTTCATCCCCGTGCCCACCACATGGGTCAGCGGAGGCATCTCACTCCAGGATTTCCCCACCGGACGTGTCGAGGCACAGTATCTCAACGACACCCTCGGAGCATATTCGAACCTCGCCTATCGTGAAGTACACATCAGCATGACAGCCGACCCGCTCGAGAGTGACACCCGCTCTATCAAGGGCGTCGATCTCGTAGGTTTCGAGCGTGACGAGAACGATCCCACCAAGATTGCTGTCAACCAGCCCTTCAAGTGGACCGTGAACGTGCAGAACAGGCTCGATGCTTCAGCGTATGAGGATCTCTTCGAGAACCCCGAAACCAAGCAGGGCGAATTTGTCAACTACGTATGCTCTCCCGAAGAGACCGAAGCAGAAATTGACTACTACTTCGGACGCCTCGACGAGTGCCGTGCCTACTACGACAACGACAAGATCGCATCCACAGCAACTGGCTACAGCTGCTACGACCACAAGTGGACCACCAAGATTCCGTGGACTGCCGAGACTCCCATTCAGCTTAAGGTGAAATACCGCATGTACCTCGTTGGTGTAGCTGTCATGTCAGCCACCGATGGCGCTCCCGTTCAGTTCATGAACGCTTCCGATGGCGCCAAGGCCGCCTGGTCTGACGCTGCCGTAGCTTACGGCAACCATGGCGATGATGGCATCGAAACAATTGTCAACGACGCACCAAAGAGCTATCGCCTCTACAACATCAACGGCCAGCCCATCAACACCACCAATGGTCTCATGATCTCCAATGGCAAACTTATCTTTGTCAAGTAACAAACCATCATCCTTAAATAATTAACCCTTAATCCAAAACTGCATGAAAAAGTTTATCCTACTTGCCGCAGCCGTGCTCATGAGCACCACGGCATTTGCAGACTCCTACACTATCGTGTTCAACGATAACGTGGAAGAAACGGATGGAACCGCAGTCATCAAACCCGATGTAACTGCCGACTCCATTGCCGCCGAAGGAGCAGAATTCATCGCAAGCGTGGCCATCGGCCCCAATGCGTCCACTTCGCGCGCTTATTTCGGACGCGCAGGCTACGGCCTCAAGTTCGGCAACTCATCCAACCCCGGCAACCTGGTGGTTCACCTCTCTGCCAAGGGACAGGTGACTGCTACCTCCATCGTCGTTAAGGCTGCTCCCTGGTGGAACGCCGAAACCGGGAATATCGACACCCCGCATGCCACCATCAATGGCTTCGCATACGAAATCGATGCTACCGAAACCGCTTTGAAGGATTACGAGATCGTTTTCGACGAGCCTCAGTTCATCGACACCCTCTACTTCCATGGCACCGAAAAGGGACGCAGCTTTGTCAAGAGTGTGACCATCAACTATGAGGCTGCTTCGTTCGACGCTTCCGTAGCCCATGCCCCACACTACACCGAAGGCCTTCCCTTCGAGGTTGTGCTGGGTCCCGATCTCGTGCAGGGTGGCTTCCCCAAGACTGCCGAGGATGGCACCGTGAGCGAGAAGAACGGCATCTCTGAGAAGTACGATTGGGTAGAGTACATCAACCCGACCTCTACGCTCGACAATGGCAAGGCTGAGGTACAGACCTCCAACCGCTGGACCAACTACGATCCCAACTATGAGGATTGGAACTATGGTGATGGCTCCAACTGGATCCAGGTAAAGGGCGAAAACGGCTCAGTCAACTCTCCTGTCCTTTCCGCAGCATGGGGCAAGTACATGAACTTCGTTGTAAAGGAGACCACCAAGATGATCTTCCTTGGCGTAGGTTCAGGCAGCGGCTCTGCCGACGACGGCAACTGCCTCCGTATCGTTGCCCTCTCTGAGGATGGCGACGTCATCGAGACCAACTCCACCCCAGGCGGCATCTACGGTAAGGGTACCGCTTCCGACACCGTAACCCTCACCCTCGATCCCGAGAAGGTTTACCAGGTTTCTGTCAAGGGTGACGAGACCGCAAAGAAGGATATCATGCTCGCAGGCATCCAGATCTTCGGCGTTTCCGAGGCTCCTGGCATCACTCCAAAGGCTCCCGAGGTTCCCACCTACGCTTACTGGGAGACCGTCAAGGGTCCCGACATGCTGACCACCAAGCCCAAGACTGCCGACGACGGCACCGTATCCGACAAGGCTGCCATTGCCCTCGACTGGATCGAATATGTCAACCCAACATCGACCCTCGACGACGGCACAGCTGAAGTACAGACCTCTAACCGCTGGACCGACCTCAACCCCGAGACCGGCGTACGTGGCGAGTGGCTCCAGGTAACTGGCGCCGACGGCTCGGTTAATTCTCCTGTCGTTTCTGCTCAATGGGGCAAGTACCTCAAGTTCTTCGTGAAGGACACCAAGAAGTTCACCGTTTATGCAACTGGTTCTGCCAGCGGTAATGCTGAAGAAGGCAACTATGTCCTCGTAACTGCTACTCCATTCACCAGCTCGAAGGCAATCACGGCACAGACCGAGCCCGGCACCATCTACGGCAAGGGCACTGCATCCGACTGCGTCACCATCGAGCTCGACCCAGCCGAGAAGTATGAGATCAAGGTTGAAGGCGCTCCCGTTGTTAACCGCGACATCATGATCACCGGCGTTACCCTCCAGGATGAAGTTACTGCCGATGCTCAAGACGAAGGCAAGGGCACCCTCAACATCGCCATCGCAAAGGCCGAATTCAATGAGTCCTACGACTTGTTCCTCCTCGATCTCGAAGAAGGCAAGACTTACACCCTCTGTGGTGAGGCTCCTCTCGGCACAAAGCCGCTCGTCATCAATGGCAATGGTGCTACCGTCGTTACCGACGCTACCGGACAGATTACCTCTCAGACTGGTTTCTCCGTCAACAACGCCAACTTCGACTGCGCAGCTTCTACCGTAGCTCCATTCGCAATGTCTGAAAATCCCGACGAGAGCCTCTACACCTACAGCGAGGAGACCACTGTCGGTGAGGACGGCACCGAGACTGTCGTAGGTACCTACAAGTACGAAGGCGCAAGCCAGAAGGTTTACGAAGGAAATTATTTCGCTATCGTGAACTGTAACATTGCCAACCTTCCTGTTTCGCTCATCGACGGCGGTACCAAGCCTTGGGCTCTCCGCGATCTCTATATCCAGCAGTCCATCGTGCAGAACAACAATGCCGAAGGCAAGGCCATCATCCGTTGGGACAATGGTGCCAACAGCATTAAGAACATCCATATCGATAACTCGACGTTCTACAACACCAACGAGACCACGAGCTACTACTTCCTCCGCTTCACGAACGCTTCCAACGCTCGTCCAAGCAAGGTTTGGGGCAGTGATCCCGAATTGGCAGTTTGCAGCTGGAACATGAAGAACAACACCTTCGTGAACAGCCCATCCAACCAGAACTTCGCCAACAACTATGTGAACGACAAGACCGTCACCGCCGAGTGGACCGAGAACATCTTCGTCAACACATGGCGTCTGCAGAAGGCCATCGGTGGCTCCTGCAACTATGTCACCGACAGCACCAACTGCATCTGGGGTGGCGTCAACGAGGTGGACAACACCGATGCTACCAAGTTTGCTGTGCTCGACTCGATGGACATCCAGACCGCCGAGCTCCCGGCTCTCGACCTCACCAATCCTGAGGCTCTCAAGGAGTACTTCGCTCCATACGAGAGCAGCTACGCAGCCAAGGTACAGGCCGGCGATCCTCGCTGGGCAGTCGAGTATGTTGAACCCGTTCCACCAGTAGCTATCGAGAAGGTTGAGAACGAGGCCATCAGCAATGCACCCGCTTACAATGTCAGCGGCCAGCGCATCGAGAAGGCTCAAGGTCTGATCATCCGCAACGGCAAGGTTGAATACATCAAGTAGGCATTTTCTATTCCATCTAATTCACGAGCCGGACACGTTCCGGCTCGTTTTATAAACCCACACCATCAAACAATAACGACACACATGACAATGAGAAGAATCCTACTCACCCTGCTCGCAGCCGCTGCACTGATGGGCACGATGCATCAATCGGCACGTGCCGAACGCACACTTGCCTTCCCGGGCGCTGAAGGCTACGGACGCTACGTCACTGGCGGTCGCGGCGGCGAAGTATGCTACGTCACCCGCAACGACGACTGCTCCGACAGCAACCTCGTCGAGGGAACACTGCGCTGGGCCCTCAATCACAACAACGGCGGTCGCCCCCGCATCATCCTCTTCAACACCTCGGGCACCATCTACCTTGAGTCGAAGCTTCGGTTCAAGTACCCCAACGTCTCCATTCTCGGTCAGTCGGCACCCGGTGGCGGCATTTGCCTCACCGGCTACAACATGTACATAAACAACGACAACGTCATCATCCGCTATGTGCGTTTCCGTGCTGGCGACATTCCCAACAAGTCGATGACAGGCCTCGACATGGAGAACTGCGAAGGGGTCATCCTCGATCATTGCTCCATGACGTGGAGCATGGAGGAATGCCTCACAGCCTACGACAGCGACTCCACCACCGTCCAATGGTGCATCATTGGCGAAGGGCTCTACAATTCCAAGAACTCCAAGGGAGCACGTGCCTACGCAACCCAATGGGGCGGCGAGCATAGCACCATGCACCACACCCTCATAACCAACAGCCATTCGCGTGCCCCGCGCTTTAATGGTGTGCGTTCCGTGTCGAAGACCAAGGGTGAGCACGACTACCAAGTCGATTCGGAGTTTGCCAATAACGTCGTCTTCAACTGGAGCGGCGCGAACAACCAGTATGGCGGCGAGTACGACAAGGCCACCGTCGAAGCACCCGCCTGGACACAGGACGATCCGGGCTACGATCGCGTCTATCTCATCGGCAACTACTATCGCCCGGGCCCGGCCACACAGCGCAACACCTCGGGTGCCCGCTACTGGTGCGCGCCTTCCACGCCCTATGGCCAATGGTATCTCAGCGGCAACAAGTTCGAGGTCGATAGCAAGTGGGCACCCCAGAACAGCAACGTGTGGAGTGCTGCCGAGCTCAACAAGGTCAATGCAGACAACTACTATGGTGCACAGTCGGGCAGCGCCAGCCGAGGCATCAACCTCACAGGTTCCAACTTCACCACCTATACCCTTACCGAACTGCCCTACACACTCAGCGGCATGGAGTACGAGAGTGCCGACGAAGCCTATCAGAAGGTCGTCAATCAGGCAGGAGCATCATTGCCACGCTATGACGAAGTCGATCAGCGCCTCATCGACGAGGCTGCAGGTCGCATCGACCCGCAGTATGCCGGCGCATCTCTCCCCAACGAGAAGGGTATCATCGATGCCCCCGACGACATCCAGCTCTCCGAACACGACACCTACGTCGTCGATGGCGTCACCTACACCAACTTCCCCTTCCTCGGCATGCGCGAAGGCGATCGTTACATCGTCGATGCTGACTGCGACGGTATGCCCAATGCCTACGAAGACGAGATGGGCTTCGACAGGAACGATCCCTCCGATGGTGCAGCCCTGGCTTCGAATGGTTACACCAATGTCGAGAACTACCTCAACAGCATAGCCGACGGCACGCTGCAGAAGTCGCGCTACGAGACCTCCGACTACCCCATCACCCCCGGCCATGACATGTCCGACGAAGTGAACTATTCGTTCACCACAGGTCGAGCCGATGGCGAAGCTCCCCAAGGCGGCTCCCTGCCCTTCGCCTCGCAGTTCACCTTCCCGCCCAACACTTCTCTCTACCTCGAAGGCTACACACTCATCGGCTGGACCAGCCAGGGCAGAACCTGGTACATCGGCGACGTCATCACCCTCATCGAGGACATGACGTTCACCCCCGTCTTTCAGAAGAACACCATCTCCATCGACGAGCGTCTGCACGATACCCGCTGGACGTGGGATTTCACCCTCCCCACTGCACCCCAGATCACAGCCGACAGCGACGATGAGGGCATCTACGTCAATCAGAACCAGGTAGAAGGCATCGCCATCGACACTTACGTCGAATATTCGGGCCGCCACGTCACCCTGCCCTATCGCTCCGGTGCCACAGCCTACGTCAACGACACCCAGGTCGAAGCCAGCGTGAGCTACGACTCCACCCTCGCCTTCATCACCATGCCCACCGACGAGGCGCTCCGCACCATCTCGGTCCTCTTCCCCTACGTCGAGCCCACCCATGCCGAGTCGGGCAGCGTCATCATCGAATGGCCTTGGAACACCGGTGCATTCGTGGCCAATGGCACCTTCAGCGACGATGACTCAGCCCTCGCCTTCGCCTCAGCCGTAGCCTCCTACAACGAGGACTACCTCAGCTACATGTCCAAGACCGACAAGGTCATCAAGGCCAGTTGGGTGGCATTCCAACCCGCCGAACAGATCTCCGCCCCCGATCCCAATTATGTGGTCGAATTCCGTGTCACTCCCGCTGCAGGTGTCAGCTTCACCCCAACATCGGTCAGCCTCAATGCCATGCGCTTCGGCACCGACAGCGGCAAGCTCGACATCTATGCCGTCTATGGCGACGAGGAAGTCCTCCTCGACCAAGCCCTCGTCCCCGAGCGCGACAACGTAGGCCTTACCCCCATCTCCCACGACCTCACTAGCCTCTCGAACTTTTCGAACCCCTCGAACCTTTCGAACCCTTCATTTTCCCTCCGCATCTACATCTACAGCCTCGGCAACACCAAGCAGGTAGGCTTCAACCACGTCGTCATCAGTGGCGACTGGAACGGCAGCGCCAGCACCGAGCAGTATAGCGTCGGAGCCGAAGCATTGCCCGCCGAAGGAGGCACGGTCACCCTCTCCCCCGCAGGTGGTGTCTATCGCGAAGGGACTGTCGTCACCCTCACAGCCACGCCCAACGAAGGATACAACTTCGTAGGGTGGACCGACGAAGACGAGAACCTCGTCACCAAAGAGCCGTCCTTCGAACACACCGTCACCTCCGATGCATACTTCTTCGCGAACTTCAAGGCATACAGCGCCTACGACGAGATCTTCGAGAACTGCGCCCCATACAATGCCGCCGTCCGCAGCATCGACCAGCTCATCGTAGCCCTCGATGCCGCAGCCAAGCGTCCGAACCTCGACGAGCGCTATCGCATCTTCCTCTTCAACGGCACCTACGACTTCGGCGCCACAGCCCTCACCCGTGTCGTGAAGAACACCTCGCTCATCGGCGAAAGCATGGAGGGTGTGCTTCTCATGAACAATCCAGGCATGGTCGCCAAGTACCAGGACGAGACACCCGTGCTCTTCATCGACCAGAACCAGAACGGCGTCTATATGCAGGATCTCACCATCCGCCAGGCACGTGACTGGGACAGCGGCAAGTCCAAAGGTCAGGCACTCGCCCTGCGTCAGCGCGGCAAGCAGGCCATCTACAAGAACGTGCGTCTGCAGGGCGTGCAGGACACCTACTACCTCAACAAGGCCGACGCCACCGCCTACTTCGAGGACTGCGACATCGCCGGTGAAGTCGATTTCATCTACGGCGACGGCACGATGTTCTTCGAGCGTTGCACCTTGCGCCCCATCAGCTCGGGGGCTTGCATCACCGCACCCAACACGCAGTCCGGCTACAAGGGCATCGTCTTCAACGACTGCACCATCGACGGCGCCTCGGGCTATCGTCTTGGTCGCCCATGGGGAGACTCGCCCGCCTGCACCTACCTCCACACCACGATGGTGTCGCAGCCCGCAGCAGCCGGATGGGGAACGATGTCGTCGGGGCTCGTCCTTCGTTTCCACGAATACGACTCGCGCGATGCCCAGGGCAATGTGCTCGACCTCAGCGGGCGCTCCATCAGCGCATGCAGCCCCGCCGCAGGCTCCGACGAATGTGTCATCACGGCCGAACAGGCAGCCGAATACGAGCTCGACAAGGTCTTTCCCGACTGGTATCCGCAGAGCTTCACGCGGCAACAGAGCGTCGAAGTGGTACAGAGCAGCAATCAGCTCACCTGGCCATGCTCCAAGAGTGCCCTTGGCTTTGCCGTGCTCAAGGACGGTCAGATTGTGGCCTTCACCTGCGATCCCTGCTACACCCTTCCCGAAAATGACACGGCAGGCACCTACAGCGTACGCGTCGCCAATCTGATGGGCGGCCTCGGTGCACCGTCCAATGCCGTCACGGGAATCCGCACGATTCATGCCGATCAGGACACCTCCGCATCTCAGCCCGTCTTCTACAACCTCTTCGGACAAAGAGTGGGTCCCGACTATCGGGGTGTGGTAATCGGTTCCGATGGCAAGGCTTTCCATCAATAGCCATCAATTTGCACGCCGAAAGAAGCTGACAATATTGTCACAAATAATAACATCCAAACAGCGTTTTGTTCCACAACATTGTCATCCGATTCCCTATCTGGAAAACTTCCCGTATATTTGCACCAGATAAGAAATCAAGACATAAGTAAAACGCTGAAAAGGAGTGGCAGACCGTGAGGTTAGCCACTCCTTTTTTCGTACATATTGCCACAAAAAAGTCCCCCATGTAGCCATGAGGGACGAATTGGTAGAGCGTCAAATCAAAGGAATGCGATGGTGAGACCTGCCATGACGATGCTGACCATCGACATCAGCTTGATGAGGATGTTGAG
>JAFZBE010000010.1 GCA_017561935.1 Bacteroidales bacterium | reverse complement strand
TTTGCATTTTTGATTTTTCTTTTCTAATTTTGCCGCATCTATCGGCACATTTCTTTTGTCGTACCATCTTCCAGAAACGCAAATACTTTAACACATATTACTAACCACCAATAATCATTAAGCTTATGAAGAAGACTTTAACTTCAGTATTAGCCCTCTTTGTGGCAGCTTCCGTCTCTGCAGCAGTTGACGGCACCGCCACATGGACAGTCGGCGACGAAAACGCAGCCACCCTCACAGCCGAGATCGAGGATGCTGTGCTTGAGACCGGTGTCAAGGTAGGCACCGACCTCACAGTCTCGACCTACGATGCTACCAACAACGGCGGCGGAACCCTTGCCACCTATCAACCTGCCACAGGCAATGCAGGTTGTGTGGAGACCGACATGATCGAATATACCGTCAAGATGAAGAAAGGCATGACCATCGCCGTGGCCAATGTTGTGTTCGATGCCGTAAAGCAGGGAACTGACAACGCTTACTTCTCCTGGTCGTATGTATGCGACGATGTTGAGAGCGAAATTGTGGCCTATTCCGACCCCAAGACACAGATTCTGCGTAACAACAACGCAAATAGCGACGTTGCTCCTCTGACACACGACGAGGCCGTCAACTCCGCTGCTTGCCGCACCTTCAAGCTGCGTTTCTATATCTCAAACGTGGCCAACAACAAGAAGATGTCGATTGGTAACATCCGCATCAACGGCACCGTTGACGGCGAAGCAGAGGGACGTGCATTCACCGATTTCAAGGTCGATTTCCGCACCGATCCCTACACTGTGCTCGCTCCCGAGACAGGTCTGCCTGAGGGCGTCACCATCACCGGTACGTTCCACGACACCCAGCACGGCTACTCCAATACCCTTGTCACCGTGCCAGTCGATGGTCCCGTACGCTTCACCGTGGGCGGTTGCGGCTACAGCAACCAAGCTACTGTAGCTGATGCTGAAGGCAATGTGCTTACTACACTCAACACACCCGCTGCAGGTTGCGATTCCAACACCAGCTTCGACCACTTCGTGACATGGACCTACAACAGCGAGGAGCCCGCTACCCTTACCCTCAATCTGGGCAACTACTGTCCATTCCTTTATGCCGAAGCTTGCGAACTTATCCCGATGTGCACCGTCCGTTACTACGATGTGGATGGCAAGACCATCATCGGTGAAGAAGAGGTTGAAGGCGGCTCTGCCCTGAAGTTTGCCTACGGCGCCGAGAATGTCACCGTAGCCGAGGGCAAGAAGTTCCGTGGCTGGTTCAACTCCACCCAGTCGAGTGCCGTGAAGATTGCCGAAGGCGTTTCTGTTCAGGAAAACCTCAACCTCTATGCCAAGGCTACCGACATCGAAGTGCCCACCAACACCTCACGCTACATCTATGAGCTTAACAAGGTGAACTTCTACATCGAGGATCACGAGGCCATCTGGAACAATGGCGGTTCGTTCCACGACACACAGCATGGTTGGGCATTCAGTGCAGGCAACAGCCTCTCGATTGCCGTAGCCGGCAAGGCCATCATCAGCGTCGGCAACTGCCGTTATTCGGCTGAAGGCGCCGAGGCCGTCGTTACCAATGAGGCTGGCGAAACCGTCGCCACCTTCCCCGTTAAGGTCGAGAACGATGGTGCAGAGGCTACCTTCCAATACGACAGCGACAAGGCCGACGTCCTCACCATCACCTTCGGCGGCACCTCCTACATCCACAAGGTATCCGTCTATAACGTGGTTGACTTCGTTGAGTTCGACGAGGCTACCGGCTACTACTTCATCCCTGCCAACGATGCCAACAGCTTCCTGATCGCACTGGCTTCGGCCAATGCTACTGGCAATGCCAAGATCTTCCTGCCCAACGGCACATACGACCTCGGCGATCTCGTGCTCACACAAATTGCGGGCAACAACATCTCGATCATCGGCGAGTCGATGGAGGGAACCATCCTCGTGAATGCTCCTTCTGTTGAGATCGAAGGCATCGGTACAACGGCTACCCTGCTCAATACTTCCGACAACCTCTATCTGCAGGATCTCACCATCCAGAATGCACTCGAGTACTACAAGTCGGGCAGCGCAGGTCGTGCCGTCTGCTTGCAGGACAAGGGCGCCAACACCATCCAGAAGAACGTCAAGATGCTCTCTTACCAGGATACCTACTACAGCAACCGCGCAAGCAACCGCTATTGGGAGGATTCCGAGATCCACGGCACCGTCGATTACCTCTGCGGTGATGGTAACGTCGTCTTTAACCGTGTAGCCCTCGTCAACGAGAGCCGTTCGGCTACCGGCAAGTCGGGCGAAGACGTAATCGCAGCACCCAACTGCACCAGCTCGACCGAAGCACGCAAGAACTATGGCTACGTATTCCTCGACTGCACCGTCAAGAGCGAATGCAACACGTTCACCTTCGCACGTTCGTGGGGTGGCGAATCGACCTGCTACTGGATCAACACGCAGGTGCTCGACAATTCGCTGGCCGCAAGCCGCTGGACCTATGCAGGCATGAACAATGCTGCCTACTGCTTCAAGGAGTACAACACCACCGATGCTGAAGGCAATGTGACCACACCAACTTCGAACGTTGTCAACTTCACCCACGGCACCGGCGACCACGAGTTCGAGACCGTCCTCACCGCCGAGGAGGCTGCTGCTCTCACCACCGACAACATCTTCGGCGAATGGAAGCCCGAGCAGTTTACCGCCCAATTCGACGCTGTAGATTTCTTCACCGATGGCAAGACACTCATCTGGACCGCTGTTGAAGGCGCTCCCGCCTACGCTATCGTAAAGGACGGCTCTGTCGCTGCTATCCTCGGTGCCGATGCCGCCAGCTATGAGATGGAGGAGGAAGGCACCTACGAACTACGCGTGGCCAATCTGCGTGGCGGCTTTGGCGCTCCCGCAACCCCCAAGGACATCGTAAGCATCGAAAGCGTTGAGGCAAAAACCCAGACCTCCGGCATTACCTACAATCTCCTTGGCCAGCGTGTCAACAATGCCAATGGCATCTGCATCATCGATGGCAAGAAGGTTGTGAAGTAAGTTCTCTGCATAAATATCCGCATATTCTACCGCAACTCCCGCATCGGAGTTGCGGTTTTTGCATAATATATGCAGTTTTATCGGAACAAACGAAGCAACTGAAGATTACAAAAAGCCACACTTTCGCAAAGTTTCAAACAAAAATCAACATTTTTCGTCGTTTTTGCGATTTTTTGCGCGAAAAATTTGGAGCAAATGAAATAATGTTTTATCTTTGCACCGCCAAAATGGTTAATGGTTCATGATTCATGGTGAAGGGTTCATGATTCATGGTTCCTGGTGAATTATTAAAGGTATTGTATTATAAACTGTAAATTTTTCAAAGTCTATGGATTCAAAAAAAGTTCTTGAGGATCTGAAACGCAGATTTCCTAACGAGCCCGAATATCATCAGGCCGTAGAAGAGGTTCTCACCACCATCGAGGAAGCTTACAACAAGCATCCTGAGTTTGACAAGGTCAATCTGATTGAGCGTCTTTGCATTCCCGATCGCATCTATCAGTTCCGTGTCACTTGGATGGACGACAAGGGCAATATCCAGACCAACATGGGCTACCGTGTGCAGCACAACAACGCCATTGGCCCCTACAAAGGTGGTATCCGCTTCCACAAGTCTGTCAATCTGGGTATCCTGAAGTTCCTCGCTTTCGAGCAGACCTTCAAGAACTCTCTCACAACCCTTCCTATGGGTGGTGCCAAGGGTGGTTCCGACTTCTCTCCACGTGGCAAGTCGAACGCCGAAGTGATGCGTTTCTGCCAGGCCTTCATGCTTGAACTCACCCGCCACATCGGTCCAGATCTCGACGTTCCAGCAGGCGATATCGGCGTAGGTGGTCGCGAGGTAGGCTTCATGTTCGGTGCTTACAAGAAATATACTCATCAGTTCCAGGGCGTGCTCACCGGCAAGGGTCTCGAGTTCGGCGGTTCACTCATCCGTCCCGAGGCAACAGGCTACGGCAACGTTTACTTCCTCTGCGAGATGTTGAAGACCAAGGGTCTCGATCTCAAGGGCAAGACCGTCCTCATCTCAGGTGCAGGCAATGTGGCACAATATACAGCCGAGAAGGTGCTCCAGTTGGGTGGCAAGGTGCTCACCATGTCCGATTCCGATGGCTACATCTACGATCCCGATGGCATCGATCGCGAGAAGCTCGACTACATCTTCGATCTCAAGCAGGTACAGCGTGGCCGTATCAAGGAGTATGTGGAGCAGTATCCGACAGCCAAGTATGTCGAGGGCATGAAGCCTTGGTTCGAGAAGGCCGACATCGCCCTGCCATCAGCTACCCAAAACGAGATCAACGAGGAGGCTGCCAAGGCTCTCGTAGCCAATGGCGTCATCGCCGTATCCGAGGGTGCCAACATGCCTTCTACCCCCGAAGCAATCAAGGTATTCCAGCAGGCAAAGATTCTCTACTCTCCTGGCAAGGCTGCCAACGCCGGTGGCGTATCGGTATCTGGCCTCGAGATGTCACAGAACTCCGAGCGTCTCTCTTGGACCAAGGAGGAGGTCGATGCCCGTCTGCACACCATCATGGAGACCATCCACGCCAACTGCGTAAAGTATGGCACCGAGCCCGACGGCTACATCAACTACGTGAAGGGTGCCAACGTGGCCGGCTTTATGAAAGTTGCCAAAGCTATGATGGCCCAGGGCGTTTTCTAAATTGCATTCTTCTCTGAAACTACTCATTATATAACGACGGCTGCCCCACACGGGGCAGCCTATTTTTTTGCCTTTTAGGGCTGAGGTTATTTCTTCACCGCGCTGGTACCAAGAGCGGCACAGTATTCCAGCTCGCCAGTGCCATCCAGACTGTCGGTTTTGGCCGAAAGATTGTCGAGCATGTTGATGATGACGGCCTCCTGCAGACAGGGTACGACAGGTGAGCCGAATTCTCTCTCGCCGTGATGAGCCAGCACGCAATGGATGATACACTTCACTTCGTCATCCATTGGGCCATAACCAGCCTTTTCGAGAACATGTTGCAAGGTATAGGCCGAAATGTAGATATGTCCCAGAAGAAACATATCTTCCTGTTTCTCTCCCGCCTGGTCATATTCACGCAGTTTGCCATAGTCATGGAACAGGATGGCCAGGATGCAACGCTCGATCTTGATGGCGTATGGCAGGCAGGGATAAAGCCCCTCAAGCATGTGCAGCATCTGGTAGGTATGTGTTGCCAAACCTCCTGGGAATGCATGATGCATACCCGTGGCAGCAGGCCACTTGTCGTACTTGTCATAGAGTTTGCGGCCCCATTCCTCGATGATGGGCTTCAACTTCTCGTCGCTGCAGAAAGCAAGCAGATTGTCGAGACAGACATCCCAATCCGCACGCTTCGTGGGACGTGGAATCAAACGGTACAAGGGATGTGTCTCGCCGGCAAATTGCCCTATTCGCATATCGCTGGCATTGGCCGACTTCTTGCCATTACGATCCTGGATATTCATGAAATACACGAGCTGTCCCACCTGCGGTCCCATCTTCGGGCTGCAATCCCATACGGCGAGATTGATGGTTTCCTTTTCGTTTGCAATCTTGAACTGAGCAAAGGGGGTATTGTTCTTTGTTGTGCCATCGGCACGACTGAGGGTAATGTATTCAGTTGCCATAGTTTTTAATATTCATTAAGACACTTCTATTTAACAACAAATGTGTTCATTGATATTAAGGTGAAAATGGCCTCGTCTCTGGCTTCAATAGCCGAGACTCTGCCGGAAAATGTGCTGCCCCAATGGCAGCAGAAAATTGCTTACGCAAAAAATAAAGCTGGTCGATGAGGTGATCAAATTTGGACGAGCTTTATTTTATGCGCGAAGCGCATTTTTTTGCAGGTATTGGACCTGCAATTTTCCGGATTGTGAGACGGGCTATTGAAGCCCACGTCTCAAATCCATTTTCACCTCCTTTTCTTGTTATTATCGGTTTTTGTTTTCGACTCATCGAAATGGTCGCTGCAAAGATAGGTTCTTTTAGGTGAAATTGCAAATTTCTTCAAGCTTTTTTTGTCATTTGCTCAAAAAACACTATCTTTGCACCCACATATATATAATACGATGACTCAAAAAACTTTTCTGAATTTTCTCTTCGCAGCAATCATGGCGACTGCCGTCATGCTGCCCTTGTCGGCTCAAAAGCGAGCCCTCACCATCGACGACATCATGGACTGGCAGCGCATCACCCACCGTGCCATCTCCGACAATGGCCAATACAGTCTCATTGTGCACGAAACCTGGCGCGGCGATGGCGACAAGACAGCCAAGGTCAAGGATTATCCCGGCGACGCCACCGCCTTGCTCTTCGATGCCCAGGGCCAGCAGATCGAGACCTTCTTTCCCATCAACGGCTTCACGTTCACACGTTCCTCCAATTACCTGCTCATCAAGACGCACGAGACCGAGGCCGTGCAAAAGGCCCGCGAACTGAAGGAGCAGAACGCAGGTGACGACAAGGCGAAGAAGGACAAGAACACTCCGCTCGACACACTTTTTCTTTACAATCTTTCGACCCGTTCGGCCGAGCGCATCGATTCGTTGCGCAACTACAAGACCGCCGGCGAAGCCGACTGGCTGGCCTATCAGCTCCGTGCGAAGGACAGCACGCTCTACGTGCGTCTCATCGCCGACAGCACAGTCTCCAAGACATTCGAGCACGTCGATAGCTACGGATTCTCGAAGAAAGGCCAGACACTCTACTTTACCACGCTGCTGAGCGGCAAGCCCGACACCTGCTGCCTCTACATGCTCGCCTTGCCCGGTACCGAAACGAAAAAGAAAGGTGCCGCCATCTCCTGCCCCGAGCCCATCCTCGTCAAGGAAGGCATCGGACAGAAGCCTGAAGGCATCACGCTCAACGAAGACGGTACGAAGCTGGCCTTCCTTTGGGGCACTACCGACAAGAAGCAGCCGAAGGGCACAGGACGTCAGCTCTGGCTCGCTACCACCGAAGGCGACGTGCGTCAGCTGTCCGACAGCATCAACGATGCCTTCCCCTCGAACTACGTGCTCAGCCCCAACGGCAAGCTCAACTTCTCGAAGGATGGCTCACGGCTCTTCTTTGGTACTGCCGCTGCCCCACGCCAGACCGATACACTCACGCTCAAAAAGGACCGTCCCGAAGTGCAGATATGGAGCTGGGACGAACCTGTGCAATATACGGTGCAGTCGTTCCAAAAGGACAGCGAGAGCAAGCGCACCCATACGGCTGTCTGTCATCTCGATGATGGACGAATCGTACAGCTTGCCGACAGCCTCTATCCGACCATCGCGGGCGACCCCGATGCCAACGGACGCTATGCCCTGCTTTCCAACAGCAAGCCCTACTCCCTGAGTTCGATGTGGGAGGGAATGACACGCCGCGACTACGCCATCGTCGATATCGAGACAGGCGAACGTCACCCCATTTCCGAGGCTGACTACACCACCTACCGCATCTCGCCCTTAGGTCACTATGCCTACGGTTACAACCTCACCGACAGCTGCTGGTACACCATCGACCTGGCCAACAATCGGCGCATCCGTGTCACCACGCCACAGACATTCGCCGGTTGGGACGAGGAGGATGACCATCCCGACTATCCCGAAGCATACGGTGCTGCAGGATGGCTCAGCGACGACGAGACCTTGCTCCTCTACGACCGTTACGACATCTGGAGTGTTCCTGCCCAAGGTGGCACGCCGAAACGACTGACCCTCGACGGCCGTGAGCAAAGACGCCAATACCGTCTGCTGCGGCTCGACCCCGAGAAGGAACGTGAAGGCATCAACGCCAAGGAAATCCAGATGCTGCGCACCTTCGACGAGACGAGCAAGGGCACCGGCTACTACAGCACGACCTTCCAGCGTCCTGCCAAACCCCTTGCCCTCCACAGCGGCGACTTCATGCTCGGCACATTGCCCACCAAGGCCAAGGACGCACCCGTAATCCTCTGGACTCAATGCACCTTCGAACATTTCCCCGACGTTCGCCGCACCGACCTCAACGCCAAGACCTTTGCCTTCCGACAGACCATCAGGCTCACCAACCTCGAAGCACAGCAGGAGCCTTTCCTTTGGGGTACTGCCGAACCAGTGAAGTGGACCAGCTACAAGGGCATCGAACTCGAAGGCCTTCTCATCAAGCCCGCCAACTTCGACCCGAATCAGAAATATCCGCTCATCGTCTATTACTACGAACGCAACAGCGAGACGCTCTTCGACTATCGCACACCAGCACCCCAACGCTCGATCTGCGACTTCCACACCTACACCAGCGACGGCTACCTCATCTTCGTGCCCGACATCCGCTACACCGACGGTCATCCCGGCGAATCGGCCTACGACTGCATCCTTTCGGGCCTCGATATGGTCGAAAGCATGGGCTTTGTCGATAAGGAGCACATCGGCACCTGCGGACACAGCTGGGGCGGCTACCAGAGCGCCTACCTCGCCACGCGCACCGATCGTTTTGCTGCCATCGAAAGCGGTGCACCCGTGGTCAACATGTTCAGTGCCTACGGTGGCATCCGCTGGGGCTCGGGACTCGCTCGCAGCTTCCAATATGAACATACGCAAAGCCGTCTGGGCGCCACCATGTGGGAACACCCCGAGATCTATGCCGAGAACAGTTCGCTGCTCCGCATGGACAAGGTCAACACCCCCATCCTCATCATGCACAACGATCAGGACGGACACGTACCGTGGTATCAGGGCATCGAGATGTTCGTGGCCCTCAAGCGCCTCGGCAAGACGGCATGGCTGCTCAACTACACTGGCGAGCCACACTGGCCCGTGCGCATGGCCAACCGCAAGGACTGGTGCATCCGCATGAAGCAGTTCTTCGACCACTACCTCAAGGGTGCTCCCGCTCCCCGCTGGATGTCAGAAGGCATCCCCGCCGTCGATGCTCCGTATGAATTAGGATATTGATAATGGTTTGAAAGGTTTGAAAGTTCAAAAGGTTTGAAAGGTTGTTAGCCCTTCAAACCCCTCAAACCCTTCAAACCCCTCAACCCCCTCAAACCCTTCGAACCCCTCAAACCCCTCAAACCCATAACCAGTGCTACAACTCCAGGACACCAACTTCACCGAACTCATGCAGCGCCGCATCTGCAACGTGCTGATCGTGGCCAATCCCTACGATGCCTTCATGCTCGAGGACGATGGCCGCGTCGATGAGAAGATCTTTGCAGAATATGCCCGTCTGGGCTTGCGCTTCCCTCCCCGTTTCATCAAGGCATCGTCGCTCGACGAGGCCGAACAGCGTTTCGAGACCGACGACATCGACCTCGTCATCGTCATGCCTTCGCGCACCGCCGATGCACAGGAGGAGGATGTCTTCGAGATTGCCAAGACCATCAAGCTAGAGCACAGCAACATCCCCATCGTCGTGCTCACGCCCTTCAGTCATGGCATCACGGCACGTATGCGCGACATCGACCTCTCGCTCTTCGAATACGTCTTCTGCTGGCTGGGCAACACCGAACTGCTGCTCACCATCATCAAGCTGCTTGAGGACAAGATGAACCTCGAACACGACGTCGAGGCCGGCGTGCGCATGATTCTTGTGGTCGAGGACAATATCCGCTTTTACTCGTCCATCCTCCCCAGCCTATATCAGTTCGTGCTCAAGCAGAGTCTCGAGTTTGCCACCGAGGCGCTCAATGCTTCGCTCGAAACGTTGCGTATGCGTGGTCGTCCGAAGATTGTGCTCGCACGAAACTTTGAGGAGGCATGGGACCTCTACAGCCGATTCAAGGACAACACCCTCGGTGTCATCTCCGACTGCCGATTCCCGCTGAAACCCGTCCTGGGTGCCAATCCCACCGAAGACGAGAAGGATGCCCGTGCCGGCTTCCTGCTGCTCGATACCATCCGCGCCGAAGACCCCTACATGCCGCTCATCATGGACAGCGCCGAGAGCGAAAACCTTGAGGAGGCCGACCGCAAGGGCTATTACTTCATCGACAAGAACTCCAAGAAGATGGATGTCGATCTGCGCGACATTGTGCACAATGCCTTCGGTTTCGGTGACCTCATCTTCAACATCGAAGACCCCACCTTCCCCGGGCATCCCGAGTTCAACACGCAGCTCCACGTCCACAACCTGAAGGACCTGCAGGACAATATCCTCTCCATCCCGAAGGAGAGTCTGATGTATCATGTCATGCGCAACAACGTGTCGCGCTGGCTGGGCTCACGCGCACTCTTCCCCGTGTCTGACTTCCTGAAACGCATCACGTGGGGCCGCCTGCAGGATGTCGAGGCACACCGTCAGTGGATCTTCGAAGCCATCGTCGCCTATCGTCGCATGAAGAACCAGGGCGTGGTGGCAGTGTTCCAGCGCGGACGTTTCGACCAGTATTCCAACTTTGCCCGTATCGGCGACGGCTCACTGGGTGGCAAGGGACGTGGCCTTGCCTTCCTCGACCACCTCATGAGCAAGCACCCCGACCTGCAGGACTTCCGCACCGAGCGTTTCCTGAGCCATGTGCACATCGACGAAGACACGCAGGAACTGCAACAGCAGGCACGTGTTTGCATCCCCAAGACCGTCGTGCTCTGCACCGACGTCTTCGACCAGTTCATGGACGAGAACCAGCTCTATCCCCTCGCACTGAGCAATGCCCCCGACGAAGAGATCTTCGCCGCCTTCCTGCGCGGACGACTGCCCCAGCGCCTGCTCGGCGACCTGGAGGCCTTCCTCGGAGTGGTCAAGGGTCCCATCGCTGCACGTTCATCGTCGCTGCTCGAAGACTCGCACTACCAGCCCTTCGCCGGTGTCTATTCCACCTACATGATACCGAGCACCAACGACAAGTACCAGCGCCTGTCCATGCTCGCCGATGCCGTCAAGGCCGTCTATGCATCGGTGTTCTACCAGGGCTCGAAGGACTACATGACAGCCACCAAGAACGTCATCGACCAGGAGAAGATGGCCGTCATCCTGCAGGAGGTCATCGGACAGCAGCATGGCACACGCTTCTATCCCCACATCTCGGGCGTGGCCCGCAGCATCAACTACTATCCCATCGACGACGAAAAAGCCGACGAGGGTACTGTTTCGCTGGCATTCGGTCTGGGCAAATACATCGTCGATGGAGGCACGTCATTGCGTGTCAGCCCCTACCATCCCGCCAATGTGCTGCAAATGAGTGAGCTGGAGTTTGCGCTGCGCGACACGCAGAACTCCTTCCTGGCGCTCGACATCCCACAGGCCTCCGAGTCAGGCGACATCCCGCCGCTCGAATTCAAGCTCGACGAAGGCTTCAACCTGAAGAAGTGGCCCATCCGTGCCGCCGAAGCCGATGGCACATTGCCGCCCGTCTGCTCGACCTACGATCCGATGGACCAGTGCATCTACGACGGTTATTACGAAGGCCGCAACCGCAAGCTCATCAGCTTCGCGGGTGTGCTCAACAACGGCCTCTTCCCCCTTCCCGAACTGATGCAGAAGGTATTGCAATACGGACACGAAGAGATGCGCCGTCCCGTCGAAATCGAGTTTGCCGTCGATCTCACCTCCAGCGAAACTGGCACCTTCTATCTGTTGCAGATACGTCCGATGGTCGATAGCAACATGAAGCTCGACGAAGACCTCACGCGCATCCCCGACGAGGAATGTCTACTGCGCTCGCACTCGGCCATCGGCCACGGCATCGTCTCCGACGTCGAGGACATCGTCTATGTCAAGACCACCGAAGGTTACAGCGCCGGCCGCAATCCTGAGATTGCCGAACACATCGAGAAGATCAACCGCCAATTGCTTGCCGATGACCGGCACTGCATCTACATCGGTCCGGGACGCTGGGGCTCGTCCGACCCCTGGCTGGGCATCCCCGTCAAGTGGTCGAACATCTCCGCTGCACGTGTCATCATCGAGGCAGGACTTGACAACTTCCAGGTTGATCCCTCGCAGGGCACGCACTTCTTCCAGAACCTCACCTCGCTCGGTGTCTCCTATCTCACCATCAACGCCTTCAAGGGCGACGGTCTCTATGACGAAGCACAGCTCAACGCTATGCCTGCAGTCGAAGAGACCGAACTCGTGCGCCACATCCGCCTCCCGCACCCCCTCACCATCAAGGTCGATGGCATCCATCGCGAGGCGGTGGTGATGTTGTAGGATTATAGACGAGAAAAGCATAACAGAAAACCGATTATCGAAAGCCAAAAACAAAACTATATGGACAGAAGTAAACGAGCCACATACCTTCTGATGCTCATTCTTTTACCGATGGCGGTATCCTGCCATCGAAAGCCGTCCACACCCCCTGAGATTCTTTCATGCTTCGAACAAGTGGCGGCCTCCCTCGACAGTGTCGAAAGCTATCGTCAGGTGCAGGAAAAGAAACTGTTGGACTATAAGCGCAAGGCTTCCAAAGCGAGCAGCGACGAAGCTAGATTCTATCATTACAAGCTTATCACAGAGCTCTACTACGAATTCGACATCGATTCGGCCGAACACTACATCAAGACCAACCTCGTCATTGCCAAACGCAACAACCGCCCCGAATGGGAAGCCGATTGCCGTGTGCAAGCCGCACACCTGTATAACAGCATCGGATATCTTGAACTTGCCCGCAATGCCCTGGACACTCTTGAAGCACTCAACAAAACCTCCGAACAACAGTTGCTATACTATCTCGAAACAATAGACTATTGGAACAATCGTGCCGTCTTCCTCAACCTCCCGAGTCCCGACCCGATGAGCAAGATATACGCCGACTCGGTGCTCCAGTTGGGCAATATCGTTCCCACTCCCCTGCAGGTCTATGCCCAGCTTTGGAGCGCAACCGAACCTGAGCAGATCTTTGCGGCACTCGACCAGTTGAAGCAGGCAGTAGGACAAATGACATCCGAAGACGCATGGTATGCCAAGCTCTGCGGCGACATCGGACTTCTGGCACATTTCCTGCCCACCAACGAGCAGGACGAGGTGGAATACCTCACCCGTTATATGGTGTCCAGTCTGCGCAACGTAAGCCGACTTACGCCCCTGCTCTTCTACATTGAGCAGGCTGCCTTGAAGTATGGCGAACTCGAATACGCCAATCGCTTTCTAAATACCCTTGTCATGATGCAGCAGGACTTCCCCGACCGCATACGACAGCCGCTCTATCCGCACATGACACAGCTTAATGCCGTCACATATAACCGCCTCGAGCAGGTATCAGCCCGCAACTACAAGCTCCTACTTGCTGCTGGGGCAATGTGCCTTGTCATGGCCCTTCTGTTCATATTTACGATCTATAACCTGCGCCGTCGCATCAAGTTGCAATCTCTGCTCAAGGAACGCAATCAGCAGTTGGTCGAACAATCAGAAAGTCTGAAGCAGGAACACTTGTTGTTGCGCGATTCCAACGAGGCCTTGCGTCGCACCAGCACAGAACTGAAGGAGGAGGGCATACGGCTGAAAGAGGCCAACTATCTGAAGGAGGAGTATGTTGGCGAGATGTTTGCCACCTGCTCGGAATATCTGCAGAAAATTGAGGCTGTCAAACGTGATGTAAATCGAAAGCTGACTGCACGACAGTATGATCTTGCTCTACAGGCCACCAAGCCCAAAAGTGAGAACGATATGAAAGAGCAACATGAGTTGTGGGCGAAGTTTGATGATATCTTCCTTCGAATCTTCCCCGATTTTGTTGAGCAGTTCAACGCATTACTCCGACCCGAAGAGCGTATCACACTGCGACAAGGCGAGAAACTGAATACCGACCTTCGCATTTACGCAATGGTACGTCTGGGCATCAACAACAGCACAAAGATTGCAAAAATCCTGGGACTCTCGACACAATCGGTCTATAATGCTCGTCAGAAGATGAGGGCACGGGCTACCGAGAGTGATGAGGAATTTGCAGTTAGGGTGCGATGTCTGGCCTTAAACCGCAACCTCCAGGACGACAGTCGGGACACAAAATGATACTTACTATAGTATTTCGATAACTGACTGAAAACCAACATTCTGCATATCAACTCATCTTACTATTGCACTTCATAGCAGGATTTACCAAATATTGCATATACAAATATATATATATAACTTTGCACCGTTGAAACCAATGTTTCGGCGGTGCT
The DNA here is from genome assembly GCA_017561935.1 of Bacteroidales bacterium. Taxonomy (GTDB): domain Bacteria; phylum Bacteroidota; class Bacteroidia; order Bacteroidales; family UBA3663; genus Liminaster. The sequence continues at coordinate 36,888 of JAFZBE010000010.1, read as the reverse complement.
TTTTTTGCGAATAACAATTATCAAATATCAGTAAACCATAAAAAAACATTGTAAATTATGAAAAATTTTCTTCTGCTAGCTCTTGCAGCTTCATTTCAATGTGCATTGATGGCACAACCTCAACCTCAGTATGCCGAGAAAGTGGTCTATGAAGGGAAGGACGTTGTCTTCCGTCAGATTGACGAACAGACATGGGAAGGGAATGGTCACCTGATGGCCAACGAGACGCTTTATCTGGTGGCTGGTGCCGATAGCGCTATCCTGATAGATGCAGGCACCGAGATTCCCGGATTGCACCAGATCGTATCGGACATCTGCAAGAAGCCCGTCCGCCTGATTGCCACTCATGTGCATCCCGACCACACAGGCTCGGCCATCAACGAGTGGGAAGAAATCAGCATCAACGCTGCCGACGAGGTCAATCGACCCATGTTCATGGTGGGCTATACAGGCAAGACGCGCTATCTGATCGATGGTGAGGTCATCGACCTGGGCGGTCGTAAGATCGAGGTCATCTTCACTCCAGGCCACACCCCTGGATCGACCACATTCCTCGATCGTGAGCGACACTACGGCTTCAGCGGCGACTCATTTGGCAGCGGCAACCTGCTCATCACCACCAACTTCTCGACCGTCATCCTTTCGGCACAGCGTATGGCCTACCTGATGGAGAAACAAGGCATCGAATACCTGTACCCAGGTCATTACATGGGTGTAAACAAGGAAACCCTGCAACGTCTGAAGGACATCGCCGAGTTGTGCGAGCAGCTGCGCGAAGGCGAAAAGGAGGGTGAGAAGTTGGAGCGCCCGGGCATCGGCGGCCTTGATCATGTGCTGTCGGAACGTGGTGTCAGACTGAACTATGGCCCAACACAGATGAAATGATGCAGTATTGATAATATATAAATGTAGCTTCGATAATATATAAATAATGTGTAACAGACCAATACTATGAATATGAACTTCAAGATATCTTCGCCGAAAGCCTTCAGAAACATGCTGATGGCAAGCATCGCCCTCATGATGGTTTCATGCCAGGGCGGACAGAAGGTCGATGAGGCGGCCAGCGCTACAACGCTTGCAGAGCTGAAGGCCGGATGGCAACAACCACCGCAGGATGCCCGTCCCAGGGTGTGGTGGCACTGGATGAACGGCAACATCACCCACGAGGGCATCCGCAAGGACCTGGAGTGGATGAAGCGCGTGGGGCTGGGCGGATTCCAGCACTTCGACGCAAGTCTGGGGACCCCGCAAATCGTCAGCAAGCGGCTGATTTACATGGATGAGGTCTGGAAGGAAGCCTTCGCTTATGCCGTCGGTCTGGCCGACGAGATGGGACTCGAGATGGCCGTGGCTTCGGCTCCCGGATGGAGCTCGACAGGAGGACCCTGGGTAGAGCCCAAGGATGCCATGAAGAAACTCGTATGGCAGACTATGGACGTGGACGGCGGATGCCAGATCTCGCGCCCCTTGCCACAGCCCGACAAGAGCACCGGCCCCACCAGGACCGGCCAGTCCGGCCCCAACCAGTGGGAAGTGGGTCGCTACGAACACTATGAGGACGTGGCTGTGATAGCAATGCGCCTGCCCAATGGCAACGAGATGGCAAGCGAGAAGGAGGTGATCGACATCACCGACAAGACCTACCGCAACGGCGAACTTAACCTCAACTGGAGCGCCCCCGAAGGCCGTTGGCGCATCTATCGCTTCGGCTGGTCGCTCACCGGCAAGATGAACCATCCGGCACCGCCCGAGGCTACGGGCCTTGAAGTCGATAAGCTCGACCCGCAGGCATGGAAACGATACTTCATCGCCTATCTGGATATGTATAAGAACGCTTCGAACGGACTGATGGGCGAGCGCGGCATACAGTATGTGCTCACCGACAGCTACGAGGCTGGTGCGCAGACCTGGACACCCGCCATGTTTGAGGAGTTCAAGCAGCGTCGAGGCTACGACCTGCACATCTGGCTGCCTGTGCTGGCAGGCGACACCGTGGGCTCGGCAGAGCAGAGCGCAGCCTTCGTGCGCGACTGGGAAAAGACCATCGGCGAGCTCTTCAAGGAGAACTACGACCTGCTGACCGTCATCGCCCAGCAGGACTATGGCATGAAGGGCCGCTACACCGAGGCACACGAGGGTGGACGCGTCTTCATCGTCGATGGCATGGACCTGAAGGCCACCGCACAAGTGCCCATGTCGGCCATGTGGTGCTCGGCTCCGTGGCTGCCCAAGATGCCCGATGGTGACATCGCACGCAGCGTCTATCAGGCCGACGACCGCGAGTCGTCGTCGGTGGCTCACATATACGGACAAAACATCGCCGCCGCCGAGTCGATGACGGCATGGGAGCAAGGATCGGGCTACAACTGGTACCCCGAAAAGCTGAAGAAGATTGCCGACATCGAGCTGGCAGAGGGCATCAACCGATTCGTGATCCACGAGAGCGCCCACCAGCCTGTTGATGACAAGGTGCCCGGTCTGAGCCTCGGAGGCATCGGACAATGGTTCAATCGCCATGACACATGGGCCGAAAAGGCCACAGCATGGGTCGATTACATGTCGCGCTCGTGCTACATGCTTCAGCAGGGTATCAATGTGGCCGACGTGCTGGTATATTACGGAGAAAACAGCAACATCACCAAGGAGTTTGGCGGCGGAGCGCCTGAGGTGCCCTACGGCTACAACTTCGACTACTGCAATGCCGATGCGCTCTGCAACCTGATCAGCTGCAAAGGCGGCGTGCTGACCTCGTCGGCCAGCGGCACACAATACCGCGTGCTGTGGCTCGACCGCAACGTGGAATATATGTCGCTACCTGTGCTTCGCAAATTGGCCGAACTGGCCAAAGCCGGTGCCGTAATCGGCGGACAAAAGCCTCAGCATCCCTACGGCTTGAACGAGAGTCATGAGGAGTTCGACAAACTGGTTGGCGAGATCTGGAGCAGCAAGCACGTGACTTCGGATGTGGCCTTGGCCGACGTGTTGAAAGCCGAGGGCATTGCCGCCGACATCGAGCTGCCCGAAGAAGGCATGAAATACCTGCATCGCTCGATGCCTTATGCCGAGATCTATTGGGTGAATCGCCCCACGAAGGATGCTGCTACGCTCGATGTCACCTTCCGCCAGACAGGCCTCAAGCCACAGCTGTGGCATCCCGAGACGGGTGTCATCGAAGAGGTGAGCTACAAGATGAACGGCAAAAACACGCAAGTGACGCTCAACCTGGTGAAGGACGATGCTGTGTTTGTGGTGTTCTGTGGCGCCGGTACCAAAGAGGTGACCGTGCCTGCCAAGACGCGCGAGACAGTGGCACAGGTCGAAGGACCCTGGGTGGTGAAGTTCCAGCAAGGGCGCGGAGCCCCCGCTGAGGCAACGTTCGAGACATTGACCTCTTGGTCGGAGCATAAGGATGCAGGCATCCGTTACTTCTCGGGCACGGCTTCCTATCAGACCACAGTTCACGTGGCATCTCTGAGTGACCAGACACGCCAGATGCTTCAGCTTGGCAAAGTAAGGAATCTTGCCGAAGTCAAGGTCAACGGAACGTCGGCAGGTATTGTCTGGAAGGAACCTTTTGAGGTCGATGTTACCGGATTGTTGCACGAAGGCAACAACAGCATTGAGATCGAGGTGACCAACCTTTGGGTAAATCGTCTGATAGGCGATGCCCAACCCAACTGCAGAAAACCCGTCACCTATACCGATGCACGATATTATGCCCCCGATGCCCCGCTTGAAGAGTCAGGACTGATGGGCCCCGTAGTTATTATAAAGGAGCGTCAAGTGCCATAATGTGCTGTCTCCCAACCATCAACTGTAATATGCGAATCTATCTTACTATTGCAAAACCTTAACTCGTTGATTTATAGCAATCTGAATTTTTGAAAACTTACTATGGCCTTTCACCAAGTGAATTACCAACTCTTGTGTATCAGATAAAAAGGCCGTATCTTTGCACCGTCAAAACAGACGAAAATCCTATTATCCATACATTAAATAATAAATTACAAAAACGCATGAAACAGTATCTGAAAACCAAGAAGTGGCTGGCATCGTTGCTGATGCTCCTTCTGTGTTCTTCCGCATCATTGATGGCTCAAGTGAGCGTCAGTGGCGTAGTGGTCGATGTCCTAGGCGAACCTGTAATCGGTGCCAACATCCTTGAGGTGGGCACGTTGAATGGTGTAGTAACTGATATCGATGGCAATTTTACCCTTTCGGTAGCGAAAGTGGGTGCAAAGCTTCAGGTTTCGTACATCGGGTACAAGACCATCGAGATTGCAGCAATGGCCAAGCCGATGTCCATCATCCTTGAAGAGGATTCTGAGGTACTTGAAGACGTTGTGGTAGTAGGTTATGGCGTTACAAAGCGCAGAAACTTCACCGGTTCGGTAGCTACGATGAATGTGGCCGACGGCCCAGTTGCCAACCTTGCTCCGACAAGTCCTACTGATATGCTTCGTGGTCTGATCCCCGGCCTTTCGATGTCACAAAGCGGTGTGCAGGGTACATCATCGAGCATCCAGATCCGCGGACAGAAGTCGATCAATGGCGGTTCGCAGCCGCTGATTGTAGTCAATGGTGTGATCTTCAAGGGTACGATGAACGACATTGACCCCAACATCGTCGAGTCGATGAGCGTCCTGAAGGATGCCACCTCACTCGCAGCCTACGGTTCGCAGGCAGCCAATGGTGTAATTATGATTACCACCAAAAAGGGAGCACAAGGCAAGCCAATGATCAACTTCCGTGCATCGGTGGCACTGGCACAGGCAGCCTATAAGCCCGATCTTCGCGACGGTGAAGGTTATATCGAACTCATCAATGCACGCCAAGGTCTTCCTGTTGGAACCACCACATGGATGACGGCTTTGGAGCGACAAAACTATGAGAAGGGCGAAGAGACTGACTGGGTTGACTACTATTCACAGACGGGTGTGCGTCAGAACTATTCGCTCAACATCTCGGGTGCCAGCGAAAATATGGATTACTCGTTTGGTGGCTCGGTGTCCAACAACGAGAACTTCATCAAGGGCAATCCCTTCAAGCGTGTGACGCTGAACGGCCGATTCAATACCAAGGTCACGAAATATATCAAGGCGGGCATGAATTTCAACTACGCCTCAATGAGCACTGACGGCCAGCGTCCTTATACCTCACGCTATTTCTCGCCTTGGGGTGAGCCTTATCTCGAGGATGGCGTATCGCTGCGCAAGTACATCACCGAACATACCACCGACGATGTGAACCCCATGTGGCGTGTCGAGTCGGGTGTCGATGCTCAGATGCGTATCTACAGCATCGCCCTGGGTGGCGAACTCGAGATCCAGATTCCGGGCATCAAGGGTTTGAGCTATAAGGTGACAGGAACCTACAACACACGTCAGAACCTGACACGCAACTTCCTGCACGAGAACTATTATATCCAGATGAACGAGCCTTATACCTCCGAGGTCTATGACGGACATCTCACCGAGGCCAACGGCTCGATTGCCAACACGAAGAGCAATTCGTACGTGATGGACCACATCGTCACCTATACCCGCGACTTCGGTCCACACTTCTTCAGCGCCACAGCAGTATATACCCGCGACTCCGACCGCGTGGATGGTAGCACCTCCACAGGCACCGACTTCGCAGGCTTGGGCAACACTACGTTAGGCTACTATGGTCTCAACAATGCCAAGACCCAGAAGGTCGATGAAATCACCTACACTTTGCACAACAATGTGGGCTGGCTGGGGCGCGTCAACTATTCCTTCCGCGACACTTATCACTTCAATGCTTCGGTACGTCGCGACGGTTCGTCAGTATTCGGTAGCGACAAGAAGTGGGGCACCTTCCCCGCCGTAGGTCTTGCATGGACCATCAGCAACGAGGACTTCTTCAAGAAGTCGATGCCTTGGGCCAGCAATACCAAGCTGAAGGCATCGTGGGGCAAGAATGGTAACCAGAGCCTCGCTCCCTATCAGACGCTTTCACAGATGAACGTCGGCATGGCAGGCGGTTATGTCGCCTACTTCGGCAACGACGTAGTCTTCGGTCAGGGCCTTGCTACCCTGGGCAACCCCGCACTGGGTTGGGAGACCACCACTTCGTGGAACTTCGGCCTGGAGAGCGACCTGCTGAAGGGCGGACGCCTTCACTTCGAGGTCGATGCCTATTTCGCCAATACTACCGACCAGATCTTTGAGCGCACCATCCCAGTGATGGGTTCAGGCATGAGTTCGCAGTATGCCACCATGGGCAAGATCCGCAACTGGGGCATCGAGGCCAGCCTTCGTAGCCTCAATATGAAGACCAAGGACTTCTCGTGGACCACCAACCTGCAGTTCACCCTGAGCCGCAGTATCCTCAAGGAGCTTTATGGCGACGGCAACGACGACATCACCAACGAGTTGTTCCTCAACGAGTCTCTTGGTGCCATTTACGGCTACAAGTTCGACCGCGTCGTACAGACCGACGACCTAACCTATATCGAAAAGAATGGAGCCAAACCCGGCGACCCCATGTACGTCGATATGAATGGCGATGGAGTGATCACTCCCGACGACCGCACCATCCTGGGCTTCAACAAGCCAGCTTTCATCCTCAACATGGGCAACACCCTGACCTGGCGCGACCTTTCGCTCTACTTCCTCTTCTCGGGCACCTTCAGTAGCGACAAGTATGGCATTGCAGCCAACAACAATGCCTTCACATGCTTCGAGAACATGGCTTATCTGAATGCCGAGAATCACCCATTCTGGACCGAAGAGAACCGCGACATGAAGCACCTCGGCCCCAATGGCGACCTCTCGATGTTCATCGGCACGCAGAAGTATGGCTTCGTACGCCTCCAGGACGTCAACCTCGCATACAACGTGAAGGGAGCCTGGATGAAGAAGATTGGCATCAACAGTCTGCAGGCATACGTTTCGGGTTCAAACCTGTTCTTCATAGCTCCCGACTGGGAATTCAGCGATCCCGAAGTTCGTGACTCCCGTGGGTTCCAGCTGGCACGTACATTCACCTTTGGCTTAAATTTACGATTCTAAAAAACTACGACACAATATGAAATCACTGAATTATCTTTTCGCAGGTTTGTTGATAGCAGGTGCCTGGGCATCGTGCGATGACAACGAGTTTCTTGAGGAAAACCCCAAAACCATCTATACCGTCGAGACGGCCTTCACCAAGAGTACGCAGGTTGATGCCGCCGTGGCTCGCCAGTATGTGGCCTTCAACTATATGTACGGCTGGCATAACTTCTACGTCGAGGGTGTTGCAGCCAGTAACCTTCTGGGCGGCAATGGCTCCGACATGATCGACGGCGGACAGGCTTATCCCCACATGGCAGCTGGCTGCTTCTCGAACTACATGAGTCTGAACACCAACACCGCCGACTTCAATACGCTGTGGAACGAGTTGTATAAGCTGGCTTCCTACGCCAACCTGGCGCTGCATGGTGCCGAGCTCGTCGAGTGGAAGGATCCTTCGGAAAAGGAATATGCCGTAGCTCAGTCGAAGTTCTTCCTGGGTTGGGCATACCTCCGACTTGGAGAATGCTTTGGTGGCGTGCCCATCGTGCGTGAATACAGCGAGGAGCTGAAGTTCGACTATACCCGCGCCACTCGTCAGGAGACCTATGCCTTTGCCATCGAGAACCTTCGCGAGGCCGAGGCCGGACTGCCCCAGTATCCCAAGCAGGATGGTCGTGCCGCCAAGGGTATCGCCAACCATTACCTCGCCGAGGCTTATCTGGCACAGGGTGTCGAGACCGGCGACAAGGGTAACTTCTCGAGCGCCATCGACGCTGCCAGCAAGGTGGTGGCTGCCCATCCCCTCATGACACAACGCTTCGGCGTGCGTGCCAATGCGGCCGACACGGGTACGGGATTCGCCGGTGTACCCAACTACAAGGCTGACGGCAACGTCTTCTATGACCTTTTCCAAATCGGCAACTACAACTACAGCGCAGGCAACACCGAGAGCCTGATGGTAGCCGAGGCTCCTTCGTACGACAACTGGTCGGTCAATGGTGGCATGGTGAACCTCAATGGTCTCACCGTAGGTGCCCCCTACCGCGACATCATCTGGAACGATGCCAACGTCGAACCGAATTCGTCGGGACCGTGGAAGGAGATGACCCAGATGGATCCTGCCTACATCGGTGCCAACATGGGTCCCTACCTCGGTGGTACCTCATGGGGACTGATCGGACAGACCGACTATGCCGACGAGGTGGTTTGGAGCGGTGCATTTGCCGACGGCGATATCCGCAACTCCGAGGTGGTTCTCTGTCACCCTGTCGTTCTCGATGTGATGTCGAGGCATCATGGCGAGGTGTGCCAGAAGGAATGGCTTCAGTTCCCATCGGCACTGATGCGCGTATCATGCAAGATTGCCATGCAGGACGGTTGGGGCTTCACCGACCACCATGTGGGTTACATCGGACAGCCTTTCGGCTTCCAGTACGGTCGTGACAATTACATCGCCCGTTCGTCCGAAACCTACCTGCTCCTCGCCGAGGCTTATCTGCGCAATGGTGATGCTGCCAAGGCTGCCGAGACAGTCAACGTGGTGCGCGATCGTGCACAGGCCTCCTACAAGTATTCGACCGTGACGATGCGCGACATCCTCGACGAGCGTGCCCGTGAGCTCCTCTTCGAAGAGCATCGCTGGCCCACCCTGCTCCGTCTGGGCAGCTCCAACGGCAGCAACGACGACATGACTTACCAGCTCTCCAACTACACCATGTTCACTAACGACCTCCAGCAAAAGGGCGGAGCACCAGCCTGGAACCTCTTCCCCATCCCGCTGACCGTGATTAACCTCAACTCTGATGCTCCCATGGAGCAGAACAAGGGTTGGAACTAACACCCACTGACCTCAGACACAATGAAAAGAATAGCATTATCAATCCTTTTGTCCATAGCTGTGCTGGCCGCTTGCGGTCAGCCTCCTATGGGTCCGCGTGGGCCCGAGAACGAGTTTTCGGCAATAGAGGGGACGTCAGCACTGACCTTCAATCTCCCGTTCAATCGTGATGTAAAGGCACGTGCAGGCCATGGCCCCCAATTCTACCTGTTCCCCGACCAAAAGCTCGATGCCGCCAGTGCACTGACGCTGGCCAACGAACTCGGTCTGATTGGCTGGGCGAAGAACTATTCAGGGGGTGTCGTCGTCGTCAATCCTGCAGGCGAAAAGTGGCAGGCGTCGGACGTGGAGGCTTTTCGTGACCTCATCGGCAAGCGAGGCCCTGCCACCAACATCAAGGTGATCGGCATTGGCAAGGGTGCGACATTCGTCAACCAGCACCTTGCAGCAAGCGACATAACAGGTGCCATTGCCGGCATCGTCGCCATCCATGGTGCCGCAGGCAAAAAAGTGGCCCTTCCAGTTCCCGCCTATCTGGGTGGCAAGGGCGCAGCTGCTGCCGCAAAGCCTTACATCGCCACTGATGGGAAGGCTGCTGCCGACCCGTTGCTCCAGGTCGTGGTCAACAAGGATACCAAGGCCACGGTAGCCGAACTTCTGGCCGATGCGTGGGACAAGGTACTGAGCGCCAACTATCGGTACAACAACCTGAATCGCACGTTCTACATGACGCGTGGCATCGACAATCCCGAAGGAATCAAGAACTTCGAGCTCGTATCGTTCCCCATGTTCGATAAGCTCGACATCGAGCGCAATGTGGTGGAATTCCCGATCGTTGACCTCAATCGTGCAGGCGGTCAGGGTGAACCCGACAAGTACCTGTGGTATGAATATATTCCGAAGCAGGCCAAGGAAGCATCCGAAGGAACAGTGCCGTTGGTAGTGATACTGCATGGGCACGGCAATGACCCCCGTACGCAGAGCGAGACCTCAGGCTTCGTAGAGCTTGCAGCCGAAGAAGGCTTCATGGTGGTCGAGATGGAATGGCAGGGCAGCCATGGCTACATCCCTATGGGCCTTGACGGCATCGAGGGTGCCATCAATGTCATCATGAAGAAATATCCCCAGATCGACGCTTCGCGCATCTATTGCGAAGGTCTTTCGGCAGGAGCGATGACCAGCAATATGCTGGGCGTACGCAAGTCTCACCTGTTTGCTGCCGTGGCGGGCCACTCAGGAGGAATTTTCGCTGGTGACGGAACCGGCTATTACGGCTACGGCATTGAGCCCATCATGGCCGAGGCACGCCAAAAGCGTGGCTTCGTCGAAGTGGGCTACTGCTCGGTATTCGGCACCGATGATGACGTCATCCGTTTCTACAACAAGGACACTTGGCGCGACAATCCATACCTCAACGTGTGGCGTCTCTATGAGACGGTGAACGATATGGAAGTTACGGGCGACCTCGACTTTTCCATTGACGCGACCTTCGGCTTTGCCCTGCGCGACCGCGAACAGATTCATACCGGCAAGGGTGAGGACATCACCATCGAGTTCGGTCAGCTATACAAGGGCGACCACCCCATGATACGTATCATGGCCATCAACGACTACGGCCATTGGAACTTCAAGCCAGCCGCACGCCTTATCTGGGACTTCTGGCGCCATTTCTCGCGCAATACCGAGACCAAGAAACTCGAATATCATCAGTAACCCATCAAAATGAGGGGATATGAACATCTCACGACAAATCATTTCAGCGCTGTTGCTCGCTGTATCTGTCCCAGCTGTAGCCCAATGGGGCATCCCTGTTGACCAGATGATCGAGAGTGCCCGGCAACGTGAGCATTTCAATATGCTCAAGGAACAGTGGAATGCAGCCTGGATCGAAGTGCCCGACTCCGATCGTGATGCTTACGGTGTATATTACTTTCGCAAGGACATCGACCTCGCAGCCGTGCCTGGGGAGTTCACGATTCATGTGTCGGCCGACCAGCGATATAAGCTCTATGTCAACGGCGAACTGGCTTCGCTCGGTCCCGCCCGCAACGACTCGAAGCATTGGAACTACGAGACGCTCGACATCGCTCCCTACCTCAAGTCGGGTCGGAATGTAGTGGCTGCACAGGTATGGAACGAAGGCCCCTTCAAGCCTGTGCCCAACGCCACCATCCAGACAGGTTTCATCTTGATGGGCGAAGGTGCTGCGAGGGTCCTTGATACCGATGGCTCGTGGAAGTGCATCCAGGATCCGGGCTATTCACCGCTGCGTCAGCGCGTACCAGGTTACTATGCCCTGGGTGCGGGCGAGCAGGTTGATATGAACCTGTCGATAGCCGATTGGAAAGACCCCAACAATACATTGTCCGACTGGAAAGCTGCCCACCCCTACGCTCTGGGCGCTCCGCATGACGACGCGAGTGGCACGGGTGTATATATGGGTCATCCCCTTGTGGCTTCGACGTTGCCACAAGTCGAGCGTTTCGAGAAACGCATATCGGCGGTGCGCCGCGATGGCGGATTGAAGCTGCCCAAGGGATGGCCGGCCCAACAAGCCACTGTGATCATCCCGGCAGGCACCACTGTCGATCTCTTGCTCGATCAGCAGGAGCTCACCAACGGCTACTTCAAACTGCGTTTCTCGAAAGGCGAGGCTTCGACCATCACCGTGCAGTATGCCGAAGCGCTCTATGAGGCTTCGGGAACAGACGATCCTCGACGTGAACCTGCCAAAGGCAATCGCAACCAGACAGAGGGCAAGGTGATGATAGGTCGCCACGATGTACTTATCTCCAGCGGCAAAGATGGGCAACAATTCACCTCGCTCGACTGGCGCACCTTCCGCTACGTGAACCTCCATATCGAAACCCGAGACGAAGCACTCTGCCTCGACGATGTGTCAAGCACCTTCGTGGGATTCCCCTTCGAGCAAAAGGCCTCGTTGGGTACCGACAACCAAGAGCTCCTGCAGATGATGGAAATCGGGTGGCGCACAGCACGACTTTGTGCCATCGAGACCTATACCGACTGCCCCTATTACGAGCAGCTGCAGTATCTGGGCGACACGCGAATCCAGGCTCTTGTCTCGCTCTACAACGCTGGTGACGACCGTCTGGTTCGCAACTACCTGCGTCAGGCCGACATGAGCCGCAATGCCGAGGGCATCACCATGGGGCGAGCTCCTTCGGAGTTGCCGCAGTACATCACGCCTTACTCCCTTCATTACATCTATGCCCTGCACGACTATCTGATGTACGGCAACGATCCCGACTTCGTCTATGACCTTGTGCCCGGTGCCGAACAGATTCTGCATTACTTCGCACGCTATACGCTCGACGATGGTCGTGTAAGCGGACTTCCAGGCTGGAACTTCACCGACTGGTGCTACAATCCCGGGTGGGCAATGGGTGTTCCACAACCTGCCGCCGACGGTGCCACCAGCATCCTCGATCTACAGCTGCTCATGGCCTACCAGCTTATGGGCGACATCGAGCAAGGCATGGGCAATGACTTCATGTCAAAGCGCTATGCCACATCTGCCGAACTGTTGGCCCAGTCAATCAAGCAGAACTATTGGGTAGCCGAACGCGGACTCTTTGCCAACAATACCGATCGCAGGCAGTTCGCACAGCACGCACAAGCTTTGGCCATCCTCACGGGACTTGTCGAAGGTGAGGAAGCACGGCAACTCGCCGAGCAAACCCTCGCCGACACGTCGCTCGACTATTGTACCATCTACTTCCGCTTCTACCTCCACCAGGCTTTAGCCAAGGCAGGGCTCGGCAACGATTACCTGTCGTGGCTCGACAAATGGCGCGAGAACATCGCCAACGGGCTGACCACCTGGTGTGAGACCTCCGATGTCAACACTTCGCGCTCCGACTGTCATGCCTGGGGAGCAAGTCCAAACATCGAGTTCTTCCGCATCCTCCTCGGCATCGACAGCGCATCGCCCGCCTTCCGCACCGTGCGCATTGCACCCTGCCTGGGCGACATCCGCAAGATCCGAGGCACCATGCCCCACCCCGATGGCACTATCACTGTGGCCTACGAATACAGGAAACAAGGCCGAGGCAGGAATGCCAACACTTGTTTCTGCGCCGACATCGAGCTACCGGCTTCCGTTTCGGGAGAATTTGTCTGGAACGAAAAGACCTATCCCCTCCACGGTGGAAAGAACCATTTGGAACTCGCTCCCTGATAAAGAAACAAAATTGACAGATATCAGCGAGCCGGCCTGTGAAGGTCGGCTCGCATTTTTTCGAAGTCAATCGTATTCTGGCATTAGTTTCGCAAAATGCGAAACTTTTTTTTATTCTTTATTTTTTTTTGAAGAAAACTTTACTTCATGAACGGATCGCCCTCCTGATCACGGCTCACCACCCAGCGGAAGGCATTGACGAAAAGCAGGTTCTGCGTGGCATCGATAAAACCTTCGTCACCATGTCCCATGTTCAGATAGACCATGCGGTACTTCCTGTTGGTCCAGACGATGGGAAAGTCGCCGAACTTCACCACATCCTTCAGTCCGAAGGGATACATCTTGGGCGAGATGGAGAGCAGAATCTCCACGTCGGAGTTCATTCGGGGACTTGGCTGCCACTGGTAGAACTCGCTGGCTGGAGCCACGAACGTGTGAGGCAGTGTGCGGGTGACAGGATGTTCCCCGGTCTCGCATTCCACCAGCGCAGGTTGGGGTGGCCAGTTGTTGCAGTAGAACAAACCGCATCCCAAGAACTTGTTCAGCCATGGCCATCCGGTGTTGCGGTCGTTGTAGGCCGAGGCATGGAATCCCATCCATCCACCGCCGCTCTCCATATATTGCTCGAAGGCAACACGTTGTGCTGAATCAGCAGGCGCAGCATTCAAGCTGACGACGATGCTGTATTCCTTCAGTTTCTCGTACGGATAATCGGCAAGCGAGGCAGTGACATCCATCAGCCAACCTTCGCCGTAGGTGAGTTTGTGGAAGAAGTCGATGGCCTGTTTGTCAAACTGCACATGCGCCTCCTCGGCATGCGGATAGTAATGGAAGAGTGCCTTGAAGCGTGGCGCACGGGCATAGTTGGCGGCAAACTCACTCTCGGCCTGCACCAGCTCGCGTCGTGACTGCACGCTGTCCCTCGTTTCTTCATTCATTCCGAAGCAGGTCAGACAGAATGCAGTCAGCAGTAGGATAAGACTGGTTTTATTCATGAGTTAATTACTTAGCAGCTTCGCAACGCTTCTGATAGAAGTCGCGGAAGTCGGTCCAGCGGTAGTAGGGATAGTTGGTGGTGGGGACGGGCAGACTGGCCTCGCAGCCGTTGAGGAGGCACTTCACAAGCACGTCATCCGCTCCACCCTTGCCGCGATAGAAGATGAGCTGGATGTTCGAGGCCTTGCAGGTGTTCCAGTTCTGGTAGCAGTTCTTCACCTCGTACGGATCCTCGGGGTCGCGGTCGGCACCATTGATGCCCATCAGGACGGTGAGGGGACCGATGCAGGTGTCGTGCCCGAAACGCAGGTCGGCAAGACGTTTCACACGACCGGAGATCACGGCCTCAGCCTTGGCGAGGATGTCCTGCAGGATGGGCACCATCATATACTGCGGGCCGAACACCCATGCGTAGGAACCCAGGTTGGAGGCCTCCCACTCGTCAACCATTTCCGCATCGCTGACGATGCCGTCCATCATTCCCTCGCGGCCGATGCTGGGCAACGAGGTGTAGAGGTTGATGAGGTCGCTGCCGATGCGCGTGGCATCGCTCTTCAATCCCTCGGTGCTGGCGAAGACACGAGCGGCAACATCCTGGCGCAGCGTGCTCTCGTGATTGAACTGGTCGCGATGCTGCTCGAAGCGCGGACGCGCGAACTTGAACTGGTGCTTCACGGGGTTTTGCCGGTCGGTGGGTACTACCCCATCGAGGGTGAAACGCGATGACTGCTCACGTATCTCGATCTTGGGGTTGCATTGCACCAGTTCCTGGCAGAATGCCGACATACTGATGACACAACGTCCCGACAAGGAGGAGATGGCATAGACATCACCTCCCTTTTTGAACACTTCGGGGAAACGGTTGTACATAGTACGGGCGATGCCCTGATGCTGCTGCCAACCCAAGTCGGTGAGCTCGCTCACGCCGGTCATCAGTTCGTCCTTGATGTTCATGAAATTGCCATAGAACGTCTCGCCGCGTGGGGTGAGCATCTGCTTCTCATGGGCCGTGGTGAGCAGGGTGTCGAGGTCCTTGTAGAGCTGGTCGGTCCAGTAGTAGCGTGAGCCATGACGCGCATAGTGGCTGATGTAGAATGCCTTGTAGCCCTTGGGCGCCTTGGTGAGACGTACGTCTTCCTGCTTGTAGGGATAGTCGTTGCCGTAGGCTTTGCGGGGGTTGGCCTTGAGCTGGTCAAGGGCAGAAACGCCTTGTCCCCATGACGTTGCGGTCATGAGGCAAAGCATCATTGCGATTAAAAAATGTTTCATCGTATTAGTTTTTGATGGGGTTTTCTAGTTTTTCTAGATAATCTAGAGGTTCTAGATAGTCTGGATGGATTTACTAAGCGAGGAGGGCGTCGGCGAGGGCTTCGAGCTGCGGGATGTCGGCCTCCTTCATCGAAGAGCGGATGGTGACCATCGGCTCGACGACCTTGACGTTCTTAAGGGGTTCGAGCAAGGCTTTCATGGCCTTGCCGGCACTGGGTGCCCAACTGCCGTTCTCGACGATAGCGACGGTGCGGTTCTGGTAAGCCTTCATCTGCAGCTTCCAGAGGAAGAGATGCATGGGTGGGAAGACATCGGCATCGTACGACGAAGCGCACACCACGAGCCTGTTCATGCGGAAGGCATCTTCGATGGCCTCGGCCATATCGTCGCGACAAAGGTCGGTGACAGCCACCTTGCCGGCACCCTTCGCCTGCAGGATCTCGGCAAGCTTCTCGGCCACCTTGGCGGTGTTGCCGTGGATGCTTGCATGAGCAACGAGCACGCCCTGAGTCTCAACATCGTACTTGCTCCAGATATTATAGAGGCGTAAAGCTTCGGTCATCCGCTCACCTGTGAGGATGGGGCCATGCAGCGGGCAGATGGTATCGAACTCGAACTTGGCAGCCTTCTTGAGCGCAGCGCTGACAGGAGCGCCATACTTGCCGCAGATGTTGAAGTAGTAGCGGCGGCCTTCACAAGTCCAGTCGTCGGGATCGGCATCCTTCACGCCGAACTTGCCGAACGCATCGGCCGAGAAGAAGACCTTCTCCTCGGGGCAGCAGGTCATCATGACCTCGGGCCAATGCACCATCGGAGCCATGAAGAAGTGCAACGTGGTCTGTCCAAGTGAAAGCACTTCGCCCTCCTTCACTGCCTTGGTGTGGGTGGTATCGAACTTCTCGTCAAACTGTGCGCCAAACTGCAGGGCCTTGGCCGAACCTACGAGGATGGCCTCGGGATAGCGGGCACGGAAGGCACCCACCGAACCGCTGTGGTCGGGCTCGTAATGCTGCACGATGAGATAGTCGGGCTTGCGGCCATCGAGGGCCTTCTCAAGCTTATCCAGCCATTCGTCGGTCTTGCGCTTATCTACGCTGTCCATCACGGCAACCTTCTCATCGAGGATCAGGTAACTGTTATAACACATGCCCTCGGGCAACTCATACTGGCTCTCAAAGAGCTCCAATTCGGGATCGTCACACCCGATGTACTTGATCTTTTCTGTCATATTATTGGGGTTTTTGTTTATAAGCAAGGGAGGGCGCGGAGGTGCGCCTCGATGGTCTTGCCGAGACGGATATGTCCGGCATTGTTGGGATGCAGGCGGTCGTAGCGCACAGTCTCGGGCTTCGCTTCGGGCTGCGCGAAATACACGCCATGCTCGGGTTCCATGGGGAAGAGGCCGGAGTCCTGATAAAGGTCGATGCAAGGCACTGCCCAATACTGGCAAGCCTGACGCAGCACGTCCATGTATTCCTCGATATAGTGGCCCAGCACGTTGGTGAAGTCTTCGTCGGGCTGGACGTTGAACCGGTTGTTGGCAGGGTCGCTGAAGTTGGCGTAGGCACGGTGGATGGGCGTCATGACGATGATCTGCTTGGTCGGATAGTTGTGCTTGAGCCAAGAGAGGCACATGTTGATACGGCCGCAGAAGGTGGTGTCGTTCATGCACCATTCGCGATGACGGGCTGCTACCATCCTGCCATTGCGGTTGCAGATGGTGTCGCGCTCGGTGAAGAACTTCCCGATGGGCACGCCGTGATTGTAGTCGTTGGTGCCTGCCCAGATGAAGATGGCATCGATGGTGGTGCTGTCGGTCTGCTGCATCAGCTTGGCCTTCTCGAGTATCTGGTGCCATTGGTGACCGCTGCGGGCATAGACACGCGGTTCGATGCCGAGCGAATCGCGCAGGTAATCGTAATAATGGTAATCGGCAGCCGAGTTGTTTAGGTCGGTCATCGAATCTCCCAGGAAGGCGCAACGCTTACCTTGCCACTGTGCCATGCACGCCGTCGGCAGAAGGCATGCAATCAGGGCCATGGTATAAAGAAATTTTCTCATTTCAAGTGCCGTCATATTGTTGTTATTCAATGTGCGCTGCAAAGATAGTGATTTAGTTTGCACGTTCCAAATTTTTCGGCAAAAAACTGATAAAAGAAACAATCAATAGAGGCCTGTTACCTCAAAAAGGGCCTGTTGACTACGGGCATCCTGGAGTTTCCACGTGACGTGGATAGTTTTCGATTCGCCGGGCATCAGGGTGATGTAGTTGTCGCTGTAGATGACGGGTAAGATCTGCTCGCCATCGGCACCCTTCAGGTTCAGACGCAGGAAGACAGCGGGGGAACGGCCCTTGTTGCGCAACGTGACATCGGCCTGTTGAGTCACACCTGTATTCGAGAGGGTTACACGCTGTTCCACCTCGGGCTGGGGCAGAGTGGCGAGAGCGCTGTAGTTGCCCTCCTCGCTGGACATGATATAGAGATTCTCGGAAAGGACTTCACCCTTCTCGAGGAGCTGCAAACGAAGGAAGGAGACTGCGGAGCGCTGTGAGTCGTGAGTGGCGAGTTGTGATCGATGGATGATGGGGTGGGTGCTGTCCTCGGTGCTACTGATTTGCACCTTTTGCTGGCTGACTCGCTTGCCATTAAGGTCGAAGACGGTAGCGATGGCGGTGAGGGCGGGATGTGTTCCTGCGGAGTGGTTGACTACCTCGATGCTGTCGGTGAGGGCGTTGTACTGGATGTGAAGAGGTTCACAGGCCTTCTTGCATCCGAAGTAGGCTGCAGTGGGATCGAAGTAATAGTCGTAGGTCTGCCAAACCATCGAAGGCCAGCAGGGATGACTCATCCAGAGGAGCAGTCCTGCTCGGCTGCGGCTCGTCGATTCGAACATGCCACGATAACCATTGTAGTTGATGAGCTGGGCCCAGCGTGTAAACTGCTCGGCATCGCGTGCTTCACCAAATCCCTTTGCAACAAATGTATTGAACTCCGAAGCGCGCTGCGCACCTTGCAGGGTGTAGTCATGCTGTCCCCACTCGACGTTCTGTGGCCAGAGGGAGGAGGGGCTGAGCGTGCGTCGCAGGCTCTCGATGTTCATCACATTGGGCATACCACGTTCGGAATGTATCTTGCCGCTCTGACGGGAGAAATAGTCGGGCATCGTCAAAGCCCAATAGGGACCACCACCGCTTACACCTTCGGAAGAAGAGTGCGAGATGTACTCCATGCCCGGGGTGAGAGTGTGGACATACTCACGAAGCTTACGGTCGATGTCTTCGGGCGGGAAACCTTCGTTGCGTCCGCAGAAGAGTCCGATGCTGGCGTGACTGCGCATTCGGCGCACGTAGTCCTGGGCGTTACGGAGGAACATCACATCGTCGTAGGGGTCGGGACCATCGGCGGGATTGGCCAACCAGAAGTCCTGCCAAATCATGATACCATGACGATCGCAGGCCTCGTAGAACGCCTCGTCACCTACCTGTCCCACCCAGTTACGTATCATCGTGAAGTTCATGTCGCGATGATACCCCACGGCGATGTCGTATTCGCGGGAGCGATAGAGCAAATTGTGTTCATCGAAGCCCCAGTTACCGCCCAACGGGATGAAACGACGGCCATTGATGAAGATCTGCAGGCTATCGCGCAGTCCCGTATAGCGCATCTCGCGCAGTCCAGCCTTGTAGTCGATCGAAGAGGATTGCCCGTCCTTGGGTGTAAAGGTGAAACCAGCATCGTAGAGATAAGGCTCACCATAGCCATTGGGCCACCAGAGGTGGAAGTCATTGCCCGTAAGCTGCGGGAATTGTGAGGGCTGGAAACGGACCTCGCGTTCGGCTTGAGCGGGGAGGGTAATCTCCTGTTCGAAACGCACATCGCCGATATAGCCGCTGAGGAGGCCTGAGACGGAACGGGTGTCGTGATTCCGGACAAAGACCGAGGGTGTGATGCTGACGGACGAACCATCGGATGACAGCCGGGTCTGCACGTAGGGATCGCTCACCGTGACCATGCCTGAGGTGGTGAGATAGACCTCGTTCCAGATACCAGCCTCACGACCACGGACGGTGGTGATCCAATCCCAACCAACCGAAGCGTGGAAGGTTGGATTGTCGGCACCGAGGAGGCCACCATTGAACTGCGTAGTGTTGGCATCCTTCTCCTTGATGGCTGCAAAGTGGTCGTTGGAGATGATTTCGACCGCCAAATGATTGCCCTCTTTGCGAAGCAATCCTGTGACATTGAAGCATCCACGCTGAAAAGCACCCTCGATACTGCCCAGTCGCTGACCATTCAGGAAGACGTTGGCCTTCCAGTTGATGCCATCGAAATGGAGCCACTGCTGAGTGCCAAGCATTTCGCGGGGCACATCAAAAAGATCCATGTACCAGAAATTGGAACGGAAGAACGACTCGGAGATCTGATCGACGTTATCGGCATAGTTCGGATCGGGCACTGCGCCCAAATTAACGTATGAAGTGAGCACCGTACCGGGGACGGTAGCGGGCAACCAATCGGAAATCAGTTCTTCGTCAGTACTGACATCATGTGACGAAGAAAGTTCCTCACCACTGGCTTTCACTTCCGAAGCACGCTGCACAAGCCAATTCCATCCACTCAGGTAGAATCGGCCATTGCGAAGACCCGCCTCGCGATGGGGCATAATATCGAGAACTACATCAGAGAGCACCTGCATCTCCCTCAACGCATAGTAGCCAGCCGGACCCGCCTCGTTCATCGTGACATGAACATAGCGAGCCCACAAGTCCTCGTCATCGATGGAGATGGTCGAACGCCCCGAAACGACATCATTGGGCAAATTGGCCACGCGTTGCCATGACATGGCATCGTCGGAGACCTCGATAATACCACGCCTCGGAGCCTGGTACCAATCAAGAAGTATCTGATGAATGGGCAAGGAATAACCTATATCAACGTAAAGCCACTGTTCTCCGCCTCCCTCGCTGATCCACATGCTGCTGAAATACTTGGAAGGCAAAACATCGAGAGGATTGTGGTCGCTGTCGAGAAATTGAACCTCATGGATGTCCCAATGGGCAGCGCCCTCCATCTCGAACAAAAGCCTGACATGCTGTGTCTGAACGGGCAGTTGGAGAGCAATCAATTCGTCGAGCAACCGGGCGGGCAGCAAGTCCTGTGCCTCCTGCTTGTTTGGATCGGAATGCAGCTTGTAATGCGATGGTGCTCCTGGCAACCCTGCTCCTACCATTTCGCCTACGGTCTGCCATTGTTCGCCGTCGTCAGACACCTGGATACGGATGGCATAACCACGGGTGGCCACCTTATCGTCGTAAGCGACCAATCCTTGGAGCTTGATTTTGGCGGCCTCGACACGACATGCTCCACTCCAACCGTATTGCAGCCAGGTGGAGCTTCCCATCAGGATATTGCGAGAATACGGGCCACCGTCGATGGTCCATTCTGCTTCGCGACGAGGGAGGATACCTGTAGGGGTGGTCACGGCAAGCAGCGAAGGTTCGTCATCACCGATGATGCCATCGGTGACGAGATGTGCCGTGTGGTTGTAGTCGCGCGACGAAGAGGCCCAAGCTGCACGATGCCGGGCGACGTTGGGAAAGAAGGTGGAGTCTTCGCTGGGATAAAAATAGGTATATGGGGCGAAATACTCATTGGGATCACCGGGGTATAGGCCGATGCCACGGGTCTGGGGCACTTCCTGCGACATCACGTGGTTTGACGAGGACATAAACATCACCATCATTGCCATGTGGGCGATGACCAAAGGAAAAGCAATTTTAGTTTTCATGGTGGAGTTTATAAATTATTTGATTACCATTGCCTTGAGGATACGAATGTCGTCGATAGGGCGATTGTTGTCGTCGGTGGGACAGGATTGGATGGAATCGACCACATCGAGACCAGCGATGACCTGACCGAAAACGGTGTAACTGCCATCGAGATGGGGTGTGCCAGGATGCTCGCGATAGTAGGCACGGGCTACGGAATCGAGATGATGACGGCCATGCGTCCACACGAACATCGTGGAATCAATCTTATCGAGCAACGAGTCGTTATAAGTCTTGCCCCAAACGATATAGAACTGCGCAGCTGAGCTGGCTTGCGTAGGATTGACATCGTCGCCCGTACGGGCAGCGGCGAGCATACCCCGACGGTGGAAGATGGCGGGATAGCGGAATTCGGCTTGCACCGTAGCGGTGTCGGACTCGTCTGCGATGAGTACATCGGGGGCGGCATGACGACTGGTGCTATCGCCCGACTGGATCATGAAGTCGGCGATGACACGATGGAATAGCAGCGAGTCGAAATAGCCCGACTGGACATGCTGGAGGAAATTGTCACGATGGAGGGGTGTCTCGTTGAAGAGCTGCACGGTGATGTCGCCCTTGGTGGTGACGAAGGTGACTTCACGTCTCACATCTTCAGTCTTTTTAGTGCCACATGAGGCGATGACCAATGCCACAATGGGCACAAGGAGCAGTCTTAGTCCTGATATTTTCATATTTCTATTATCTGTTTTCATTGTAGGGTTGACAAAAGTAAAGGAATGAGTGTCAGGATCTGGATATATTTTATGCACGAAGTGCAATTTTATGTCGCCATTGAGGCGACAATTTTCCGGATTGTGAGACGGGCTATTGAAGCCCACGTCTCAAATCCATTTTCACCTCCTTTTTTGTTATTATCGGTTTTCGATTTGTCGAAATGGATGCTGCAAATATACGGATTATTTTCATAATATCCTTGCTTAATGCTTAAATTTCTTATTTTTTTGTCGTTGGAGGTACAATATATCAAAAAAAATAATAACTTTGCAGCCGAAAACATCAAATGAAAGCTTAAGGCCAGACTCCTACAAAATGAAGACCACAGGACTAACTACCAAACTGAGCAGCATTGCGGTGCTCATCACTGCAGCATTGTTGCTGGAACTGACCACGGCCGTGCAATATCTCTCGACTCGAAACGGAATTACGCGTAAGCTGACTGAGATGGCACAACACGACCTGAGCGAGACTAACCGCACCACGCTACTGAAACTCGATGTGGAAGAATTCACCACAAAAATGTTGCCCACCATCGAACGGTTCACGGCCATCCATGCCACTGACTCATTGCGTCTGTATATCGGCCAAATGTTGGACCAACAACATGAGATTGTAGGCTTCGATTACTGCGACGTAGTGGGCCCTGACAGACAACGCAACGGTATCTATATATACAAGAACGACGAGGGCAAATGCGCCGAACATAGCATTGACTTCGACTACACCCAACGTTCGTGGTACAGCGAGGGGCTCAAGGGGGATGGCTTCTGGAGCGAACCCTACATGAGCAACTACAAGGTGATACTGATGTGTACCTATTCGATGCCAGTGCGCGACGAGCAAGGGCAAACCGTAGCCGTGTTCGGTGCTGATGTGTCGATGCGTGATCTATCGGCCCTTGCGACACAGCTCTTCGACAACCAGCAACGTTCGCTACTGCCCATCATCCTGCTGCACGGCCTCGGGCTCCTGCTGTTAGGCTTTATCATCATTCACAGCGTCAGAAGTATCAGACGTCTTCAAGTCGTTGGTGCAGAAAAGGAACGCATCGCCAACGAGCTGGCCATCGCCCATCGCATCCAGCAGGCCATGTTGCCCAAGATATTCCCACCATTCCCTGACCGTAATGACGTGGATCTCTATGGAGCGCTCAACCCTGCCCGCGAGGTGGGAGGCGACTTCTACGACTTCTGCCTACGCGATGAGAAACTGTTCTTCTGTATTGGTGATGTCTCGGGCAAGGGAGTGCCTGCTGCGCTGGTCATGGCCATGGCAATTTCTGCCTTCCGTATGTTGTCGGAGCATGAGTCGGCACCCGAGCTCATCATTTCCCAAATGAACGACTCTATGGCTCGTGACAACGACTACAACATGTTTATCACCCTTTTCATCGGCGTGCTTGACCTCACGACAGGACAATTGCGATACTCAAATGCCGGGCACAAATCCCCGATGATTGACTCTCAACCGCTTCCCGTCATTCCTAACCTCCCTATCGGCACACTGCCAGACTTCCAGTATGCCCAGCAACAGATGACAATCAAAGCGGGCTCAACCATCTTCCTCTACACAGACGGTCTGACCGAAGCAGAAAACGACACCAAGGAGCAATTCGGCTCTCAAAGGATGCATACGATCATTGCCAAGACTTTGTCGGATAGTGCTTCACCCAAAGCCCTCATCGGACAAATGACCGAGGCGGTCCACGACTTCGTCGGTGACACCGAACAAAGCGACGACTTGACAATGCTGGCGATTCGTTTTAAACTAAAACAGTGCAGCAATGTCTTGGAATTGGAGAGCGTCAAGCGACAGTATCATCTCACCCTGCCCTGCGACGTCAAACAGACGACACGTCTGGCAGAATGGATCGAAGACATCTGTGAAACGGCAGGCATCAGTCCCTCGACCACAATGCAGATCAACCTCGCCATCGAGGAGGCTGTTGTTAACGTGATGAAGTATGCCTATCCCAACGGTTCGGAAGGTGACGTGAAACTTGAAGCTGTGACCGACACAGATTGGTTGACATTCACCATCACCGACCACGGGCAACCCTTCGACCCCACTGCACAAGGCGAAGTCGATACCACTCTACCGGCTGAAGAACGTGCCCTGGGTGGCCTTGGCATCCATCTGATGCGCAAATATATGGATAGTCTCAGTTACAAACGACTCGACAACTGCAACATCCTTACCATGCGCAAACATATAAACCACTAATTGTACAATAATATATATTATAATGTATATGAAGACCACATTCAAGCAAGACAAACAACACCTGGTGATGGCTTTCGAAGGACGTCTGGACACCGCTGCCTCTTCACAGGCTGAAGAAGACATGCGCGTGCTCTACGACTGCGAAGGTCGCGACATCATCCTTGACTGCACACATCTGGACTATATCTCCAGTAGTGGCCTGCGCCTCTTCCTTGGGCTGATCAAGAATGCACGCCCCAAAGGAAGCCACGTCTATCTGACAGGCATGAACGACAGCCTGCGGCAAGTGTTCGACGAAACCGGTTTCACCACCCTATTCGAAATCTTATGACCCAAGAAGAGATCGAGCGCCTACAGGCCGAGAATGCCTCACTACGCAAGGAGGTGGAGCGATTGAAAGACGAAATGATCCGACTGGTGAGCCGTAATCTGGACCTCTCGGAAAGAGTAGAGGAAGATGTGGAGCTGCGCCGCCGTGCTGAAGTGGCACGCGAACTGTTCAACGGCAACCTCGAACGCCAGCGCAATGCTGATCTGCAGGACGATGCCCAACTTATGGCACTCATTGAGCTTCGCGTCGAAGCCGAACGTCCGCATTTGAAGCCCGACTTCAACGCCACGGAGCTGGCCCACCTGCTCGGCATCAGCCAGGAACGTCTGACCCGCCTCTTCCGTCATCAGTCCATACACCGCACTGCTGACGCCTACATCGACAACCTGCGAGTATTGTCTGCACTGCGTATGCTTCGCGAGAAACCCCAATGGACCATCGCTGCCATCGCCGAGGAATGCGGGTTGGGCAACATCCGTACCCTGCAACGCCGCATCCAGGAAGTAATTGGCATGACTCCTGCCGAATATAGGCAGATGTTCGCACCAGACTAACAAGAATTATCCCCCGCCTGCAAAAAAATGCAAGCGGGGGATCTGTTGTTTGTCGTTTAAGCGGTTTGTTTATTTTGCCACTGGAGCCTTGCGATCGCGGATGCGAGCTGCCTTACCCTGAAGGTCGCGGAGATAATAAAGCTTGGCGCGACGAACCTTGCCATACTTGTTGATCTCGATCTTCTCGATGAAAGGTGACTCAATGGGGAAAATACGCTCTACACCTACGCCATCAGAAATCTTGCGTACGGTAAAACGCTTCTTGGTACCATGACCCGAAATGCGGATCACAACGCCTCGGTACTGCTGGATACGCTCCTTGTTGCCCTCACGAATCTTGTAGGAAACAGTAATCGTATCACCGCTCTGGAATGCTGGAAGCTCCTTGCCTGTAGCAAATGCCTCTTCAGCAATCTTCATCAAATCTGCCATAATGACTGAATGAATTAAGTGGTTTATAATATTGATAATTAACGGACCTTCAGGCATAACTGGTAGCGTTCCCAGACATAGGCCTTGCATCCTGCTTCGCCCGGCATTCGTCGAAGAAGCCGCAAAACTGGCCGAAAGCGGGTGCGAAGATACTTCTTTTCTTCGAAACCAAAAAACTTTCCGACAACTTTCCCTGTATTTAAGTCAAAAATAATGTCGAAGTTGCGTGTTTTGCAACTTCGACATTAATTATTTGTCTATACTTTCTCAAGAATTAGAGAGCAGTAACGATCTCCTCGGTGTCGGTAGCGATCATGAGTTCCTCGTCGGTAGGAACGACGGCTACAGTGACTTTCGAGTCGGGAGCAGAGATGATGGCCTCTTCGGCACGCACCGTCTTATTCTTTTCAACATCGATCTTGATGCCCAGGAATTCCAAGCCTTCGAGAACACCTGCACGGAAGAGACGGTCATTCTCGCCTACACCACCTGTGAAAGCAATAGCATCAACACCTCCCATAGCGGCAGCGTAGGCACCAATGTACTTCTTTACACGATAGTAGTAAACCTGGAGTGCACGCTTGGCATCCTCATCACCATCGAGGGCCTTGAGGGTGGCATCGCGCATGTCGCTTGAGCCGCATAGACCGAGCATGCCAGACCTCTTGTTGAGGAACGTATCCATCTGAGCGGGAGTGAGTCCCTCCTTCTCCATGATGAAGGTGACAGCCGCAGCGTCGATATCGCCCGAGCGAGTACCCATCACGAGACCCTCAAGAGGAGTGAGACCCATCGAAGTGTCAACGCACTTGCCATTGACGACAGCCGACATCGAAGCACCGTTGCCGATGTGAGCGATGATGAGCTTGGAGTTGTTGGGATCGAGGCCCAAATACTCGATGGTGCGCTTGCTGACGAAACGGTGGGAAGTGCCGTGGAAGCCATAACGACGTACGCTCCACTTCTTGTAGATTTTAAGCGGGATGGCATACATGAAGGCCTTCTCGGGCATGGTCTGGTGGAATGCGGTATCGAAGACGGCAACCTGTGGAACCTTCGGAAGAAGTTCCTTGACAGCCATGATACCCTTGAGATTGGCGGGATTGTGGAGAGGACCGAGGACTGCACACTCCTTGATGACGTCGATGACCTCATCGGTAATGAGACACGACTTGGTGACCTTCATGCCACCGTGGAGTACACGATGACCAACAGCCTCGATCTCGTCGGCTGACTTCAGCACGCCATACTTCGGATTGAGCAGGTGCTCCTTGAAGACGAATTCAACGGCAGCAGTGTGCTCAAGCATGAAGTTCTCGACGATAACCTTCGAATCATCGGGAGCCGTTAGTTTGAGGAATGAGTCGGGCAGACCAATCTTCTCGACACCACCCTGGGCAATGACTTTCTTGTTGTCGAATACCTTGTATTTCAGCGAAGAGGAACCGCAGTTCAGAACTAATATTTTCATTCGGTTAAGAGGTTATGGGTTTTGAGGTTATTAGGTTATTACTTAGCAGCACGCTCCTTGGCGCCGATGGCCTGGTTGCAGGTAACAACGATGGTCTGATAAACTTCATCGACATTGCAGCCACGCGACAGGTCGTTGACAGGAGCAGCAATACCCTGGAGAATAGGACCTACAGCGGTGCCGCCGGTGAAACGCTGAACGAGCTTGTAGCAGATGTTGCCAGCCTCAAGGCTTGGGAAGACAAGCGTGTTGCAATGACCAGCCACAGTGCTACCCTTGGCCTTGCTGGCACCTACGCTTGGAACGATAGCGGCATCAGCCTGCAGTTCACCATCGATCTGGAGATCGGGATCGAGCTCCTTGGCGACAGCAGTAGCCTCGACAACCTTATCCACCATCTCGTGCTTGGCAGAGCCCTTGGTCGAGAACGAAAGCATGCCGACAACAGGGGTCTCAATACCGGCAATGTCGTGAGCGGTCTGAGCCGAGCAGACAGCAATCTGACCCAGTTGCTTGGCATCGGGATTGGGGGTAACGGCACAGTCGGCAAAGACAAGAATACCTTCCTTGCCGTATGCCTTGGCTGCTTCATTTTCCATAATCATGATAAATGCGCCCGAAACGCAAGAGATGCCGGGAGCAGTCTTGATGATCTGGAGGGCGGGACGGAGAACGTCGCCCGTGGTATTACGGGCACCAGCCACCTGTCCGTCGGCTTCGCCAGACTTGATGATAAGGGTGCCGAGATAAAGAGGATCCTTCACCAGTTCAGCAGCCTTCTCTGGCGTCATGCCCTTCTTCTCGCGAAGCTTGAAGAGGAGGTCGGCATACTGTTGTGCCTTGGGGTTATTCAATGGCTCTACGATGGTAGCCTTGTCGATGTTCTTGAGGCCATACTCCTTTACGAGTGCGTCGATCTCTGCTTTTGCACCAATGAGGATGATGTTTGCAACACCGTCGCCGAGGATACGGTCTGCGGCCTGGATAGTACGTGGTTCGGTGCCCTCTGCGAGGACGATTCGCTGCTTATTGCCCTGGGCTTTAGCAACGAGTTGATCCATTAATGCCATAATGAAATGTTGTTAGATTTATTAGTTAGTGAAAAATGTTGTTCGATTGTTCGTCTTTCGAAAAGATTCTCATCCATGCGCAAAGATAATAATCTTTGAGCACATTACCAAGATTTGTAGCTACTTTTTGAAAAAAAACATTGTTTTTATGAACAATTTTTGTTTTTAATGGGGAAAACGGAATTTGAATAAAACAAAATGCGCAGAAAACAATATCCCCTCCGAAGAAATCCGGAGGGGAACAAACGTTTATGCCAACTGGCAGACAAGAGCCTTCCAGAGCGTGTCGTCGGGCACAGGAGCCACGATGACAACTTCCTGCTTGGAGACGGGATGGACAAACCGTACTTGACGGGAATGGAGAGAGATGCCGCCATCAGGATTTGAACGTGGCGCACCGTACTTCAAGTCACCCTTGATGGGCAGACCTATGTGGGCGAGCTGGCAACGAATCTGATGATGCCGACCCGTAAAGAGCTGAACCTCAAGAAGCGCGTAACGCTCGGTAGTCGCTATCACCCGATAGTGCAAACGCGCCTCCTTTGCTCCCGGTCGAGGCTCACTGTAGGCGTAGGAACGGTTCTGATTCTCGTTACGGACAAGATAATCTGTCAAGTCCTGTTCCATAGGAGGAAGACCGTCTTCGCGTCTTGCCTTGGCAACTTCATTGTTTACTGCACATTCACCATCTGCCCAAACATTCTCGACAATGCACCAATACGTCTTGTGCACCTCGCCACACGAAAACATCCGGTTGAGACGTTCGAGTGCCTTGCTGGTCTTGGCAAACAGGACTACACCGGTGGTGGGGCGATCCAATCGGTGAGTGACACCCAGAAAGACATTGCCCGGCTTTGCATCGCGCTCCTTGATGAAGCGTTTGAGCGTCTCGGACAATGGTTCGTCGCCCGTCTTGTCACCCTGCACGATCTCGTGGCAGGTCTTGCTGACAGCGAGGATATGGTTGTCTTCGTAGATGATTTCCATCACATATTCATACCGCCATCAATCTGGATGACCTGACCGCTGACGTAGCTCGACATATCGCTGGCAAGGAATACGCAGACATTGGCGATGTCTTCGGTCTGTCCACCTCGGCGAAGAGGAATCTTCTTCATCCACTCGTCACGCACAGCCTGTGGCAGTTGGGCTGTCATGGCTGTCTCGATGAAACCTGGGGCAACAGCGTTGGCACGGATACCCTTGGGACCCATCTCCTGAGCGATAGACTTGGCGAGTGCGATCATACCGGCCTTTGAAGCAGAGTAATTGCACTGTCCTGCATTGCCGTGCACACCTACCACCGACGACATGTTGATAATCGAACCGCCCTTTTGACGAAGCATGATGGGACAGCAGGCATGAATGAAGTTGAATGCCGACTTGAGGTTGACGTTGATGACCGCATCCCACTGGGCTTCCGACATGCGGAGCATAAGTCCGTCTTTTGTGATACCTGCATTGTTGACAAGGATATCGATGCGACCGAAATCTTCCTTGATCTTTGCCACCACGGCCTCAGTCTCGGCAAAATCGGCAGCATTCGATGCGTAGCCGATGCACTTGACGCCATGCGCTGCTATCTCTTCTGCAGCACGATTGATGTTGGCAAGATGCTCGTCGTTGAGGGCGAGGTCGGTAAATGCGATATCAGCGCCTTCAATGGCGAACTTGTGGGCAATGGCGTTGCCAATGCCACGTGCAGCACCTGTAATGAGTGCCACTTTTCCTTCGAGGAGTTTCATAAGTTGTAATTTTTTCGAATAGTTTCTTTATTGTCTTAAGTGACTATATTGACTATAGCCACTATCATTATCCATTTTAATAATGTGTATAGGATCGGGCATGAGTACGGACGATGCCATAGAAAATCATCTTGAAGATGCACTCGCGAAGCCGAGCTGTTGGCACGCCCAAGGCTGTGAACTGACCGCGGATGTTGGGCAAATCCAGGCCACGCAAAGCATAATGAATCGTGACAGCCACAACCGAAGCATTGTCGATATCGAAGGTGCCCTCCTCGATGCCCTGCTGCAAGATGCTGCGCAAAATGCTCAGTTCGCGCACATCGAGACGACGACGCGCATGTTCGAGCTGAATGACATCGCGGAAGAACTCCGCCTTGAGCGAGCCATTACGAATCACCGTATTGCGCACCTGATCGAGGCGGCAAATGATATAACGCTTGAGCTTCTCGTCGGCAGGAATCTCAAGCGGAGGTATCTCTTCGATGGCTTCGATGATGTGACTCATCTCACTGTCAACGACAGCAAGAAAGATCTCCGACTTCGACTTGAAATACGTATAAAGAGTACGCCTTCCCTTCTTCGAGTTTGCGGCAATCTCGTTCATCGTCGTATTGTCAAAGCCCTTGGTGGCAAACAATTGACGGGCCACTTCGATAAGTTCTGATCTTGTATTTACACTCATACAAAACGCTGGAGCGGAATTGCTCACTTTTATGATTTGTGTGCAAAAGTACACATTATAATCATACGTTCGCCAAAAGGAATGAATTTTTTGATAATTACGTTCGTTTTTATGCTCGAAAACATAAAATTGACAAATATAGTGTGAAAATAAGCACTATTTTGTCAAAAAATTTGGAATGTTTGAAACTTTACGTTATATTTGCAACGAAATAAAGTGTCTTATAGGCACGCATATACCGTGTATCAACCAAATTATACCCGATAATCTAATCTATATGAGCTATCTGAAGTTTGACAAGACTCTGCTTACCAACCTTGAGCAATCTCTTGACATTGAGTATCTCCGCACCAACAAAAGTGGAGCTTACTCAAGCACTTCGGTGACAGGATGCAACACCCGCAAGTATCACGGCCTGTTGGTGATTCCTATCCCGGAGCTGGATGACGACAACCATGTATTGCTTTCATCCCTCGATGAGACTGTCATACAGCATGGCGCAGAGTTCAATCTTGGCATCCACAAGTATGAGGGCGACACCTTTGCCCCCCGTGGACACAAGTACATCCGTGAGTTTAATTGTGAGACCATCTCCACCAACACCTATCGTGTGGGTGGTGTCATCCTGACTCGTGAAAGCCTTGTGGTGCTACACGAGCCACGTGTCATCATCCGTTACACCTTGGTCGATGCCCACAGCGAGACCACATTGAGGCTGCGCCCACAGCTCGCCTTCCGCAATGTGAACGAGCTCACCCAGCGCAACAACCAGGTGAACTACAACTACGAGGTTGTGGAGAATGGCATCGGTTCCTGCCTCTATCCCGGCTATCCTACCCTCTACATGCAGCTTTCGAAAGAGAACCAGTGGCACAGTCACCCGGACTGGAACATAGGTGTCGAGTATCCGCGTGAGCAGGTACGTGGCTATGGATACAAGGAAGACCTTTTCATGCCCGGCTATTTCGAGTTCTCAATCAAGAAGGGCGAAAGCGTAGTCTTCTCGGGAGGCATCACACCCATCAAGCCAAATGGACTGAAGGCACTATTCACGCGTGAGATGAAGCTCCGTACCACACGCGACAGCTTCTTCAACTGCCTTAAGATCTCTGCTACCAGCAACATCATCGAACGCGACGGCAAGGACTACATCATCGCCGGCTATCCCTGGTTCAAGGTACGTGCTCGCGACCAGTTCATCGCTGTGCCCGGTTCGACCCTCGTCATTGGCGACGAGCCGGAATACCACAAGATTATGGCAAGTGGTATCGAGGCTCTGCGCAACTACATGCAAAACCACGAGGTTGACAAGACCATCCATGAGATCAACTACCCCGACATCCCCCTTTGGGCCGTTTGGGCTGTGCAGCAATATGCACTACGCGCCGGCTTTGAAAAGGCTGCTGCCAAGTATGGCGGTTTTGTTGAGGAAGTAATCAACTACATTATCGATGGCAATTCCGATCTGGAGGTGCGCGAGAATGGTCTGGTCTATGTCGATGCAGCAGGACAAGCCATCACCTGGATGAATGCTACCGAATTCAATCATCCCATCACCTACCGCACCGGCTATATCGTTGAGTTCAATGCCCTCTGGTACAATGCCATCAAGTTGCTGATTGACCTATATAATGTGGACGCAAAAAAGAATGCCGACAAGATCGAAGCCCTTGACCTGCTTGCCGAGAAGTACGAAGCCAACTTCAAGCGTCTGTTCACCACGCCCACAGGTTATCTCTACGATTACATCACCGAGGACTTCAAGTGTGCCGACGTTCGCCCGAACCAGCTCTTCGCCATCGGTCTGCGCTATACTCCATTCACCAAACCCGAACGCAAAGCTGTGCTCGACATGGTGACCAGAGAACTGCTGACACCCAAGGGCATCCGTTCACTGACACCTACCGCCGGACTCTATCGTCCCAACTATTGGGGCAATGTCAGCCAGCGCAATGCCGCCTATCACAACGGTGCCTGCTGGCCATGGCTCCTCGGCATTTATGCTGAAGCCTACCTTTCGGTGTTCACCAACTCCGGCGTCGCCTTTATCACACGTCGCCTATGGGCCTACGAGGAAGAGATGGGCCGTCACTGCATCGGCACTGTGTCGGAAGTCTATGATGGCAACCCGCCATTCCGCGGACATGGAGCCCAGTCGCTCTCTATCAACCAGGCCGAGATCCTGCGTGCCCTGGACTTCCTGGATCGTTACGTTGCGCAAACAAGAAAAAAACAATAATTTTAATAGGTTAAGAAAAGTTCGAAAGGTCAGGAAAAGTTCGAAAGGTTGCCTGCCCACAACCGTCTCGAGCCTCTAGAACCCCTCGAACCCCTCATAACCTCTCAAACCCTAATATTTGTATGAAAGCATTAATGTTTGGCTGGGAATGGCCTCCTCATATCCTCGGTGGTCTCGGACCAGCCTCGTTCGGTATCGTGCGCGGCGTCGTCAACACAGGAGAATGTGATGTCACCTTTGTCCTGCCAAAGCCACAAGGCGACGAAATCAAAGACTTCGTACACATCATTGGCGCATCCAATACGCCAGTGGTTTGGAAGGACGTCGATTGGGACTACGTACAGAAGCGTCAGGGTCATGTGATGGATCCTCAGGAATACTATGACCTGCGCAACTGCATCTACGCTGATTTCAGCAACCTCTACACCAATGACCTCGGATGCATCGAGTTCTCGGGCAAATATCCTAAGAACCTGTTGGAGGAAATCAACAACTATTCCATTGTAGCAGGTGTCATTGCCCGCAAGGTATTGCAGCATGGCGGCTTCGATGTGATCCATGCCCACGACTGGCTCACCTATCCCGCCGGCATCCATGCCAAGCAAGTGACCGGCAAGCCCCTCGTCATCCACGTTCACGCCACGCAGTTCGACCGCACACGAGGCATGTGCGATGCCAACGACCCGACCTTCAAGATCGAGCTCGATGGCATGAACAACGCCGACCAAATCCAGTGCGTATCCGAGCTGACACGTCAGACAGTCATCAACCATTATCATCAGGATCCCGCCAAGTGTATTGCCATGCACAACGCCGTGGAACCCATGTCGCAGGAAGTGCTTGACATGGAGGCCAAGCGCGGCACCGACGAGAAAGTCATCACTTTCCTGGGCCGTATCACGGCACAGAAAGGCTGTGAATACTTTGTCGAGGCTGCCTCACGCTGCCTGCAGAAAGCGCCCAATGCACGCGTCGTGATGGCGGGCAACGGCGACCTGATGGAATCGATGATTCATCTGGTAGCGCAGAAGGGACTGGCCGACCGATTCCACTTCACCGGCTTCCTTCGCGGCAAGCAGGTGTATGAAATGTTCAAGGTCAGCGATGTCTATGTAATGCCTTCGGTATCTGAACCGTTCGGCATCTCTCCACTTGAGGCCATGCAGTGTGGTGTGCCTTCGATCATCTCGAAGCAATCGGGCTGCGGTGAAATTCTCGACTATTGCTTCAAGTGCGACTATTGGGACATCGATGCCATGGCCGACGCCATGTATGCCCTTATTACCTATCCCGAACTTCACAAGTTCATGCAAGAGAAGGGTCGCAACGAGGTCAACCAGATTACTTGGGAGAAGGTAGGCCGCCGCGTTGTTGACGCTTACAAGAGATTATTAGGCTGGTCCTAAACAGCGACCAGGAATTTAATTGTTAATTATTAATTCTTTTAATTGTTAATTATGAAAACCGTTTGTTTGCTGTTTGAGATACATCAGCCTTTCCGTCTGAAGAAATATCGTTTCTACGATATCGGTGCAGACCATTACTATTATGACGATTATGCCAACGAGGAAATCCTAAAGCGCTTGGCATATCAGAGCTATATCCCTGCTTCGAAGATGCTTCTGGAAATGATTGAGGCTTCCGACAAGAAGTTCAAGGTAGCTCTTTCCATCTCGGGTGTAGCCATGGAGCAGTTCGAAATGTATTGCCCCGAGTTCCTCGACTGCGTGCGTGAGCTGGTTGCCACCGGTTGCTGCGAGCTCTGCTGCGAGACCTATTCTCACTCACTCTCTTCGCTTGTCGATCCAGAGGACTTCAAGTATCAGGTTGACCTCCAGAAGAAGATCATCAGCGATACCTTCCAGTATAACTCCAAGACCTTCGTCAACACGGGCTTCATCTACAATGATGAGATCGGAGCCGAGATTGCCGCTATGGGCTTCAAGGGTGTCGTGACCGAGGGAACCCGCCACGTCCTTGGCTGGAAGTCGCCCAACTACGTTTACTCCACCGCTGCCAAACAGGATGTGGGCCTGATGTTCCGCAACACCAAGCTCTCTGAGGATATATGCCTCAACTTCCAATATGGTCTCGACGCTGGCCAGTACATGGGCTGGATTGCTGATTCCCCTGCCGAAGAGAAGGTTTATCTTATCGCCATGAACTTCGATGTCATCGGAGGCATGAATCCCGAGTCGAGCGGCATCTTCAACTTCTTCAAGGCCCTGCCATATTTCGCCGAGCAGAAGGGAATCCGCTTTGCTACTCCTGCCGAATGCTGGGAGAACATCTCACCCATCGCTGTTGCCAACGTTGGTCACCCCATTTCTTGGGACGGCTATGACAAGGACGTCAGCGCGTGGATGGGCAATGACCTCCAGAACGAGGCTATCCGTGCCATCTACTCGATCTCCGAGCGTCTCCACATGTCCAACAACGAGATCCTCCGTCAAGATTTTGCATATCTGCTTTCGGCCGACCACTTCAAGTTCATGTCAACCAAGATGGGTGCCTATGTTCCATTCTCACCATACGACTCCAGCTTCGACGCATTCACCAACTATATGAACATCGTCAGCGACATGGAGATCCGCCTCAAGCAGGAATTCCCAGAGGAAGTTGAGAACGAGGAACTCAACCCGCTGCTTAAGCAGATCAACGAGCAGGGCAAGGTGATTGAGAAACTCCAGGCACAGCTTGAAAAAGCTGAGAAGAAACTTGAGGAAAAGAAAGCTTCTGCCAAGAAACCAGCCCCCAAGAAGCCCGCTCCCAAGAAACCAGCTGCTAAGAAGGAAGAGAAGTAACACCCCGACTTAGGTTTCTATCCATATATTGCCGAATGGGATACACGCAACACATGTATCCCATTTGGCATGTTCCTACTTACGCTTACAAAAATGACTGGCGATCGCAAGCTGATACCTCCGCACCTTCGTCGTAGCCTCATGGTGCTCATCATCTTCCTGATGGGTATCAGTGTGGCACGTTTCTTCGTTTTGATGCACCAACAAGAGGAGCGCATCGAAATCCTCGAAGCCCAAGTGAACCAACTGATGGCCGACACAACCCGGTTGCGCATTCTGCCCAATGCCACACCCAGCTACAGCTACAACCAAAGGAGCAACAGCTACAATCACTCATACAATCGAAATAGCCCCGACCATTATCGTCAGGGGTCTTCGAAGTCCAGACAAGGGAACTCCCCGAACGACAAACCTTTGCAACCCTCAGATGAATCTACCGCCAAATACGATAGTGCATCCCGAACCAACGTAACCCAATCCGCACTTTTTTCCCCTCAGACGGAAGAACGCCCACGCAAATTCACCGAGGCACATCTGTTTGACCTCAATACCATCGACAGTCTGACCCTCATCAGAATCCCTGGCATTGCCGAACGAACAGCATCGGTGATACTCAAATATCGCCAACGTTACGGCGGATTCTACAATCCCTGGCAACTGCAGGAATTTCTCACCTGGGATGCCGCAAAAGATTACATGGAGGAATGGTGTACAATTTGGTTCACAACCGACGCCTCTCGACTACGCTTCATTCGTGTCAATGATGCTACTGTGTCAGAACTGCAACGACACCCTTATATCTCGCACGAACAGGCTGTCGAAATAGTTCGTTACCGCACACGTCATAAGCGAATCGCTTCTATTGTAGAGTTTCAACAGCTTAGCACGTTCTCGTCCGAACAGATTCAACTGATTCTCCCTTATCTGACATTCGAATAAACTCCACAAAACAAAACCTCAAGGGAGAAAAAAGAAAAACCAACCACCTTTCGATGATTGGTTTAGTGTAGCGCCTACGGGACTCGAACCCGTGTACCCGGCGTGAGAGGCCGGTATCCTAACCGCTAGATGAAAGCGCCATATAGGCTTTGAAAAAGCTGGGTGGGTAGTGGGACTCGAACCCACGACATACAGAACCACAATCTGTCGCTCTAACCAACTGAACTATACCCACCATATAGGCTAAATCTTGATTAGCGGGTGCAAAGATAAAGGAATTTCTTGAAATTCCCAAATATTTTGATGAAAAAATGTACGATTTTAGTTTTCACTGAGCAATAACGGCACTTTTTCACCCATTTTTGCATCTTTTAGGTGACAAAATTTGCATTTCTCGCAACTTCTTCCTATCTTTGCCCCGATAAAACCCACGTCCCCCTCTTAACCCCCTCTTAACCCCTCTTAACCCCTCTTAACCCCTCTTAACCCCTCTTAACCCCCTCTTAACCCCTCTTAA
>JAFZBE010000009.1 GCA_017561935.1 Bacteroidales bacterium | reverse complement strand
TTTTCATAACCTTGACGACGAAGGGTCCATGCCAGCGAAGCAATCTCATCGGGGAATGGATCTGTTTGTGAATATATCTCCTCATTGGGTTCTGTAAACCCAGGGTCAACATAAGGAATCGAAGGTATGTCTGGAATTTGAACGGGCATTATCGGATAATCCAAATTTATAGTCGTGATTTCTCTACTCAACACTTCGATTTCGAATTCAAGAATATCCAAAGGCAAAGAAACAATCAAATAATAAATGGGTAACTCTGGCTCTCCTGGTTCTTCAGTTGTAGTGTCAAAATCCTCGTATTCCAATTTACAATAGATGGAATCGTTTTCACATTTCACATTTGATATCGAAAGTTTGTCAATCTCAAATTGAAGAGTATTTATTAACTTAACGGTATCATTATTTGCCCCATAAGTTTCCACTTCAGTCCAAGTCGTACCCACAGGATAGTATTTGCTCTCACCCATCGCCATACTGGTGACGAGGAACATAGATAAAAAGGCAAATAACTTTTTCATAATAATTTAGTATAAGGGTTTATATAAGTTGGTTGTTCCGCTTCTTCTATATAACAACAAATGCTTTCATTGATATTTAGGTGAAAATGCCTCGTCTCTGGCTTCAATAGCCGAGACTCTGCCGGAAAATTGTGACCTCCAATAGGTCACATAAAATTGCTGACGCATAAAATATAGCTGGTCGAAGTGTTGTCGGGTCTTTTGCCGATGCAAAAGAATAACAACCGAATCTGATTGCCCTCTATATCCATGATGCCACATGATGGATTGGATTCATATCTATAGAATTTCAGCAATACTCTATCATCAAATTGATTTGCTACGAGATTATAATTATAATCATTCAAGAAATTATATTGCTGGCCAAGGCCAAAGACATATTCAAGCTTCTGACCATTTAAGCGAGCGACATAGGTTTCTTCTTGATTATTGGCCACGAAATAGAGTTCTTCCGAAAGGATAAATGCAGAAACATAACAGGAAGTGAAATCATCATATACATATTCATCCTCTTTCAGTATCAGTTCGATATTATTCTGAGCAGGATCATGTATTCTGAATATTCTATCAAGACAGATGAGATAGTAGTCATTCTGATATTGTATTACCCTTTCACAATTTATTCGATAGAAGTACTCCTGTCCGGTCTGTTTGTCAACGAAGAAAAGCCTTCCTCCAAATTCCCCCATGTCATGGAAAAGAATCTTATAGGTGTCATCTTCACGAATAAGTTGGATTCGCTTATATGGTTCACGAGGTTTTTCTTCTATCACATCCCATTTGTTATATAGTGGATTGTAATACTGTATCCAATCTTTCTCGTCGTAGCTTGATATCATTAAGGAATCATTCCTTACAAAAAGCTCTGTACCAAAACATGTCGGTTCAACTTCAGGAGGTTCAATCTGATGTATCTCCATCAAGTTTTCCGATACAGATAAAAAGGCACCAGAAAGCATTAAGTAATATGCGTCTCGCCATTTGCAGGCTGTATCTATATTATCATCTATATTAAGGTCAAACTTCTCCTTGTCCAAATATAGGGTATCACTTTTTAACGAGAAAATATGGCTGTAATCATCCTTCGAGGCATAGTTATTGCTTCGACAATTCATTATGCTGCAATAGAACAGAAGGAGCAGCAAAACCTTTGCTTTATTATTGATTCCCATTATTATTGACTGTGTGTCTTAAATGTAATAATTGTTCTCATATTAATTGACGAAAAAAGTAATTTCAATAAAAGTGGAAGTTCATATAATTTCCACAGCTTCGCTAAGCCACGTCACATAGGGATGGTGTTCATGGATCTATCTCGTGGCTAATGGAATTCTATGCAAGGTTGTCCGTTGCAAATATGATGATTTTCTGAATACCTTCCAAATTTTTTTCAATGTTTTTTCAATGTTTTTTTCAAGTTACCGACGAAATACACATTTTTACCGATGAAATACATGGCGAGTTTTTTAAAGGTAGCAAATTTGCCATGTTTTCGAATCTAAATAGTAGCCGTGAGGAATATACCATTACCTAAGAAATACAGCTTGTTGTTGCAAGCAGGAACAAGAAGGGATT
Organism: Bacteroidales bacterium; assembly: GCA_017561935.1. Classification (GTDB taxonomy): domain Bacteria; phylum Bacteroidota; class Bacteroidia; order Bacteroidales; family UBA3663; genus Liminaster. The sequence continues at coordinate 45,663 of JAFZBE010000009.1, read as the reverse complement.
CGCCCTGACGAACGTCCATTCCATTGACCGTAGCTTCTCCTCTCAGACAGAGGACGATGACGAACGAATCGACCTGGTAATCGATATCCATGGCCTCATGCACCACCACACGATTGACGTTGAAAAACGGACAATGCACCAATGGAGCATCGAGGAGGGTGCTGTCGTAAGTGCTGCGATACTCGGGATAGACGTGATAGTCAATGGCATCCTTGGCCTGTTCGATATGGAGTTCTCGCGTATTACCGTTAGCATCGCGACGGCCGTAATCATAGACACGATAGGTGATGTCGCTGGTCTCTTGTATCTCGGCAAGGAAGCAACCTGCACCTATGGCATGAAGGCGTCCAGCTGGCAGGAAGTAGATGTCGCCTGAATGTGCCTCGTAAGTGGCAATGACATCCATGATCGGCGAATAACCATCGACGGTCTCTGTGGTTACCATCCGCTCATACTGCTCGGGAGTAATCTCCTTGCGCAAACCCGTATAGATCTTGGCTCCTGGCTCAGCATTGATGACATACCACATCTCGCTCTTGCCAGGACAGTGATGACGTTTCATGGCAAGTTCATCGTTGGGATGAACCTGCACCGAAAGGTTCTGATGCGAATCGATGAACTTCACAAGCAGCGGAAAACGGTCACCGAACTTCGCATAGACCTTCTTGCCCACGAGCAGTTCCTTGTATTTTTTGATCAGTTCGACCAACGTGAGACCCTTATCGCTGCCCGAAGCAACGATGCTCTCACAACCGGGGATGTCACTGATCTCCCACGATTCACCGACATTCTGTTTATCAATATCGATATTCTTGAATGCTGCTATCTGTTTGCCACCCCAAATGGTGGTCTTCAAAAATGGCTCAAATTTGAATGGTTTCATTAAATTTTATTGATTATACGTCTTCTTGATGCGACGGAAGGCATTTTCGAGACTCTCGGTAGGGAGCAGGATGTTGTAGTCCTTCCAGAAATCGGGATCATCGAAGTCTTTCAGTTGACGCGCCAACGTGTCGTGTTGACGGAAGGCTGTATGACGGTTGGGCCGGATGCCCATGGGCTTGATATCGGTGATCAGCATCTCGGAGTTGGCTTCGTAATGGGTGGCGAAGCCGCGTTTCTTCCAGTCGCAATCGAACTTATAGGTTACACCAAGGTAACGCAGGTAGCTGAGATGTCCATCGAAATGATAGTTCATCACAATACTGAGGCCACGTGCCTTGAAGCGCATGCCGAAAGGCTTCTTGGCAAGGATGGCTGCCGATGCTTTTCCCACATCGCTCATATCCATATTGTACTCGATACGCGTGAAGGTGAGGTTAGCGTAATCGATGAAGATCTTTCCACTGAACAGCGGATCGATGTAGGTCGTCCCCGGACGGAAGGAGATGACATACTGCGGGCGGTTGTCGATGGTCTGCGGAGTCTCAATCTCGAGAACATAGCGTTGCAACATCTCAGGATTGAGGAACAGTTCGCGGTTCTTGACCAGATCGAGCATCAGCGACTCGATCGGTCCGCCCATCACATGCACCGAAACAGTGTCCCTGGCGCGTTGGCTAAGCAGACTACGCCCTTTTACCATGCAGGCCATGTCGCGCTGCGGAGATTCTTCGTAACTCGTTTTGTAAAGCTCCATCACGGCCTCCGACACGCTCACATACTTGTTGCGCTTCTGTATCGTCTCACGATAGAATGCCTCGTAACTCTGTGACAAAACCGGGAAGTTCTGCGGAATGCGTTCGATGGCGGCATTGAGGATGTTTTCGGGCGAATAGACAAAGACGTCGTTCAGGAAGGTGAAACGAGTCTGCATAGAGATACGGAGTTCCTGCACGGGCTTGCCTTCCTGCACGGGCTGTGTCTTTTCGAGCTCCTCGCGACCTACCACCACAGTGGCATAGCCTAACGAAGAGAAAAGCAGACGCTCGGGCATCTGGGTCAGTCGTAGGCTGAACCGACCATCGGCATTGGTCATGGTGGCCACATTGGAGCCACCCACATGTACCTGCACGTCGGGCAAACGCTTGCCATTGTCATGATCGGTGACAATACCACGCAGGGTGACAAGCACGCTGTCTTGCGCCACGAGGGAGCAAGGCAACAGGAAGAGAAGTGTCAAAAGTAGATATTGGCGAATCATAGCCTTTTGGATTTAGAAAGGTGGAAAGAGTTTGAGGGGTTTGAGGGGTTAAGAGGGGTTTGAGAGGTTGAGGTACTTCGTCAAGCCGAGGCGCACCGAGGCGAGACCGAACTCGTCGATGTTGAGGTCCTTCAGCGGAACCCACTCAAGGGAAGAGATGTCATCGAGGTTGCCGACCTGGGGACGGCCTTCGACACGCACTTCGAAGAAGAGGTCGATGGTGCGGCACATGATGCCCGAATAGGGATAACGGTTGGGCTGGCTGAAGAGGTAACGCAGATTCTCGGGCTTGACCTCCAATCCGGTTTCCTCCCTGATCTCGCGGCACATGCCCTCTTCGGCGGTCTCGTCGAGGTCGAGGAATCCGCCTACCATGTCCCTGGTGCCCTTGGCTGGGTTGTGAGCACGTCGGCCACAAAGGATTTCTCCCAGGTCGTTGACAATCACGGCGACGGTGGCACCGCGAGGATTGGTATAATAGGTGAAACCGCAATCCTCGCAATGCCGTGCCTGCGGGCCATGCTCCACGAAACGATTGCTGCCGCACAGCGGGCAGTAGTGGAAGCGATAGAACGGATGAGTTTCGTCGAACATTTCTTTACTTCTTAAAGGTCGCAGACTTCACATAGATGCGATAGTCGCAGATGCTGCCAGGAGCGCCAGCTTCGGCACGAGGCAGATACTGGAAGCCGCCAAAGGTGTAGTCCTTGCCCAGGTCGATGATGAGCTGGTGGGGGAAGGCCGACTTGCGGTTGGTGCTCCAATAGGTGCTCTCCTGCAGGTCGAAGATCTTGTCGGCAGTCTGGTTGCCGTCGGTGATGTTCTCGTCATCGGCATAATCGGCCTGCCAAGGCTCGCGGCTCAGTCGCTTGCCCTGTTCGTCGAGCATATACCATTCGGCGATACAGGCAATTCCTTTGGCCACCTTGCCTTCGGGAGCCTTTGCATCGTGTACATTAAGGGCTTCGATGCAGACATAACGTCCCGAAACGGGCTGGTCGAAACGAACCTCCTGCCAGCCATTGCCGGCAGCAAAGCTTCCTTCCTTCACGGGTTTCTCGCCACTGAGGTCGAGGTTCTCGCCTTGCTTGCGGTGCGTCTGCGGGCCCTTGAGATTGAGGCGGTCGATGATGGGTTCCTTCAGTCCCTCGGCTACAGGATCATTCGGGCCGACAATATCGACCACGATGATTTCGTTCTCGCCCTTCTTGAGCCAGCAGCCTGGCATATACAATGTCTGCTGAGGGCCAATCTGCCAGAAACGGCCCATCGGATGACCATTGACATAAAGCTGACCCTTGCCCCAGGTCTCCAGATTGATGAAGGTATCACCCACCTTATTGAGCTTGAAGGTGGCACGATAGGCAGCAGCAGGATACTGTTCGGCCTTGGCAAGCGGTTGCCAACGCATGGCCTTCACGGTCTCGTAGTCGTCGTCGATGTTATAGACAGTCCAAAGTGTTGGCTCGACAGTGACGGTAGCCGACGACTCGGCACCAATCTGGTAGATAAACTCCACCTTCTCGGTGATGCCCTTGAAGTCCTTGATGGCACGTCCGAAGTTGATGCGTCCCATGGCTTCCACCAGGATGTCGAGCTGGTCGCCCTTCTTGACAGCCGGCATCTTCATCTCGGTCTCGTGCTCGCGACGATCGAGAGCACCCACCTTCACGCCATTCACGAAGATCTGTGCATAGTCATGAGGCTCGGTAACACGGAGCACACTGGCTGGGATGTCCTGGTCGAAAGTATAACGATAGTTGATGATACCCCAACCCTGATCGAACTCCTCCATGGTCTTGATGCCACTGGTGACCTTACCGGCAGGAAGATTGTCGAAGATGGGAGCCACCTCGGTGAACTGAATCTTGGGGATGGCGATGGTAGGAATGGCAGCAGGCACCTTGCTCTGCTTCTGTCCGTCCATGTATTTGCCCAGCATTGCACGCAGCTCGTAGTACTTGGGCGTAGCCTGACCTGCCTCGTTGATGGGAGCGTCGTAATCATAGCTGGTCACGTCGGGAGCGAAGCCCGGGCTGTTGGCACCTGCCCAGTGGCCCCAGTTGGTGCCGCCATGCGTCATGTAGAGCGAGAAGGAGATGCCCTTCGACAACATTTCGTCGAGGCCATCGACCATATCCTTCGAGCCACGCGTCTCATGCTTGCCGCCCCACTTGTCGAACCATCCGCTCCAGAACTCAGAGCACATCTTCGGAGCATCAGGACGCAGTTCGCCGAGACGACGGAACTCGTTGTCGATATTGGCACCCGTGCCGAAGTTCATCGTCCAGATGAGATCGTCGAGACCGTTGTTGGTGAAGTTGCTCGACCAGTCGCACTGGAACAACTGCACCTTGTCGAAGCCCACCTCACGCAAAGCGTCTCGTACGGCACTCACATAAGGCTTATCGACACCATACGAACCGTATTCGTTCTCGACCTGCACCATGATGATGGGACCGCCCTTGTCGATGGTGAGTTCGGCCACCTGTTCGGCCACTTTCGTCTCGAAGATCTTCAGTCGCTCCATGAAATAGGGGTCGAGCTCACGCAGACGGATGTCCTTCTTCTTGAGCAACCACCACGGCAGACCTCCCATCTCCCATTCGGCACAAACATACGGACCGGGACGAAGGATGATATACATGCCGTTCTTCTGGGCCAACTGGATGAAGGCGCGGAGGTCATTGTTTTCGGTGAAGTCGAAAACACCTTCCTGCTGCTCATGGATATTCCAGAACACATAGAGACAAAGCGTATTCATGCCAAGTGCCTTGCACATCTGGATGCGGTGTTCCCAATAGGGACGGGGGATGCGAGGATAATGCACCTCGGCAGCCTTGACAACAAATGGCTCTCCATTGAGGAGAAATGTCCCCTTGCCGGCCTCGAAAGTGCCAGCGGTCGGTGTCGTCATCTTTGCAGCAGGAGCTGTCGATGCCTGCATCGGCATTGCAGCACCCAACAAAACTGCAGTGAATAGCGAAGCTATAAAAACATTTTTCATATTGTAAGATAATGTTAGTTTCTAATTTCGCTGCAAATTTACAATATTAAATCGAATTTTCCAAATAATCGTCGATTATTTTATAGATTTTTGCATGTCACCGCTCTGATTATGGACTCCTCTCTGCCTTTTGACAAACAAAATGTCAGGACATCGCTAGATAAAGCATTTTTTACCTTTTCTATATTTTTATCCAATCTTATTGCAAGAACAGTTATCATTCCTTAGAATTATCAAGCAATTTGTCTAATTGTGATTGAAGCTCGTCACGATTAGGCAAGTATAGTTGATAACGTGCTGCAAAGAGTTGATTGTCTATACCCTGAAGAGCGTACTCCATCAGGAGTTCGTCCTTTTTTGCCCCCAACACAATACCGATAGATTTGCCGTTTCAATTCTCTAACTCTCCATCCTTCTTTGATACACTCCTTCATGTAGAAGTGCATTTCCAACTCGTCATCACACTTGAGAAGTTCAAAATAATGGCTCCATGTCAATTGGTGAGACAATGTCTCACTTTTTGGGAAGGTCAGATATAACTTACGCATATAATTAAGATTAGAACGGCTAAATCCTCTTCCTTTTAGGTGTGTCAAGTCCTTGGCAAGATTTGTGATTAACTGCTCACCATATCGTGCTTTTGTGTTACCACCTTGTTCAAACTCCACAATATATCTGCCTGTTTGCCAATTTGCATCAAGCAACTCCGTGTTTATAGCAAGTGCTGCCTTCTCTCTTGCTTTCTCCCACAAACCTGAAATTAGAGATACGAGTCTCATATATTCAGAATCGTCGGTTTGCAAAAAACCATTTGTTGTTGTCAGATCTTGTTTCATAAATCGTTCTTTTCAAATTTCACGCTGCAAAGATAGAATTTAATTCTGATATATGCAAGAAGCATCGCAAAAAAAGCGACAAATAGTGACAGGTGGCGACAGAATAAGAAAAAGTTCCGTGTCAATACATTAAGTTTTTGTATTGTTACGGATAGCGGTCTGAACAAGTGGTGTTTCACATCTTTGAATCTATTTCCCGTTGCTCAGCACTAAATAATGGCACAACTGCAGAAATACTAATAAATAATGGAAACACCATGACCAACAATGCTTGCTTCAAAAAACAACAATTTCTACTCTTTTTACTCACTTTTTTCGTTGTAGAATCTGTTTTCGTGGGGTTTGAGGGGTTAAAAACAAGATTTTTTATCTTTGGATTTGGAAGTATGAGTTTTTTTCTATAACTTTGCCAAAAGAATCTCATAAGAGTACTAAAACAATGAAAAAACATATTATTCTCCTATTTGTGCTATGTCTCGTCTTGGCAGGATGTGACACACAAACCTTGAAGCGTTGTCCTGACGAAAATCATCCTCACATGATTGACCTGGGATTACCGAGCGGGACAAAGTGGGCATGTTGTAATGTAGGAGCTTCGATGCCTGAAGAATTTGGAGGTTATTATGCGTGGGGAGAGACGGAAGAGAATGACGAATATAGCTTTCGGAATAATAACACCGGCAAATATGTATATATTGGCGATGATATTTCTGGTACCTTATATGATGTAGCTCATGTACAATGGGGTGGTTCATGGCGCATGCCTACTCAATCCCAGATAGAGGAATTGATGAAATATTGCACGATAAAAAGGGCAACCAAGAACAAACTACCGGGACGACTTGTGATTGGTTCGAATAAAGGGTCAATTTTCTTACCTGCTGCAGGAGAGAAGCAAGGAAGAATCTTCAGCTTCGCAAATTATGGCAAATTCTGGTCTTCAACATTCGCCCACGATTCGATTGGGGATGAAGCGTATAACTTTGCATTCTATTATTCCGTCTATAATTGTTCCAAAAGCAGTCGACTCATCAGAAGATCTGTGCGCCCTGTATGTCCGTAGTCATAGATCGCTAAAATTGTTTCTTTGTATTTTGAAACCCAATAACAAACATTCATGAAGAGATTATTTCTTCTATTATTCTGCCTTTGCATGAGCAGTATGGTGTGGGCAAAAGAATATCTGTTGGTGATTGACTTCATCGATGGAACAGATATGTCGTTTGCTCTCTCCACGCGACCTATGCTCACCTTTGCTGAACAGAGTCTTATCGTCAGTGCTGAAGGCCAGAAGACAGAAATAGAATTGGTGAATGTGGCGAACTTTCATTTCAAGGAGGATTTGTCCGACATACGGTCTCCTCGTGTGGATGAAGAATACACCATCATCTGGCAGGGAGATGACCGAATCGTAATCTCCAACATTCCACCAGGCACCATGGTTCGGCTCTATGGTGTTGATGGCACTTTCTATCCAAACTTTGTCAAGGCAATCGACAATCGTCAAGAAGTTTCACTTGCTTCTCTCCCCAAGGGCATCTATCTACTCAACATCAACAATCACAGATCCCTTAAAATCAATCGAAAATGAAAAATATAATAAACAAAGCCATGAATATCAGATTAGAACAACCCAAAGATTATCGTGAGGTAGAAAACCTCACACGCGAGTCATTCTGGAACGTCTATCGTCCCGGATGCACCGAGCATTATGTGCTCAACCAGTATAGGAACAACCCCGACTTTATCCCTGAACTTGATTTCGTGATGGAAGAAGATGATAAAATCATCGGCCATGTGATGTTCTCGAAGGCAGAATTGGAGTTAGAAGACGGCAGCCGCTTCCCTTCGTGGACTTTCGGACCCATCAGCATCCATCCCGACTACAAACGCAAAGGCTATGGACTGAAGTTACTACAGTATGCCTTAGAAAAAGCACAGGAGTTGGGTGTCGGGTTCCTATGCATGGAGGGCAACATCGATTTTTACAGTCATGCGGGCTTCGATCTTGCCAGCAAGTTGAACATCCATTATCACGATGAGCCAAAAGATGCCGAAGTCCCCTACTTCCTCGCTCAGGAACTAATCCCAGGATGGTTGGCATCGAATGGTATCACCGAGGCCACCTATTGCCCTCCCAAGGGCTACTTCGTGGCCTTCGAGAACCCTGAGGCTTTCGAGACCTACGAAGCGACGTTCCCCACGAAGACCAAAGCGTTCCAGGAGGGACAACTGCCTCTGTTCTGTATGAATTGTGGCTCGCCCTTGACATGTATCGAAGACTGCGGAACGAATGCAGATGGCAGCACAAACTTCAACTATTGTCGGAATTGTTTTATAGATGGGAAGCTTCACAATGACTCTTCAGAAACTTGAATGACTCAATACAGAAGCCCGACAGTCCAAAGAGGTAGTTTCTTTCCGATGGGAAACTCCATCGAGTCTGCTAAAATGTACGAGTTAGGCATATCGGCAATTTGATCGAATGTCTTGTCCTTGCCTCCTACTTCGAAAGTGATTTTTCCATTCACTCGGAAGTCTCCTTTCGTCTTTCCGTATTCTACGGTGTGGTCTTTCGATAATTGGTTCACCACAAAGCACTCCCTCATCGTCCCGATGTTCTGCTTCGCACCTAAGGCGCACAACATATTGGGGTTGTGGATATAGATCTTGTCGGGCTTCTGCATCTTTGTTACCGATTTGTTATCGGAATAGAGTAAATTCAGCAGTTCTGCTCTTTGCATACTCGCTAAGTAATTGAGCACGGTTGTCTTATTGATTTCCAAATAGGAAGAGAGCTTGTTTATGTTAACTTCATAGGGCGTATTCTCTGCGAGATACATCATCAGGGCTTTTAGTTTTCGTGTATAAGCAGGATCAACGCCGCAGAACTGAGTCATCTCCTGGTCGATAATGAAACTGACCACATTTTCGATACGCCAGTCGTACTCGATCTCGTTGCCATCGTAGAAAGGATAGTAGCCCACGTGCAGGTACTCCTCAAAAAGGGGTTGGGGATGACAAGCTTTGCGAACCTCTTCGCAGATAGCATCCGCATCTGTCAAAATCTCTTCTAACTTATAAACAGGTAATGTAATGCCTTTATAAAAATGAAGGAACTCTCTGAAGGACAATCCAGCCATATTGTAACTGAGCACTCTTCGTGACAAGTCGGCATCAGCGTTCAGGATTTGTATCAGCGACGAACCTGTAAAGGTAATTTTCATATCGGGCCACAAGTCGATAATCTCCTTCAGCTCCTTGCTCCAGGTAGGGTATTTGTGAACTTCGTCGAGAAACAAATGTTTGCCTCCCATAATATAGAAGTTCTCTGCCAATTCTAATAATGTATGATTGGTAAAGTACATGCTATCCAACACACAATAGAGGGCTTTGCCTGCATTGACTCCATAATGCTCCTTGATGTACTGACGTAAAAGTGTGGTCTTGCCAACTCCTCGAGATCCGCGAATGGCTACCAATTGCTGATTCCAATTGACCGTGTTCATCATTTCCCGAATGATTTTTGTGCTGACTTGAGAAATGAGTATGCGATGTTTTTTGAATAAAGATTCCATATTTATTTCTATTTGATGAAAAGTTCGCAGCAAAGATATAATATCTTTTTGAAATAACCAAAATAAAACAAAAAAAGGTTAGTGTACTAAACGTTTATTGCCAATTTTCGTTTACTGCACTAAACGATTTTGGGCAATTTTCGTTTATTCCACTAACCAAAAATTGAAGATTTAGGAAAAAGATCGAAATACGCCGAGCCACCCTCGACGATTGCCCCTTTGTGGCATGATGCATCGCGATGGCACTTCATTATGACTTGCAAGAGAAGTGGCTTCCGGGCGTCGCTTTGATTTGTGCGCGCGAAGATGTGCTCTACAGTTATCGGCACGCCCTCATCGCTTGGGCAGATCTATTGGAAGTGGGGGATGAAAGTATAATTTGCTTCTCCTCTATTTTTGAATAGAAATACTTCGACCTTGCTGAATCGTAAAGGTGCGCTGATTGCCATTCGTTATCCTGCGCCCCAGCAGGTCGTAGTTTTGTGGAGTATGGTTTGGAAACTTTGAATCGGTGTCGACCAACCTTGATAACTATCGGCATATTCACCTTCGACCCATCGGCAGGCCCACCGACCACAGCGCCGTCCTCGTCGAAGGTCCGGAATCCCATCGGATTCTTGTTGGCATAGAAATCACCCAGTCGCGCATCGATGACGAGGCGCGAATAGCGCTGCGTGTCGTCGAACGAGACATGCTCGTAAGAAGCAGCATCGGCATCTGCACAAATCAATGCACAGATGCCGATGAGTAGTATTGATTGAAATTTGATTCTTTGGCCCATTGCCTTTCGAACCTTTCAGAACCTTTCGAACCCTTCTTAACCCTGAATCAGACACTTGCCTGTCATCTCCTTGGGCTGAGCGATGCCCATGATCTTGAGGATGGTGGGAGCCACGTCGCAAAGCTGGCCATCGGCAATCTTCGCGTCGGTGTTCTTGCTAATATAAACGCAAGGAACGGGGTTGAGAGAGTGGGCTGTGTTGGGTGTTCCATCGGGGTTGATGGCATAGTCGCAGTTGCCGTGGTCGGCGATGATGAGCACCTCATAATCGGCAGCCTTGGCGGCCTCAACTACGTCGTGGCAGCAGAGATTGATGGTCTCGACAGCCTTCTGGATAGCTGGATAGATGCCCGTATGGCCTACCATATCGCCATTGGCGAAGTTGCAGGCGATGAAGTCATACTGCTGCGTCTTGATAGCATCGACAAGCTTGTCCTTCACGATAAGTGCCGACATCTCGGGCTGCAGGTCGTAAGTAGCCACCTTAGGCGATGGCACGAGGCAACGATCCTCACCTGCATATTCTGCCTCACGGCCACCATTGAAGAAGAAGGTCACGTGGGCATACTTCTCGGTCTCGGCGATGCGGAGCTGCTTGAGACCAGCATTGCTGACAATCTCGCCAAGCGTCATCTCGACGTTCTCCTTCGGGAAGAGGATGTGCAGACCCTGGAACTTGGCATCGTAGGGAGTCATGCAGCAATAGTAGAGCGGGATGGTCTTCATGCCCTGCTCAGGCATATCCTCCTGCGTGAGCACCATGGTGATCTCCTTGGCGCGGTCGTTGCGGTAGTTGAAGAAGATAACGGTATCGCCTGGCTGAATGGTGCCCACGGCCTTGCCGTCGCGTGCCAATACGCATGGCTCAACAAACTCGTCGGTCACACCGTTGTCGTACGAAGCCTGCATACCTTCCACTGGGTCGCTGTACTGGCTGCCCACACCTGCTGTAAGCTGATCGTAAGCGCGCTTGATGCGATCCCAACGCTTGTCGCGGTCCATAGCATAGAATCGTCCGGTGATGGAGGCGATTTCGCCACAACCTACCTTGTCGCAGTGGTCCTTTACGGTCTGGATGAAACCAATGCCCGAATGTGGATCGGTGTCGCGTCCGTCCATGAAGCAATGGAGGAAGGTCCTGCCCTCCAGGCCGTATGCCTTGGCAAGGTCAACGAGCTTCAGCAGATGAGCAAGGCTCGAATGAACGCCACCAGTCGAGGTGAGACCCATGAAGTGGATGCTGCCACCCTTCTTGGCATTTTCGAATGCACCGACAACCTCGGGATTCTGGGCAATGGTGCCATTCTCGCAGGCCATGTTGATCTTCACGAGATCCTGATAGACGATGCGGCCACCACCGATGTTCATGTGGCCGACCTCCGAGTTACCCATCTGACCGGCAGGAAGACCCACGTTGAGGCCATCGGTACGGAGCTGCGAATGGGGATATGTGGCCAAAAGCCAATCCCAATATGGAGTAGGTGTGCTGGCGATGGCATCTGATTTCGAACCGTCACCGATTCCCCAGCCATCGAGGATGAGCAATAGAGCTTTCTTTGACATGATTTTGAATTATTTAATGTTTTACGATATTGTTTCAAGAAGATGCGGCAAAGATAGTTCGTTTTGGCCACAATACCAAATTTAGAAGCCATAATCTGCACCCATGCATGCAAATTTCGGGTGGGTGCAAAGTGCGGTTGCTTATTTGCCACCAAGCCAAGCTCCCAGCAGCACGGCTCCCAAGCCCAAGACAAGCGTCAGGACGAAGTAAGCGGCAAAGAGCCCGGGATGACCCGTTCGCAAGAGGTCGATGCCTTCGCTCGAAAAGGTTGAGAACGTGGTGAAGCCGCCACACAGTCCCGTGGTGAGGAAAAGACGCATCTCAGGGCTCATCGATGTTCGGCCCGACACACTATAGAAAATGCCGATGAGCAGACATCCCAACACATTGGCCACCATCGTGGGCCAAGGGAAAACCGTCTGTCCCAGCGTGCTGAGTGGATTGAGGGCAAGATGGTTTTGCAGCAGCTTGATGACATAGCGCAGCATCGACCCCAGACCTCCTCCCAAAAAGACTAACAGCAATTCACGCATAATCTATTAATTTTTCGTTGCAAACATCGCCTCGGCATATCGCTGGCCAAGCTCAATGGCAGCATCACGACTGAAGTGCGGATGACACAACTTATGGCACAAAGAAAGAGACAAAAGAACAATACAAGTTTTTTCATCAAGGAAAAGCAATTATTTCGACAAAATATTTGGAGATATGAAATAATGTGCGTATCTTTGCGGTACTAACTGAGAAAACACGAGACAAACAATCAAAATCAAAAGATATGTCTGAAATCGAACTTAACAAATGGTACACTTCCCTCACGATAGGCGATAAGGAAGCCATCACCGGGAAAAAGTATCCTGCCTGCACCAAAGTATGGAACGAATGGACCCTCGATCAGCGCACCGAAGTGAAGGATAAGAGCCACCTGCTACGTGCCAAGCGCATCAAGGAGAACCCCATGGGGCATGACTTCTAAGTCCTCTACTCTTTCACAGGTTTGATATACCCGCGTATGTCGAGCGTGTTGGACGGATGGTCGAAGTAACGCTCCACGTCGAGGAGATCTTCAATTACCATGTAATCCCCCTCGCCAGGGCATTTGCGCAACAAGTCCTTCAGCTCAACGGCATCGCTGAAGTCGAGTTCACCTACCCTAACGTGATGCGAATCCACCAACTGGGCATGCACATTGAACTTGCCATCAGGAAACTTGGCAGGCACAAACCACATATCATACAAGCATTCGATCTGGTCAACGGGGAAGTCGAAGGGCACGCCATTGCGCACCAAGCCCACCGATGCGATATAGTAGTGATGGTCGGGTTCGGCGGTAACGTTCATCGCCTCCAGTTCTTTCTTCGAAAGGGGTGTGATGGTACACATCCTGACGAAATAGTACTTCGAAAGGTCGCCCGAAAAGATGTAGGGAATCCTCTTCGGATCCTGTCTCTGGGGCGCAAGGATACTGTCGGTATTCACCATCTCATCGGTCGAAGCGGCAGGCTTCTGCTTGCTACCGCAGCCCCCCAACATAATCATGCTGATCAAACCAAGTAATACGAATAATTTCTTCATTTGTAGGAAATGTGAGGTTATAAAAATGTGAGATTGTGTGGTTATGTGGTGGCAACCACATTTCACGGTGCAAAAATAGCAACTATTTCCCGAAATACCAAATTTTCGACAAAAAAAGTGTACAAATCAGCCAGAAACGACAACAAACGTGGACCGACAGTATTGTCAGTCCACGTACTTTTTTGTGATTCTAAATCATTGAGCATTCACATTTCCTTCTTCAAAGTATATGTACCTGAGGTATAATCCTTCGACTCCTGCTCGCCTGGCAGGGTAACAGTTGCAGAGGCTCCCTCGGGGATGGTGAAGGTCCATACCCAACTGTCGCCCTCGTAATGCCACTCGCTCTTGACAAGTCCAGCTGCCGACTTGTATTCGGCATCGAGCTTACCCAAACGGGTATCAGGTACGGGACGCATGATAATGTGACTGAATCCTGGACGAAGAGGATCGGCGGCTATACCGGCACAGGTCTCCCATAGCCATTGACAAACGCAACCGTAGGCATAGTGATTGAAACTGTTCATACCGCGCGGACCCATGCCATTCTCGATCATGTAGCTGTTCCAGCGCTCCCAAATCGTGGTGGCACCATTGTCGATGGAGTAAATCCAGCTGGGATTCTTGCGCTGGAAGAGCAACTCGTACGCGATGTCGGACATACCGTTCTCGGTCAACGTCTGCATCAGGATTGACGTGCCCAGGAAGCCCGTCTGCAGGCAGTTGCCGTGAACTGCGAAATTCTCGCGCAAACGAGTCTTCATCTTTTCACGAACATCTCCATCAACCACACCGACCTTGAGAGCGAAGAGGGCAGGGGTCTGCATGGTGTTGAGCACAGCCACGCGGAAGTCGCCTTTCGCATCGAAAAAGGTTTTGCGGATATAGTCGCGTGCATCGTCGGCCATCTGCTGATAGGGAGCTGCATCACGATGTGTGGCGTTAGCCATATCGCGCATCATCTCGGCATCAATCACGAGGTAGCATGCTCCAAGATAGCTCCAGTAAGCAACGGCATCGGGTTTGAGTCCCTTCTTGTCGAACGCAAGACCGCCGCAGCTTTCCAAAGGCTCGTAACTCAGCCAGTCGGCCCATTGGAAGTAGCTGTTCTCGTCTTTGAGCGACAGGTGGTCGTACTTCACGTCGTTGGCATGACGGACAAAGCGATCCATGGCTTCCCAATTCTCGTCGATGATGTCGAGGTCGGCAAACTGCTTCCAGATGGTCCAAGGAACAATGACACCGGCATCAGCCCAACCCAATCGCATCATGTCGCCTTCAGTCGAACCATACTGTCCCCACGGAGCCACGCCTGGGAAACCGCCACGCTCGGACTGTGTATCGCGCATATCGCGCATCCACTTGTGGAAAAAGTCACGAGTATTGGCAAAGAACGTTCCCGTAGCGGTAAACACCTGCGTGTCGGCTGTCCAACCCAAACGCTCGTTGCGCTGCGGGCAATCGGTGGGCACGCTGAGGTAGTTGGAACGCTGGCCCCAGAGCGTGTTCGAGATCAGTTGATTGATATCCTTGTTGCCCGTGGTAATCTTGCCCGTCTCAAGCTGCTCGGAGATAGACGAAATAGGAATGGACTTAATCGAACGAAGCTCGACATCGCCAGTAGCGGTGATGCTTACGAAACGATAGCCGAAGAAGGTGCATTGCGGTCGATAGGTTACAAAGTCATCCGTGTCGGCAAAGGTGTAGTCGAGACGGATGCCGCGTTCGGGAATGCGAAGGTTCAGACGATGGCAACTTCCTTCGGGTCCGTCCATACCGCGACTCTTGGCTCCATTGCCGTCGTTAAGCAGTTCGGCAGGCAGGCAAGTGAGGGTGGTGCCCTCTGCTGCCTTGAACACAAACGACGGTACGGCCGAGCAGTTTTGTCCAAAGTCGATGACAAGTGTCTCGCCCGGTCGGAGATTCATCTCCTCGCCTTGGGCATATTCGCGAGTGACGACAACTTTTCCGAAAGCAACGTCACTGGCACCTTCGACACCTTGCCAGATGTAGGCCTTGACGGGAGTAAGCGCCAAGTCTTCGCGTATGTAAACCTCGGCTCCATTCGACGGAAGAATGTCACCGGCGAACTCGTTGTTCTCCTCAGGGGCTGCGAGTTTGTCAGGAGTCATGTATCCGGGAGCGATGCGGGCATCGTACTCCTCGCCGTCGTAGATAGCGGCATGTTTTACAGGTCCCGCCACACCAGCCTTCCAATCGGGGAGGTTGGTGCCATAGAGGCGCTTCGTGCCGTCGTCAAACGTCAGTTCCACGACACCACGAAAGGCCACCTTGCGACCCAACATCCCCTGATGACCTGATGGCGTGATGATCTTGTCGGCCCACCAGCCGGGAGTGACTTGTGCAGCCAATTGGTTCTCGGCGTTCGGCTGAAGATCCATGCCGCCCGTGATATCGTAGGTAAACGAGCGACGTGTCTTGGCATAATGTGTGAAGCCAGGCTTCAATACCTCCTGCCCTACAGGTTGGCCGTTGACGTAGAGACTATAGATGCCCAGGCCAGTGGTCATCCAACGGGCTGACACTACACGATGATCGTTCTTCAACGTCGAGACAAACCATACAGCACCATCGGCAGCACGAAAATTGTCGTCAGTGACCACATCAGTAACCACAGGTGCATCGACTGCCGAAATCCACATCGACTGTTGCCAAGCAGAATCGTCGAGCGCATCGATACGCACACCAAATGCAGGCACTTTGGGAGAGCTACATGAGGCAAGGGCGACAAGTGTCATGGCTGCAGAAAGATTTAGAATGGTGTTTGCATTGATTTTCATATCGGATAGTTATTATTTTATTTGAAGATGCGCTGTGCAAGGTCATAGAGGTCGGCACGCCAAGTGCCCCAGCTATGGCCTTCTTGTGCATTCTCCTCATAGAGATACTTGATGCCAGCCTTGTCGAGTTCCTTGCGGGTGTTCTCGCAGTTCTTGTAGGCGATATCCGAAGGACCGCCCTGAGTGAAGACGAGCACCTTGAAGCTCTTGTTGATCTTGGCAGCATTGGCAGCTACATTGAGACGCTCTGCTTCCTTGGCAGGCTGAGCCATCGGGTTGAAACTGCTACTCAATACCCAGACGTAGGAGAAGAGATCGATGTTCTGGAAGGCAGTTTCCATCGTCTCCATGCCGCCCATCGAAAGACCTGCGATGGCACGATGGTTCTTGTCGGTGAGCACGCGGTAATTGTTTTCGATGAAGGGGATGATGTCAGTGATCATATCCTTTGCGAATGGTGCCACTTCGTCTTGCACATTGGGACCGACGATGGTTCCATTGGGCATCACGACAATCATGGGTTTAATCTTGCCATCGGCCAAAAGATTGTCGAGAATGTTGCCTGCTGCTCCTGCATTGGGCCAACTGGTGTCGGTATCGCCACCACCATGGATGAGATAAAGCACGGGCAGCTTCTCCTTGCCCTTCTCGTAGCCTGCGGGAGTCCAAACGCGCATGGTGCGTGTCTCGCCGATGGTCTTCGATTCATAAGTACGCACGGCCATAGCGCCATGTGGGATGTCCTTGCGGTAAGCGAAGAACTCGTTGCCTGTGGGAGCAACTGTGGCCACGGCCGTAAGTTCGGTGGTGGCAGGTGCCTTGGGATCATAAACGGGCAGACCGTCCACAACAAAGTGATAACGATAGACACCGGGCTTGACATTGGGTACCTCGATGGTCCAGACGCCATTGTCATGTTCCTTTGCTTCAATCTTCTGTCCCCATGGCATAGCATCACCTGCGAGCGAAACAATGTGGGCCTTGGGGGCATAGATACTATAGACTACATTGCCGTTGTCGAGCACGCGCACCGATTGCAATGTATCATTGGGTGTAGGCTTACGAAGCCACTGGGCCGAAACAGAAAGACTAACGGCCAAGAATAGAACAAGGGTGAATAGTAATTGTTTCATAATAGATTTGTTTTATGGTGTAGATTTCGGGGGCAAAGATAAAGAATTTATTTGAGAAAAGCAAGAAAAATGCCTTATTTTTGTAGTTTTATAATCTGGTATATAACGTAGAAGAGGGAGACCTCACGGCCTCCCTGCTCCTCTAACACACATTATTATAAATTCTTAACACATCTTTATAATCAAATTTTTTTCATTTTCACGTTGCAAAGATATATACTTTAAAAAAGATACACAAATATTTGTGTTCCATTTTTCCTTTACTTTGTTACATAGATGAAAAAAAAATTTCCGCCAAGTGAAATGATATAAAAAAGACAGAAAAAGGCATGGCTACCCGATAAACGAATAGCCATGCCCACTTCAGAGATTATTAATAAAGAAGCACAAGCGATCACTTGAAGAGAAGCGGAGCCATCTCACGGACGCTGCGACGCCAGGTAAGGAACTCATGTGCAGTGCCTTCCGAGACATAACCGGTGGCTTTGAAGCCAGCAGCGTTAAGACTTTCGACGGCGGCGTTCACACGATCGCCGAACTCCTTGCTGCCGCACGAGATGAAGATGTGGCGTGGTGCCATCACACCCTCAAGATCCTTAGGCTCGTAAATGCCACCACTGAGCAGACCCCAGTAACCGAACATTTCGGGACGAGCCAACGTAGCCATACGTGTCTCCATGCCACCCATCGACAAGCCTGCCATAGCGCGATGGTCGCGGTCGGCGATAGTAGTGAAGTGCTGATCGATATATGGAACGAGCTCATCCATCAAGACGCGCTGGAAGGCTGTCCAGTCGAACTCCTGCATGTGTCCCCATTTTAGTTCGTTGGTCATGCCATAGGTCATCACGATGATGAATGGGTCGATCTTGCCTTCTGCGATGAGGTTGTCCATAATCAGACCAACATGACCCTGACGGCTCCAAGCGGTCTCGTCTTCACCCCAACCATGCTGAAGATAAAGGACAGGATACTGAACAGGTTTCTTTGCCTTCTTGCCCACCTTCTCTCCATAGAAAGGAGGAGTATAAACCATGGCGCGACGTACGGTCTGAGTGCTCTCGCTCCAGAACAACACTTCCTGAACACGGCCATGAGGCACGTTCTTCATTGCATAGAAGTCGCGGTCGTGGGCAGGAATCTCGATACCCGACTCCCAACGTACCGAACCGTAGTAGTTGCAGGCTCCGGGATCGTTGAACGTACCGCCATCGATAGTGAGATGATAATAGTGGAAGCCTTCATCCATAGGCGCTTCGGTTGTGCCTACCCACATGCCGTCCTTGTCCTTGTGAAGCACGGTGCCGCCACGTCCACCAAGACCGAGGCTGACGATAACCGAACGAGCCTGAGGAGCATCGATGCGGAAGCGGGCATAACCCTGCGAATTGACCATCGGGTATTCCTGTCCGGGCTGATTGAGCTCAGATGGTTTGAAGTCCTCGATGACAACAGCATTGTCGAGAGCTGGATCAAAATCACGCACGGTATAATATACATGCTTTTCCTTCAGATCCTTGTCGAAAAGAAGCGGATAGTTCGAAGCACCTACCCACGAATCCTTGTCGGAAAGGTTCCAGAAAGTGACAACGTCAATCTTGTCCTTATAGCGACGGAGGGTGCGGAAGAGCGAGTTATACTGGTCTTCGTGCAAGGTGCGCACGTAGGGCTTGATCTCCATGCCCTGACGGCTGAACTGCAGCTGGCCACCCATCTGCTCGTTGGCACGGATGTCGAGCTCGGTGACATGGAGGTGATCAACGATTTTTGAATAGAGCTCGATGGCTGCAGCAACATCTTCCATCGAAGGACCATAGACATTGTAATGACCCTGCATACCGATGCCATCGATAGGCACGCCGGCATCCTTCATTTTCTTGACCATGTTATAAATACGCTGGCTCTTGCCGGGGTCGCATTCGTTGTAGTCGTTGTAGAAGAGCAGTGCGTTGGGGTCGGCCTCACGGGCAAACTCGAATGCCTTGGCAATGAATTCGTCGCCGCAAAGCTTGTAAAGTTCAGACTCACGATAAGGGTTGGGAGCCTCACCCCAGCGACGGGGACGACCATCGTCCGACATGGCCTCGTTGACAACATCCCAGCAATAAACTACGTCCTTGTAGCGGTTGACTACGGTGTGGATATGTTCACGAAGCAGCTGATAGAACACTTCCTTCTTTACGGGGTTGCCTTTCTTGTCGGTTAGCATCCAATTGGAGAACTGATTGTGCCAAACCAGGCAATGTCCGCGCATCTTAATGCCGTTGCGACGGCAGAAGTTAGCGATAGAGTCGGCCTGTGCCCAATCCCATACACCGGGAGCAGGATGCACTGAAACAGGCTTCATAGCATTCTCGCATGTCACACTGTTGAATTCACGCACCACGATGGCTTCCTGTTCGGGGGTGAGGTTGCCAACATTGAGTGCTACACCCACCTTGAAGTAGTCCTTATAGGCATCCTTGAGGCCCTGGGCAAAAGTGGTGGGGACAAGTGTGCAAAGCACACAGAGGAGTGATAAAAGACGATTCTTCATACTAAAAGTATTTAATAATTAATAATGAAAAATGTGGTGAATATTTTGGATATCTCTCTTGGATTCTATTTGATAACGAAGATGAAACCTCCTCGCGGGAGACATTTCACCGAAGCGGGAACACTGGCAGGATGAGTGATCTTCCACGGTTTGCCATCCGCAAAGAAGGTGATGTCGGTCCCAAGATTCGAGAGTCGGGAGGTCGAGAAAGTGAGTGTCTGAGACTTGTCAGTACCATTGATGCCACAGATGTACCACGTAGCACCCTTGCGGCGTGCCATGACAACCGACTGGGCGGGATAACCTGCGAGGAGGAGCGTCTCGTCCCAGGCTGTAGGAAGTGTGCCGAGGTAATCGCGCACCTCCTGAGGCTGGGCAAGAAAACTCTCGGGACGATCAGCCAAGTGCTGTATGCCAGATTCGTAGAGAACAGTGAGTGCCAGTTCATGGGCATGAGTGGTGATATGTGGATGCTGCGAGTCGGTGAAAGCACAAGGAGTATAATCCATCGACCCGATGACATTGCGAGTGAAGGGCAACGTAGCGTTGTGGGCTGCAGCTCGCTTGGTAAGCGTAGGCTTGTTGTTGTACCACTCGGCACCATAGACAGCCTCAGTACTCAGCAGGTTGGGATAGGTGCGCTGCCAGCCGCGTGGGATGGTGGCACCATGGAAGTTGACACAGAGATGATGACGTGCAGCCGATTCGAGCAGTTCGATCATGTAGGACATGTTTTGATTGGTGTCGCCCGAGAAGAAGTCGATCTTGACACCCACCACACCAAGGCTCTCAATATAAGCAAACTCGCGTTCGCGGTCCTCGGGCTTGTTGAGACGGAACTTTGGACCTGGAGCGCCATTGACCCAACCGATGCTGCTGCTATACCATATCATCGGCTTGACACCCTTCGAGACGGCATAACGCACAGCATCCTCCATGGTCTTGCCGTTCTTCATCTCGTCCCATTCGGCATCAATCAAGACATAAGGGAGATGAAGAGTCGCAGCCATGTCGGTGTAGCGCTTGATGATGTCGTAGTCATTCGAGCCATGGTTGTATGCCCAATAGACCCAGCTGGCCACACCAGGATGAATCCACGAGGTATCGGTGAGCTTGCATGGCGCTGCAACATCGGCGATGAGAGTACTCTCGACTACATCCGACAAACTACCCACGATAGCCACCTGCCAACCGCCATCCTCGTCACCATCAGGACGAATGTCGTAAATGGCACTCTTATCGGTCGAATACATGCTGGAAGCAGCGCTTTCGCGTGTCATGTTCGACTCGGAAAGCAACATATAGCACGTGTCGCTCATCTCGAAAAGGGCGGGATAACCCCAGCGATCACCGACATGCTGTTCGGGATTGCATACGAAAAAGTCCTCATAGGCTTCGTTCCACTTCATGAGCCAACCCTTGCGGGCAGAGGTTACATCGATGGTCGATGTTCCGGACTGATGCCAGGCGACACCATTGTCGTAAAGACGCACAGCGAGTATCTTGCCATCGGATAGCAAGTATTTCCATTCAGTGTATCGGTTGCTGCAATGGCTGCGTTTGCCCATAAGCATATCGTAATCCTCGGTACCGTAGCCTGAGGAAATGGTCGAGATGATGTCAGCATCGATAGTGAGGATATCGGCTTGCTGAAGGTAGGAGATGCTGACCTTGCCAGAGCGAGCGATGCTGGTCAGACGGCCATTGGGCGACTGCTGATAGTAGGCCTCGGGCTGGTCGTAGCACTGCTGAAAGAGCTGGTTGGTCTCGACTGTCCAGCCTTCGCGCTGCTGCAGTCCGCAAGGCTGGCCAAGTAGCATCTGGCGGGCATCGGTTTTGCCCTTGAGCTGCCAGTCGAGCCAAGCGATGGCAGGGATGCTGAACTCGCCGCCATGGGGCTGACGATAGGTTCCACCATGACCGACAGGATAGTTGATGGCAATTGCCGGCACGTGGTTGAGGCGATGGAAGTCATCCATGCCGTTGGCGTAGGCGATGTCGGTCTCGCCACCAAGCATGTAGAGGACTGGCGTGTGGACGCGGAGCAGCTGGTCCTTGCCTGGCATCGGCATATTGGGCATAGCGACGGAGGGGTCGATGAAGAGGCCGCTGTTACAAATCATCAACAGCGTGATGCGCGTATCGGCACAGTTGTAGAGCGTCTGCAGACCTCCACACGACATGCCTGAGGCGCAGATGGCGTGCTCATCGACTTTCTGATAGAGGACACTGTGCGGGTCGCGATTCTGCGCAATGGCCCAGTTGATGGACTGTGTCTGCTGTTCAGGTGTGGACATCGGTCCACGATAGGGCACTTCCTCTTCGGGGAAATAGCCTGTAGCGATGACCAGATAGCCGTGCGAAGCTATCTCGTTGAGGAACTTGAAGTGTTCCCAGGGAGAGTTGGTGCAAGCTCCATTGCCCCATACGAGGAGTGGTAAAGGATTGGAAGGACCAAAGCTGCTAAGGTCGGAGGGGAGAAATAGGGTGTGAGCCTCGAGGCTTTGCACCTCCTGCATCACAGCCTTGTAAGGCCCTGTTCCACCCTCTTCAACGATTTTGTACTTTGTCACCTCGTTGCGTGGAGCTGGCTGGCTGCCCCAGGAAACTGTAGTCAGTGAAGCAAGGCCCCAAAGAACAAGGGTAAGGATAACGGAATGTTTCATAGCGGAAAATAGCAAATAAAAACGTGCAGATTATTGTGACGTGATTTTCTTAAGAATCTACCTTGAATTGTCGCTGCGTTCGATGACACGATAGCGCCCGCTGAGGTGCATGAAAGCGAAGAGACGCAACAGACCATCGTAATAAGCATCGAAATAGCCTGTCTCGTCAGGTTCATGACGTGCATTCCACAGCGCATCGACAAACTCGTATGCCTTGTCATGGGTGCAGACCAACGAGACGGCAGCCGAGGTGGCGACGAGTCCTATGCTGTGACGCAAGGCCTCGGGGAAGTCGCCTGCGCGCAGCAACTGTTTGGGACGTGTGCCATCGACATTGTATTGATCGACAAAGGTGTCGATACCCTGACTATAGAGGAAGTTCTGGATGAGATGGCCATAGTTCTGCTGCCATACACGGTCGGCGCAGCTCCACGAGTAGTCGAGGGCAATATTCATGGGCACACGCCACGAATCGAAGCGGAAGGCATCTCCCAGGATGCGTCCGTTTCGAAGTAGCGAACCATCGAAATTGTTATAATCGGGATTGAGTCCAGTTGCTCCATCGATACTGCGATGCAGGTATTCGCGGCTTGCCCTTGCACACTCTTGCCAATAGCTGCTGCGTCCGTCCTGGGCATAACGTGCCCAAACCTCATAGAATGCAGGCAAGTGATAAGACGGATCGGTATAGGGTGCTCCTGGAACAAAAGTAATGAGGTTAGTGGTGGTGTCGATGAGACTTATGACACGGTTCATGGTAATGGGATTCGCCAAGAGGTTTCCTTGCATGTCACGATTGAACTTGAATTCGACCGTCTTGGGCTGAATGGCATCAAGGATGTACTGTGCTTCGCCCAGATAATTGATGCCATTGTCATTACCCCAAAGGTTGGAGGCGAAGAGCAGCGAAGTGATATAGTAGAGCTCACCGTCACTGGCCGGACTCTGCGCGTTGGGGGTACCATCAGTCTTGCAGCTCCAACGGAAATATCCTGGCATCGTGCCTTCGGTCATCTGCATATATTTCTTGCTCCATCGCCAAAGACGGTCGAAGATATCCTTTCGGTCGAACTGAACAGCAATCATCATGCCGTACGACATGCCTTCGGTGCGTACATCGTGGTTCTTGATATCACTGATGTAGCCCAAGGTGTCGCCCACTTCAAAATAGACCTTGTTAGGACCAAAAAAGACGTCGTTGAACACTTCATCGAGTTTCTGGTCAATCTGAGCCTGCGTATAGCCTGCTTCGAGGAAGAGATTGCGATACTGACCTGTGACGAGACCGCCCTGAGTCAAAGGCGACAGAGGCTGGCGTGCATTGAGCGACACCCCATCGACCTGTACGGGGGCCTGATTCTGTCCGTCTGTGTTGCAAGTAAGCGACAGCGCGGCGACGAGAAATAATAAATGTCGATTCATGAAAAGGTATTTAGTTAGGTAATGTTATTTGATTCTATCTATGGGCCAACGGATTGGCCCATAGATAAAGTATCACTTGGCCGAACGTCGCGAGGCCTTAATGTAAATGCCTCCCGCCTGAGGATGCTTGACAGGGAAGCCCTGCAACGTGTAATAAAGCGGCTCTGTGGTCGGGTCGGCATTGACGGTCTCCAGACCTTCGGGCTCGCTATAATCATCATTATTGGTGAGATACAGATGATCAATGTAGATCGGAGTGTTGCCATAGCTCCAGAATCCTGCAATGTAGATGTGACTCGGATCGACAGGCACATTGGTGCCTGCACGGTACATCTCATGCAAGGGAACAATACAACGCTCCGCACGACCGAAGTCATTCTGATAGCATCCGGTCCAATAATTGTTCTCGTCGAAAAGGCGGAACGACCAGCTGTTCGAAACAGCTGGCTGCTGCATCACCACTACGAGATATTTCCACGCCGACAAATCGATGCCCAGCGGGAAATTCCAGCCGCCAAAGCCATATTGTCCAGTGATAAGACATCCAGTAGAAGCATCGTACGTGCCCTTTTCCCATATCGAAGGATTGAAGAGCGCATCACTGCCCGGGAACGAGAGGGTGCGAATCTTCAATGTATCTTCAAACTGCCAGTTCGGGTCGGCATATTCCTGGAACCAACGGTAGCAGGGACGAGCACACGCCTCGGGGTCGGTAAGGAACGTCTGACCATCGGGGACACTGTCGTCATATTTCGCCAATAGCTCCGGACCCGTGAAGAGCATCCAGGAGACATTGCCCGTGCGATCCATGATATAGCGGAAATTGGCGCCGAAGCCCACTCCACCTGCTATACCCGTCGTGGCTTTGCCCCATGACGCGTTGTACTTCATGGGAGCCCAATCCATCTCGGTGATGATGATAGGAGCAATTTCAGCGGCAGGAGCCACTTGCGCATTCCAACCCGACTGGAATTCAAGATATCCGGCACCCTTGGTGACCACGCCTTGTTCAGCACTACCAGTGTCACTTTCGCTGTCGGAGCCATACCAGCCTGGATAGCAATGAACAGCATAACCGATGTTCTTACCCTGGATGGGATATTTTACATACCCCGCATACTGCGACTGATAGCCGAGACCCGGCACCCACAAGATGTTGTCGGCTCCACAGTTACGGATGCTGTCAACGATGGCCTGGAAGAACTGGGAACAAGCCTGTGCATGTGCGTCGTTCGCCGAACCGATTGTTCCATCGGTACCCATGATGTTCACAGGCTCGTTGGCAAGCTCGAACATCACACCAGGATTGTTGCGCAGTTTCTCGTGCGAAGCTACCACCCCCCAGACGGTAAGCAGATACTTCTGGTATTGGCCTCCGATAAATATCTCCTTCGGACATACGCCAGGAGGGCGCATCACAACGTACATACCGTGACTATTGGCATATTCTGCCATCGGGATGAAGACTTCGTCGAGGTATTTTTTGAAGCGGTTGAGCTTGAACGCCGAGATATCGGATTCTCCCGAGGTCGAGACACCTGGCTCATTGCTCCAATATGGATCCATGTGAAGGCGCAGCCAACGCATTTCCCAACCTGCCTGCAGAATCTTGTCGATGAGTCCCTTGTTGTAGCGGAGACAATCGTCGGTGTTGTAGCTCCAACCCCATCCCTGTCCCTGTTCGTTGAACCAGGGAGAATAGGTTTGGCCGAATCCATGCAGTGTGACGGGTGTGCCATCCTCGCTGCAAAGATAACGTCCTTCGACATGCAACGGCGGCAAATTGGTGTTTTGGCAATAAATATGATTGGGCAACAAAATCGTCAGAAGAATGACGATGGAAAGACTAAGATGCTTCATCCTGTCACGATATTTTGAAAAAGGTGTATGCACGACAGATACCATCGTTACGATGCCATACAGTGTGCATACACCGATAATATTGTTCGATAATTCAGGAATCCCCCGAAGGGGAATCCCGATTATTTAGACTGAAGACCCTCGGCCCAACCAGCGTATGCCGGCTTGCGAGTATAGTCTTCGAACCAGAGTCCAACGGGCTCGCCACCACGCCATCCACTCGATGCAGGAGCATCGGTGATGCACCACTGGCAGATGCCATACTGCTGGGCCTGAGGAACGATACGGAAGTACTCCTGGATAATCCACTTGTAGTACTCACCCATAGCCTTCAGCTGATCGAAGGTAACTTCCTCGGTCTTGAGGGCTGTGCCGAACTGCTTGTCGCAGATACCCATGTCGAGCTCAGAGATGCGGACGAGCTTGCCTGTCTTGGCCATGAGTTCGAGCATGCGGGTAATGGCAGCCTGCTGTCTTGACTGACTCTCGGCATCGATGTAGTAGCTGATGTGCATCTGTGTACCGATACCATCAATCTTGGCGCCAGCCTCCTCCCACTTGCCGATCCAGTAGATCAGCGACTCGAGCTTCTTGTTGTTGTCCCAAGTGGATTCGAGGTTATAGTCGTTGATGAACAGCTTGAGGTCAGCAGGGTTGGTGCCTTCGACAGCAGCATAAGCCTCGCGGGCAGCCTTCTCGGCAACAACTACGTAATCGACATTGCCGAGATAGTCCTGCCAGAAGAAGTCAGAAGCAGTGCCCGAAGCGTGCTGCAAGTCATAGAAGCCGTCGATGTTACCACCGCCCGAAATGGCCTCGTTGACGAGATCCCAAGCCTTCACCTTACCGGCCGTAGCATTCATCATGCCGTTCATCCAGAGGTTCATGGCGTAGGTCAGGGTGTCCTTCTTCTCTTCGTCAGTCTGAGGACGGGTGCCACCCGTTGAAGTCATCTCATACTCCCAAACGATGTTTGCAAAGTAATAGGTGTTGGCCTCAGGCAGTTCATTCAGGTTGAAGGCAATGGTATGCATGCCAGCACCCTCACCAGGGATGGTTGATTCAGCCTCGTAGTGCTGCCACTCGGTGGTGAAGCTGGGGTTGCCCGGGAGCATAGCCCAATGCATATAAGCGCCAGGAGTATTGTGGCACTGGGTAGAGCATCCGGCAGGCTTGTCGGCCTTGTAGTCGAACGAGATGTGATACTTCTCGCCAGCAGCCCATTCCTTGTCGGGGGTATAGATGAAGAACTGGGTATCCCATGCATTAGCAGGATTGTCGATAGAGACGATCTTGACGCAAACGCCGCCATCAGGACCCTCACCGGGATAGCCGGGACCCTGGGTGTCGCCACCACCAGTACCATTGCGAACAATGAAGTTGCTGAAGTCGTCGCCCGTCATGTCGCTGTTCTTGATAGCGTTCACCCAATAGGTAGTAGGCGCAACGGTCTTCTGCTGAGAGCTCCAATGGATGTCAGCAAAATAGTAGTCAGTGGCTGAAGCCGAAACGTTGAGGTTGAATGCGATGGTACGCATGCCGTCACCCTCACCCGGGATGGTCGATTCGGCCTCATAGTATTGCCATTCGGGAGTGAAGCTGGGGTTGCCGGGGAGCATAGCCCAGTGCATATATCCACCAGGTGCATTATGGCATTGGGTTGAACAGCCGGCATTCTGGCTGGCACGATACCAGAACGAGATCTTGTAAGGCTCGCCTGCAGCCCAGGTCTTGTCGGGAGTAAAGATGAAGAACTGGGTGTCCCATTCGTTGGCAGGATTGTCCACCGATGTGATCTTGATGCAGTTCATGCCTTCAGGACCGCCGGGGATAGGAGTACCAGGCACGTCACCCTTACCGACCTCGCGAACGATGAAGTTATCCATCGAGCCACCTTCGGCCATCTCGCTATTGGTGAGCTGGTTGACCCAATCGATGGAGAAGCTTGCTCCACCAATAGACTCCATGGTTACCATGAAACTAACCCACGAATACTTCCACCATGTGTTGCCGGGAACGTTGCCGTCCTCCTGCCAACCCACGTCCTTGAGCTTGACCTCTTCGTCGAAAGTGCCATTGGCCACAAGGTTCTCGTCAGAACCGGCTTCAGTAATGATGAAGTCATCCAGGAAGAAGTCGCCATTCAGCTTACCCAAGGCAAACTGGAGGTACTTGTAGTCGGCCTCTGCAGTGAAAGAAAGCTTGAGTGTGGTCATGTCGCCATCGGCAGCCAGACCACTGAAGCCCGTGTAAAGCACTGCACCAGCAGCATCGCAGGCCCAGAAAGGCACTGACTCAAGGCCATTGGTAGCCTTGGCGGTAATGGACGCGTTGTAGGTCTTGCCGGTCTGCAATGGCTCTGGCAAGGTGTAGTTGAGCTGATAATCCCAAACATTCTCGCTGGCTCCCGAAGTGGTCATCTTGAGGCACTGGTTGCCTTCGCCATCGGGCATGGGCAGCTCGATGTCAGCGATGAGCGTGTTCAGCCACTTGACAGGCTGCTGGGCATGCCAGGCCAGAGTGTGACCATAAACGGTAAGACCAGCATCTTCAGCAGCGTTGACAAAAGCTGAGACAGTCGAGAAGTTCATATTGCCCTTATCATCCACACAGGAGGCCATCTTCATGGCATTACCAGCGACGATTTCGTCGAAGTTGGCTGAAGCAAGAGCATAGAGCATTTCCTTCTGATTGAATTCGGAAGCAGTGAGAGCTGCGCTCACCTTGAAACCAGGATGAGCCGAGCGGTCGAGATTTTCCTTGAGGGGCTTGTACTCGTTCAGGTAATCATACAGTTCAGCATTGCCGGGACGCGAGACTGTGTAGTCGTTGGTCTCCAGAAAGTCGGCGCATGAGGTCAGCAGTAGGACACCTGCGGCAGCAAAAAGCCATTTGTTGATATTTTTCATCTTCGTACTTTTTTTTAGTTGAACTCTATGACAGTGCCTGCGAATTCACCTCGGCGCTGAAGGACGAGAGTCTCGTCGTACGACTTGCCGCCTGCAGTGTATTTGAGGTAAAGAGCGTTGCGGTCCTTGTTACCCCAAGCCTTGGCCTCGGTGCCATGGCCGTAGTTGCCACTGCCCGAAACGCCATCACCGCTGATGGTGCAGTTGTCATCCTTCTCGCTGCCGAATGTCAGTGTCATCGACACGCCATCGACATTGGTATATTCACATGTGGTGAGTGAAGTAGTGGCAGTGTGAACGATGGCACACTTCTCAAGCTCAGCAGCTGTGCCCTTCACGAGGTAGTAGCCTTCCCAAGGATTGACGTAGCGCACACAGTAGAGCGTATAGTCCATATCCTCGAGGATCTTGTTGGCACCAGTCACACTCGTCATGCGCAAAGGCAGAACGTATGTCTGTGTGATGGAAGCAGGATCCTGGAAGAAGGCATCGGTGAGCGACACCTCCACACCACTCATGCGGTTACCCACGTAGGTCGATGTGGTGCTGCCCAACTGGTAATAGCTCGATGGCAGGACGGTAACTGCACGGCCATCCTTGAAGGTGACACCCTGGGCCAGACCCTCTTCGACAGCTACGTTGAAGGTGAATTCGTATGAATCGTATGTACCGGCGCCGTAACCCATCACCTTGAACTTGTGGGCATTGTCGAGCTCGGTGCTGTATTCAACACCGTCGCCCAGCAGAATGGTGCGAACAGGATACTGATAGGGGAAATAGACAGTAGTGCCTCCCTCAAAATCGTCGAAATCCTGGTCGCCGTTCTTGCAGCCAGTTGTAGCAACAGCAGCAAGAAGCATCAGTGACATATAGATTGATTTTTTCATTGCAGAAAATGATATTTGCGTTTTACGTTAATATGTTGTAACCGAAGGATGGTGAATGATTACCATCCCCTGTTCTGCTGGAGGGCATCATACTTCAGAATCTCAGAATACGGAATAGGACCGAAGTACTGATAATCCTTGTAGTTGCGTGTCTCGACGTCAATGGTCTTGAAGCCAGCATCGGCTGCGCTGATTTCGGCACCCTTGACAGTCTCGTTGAGTTTGGCGAGATCGACCTGCCAGCGGCGAAGGTCATAGAAGCGATGGTTCTCGAAGCAAAGCTCCAGACGGCGCTCGTTGCGGATCAGCTCACGCATCTTCTCCTTGCTCTGCGCGCACTCGTTGAGGTAAGCATCTTCTCCATCGGGGCAGATGCCGGCACGCTCACGGAGAGCCTTGATGACAAGCTTGGCAGTCCAGCGGTTGCTGCCTACAGCCACATCAGGACCAGCTGCCTCGTTGGCTGCCTCGGCATAGTCGAGGAACATCTCGGTCCAACGGATACGGGCATCGTAGCTCTTCTGGTTGGTGGTGTTCGACGGATTGAGGTTCACGTCGGGACGGAGAAGCTTGCGCATGTAGTAGCCAGTGCGGGTGGAATAACCAACGGTATAGTTCAAACCATTGATATTGTTGTCACCGTAGGTACCAGTGATGATGGTGGTGTTGCCTGAACCAATAGCCTGGCCATCATAGAGGATGTAGGCAGCAAGACGATTATCACGACCTGCGTAAGGTGAATTGGGGTTGTAGCCCGAACGGCTGTCGCTAATGGGATAACCATTGGCCATCGGGAAGGCATCGACGAGGTTCTGCGAAGGATTGCAGCGACCCAGACCGTTGATCGACGGAGGATAATGGTCGCCCTCCAAGCTATGACGCTCAGTGACGTTGGTCTGCCAGATGCTCTCGGTCGAATTGTAACCCTTGTTCAAACCACCGATCTCGGTAGTGTTAGCGAACCACTTGTAGCCGTCGGCTGGCATCTGCTTGGTGTCGATGAGTTCGGCAGCATAGCTTGCAGCCTTCTGCCAATCTATACCCGAATACTGGGCGTAGGCCGGCGAGGCGGCAAACAGGGCCACCTGCGCACGAAGGGCACGGAGAATCATACCATTGATCTTGCCTTTCTGGTGATAACCGAAAGCACGGGTATATTTGCCGGCAGCGATGCCGAGGCTCTTGTACTTGGCAGGTACCGCATTGTCGTCGGTGACATCCTCATACTCGTAAGGCAGCAATTCAAGCGCGCGGTCAATATCCACCATGATCGAGTCGATGCAGGCACGGAAAGTGGCACGCGGCTGGTTGAAGTCGGCATCAGCCTCCTGGAACTCGCGGAGAATGGGCACACCCATCATCTCGTTCACACCATCGACCATGCCGGCATGGGCACGCAGCAGATAGAAGAGCTGCAGGGCACGCATACCGTAGGCATCGCCCTTGAAGAGGTCGGTGAAGAGGCGCTGCAGAGCCTCATCGGTACTCCAGGCAACCTTATCAGCATTAGCAACCATGATGTTGACATACTGGATAGCATTCAAACGGTTCTTCCACTGTGAAGTGGGGTCATTCTGGGCAGACCATGCACCCGTAGCCATCTGCAGGTAGCTGTTCGACTGGTCGTTCGAGACAGCATCATCGGTGGCCAGGTCAGTCTGCGGAGAGTTGGAATATGGCAGCAGGATGTAGGCATTGCCCAGGATGCCCTGTGCATAGTTGGCATCTCCGTACATCGAAGATACATCCTTGAGGTTATCCTTGGCAGGCTCAAAGAGGTCTTCGCAGGAGGCAAGGGCTACGCCCATCAGCACTACTGGCAGTATATGTTTGATAGTTTTCATTGTTCTCAAATTATAGTTTCATGATTGATTAGAACTTAACCGAAGCACCGATCTGATAGAAACGGTTCTGTGGTGCAGAGCCTACGTTCATCTCAAGAATCTCCTTCTCCTTGGCGACGGTCAGCAGACTGTTGCCATTGGCGAAGAGGCTGATACCCTTGACAACCTTGCTGCCCTCGAACATCGAAGCCGGGAAGTCGTAGGTGATCTGAACCTTCTGGAGGTTGAACGCGTCGGTATCATAGAGCCAGTAGTCTGACGTCACGAAGTTGTTCGAACCACTGCCCGTGGTGAGACGTGGATAAGCGGCTGTCGAAGCATTGGTGACCATGCGGGTATCGGGGTCAACAATAGCTCTGTCGCGAACAACGGCACTGTACTTCGAATCGCCATGGATCCACCAGTAGCTGTTCGACTTGGTAGCCTGACCGCCGAAGCCGCCTGTGGCAAGAACGAAGAGGCTCAAGCCCTTATACTTGAGGGTGAAGTTGGCACCAACGGTGAGAGGAGCGCCATACCAGCCGCCACGACCCAGGTTGACAATGTCCTTGTTGTCGATTACGCCGTCGCCGTTCTGGTCCTTGTAACGAAGGTCACCGGCCTTGGGATTCTCACCGAGCTTTTGTTCAGGAGCACCAGTTACTTCATCATCACTCTTGAAGAGTCCGAGGCACTCATAACCCCAGATGGCATCGAGCTGTGTGCCCTGGCGATACTGATAGGCATCGGCATACTGCGAGTCATCACGCTTGCTGGCCTCGGTATCGTACCATGTCATGTTGGCACCTACACCCACCATCCAGTCGTCGTTGATCTGCTTCTTATAGTTGACACCTACCTCAAAGCCGTAACGCAGGTCATCGTTGTAGTTGGTATAAGGTACGAACGAAGCTTCAGGCCAATAGGTCGAGAAATAGCTCGGATAGAGGTTGTTCGGCACAATGATCAGACCCTCGGTAGTGGTGCGGAAATAAGAGGCTTCGAAGCTGAGCGCCTTCTCGAACAATGCACCCTGTAAGGTTACGCTGAACTCTTTGCGCTTGATGTAGTCGAGGTTCTTGTTCGAACCACGTCTCGAAGTCGTAGCCTGCTGGGAATCGCCTACACCCCAACCCCACCATACATCATGGTTGTTGTTGAAGTCAGGAGCATACATGCCGAAGTTCTCGACGTCGATATCCTGGCTGAGGAGGCTGTACGATGCGCTAAGCTTCAGGTCGTCGAAGATCGAACCCTCGAGGAATGCCTCACGGGCGAAATTCCAACCAGCGGTAAAGCTGTAGCTGAAGCCCTTGCGGTGGCCTTCGGCAAGCTTGGCCGAATGCAGAAGGGCAGAACCGAACTCAGCATAGTACTTGTGAGCGTAGTTGTAGGATGCGAGCAGACCGGCATTGACGTTACTCGTCTTGTGGTACTGGCCCGAATATGCCTGCTGATAGCCATTGGCAAGGAGCATGGCGCTCACATTGTGTACATCATTGAAGCTGCGGTTGTAGTCGAGATGAGCATTGAAGTCAATGGTCTGCTCGAATGTCGAACCGCTTACACCCTGTGAGCCGGTGTGCTCATCCTTGTTCTGCTTCACCAGCGAGGTGATTATCTCCTGACCATTGTAGTTGCCCCACTGGGGTACGTAAATGGCGTAGGTATCGGTGTAGCTGGTCGTATAAGTGGTAGCATAATCGACGGCAAACATCGTCTTGAAGGTGAGTCCCTTGAGCACGCGGTCAAGATCGAGGTTGATGCCAAGCGAGAACTCGAAGTGACGGCTGTTGTACTTGCTTGTACCAGCAGCAAAACCATTGGCAATGACGTTAGTATATTCGCTCTCAACCGGGTCGGAAGGTGCACCGATGAAACCGCCGTCGAAAAGACGAGCTGTACTCATCAGGTCAGTTGTCGTTGGATTCAGCGGATCAAGGTACGAAGTGGGGATGAAACCTACCACACGATTCGGACGAAGTGAAGCAGCAGCCTCCCAGAAGTTGGTGTTGGCAGCCGAACGAGCGCTATAGAAAGTCACATTGGCATCGGCGAAGGCGCTGATCCAGTCGGCCATCTGCATATCGACGTTACCACGTACATTGAGGCGGTCGGTATAGTCGTCCTTGGTGTTACCGTAGTTCATGTTGTCACCCGAACGCATGTAGCCGATGTTGGTGTAGTAATGGGTGCGCTTGGCACCGCCACGGAACTCAGCCACAACCTCCGAACGATTGTAAGCCTTCTTCAGGTAATCGCTCGAATAGAGGTTCACATTGGGATAACGATAGGGATTGGTACCAGCGTAGGTATTGTAAATAGCCTCATCGCTGTACTTCTTGCTATATCCGTCATTGACAAGAGCCTCGTTGTAGAGGGTCATGTATTCGGCGGCACCCAAATACTCGGGGAACGACTTGGCCACGTTCCATCCGGTGTTGGCACTAACCTTGACCTCCAGGTCCTTATCGTAGCCACGTTTGGTGGTAATCAGAATCACACCCTTGGCGGCACGGCTACCATAGAGAACCACTGCCTGTGCTCCCTTCATAAAGGTGACTTGGGCAATCTCATCAGGCTTGACATTATTGGCTTCACGAGGTACACCGTCAACGAGTACCAGATAATCGGTCTGGCCCCACAGTGAGGCTCCGTTGAAACCAGAGACATAGCCCTGCATATTGTCGAGGCTGTAGGTGTTGTTGTTCTTCGCGGCGAGTTCCTCGTAATCGAGCACCGAGACACCACCCAACAAATCCTCCTGTGGCACACTGCGGAAGGCGACATTCACCTTCTGTGCTGCGTCCTCCTCGTCAAGCTCTTGTGCGAAGCCGACGGTCGAGAGTAACGCTGCAGGCAGCAGCAGGTATTTGAAATATGTTGTATTCATGCGAATGAATATTTTTTATTTAGGAAATACTTTGTCTTTCTACTCTCTATCCATTACCAGCCGGGATTCTGACTGAAATCCTCATAGAGATAAACTTCGCTGTCGGGGAAGGGGAACCAATAGTGCTTGGCAGTGAAGGGGCGCTCAACGATGGTCTTGAGGCTCCAACCTTTCACTTCTGCATCACGTGGGTCGTTGTTGCGATACCACTCGTTCTCTACACTGATTGTGAAGGTATTGCCTGAACCATCCTTTACGTTGAGGTTCTCATTGGCCATGACGCGAGAGAATTCGGCACTCTGCTTTACATTGTAGGGAGCCTTGTCGAGCAGGCACCAACGCTGAAGGTCGTTCCAGCGGAAGCCCTCGAAGGCAAGCTCGCAAGCACGTTCGCGACGGATAGTCTCCATCAACGCATTGCCCGTCTTCAAGTCATCAGCCACCTCGGCGCAGCCAACGCGGTTGCGCAGCACGTTGATGGCATCGACGACAGTGAGGGCGCAGCCTCCTGCGGTGTTTTTACCCGATGCGGCAAGAGCCTCAGCATAGAGCAGATAGATTTCAGCGAGACGCATATAGGGCAGGTAAGCCTGCAGACTGAATGACCAGCCATAATAGTTGTCGAACTTGTTGCACTGGTGGGGGGTGAGCTTCTGGGTGAAGTAACCGGTACGCGAACCCAGCGAGTTGTCACGCATGGTGCCGCCAGTTTCGAAGTCGCAATACTGCTGCTCACGGAACGAAGCATCATCGCCCTCCTCACCGATGGTGGTGGTCACAAAGCGGAAGCCGTCGAAAATGATATCGTGATAGAAGCGTGGGTCGCGATCCTTGAAAGGATGGGTGGGATCGAACCCAGACTGGGGATCATCGATAGCGCGGCCGTTGGCCATGCCATATGCATAGTTCACGTAGTTGGCCGTAGGCATGTGGATGATCTTGTCGTGCTCAACCATCGAGTTGATCTTCGAGCCCCAGAGCTTGGCAAAGTTCCAGTTGGTACCATTGCCCTCATGGCCAGGACCACGGAAGATGCACTCTGTCGAGCCTGGCTGCATCCAGTTCTGGCTGACGGTGTAGAAAATCTCGTGGTAGTTGTTGTCCGATGTGGTGGTCTCGACGTGATTATAGATATCGCTATAATCGAACTTGACGAGCTTATAGGGGTTCTTGGGATTGTTGAGCTCAGCCAATGCCTTGCCGAAGTACTCGGCAGCCTGTCCGGCCTTTGCCTGATCGTAAGCATAGGTATTGGTTGACTTAGGCTGTGGTGCGATGGCATCGGGATCGCCTGCGGTGAGTGGTGAAGCAGCCCAAAGCAGTGCCTTGCCGGCGTAAGCCAAGGCGGCAGTGCGGGTTACGCGCACCTGATTGTGTCCCGAGTTGGCCTTGCCTGGAGTGGTCTCTTCCCAGCTGATGGGAAGCAGCTCAGCAGCCTTGGCAAAGTCGGCAGCGATGCGTTCGCAGCACTCGCGATAAGAGAGGCGTGGCTCCTGCAAAGCCTGACCACCATCGAGCACCTTGTCGATATAGGGCAGACCACCGAGGTACTGCACAAGCTCCTCATGCCACCATGCACGGAAGAAGTAGAGCTGACCTTCGATGAGGTTGCGCTCCTCCTGTGTGGCACTGGTCATCAGAGCAAGGTTCTCAATACCCAGATTACATTTGCGGATGCAATAGAAGGCATGACCCCAGATCCTATGGCTGAACTTGTTGTCGGACGTAGCATCAACACCAGCACCGCCAAAATAGGTCTGCGGATTACTATACCAGCTCTTCAAGTTGCCAAGGTCCATCTGATGGCTGAAGTGGCTATCGCCTTCGCCTGCATTCATGATCTCGTCTTCACCCCAGTTGAAAGTCGTACACCAGTAGCAGCTCTCCTTGTCGGGGATGCAGTTGTAGATCTCCTCGACAAATCCCTGGAAGTTGGTGAAGTTCTGGAAGGCGACTTCAGACGACACCTCAGAGCTGGGCTCCTTGTCAAGGTAGTCGGTGCAGGAGCTACCCATCAGTGCCAGGGTGCCCATCGCCGTTCCTAATAATATATTATATAATGTATGTCTCATATTGATGAATCGTCATTAAGAGTTTCAATTCGTAATGTCAAGGATTAGAGACTGAACTTCAGACCGAAGTTGATACGCTTCACGGTAGGATAAGCACCGCCACCGCCGCTGTAGAACGAGCCGTTGGTCTCGCGGTCGTCTGGCATGTTGGTGTACATCCAGAGGTTGTTGCCGCTGACGAAGAGTTTCAAGCTTGAGAGTCCAAGGTTCCTGATCCAGGTCTTGTTGCTCCAGGTGTATGCCACCTCGACATTCTTCAGACGGACGTATGAACCATCATACAACATCTGAGTGCCATAATAATAGGTGGGTGAAGTGTTCAGACGAGGAGTAACGACATCAGCGTTTTTACCCTCCTGGCTCCACCAGGTACCCTGGTCATATACTGTATTCAACTTGCTGCCGAACGAAGTGAGGTTCACGTCACGGGTCACGTTGCTAACGCCATAGAACTGAACGAAGCAGGAGAAGCCCTTCCACTCATAACCGATGGTGGCATTGTAGGTATTCTGCGGAATGCTGGTGAAAGCGTAAGGAACGGTATCGTCATTCGAGATCTGTCCGTCACCATTGAAATCGACGATCTGGTAGTCACCCACGAGCTTCTGTCCGTCGGCAGAATCGTGCTTGGGTGAACCATAGAGTTCGTCCTGTGTATTGAGGTAATCACCATTAAGCACGGCACGCTGCTGTCCGATGGCATATCCTGCCTGCTTGCGATAGCTTGGCAGCAACTCGGCATCCTCACGATAGTCAACCTTATTGGCAGCATGTGTCAAGCTGAATTGACCCCATAAGCGGTGCCCACCTTCGAAAGAATGGTTCACGCGAAGCTCAAGCTCATAACCCTTGGTGGTAACCTTACCCAGGTTGGTAGCAGGAGCATCCTGGCCGAAATACGCTGGCATCGAACGATCCCCTCCATAAATGATGATATCAGAACGTTTATCCTGGAAGAATTCGAGTGCACCGGCGAACGTGCCACCGAGGAACGAATAGTCAAGACCGACATTAAGTTTGCGAACCACTTCCCAATGGATGTCAAGATTGCCTACCTGAGATTCACGATAGAACTTGTAATTGCTCTTGCCATCACTGTTGTCCATGCGGGCTGCGTTACCAGAAAGGTACTGCCACTGAGTAAGGTAGAGGAAGCGCTGACGGCTATGGTCATCACCGATTTCACCGTATGAAACACGGAATTTCAACATGTCGAGGAACTGCTTATCAAACAACTTGATGTCAGCAACACGCTTCATCCAAGGCTCGTTGGTAATCATCCAACCGAGGGCTCCCGAATTGAAGAAACCGAAACGATTGTCTGGACCGAACTGCTCCGAGCCGTTGTAGGCTCCATTGTACTCGGCAAAGTAGCGGTCGGCAAAGTTGTAGGTCACACGGAAAACCCAGTCCTCACGATAACTCGGAATTGCAGGACCTGTAGCACCCTCATTACGAGTGAATACACCCATTGCGGTAAGGTCATGACGACCGAACTTGCGGGCCCAGTTGAGCTGCAACTGATAATAGAGATTACGATAGGTGCTCCAATCAGAGACACTGCCGCTGTTATAAGTCCAAGTAACGGTGGTTACCTCATCGTAGTGGTTGGCAGCATCGTAGTTGTTTTTATACTGAACCATGCCAGTCTCGGGGTCAACCCACTTGTTACGCGATGACGACTTATAAAGGTCGTTGATGCCTCGGTTGGTCTCACGGAACGAGTTGTCCCAGGAAATGAGGCCACGGAAACTGAGACCCTTGGTAATGAACGAAAGATCCTGCTCCAATACAAAGTCGGTATAAATACGTGTGGTGGTAGCCTTATTGGTACCGCCCAAGGTCACAGCCTCGATGGAGTTCGAAACGTTCGAAACGAGGGGATAGAAGCCCCAGGAACCATCGGCATACTGTGGGAGGAACACGTCGGGTGCGATGTTATAGGCACCGGCCCAACGCTGCTGCAACTGCCAGCTGTCACCGGCGTCAGCATACTGAGCATAAGAGAATGGTGCTTCCGAAACACCATAAGAGCCTGAGAGACCTACCTTAAAGGTTGTGGTCTTGGTGAGCTTGAAGTCGAGGTTCGAACGCACATTCAGACGATTGTATCCGAAACCGGCCTTATATCCACGGCCGGAATCGTAAGTCTTGTAAAGGTCACCTTCGTTCACGAAATCGACAGCTGCATAGTACTTCACGTCCTTCGTGCCACCGCTCACATTGACGGCAGCGTTGTAGGACATACAGTAGTCCTTGAACATGGCCTTCTGCCAATCGACGTTCGGGTAGCGCTCACGCTGCTCGACGGTTGTCTGGTTGCGGTAATTGCTGATGAAATCCATCGAATGGATGTCAGCCCAGGAATCGGGGTTGACGTTCAACTCATGCTCGGCAGCCACGTTGCGGGCCATCAGGGCATCATACGAGTCATACTTGCCGGGGAGCTTCGAGGGCACCTTCATGATGGCGTTGGCGCTCACATTGATCTGCGGGCGGCCTTCCAAGCCACGCTTGGTGGTGATGAGGATTACACCGTTACCACCCTTAACACCAAAAACGGCGGTTGCCGATGCGTCCTTCAGCACAGAGATGCTCTCCACCGAACCCATATCGACCGACGACATGGGACGCTCGACGCCATCGACAAGGATGAGTGGAGCGGAGTTGTTCCAGGTTGAGGAGCCACGGATGACGATCTGAGGCTCTTCTTCACCAGGCATACCGTCCGACTGGTTGGTGATCACACCAGGCAGGTTACCCGTGAGGGCCTGTCCGATGTTCGTGATACCGGCGGCACGTTCCAGCGTCTTACCCGTAGTCTGGGTAATGGCACCTACTACCGATGCCTTCTTCTGCTGGCCGTAGCCTACCACGATGACCTCTTCGAGCTGCGCATTGTCCTCTTCGAGCACAACGCGTAGCGTCTGGCCAACCACTGCTTTGACCTCCTGGGTAATCATACCTACGTACGAAATCACCAGTGTCGATTCCCTACTTGGCAACCTTAGTGAGAAGTTGCCGTCAAGGTCGGTAATTGTACCATGTGTCTTGTCAGACTTCAGGACAACCGATGCGCCAATGACGGATTCGCCAGTGGCGTCCACGACCACGCCCTTTACTATGCCACCTGTCTGCGCCAATGCTGTGGTAACACATAGGCACAACAAGGCGACCAGCACGGTCAGTAGCCGTTGTTGCTTGTGCATTGCTTTTCTCATTTGTTTGTAATAATTAATGTATATGTAGTGATTTTGTGTTACTTCTTGGCGAAGAGTCCGATCATCGTGCCGGTGAAGCCACCGGCATCACGTGTCGAAAGGAAAGCCGCGGGTTGTGGTTCGCCGATCGTCTTCCAGTCCTTGCCGCGATTGATGCTGTAGCTGAAGTTGAACAGGAGGCCGTCGCTCTCGACGCGCAGATCCACCTCGCCCTGCTTGAGTTCCTGCTCGGCTACCGTCGTGCATCCTTCGGGAGTAACCTTCTGGAGCAGCAACTTGCCCTGGGTGGCACAGAGCTTCAGGAAGTGGGTCTCGTCCTTGAAGAGCACCAGACCCGCCTGATTGGTCTCACTGCCTGCCACATACTGCATGCGTGTCTGGCAAGTATATCGGTGATGCTGCGGACGGATGAAGACGGCGCTCGGCGTATCCTTGTCGCCCAGATCGACGCTGTCCTCCTTCAAGGTCAGCCAACCTGTACGCTTGGTGAGCGAATACTTGTCGGTGCCGCTGGTTCGCA
Organism: Bacteroidales bacterium; assembly: GCA_017561935.1. GTDB lineage: Bacteria > Bacteroidota > Bacteroidia > Bacteroidales > UBA3663 > Liminaster. The sequence continues at coordinate 5,436 of JAFZBE010000009.1, read as the reverse complement.
GTGTCACGAACTGCATGGGCAACTGCTCGGCATCGAAGTCAAACTGCAAGCCGAAGTTTCCATTGCCAACCCAATTGTCACCACCTTCGCGATGCTCGGGCTTGGCTCCATCACGACGCACAATGCGGCTCACGATGTTGTTGTTGGTACAGATGATGGGCCAGCCGTCGTCGGTCCAAGTCACAGGCAGCATGAACGTCTCGCGACCCAGATTCTCGAAATTGTCCTTCACAGGACGACAAGCCAGGAAGACGGCCCACCAGTCACCCTCCTGTGCCTGCACCAGGTCGGCATGACCTGCACAGGTGATCGGATCGGGACGGTTGTTGTCGAGCGTACGCTGCGTCAGGATTGGATTACCTTTGAAAGGCTCATAGGGTCCCCAAACGGATTTCGAACGATAGATGACCTCCGAATGCCAGTCGCCAGTACCACCCTCGGCAGTCATCAGGTAATAGTAGTTGTTGATCTTGTAGATATGCGGACCCTCACACCAGATGGGCTTCTCTTCCGGTCGGCAGCCCTTGTTGATGAGGATGCGACGCTCGCCCACCATCTGGTCGGTGGCCAGGTCCAGCTCCTGCAGACGCACCGTACGATGTCCCGGGTACTCGGGTTTGTCGTTCGGCGCATCGTCGTTGTTCACCACGTATGCCTTGCCGTCGTCGTCGATGAAGATCGAGGGGTCGATGCCGCGCACCGAATGCACATAGATGGGATCGCTCCATTCACCGGCAGGGTCCTGTGTCTTCACATAGAAATTGCCGGCACCCACATTGGTGGTGATCATGTAGTAGGTACCCGTCTTCGGGTTGTAGCTCAGACCTGGGGCAAAGATGCCGCCGCTTACATGCTGTCCGACCATGTTCACCAGCTGAGACTCGCGGCTCAGCACGTGTCCGATCTGACGCCAGTTCACCAGGTCGCGGCTGTGGAAGATGGGCACACCAGGGAAGTAGGTGAAGGTCGAAGTGACCAGGTAATAGTCTCCCTTGCCATTCGAACAGATGGCAGGATCAGAGAAGAATCCAGGAAGGAGGGGATTGTAAAAATCCGCTTCTCCAACCAGAGGATGCTCGGCATAGTAGCTGTCATTTCCGACATAGCTCAAGCAGTCAAACATCGCCTCACCCGTAGGCTCCGTAGGCATCGGATCCTTGGGGGCGGTGCAACTGGCCACCAGCCATAGCAACGCCATGACAGCAGCTGCGGCTGCCATGCTCATACGTTTCCGTTGACTTTTCATACAAATTGTGTGTAGTTTTCGCGATTTTAATGGCGCAAAGGTATATATTTCGCGCGAAATGGCCAAAAAAAACCTTATCAGTGACACCCACACATGTTACACACGCATAAAATAGGTTAAATGATACCATTTACAACATTTTTGTAACATTTTTTTTGGAATTTTCACAAAAAAATCCATATCTTTGCCGCGTTTAAATCAAGTTAACACACAAGATGCCACGCTTAACACATCTGAAGCATCGGTTATTAAGCACCCTCTCACTCATTTGCGCCATGACTTCGCCGTCATGGGCAAACCTCAATCTGCTCTTCACGACCGACGACAATCTGTCCAACAGTCTGATCAACGAGATCAAGGAGGGTGCCGACGAGGCCATCTGGATAGCTACCGAAGACGGCCTCTGCCGTTTCGACGGGTCGCAGTTCATCACCTACCGCCACGACCCCTCCAATCCCAACTCCCTGCAGAACGACTTCGTTCGCACCCTTTGTACCGACGACGAAGGACGAGTCCTGGTCGGCACATTGTCGGGTGTGCAGATGTATCGTCCCGAAACCGACGACTTCACCACCCTGATTCTCGATTCAGCCCAACATATTGGCTCGGGCAATATCAGCGACCTTTGCAAGTTGTCAAATGGCGACTTCATGGCCACCGGCAACATTACCTTCACCATCCATATCGACGACGAAGGGCAGCCCCATGCCATGACCAATCCGCTCACGCCCCATGCCACCATGAGCTATCGCTGTTGTGAAGACTATGCAGGCAACATTTGGGTCATCAAGTTCGATGCCGGCATGTATCGACTCGACAACCAGGGCAACGTCAAACTCTTCACCATCAGCGACGACGTCAAAGGCTTTACCAGCCTGGGCCTGGGCCCCGACGGCAAGATCTATGCCGGTGGAGAACAGCGTGGCCTTTACCGCTTCGAAGCTGGGTCGAACGATTTCGAGGAGGTTTCCAAACCTTCCGACACCTATACCGTGCGCGAATTGCGCGCCATCACGGGCACACAACAGATGTATGTCTGCACCGACGGCGAAGGCATATTCATCTACGACTGCCAGACCGGCATCATGACACCCTGTGAATTCGACGATGCACAAATTGACTCCCGCACCCAAAAGGTACACTCCATTGCCGTCTCACGCAATGGTGATATCTGGATGGCACTCTATCAGAAGGGAGTCTTCGTCATCTCCCACAACGCTGTCGATTTTCATTATTATGGTCCCAAGTCCCTTCGTTACAACACGGTGGGCGACCGCTGCATCACCTCGCTCCTTCGCGACCACGAGGGTTACCTCTGGGTAGGCACCGACAATGGAGGTCTGTTCAGCCTCGATGCCGAAGGTCAGATACGCCATCACTTCCCCTGCACCTCCGACCCGTGGTCGATCCCCTCGGCCATCATGAAGATCTACGAGGATTCACACCACCGCCTCTGGATCGGCTCCTACCGCCAGGGTGGCGGTATCTTCAACCCCCAGACAGGTGTCTTTCGCCAGGTGCTCATCGAAAACGAGAAGAACTCCACCAGCAACGTCTATGACTTTGCCGAAGACAAGCGCGGCGTGCTGTGGGCAGCTTCCATGGGACAAGGTCTGCTGCGCTACGACGAGAAGAAGGGTGTCTTTGTCCCTCAGGAGACCATCTCGTCGGGCGACTGGAGCGGTGCCCTTTGCTACGACCCTTTGCTCGATGCCCTCTACCTTGGCACCTACGACGGACTGGTCATCTATCATCCGGCCGACCCCAACCGTGAAATAGAACATTTCTTCGAACCCACAGTCATCTATAGCATCACGCGTTGCTCAGCCACCGAGATCAGCCTTTGCACCAACATTGGTCTGATCATGTTCAACACGCAGACCCACAACTACGAGACCTACACCACACAGGAAGGCCTCCCGAACAATAACGTCTTTGCATCTCAAACCGACGGCGAAGGCAACCTGTGGGTCAGCAGCGGCACCAGTCTCGCCAAGTTCAACATGCAGCAGAAGTCGTTCAGCATCTACACCGTCCAGGACGGCCTTCAGAGCGGCGAGTTCTACAAGAATGCGTCGATGCGTGACGACGACGGCACACTCTGGTTCGGTGGCACCATGGGCCTCTCCTGGTTCAATCCACGCGATATAACCCACCAGACGCAGAACTGCACACCCCGTGTTGTCCGCCTCACTGCTTCCCAGAACAACATCCTTCCCGACAAGAACGGCATCTATAAGATCAGCAACCAGGACAATTCGTTCACCATCGAACTGGCCACCCGTCCCATCCTGATGACGCGCAGCGTCGTTTACCGTTACTCGATGGACAACGACTCTTGGCAGACAATGCCACCTGCCATGAATCTCGTATCTTTCAGTCGTCTCTCTTCAGGCAAGCACATTTTCCGTTTCCAGACCGATCAGGAAGGACTCACCTCTGAAGTCCAGGCCATCAACATCTTCATCGAGCGCCCCTGGTACCGCTCCTGGTGGGCCTCCATCCTTTGGCTTGCCATTCTTGCAGCTATCATCTGGCTCATCTATCAGCTCCTCAGCCGCCAGCGCGTGGAACGTCGGCTCAAGGCTGAAAAGGAGCGCGAGACGGCCATCAACGAGGCCAAACTGCAGTTCTTCATGAACATCGCCCATGAGTTCCGCACCCCCATGACTTTGGTCGTCAGTCCCCTCCAGAAACTCTTGAAGCGCAATAACCCGCCCGAAGACCAGCAGGCCTTCGAGCTCATCAACCGAAATGCCAACCGTGTGCTCGCCCTCGTCAACGAACTGATGGACCTGCGCAAGATCGACAAGTCGCAGATGAAGCTCCAGTGCCATCTCCAATCGCCCGTGCCCCTTTTGCAGAATCTCTGCAACTCGGTGCTCGACCTCACCGAAGCACGCGACATCAAGCTGTCCTTCAACAATACCATCCCCTCGTCCACCCAGCTATGGATCGACGAAGAGGCACTCACCAAGATCATACTCAATCTGCTTACCAATGCCGTCAAGTTCACCCCCAAGGGTGGCAGTATCGACGTCTGCTCACAGATTGTAAACGACATGCTCAACATCACGGTCACCGACACGGGCATCGGTATTGCACCTGCCGAACGCAAGCAGATCTTCAACCGTTTCTACCAGGTACACCAATCGGGCACCTCTTCGATGGGCACGGGCATTGGCCTCAACCTCGTGCATGCCCTTGTGCGTCTCCATCATGGCGATATCGAAGTGGACGACAATCCCACCGGCAAGGGTACACGTTTCACGGTGAAGCTGCCTACCGACGAGAATGCTTACACACGTGCCGAGAAACTTGTCTCCACGATTGACGATGCAGCCGAAGCCACCTTGCCCTCGGTCATCACCCCCGCCACCATCCTTCACGACTCGCTTTACGAGAGCCAGGAGACCGATGCCACCAAGGTCGATAATGCGCACGGCCCACGTGTCCTTGTCGTTGATGATGACCACGAGGTACGTTCCTACCTCGAACAGGAACTCGGCACACGCTACCGCGTCACCGCCTGCGCCAATGGTCGTGAGGCTCTCGACATCCTGCTGGCCCAGCCAGATGCATTCTCGCTTGTCGTCACCGATCTCATGATGCCCGAGATAGATGGCATACAGCTCAGCATGCGCATCCGCAGCAACGTCCAGCTCAACTTCCTCCCCATCATCCTCGTCACCGCCAAGAGCAGCGACGAAGATCGTCTGGCCAGTCTCGAAGTGGGAGCCAACGCTTTCATCTCGAAGCCGTTCAACGTCGAGATCCTCCTCAAGACAGTTCAGAACCTCCTCGAACAGCAGCGTCGTCTGCGCAGCACCTTCAGCGGCACGCAGAACCCTGCCCATAAGGTCGATACACCCGAACTGCTCTCACCCGACGAGCGTCTGTTGCAACGCGTGCTCAAGGTCATCAACGATCGCCTCAGCGACCCGTCGCTCACAGGCGAAAAGGTAGCCGAGGAGGTAGGTCTCAGCCGTGTCCACCTCTACCGCAAGCTCAAGGAACTCACCAATCAGTCACCACGCAACTACATTCGCAACATACGCCTCATCAAGGCCGCCGAGCTCCTTTCCCAGAAGAAGATGTCCATCGCCGAAGTCGCCTACAAGGTAGGCTTCGCCTCACCCGACAACTTCTCCGCCCTCTTCAAGGAGATGTACGGCATGACACCCAAGGAC
>JAFZBE010000008.1 GCA_017561935.1 Bacteroidales bacterium | reverse complement strand
CCATGCGAAGTAGCCTTTCCGGTTGCCTTCCTGATGTTGCATATACCGCTTACTCCAGCGCCACAGGCGGTCGAAGATGTCCTTCTCGCCAAACTGCACAGCTATCATCATGCCATACGACATGCCCTCGGTGCGCGCATCGTGGTTCTTGATGTCAGAGATGTAACCCATGGAATCGCCCACTTCGAAATATACTCGGTTAGGTCCGTAGAATACGTCGTTGAATACCGATTTCAGCTTTGCATCGACATCTGCAGCCTTGTAACCCATCTCGGTGAAGACGTTGCGGTATTTGCCCGTTTCAAAGCCACCCTTTTTCAAAGGTGTCAGCGCCATCATGTTGATGGTTGCCATCAGTAGTGATGCAATAATAAAAGACTTTTTCTTCATTTATGATGATGTGCAATAATAAAAGACTTTTTCTTCATTTATGATGATGTTTTATGAGTAATTTAATCGTAGAAGCCTGGCTGTGAGTATGGTATGCCCTGTTCACGGTCGACGGTAGCAAGGATGCCTTGCACCTGACCGAGAGCAAACATGCGGCCAAGGAGTGTGTAGCCGGCATTGTGGCCGTGACTTGACTCGTCGAAGATACCTCCAGGAGCATCGGTGAAGGTCATGCCGTGATCAACACGCATGGGGAGATTGGGATTCTCGCTCTCGAAGATGCGGCAGAGTTCGATGATGTCGGCACGTCCGCCCAGATGACTTGCCTCGGTAAAGTCGCCATTTGGGAAGATATGGCATGAGCGCAGGTGAACGAAATGGGTGCGCGATGCAAACTTCCGTGCGAGGTCGACAACGTCGTTGTAAGCACCTGCCGAGAGTGAGCCGGCACAGAAGGTGAGTCCGTTGTGCTTGTTAGGAACGGCATCGAGGAACCAGCGGATATCTTCCTCGGTACGCACGATGCGCGGAAGACCAAGTATCTCGATAGGTGGATCGTCGGGATGAACGCACATGTTCATGTTGCACTCCTCGCAGGTGGGCATGATGGCCTCAAGGAAATACTTCATGTTCTCGCGCAGCTGCTGTTTGTCGATGCCTTTGTAGAGATCGAGGAAATCGCGGAACTTCTGAATGGGAGCCTCGTCGTTCTCGCTGAAGTTGCCACTGACGAAGCCCTGTGTCTTGATGACGATGTTCTCGACGAGCTGATGGTCTTTCTCGGGTGTCATCGACTTTGCCAACGCGTCGGCTTCAGCAAGGATATTTCTCGCTTCACCAGTAGGGGAGGGGCTTGGCAGACGGCTCCACTCTTCGCGTGCACCTGGACGTTTCAATATGTAGATATCGAAATAGGCAAACTCCGCATAATTGAAGTAAAGGTTAGAAGCTCCGTTGGGATTGGCGTGCAGCAGGTCAGTACGTGCCCAATCGAGAACGGGCATGAAGTTATAGCAGATGCAGTGAATGCCTTCAGCCGACAGATTGCGCAACGATTGCTTGTAGACTTCAATCTGGTAGTCGCGGTCAGGGCCTCCATATTTGATGGTTTCGACTACCGGCAGCGACTCGACAACACTCCATCGCATGCCGTAGCTCTCGATGTATTCGCGCAGGTCGCGTATCTTCTCGCGTGTCCATACTTCGCCAAGCGGTACGTCATGCAATGCTGTTACGATACCCTCGACGCCAATTTGTCTGAGCATGGCAAGCGTGATCTTGTCCTTCTTGCCAAACCATCTCCAAGTTCTTTCCATTACTTTGTATTTTTATGATTTATAATTATTCGATTAAGAATTCTATGTCTTCACCATCGTTGGGCGCAGGTTCGATGCCCAGAAGTCTGCAAAGGTAGTTGTAGATGCAGACATTGGGGAAATGGGGAATACTGCGATGAGGTATGTCGGGGCCTATGGCGCGAAACATGGCATGCATCTCCTGCAGATTCGGGTCGTAGCCATGAGTGCCACCAGATTGGAATTTTTTCTCATAGACGACATACCCGATGTCGGGCAATACCACCACATCGCCAATGCGTGGGGAGGTGCCATAATGAAGATAGGATGGAACCTCGTTCTTGCGCCATACGCGGGCATGGGGGATGTCCTTCAGGGCAAGGTAGATGGAATCGGTGTAACCCGGGTTGGCATAGATGCACGCAGGTATTTCGCCTACGATATCCCGCACCCACTCGCTCTTCAGCAGATGGCTGACCTTGACGGCGTGGGTGCTGTCGACCCATGCCATGCCATGATCGGAGAGCACGACGAGGTTCACGCTCTTGTTGAGATGATGGTGACATAACCTTCGGTAGAGATGTCCTATGAGGGAGTCGACGAGGAGTACCTTTTGGCGCGTCAGTTTGCTCTGAGGGCCGTAGTCATGTCCGTGGGCATCGGGTTGCTCCAGGTATGCCATGATGAGTTGCGGGCGTTCTTCGACGGGGCGGGAAAGCTGTGCCAGTATGCCTTCGATGCGTTTCTTAAGACTCAGCCTTGGCTTGTCGTCATAGTTATAATAGATGTCGGGGTGCTGTCCCTGAATCGGCACGTCGGAACCTGGCCAGTAGAAGACGGCGGTGCGGATCCCCTGTCGTTTTGCAGTAATCCAAATCGGTTCTCCGCCATAGTATATTGGATCGAACTTCTGCTCGCGATTGCTCAGCGAGAACACCTCTCCGCTCTCTGTATCGAGGAAAGAATTGGCCACGATGCCGTGATGGTCGGGATAGAGGCCTGTTGCCAGCGTGTAGTGGTTGGGGAAAGTCTTCGAGGGGAAGGAAGGTATAAGGCCTGATGAAAGACCGTGCTCGGCCATGAAATCGAACATGGGTGTGTCGTACCACATGGGGTAATCCCATCGGCATCCGTCGAGCGAGATGACGACGGTGGTGTTTCCCGATTTGCCCCAGATGCCCAGTGAAACGGCAAGAAAACAGCAGACGAATAGCTTTTTTATCATTATTTTTCTTAAAATATCCGTCAAAGTTACGAATTTTATGTAAAAAAAAGAAGTGAAAAGGATATTATTTCAAATTTTTTAGTATTTTTGCATTGTGAAAAGATTTTGTTTCCTTAAACAATCTTTATTATGGCTAAATACAACATCATTGAGAAGAAAGAAAAAAAAGCCGCCTACCGTATGTTGGTGAGTGCATCACTTATGGATGAGCTGAAAGAGAAGATCTTGAATATTATTCTCATCGAGAAGAAATTCAAGGATAAGAACTATTCGGCCAAACGACTTGCGGAAGATCTAGGAACAAACACACGTTATGTCTCTGCTGTAGTTAACGTAAAGTTTCACATGAACTATACCTCCTTTGTCAATAAATACAGAATTGAGGAGGCAATGGCAATGCTCATCGACCAACGGTATAAGGACTTGAGCATGGAAGAGATCTCCGATATGGTAGGCTTTTCCAATCGTCAGTCGTTCTATGCGTCGTTCTATAGGATAACAGGTACGACCCCGCGCGAATTCAAGCAGTCACACTACATTCAACATCCAGAATTGTTGGAAAAAGCAAAGAAGAAAAAGATGAAGAAGAGCACTGGGGCCAAAGACTAATATGACAGGCAACCATGCATGATGATTTCAATTATTCTGGTGAACGTTTCGCCGACATTCAGATTCTCCGTTATCGTCTGAACGGATTTGAAACGCTTACCCTTGAACAAAAGCGCTATGCCTACTATTTAGCGCAAGCCGCTTTATGCGGCCGCGATATCACCACCGATCAATTTGGAAAATACAATCTCCGCATCAGGAAACTCCTGGAGTGCCTATATATTTATAAGAAAGGTGTAAGCACATCCGAGGAGTTTCGTGAGCTTACCGTCTATCTGAAGCGAATCTGGTTCTCGAATGGCATCTACCATCATTATGGTTGCGAGAAGTTTGCGCCAGGTTTCAGCGAAGAGTATCTGCGCTCGCTCATCGAGCGTGTCGATGCCTCGCTATTGCCTTTGCGCAAGGGTGAGACCGTTGAGATGATGTGCGACGAGTTGTTCCCCGTTATCTTCCGTCCTGACGTCTTGCCCAAGCGGGTGAACAAAGCCGATGGCGAGGATTTGGTTCAAACATCAGCTTGCAATTTCTATGAAGGAGTCAGCCAGCAGGAAGTAGAGGACTTTTATGCCGCGATGAAGCGTCCTGACGACGACACGCCTCCTTCCTTCGGATTGAATTCAAAGCTGGTGAAGGATGAAAACGGGTTGAGGGAACTTGTTTGGAAGGAGGACGGGCTCTACGGCGAGGCCATCCGACACATTATCTATTGGCTTGAGAAAGCTCAAGTTGTTGCCGAGAACTACCAGCAGAAGAAGGTGATCGGCTTACTGATAGAATACTACCGCACAGGTGATTTGCGCCTCTTCGACGACTATTCCATTGAGTGGCTTCAGGAGTTGCAGGGGAGTGTAGATTTCATCAACGGCTTCATCGAGGTGTATGGAGACCCGCTGGGGTTGAAGGGTTCATGGGAAGGACTTGTGGAATATCGTGATGAGGAAGGCACCAAGCGCACACAAGCCATCAGCAGTCGGGCACAATGGTTTGAGGATCATTCTCCTGTCGACGACCGCTTCAAGAAGAGACGCGTGAAGGGCGTGACCGCCAACGTCATCTGCGCGGCTATGCTGGGCGGCGATGAATACCCGTCGACAGCCATCGGCATCAACCTGCCCAATGCCGACTGGATACGGGCACAGCATGGCTCGAAGAGCATCACCATCTCTAACATTACTGAGGCTTATTCTAAGGTTTCGCGGGGCAGTGGTTTCATGGAAGAGTTCGTCATCGACGATGCCGCACGCTTGATGATCCGTACCTATGGCGACGACTGCGACAATTTGCATACCGACTTGCATGAATGTCTCGGTCATGGTAGCGGACAACTTCTGCCAGGCGTAAGTCCTGATGCCTTGAAGGCCTATGGAAACACCATCGAAGAAGCCCGTGCCGACTTGTTCGGGCTTTACTACATCGCCGACGAGAAGCTCGTGGAACTGGGATTGCTGCCTAATCACAAGGCTTATCAGTCGCAGTACTACACGTATATGCTCAATGGATTGATGACCCAGCTCGTGCGCATTGAGCCAGGCAACAAGATAGAGGAAGCCCACATGCGTAATCGTGCACTCATTGCCCACTGGGTTTACGAACACTCGAAAGGTGCCGTCTCGCTCATCCGCCGCAACGGGAAGACATTCCTGCTCATCAACAATTATGAAACCCTCCGACAACTCTTCGCTGAGCTGCTGGCTGAAGTGCAACGCATCAAGAGCGAAGGCGACTTCCTTGCTGCACGCGAACTGGTGGAACGCTATGCCGTGAATGTCGATGCAGAGCTCCATCAGGAGGTTCTTGCCCGTTATCGCCAGCTGAACCTCGCCCCTTACAAAGGATTCCTCAACCCCTGGTTGAAGCCCGTCGTCGATGCCGATGGCAACATCATCGATGTAGTGCCCGATTATTCTGAGTCCTACGAGGAACAGATGCTCCGCTATAGCCGTGAGTATGGTTTCCTTTCATAAATCTCCAACACAAACAGACATGACTGAACAAACCCACGAGAAACTGAAGGCTATCAAGCAGTCGTTCCGCCTGCTGATGAATGGTGTTGCCGCCCGATCGATGCGCGACAAAGGTCTCGACTACAAGATCAACTGGGGCGTCAGCCTGCCCGATTTGCAAAAGATGGCTGAGGAGTATGAGCAAGACTACAGCCTTGCCGTCGAGTTGTGGAAAGAAGACATCCGCGAATGCAAGATCCTGGCCACGCTGCTCATGCCGCCGGCAGAGATGCCTCGCGAAGTGGTAGACATCTGGATGGAGCAGACACACTCGCAGGAGATGGCCGAGATCGCCGCCTTCCATCTCTACCAGCACCTCGAATATGCACCCGTTATCGCCTTTGAATGGATGGCGAGCGACGACAACCTCAGGCAAATGACGGCCTATCTCATCCTTGCACGCCTCTTCAGCCGACATCTGGAACCTGACGAGCGAGGCATCAACGAGTTCCTCGATCAGGTTTCTGTGGCTTTGCATTCGGAGCATGCTGGCTTGCAGCATGCCGCCATGAATTGTGTCATGCGCTTTGCCGAACTGGGTGAAGAATATGCAAATATGGCACGTAAAGCGCTCTATTTAGATTTTTTATAAAAAAGAATGGCGCTTATCTGCAAAAAAAGTGGT
>JAFZBE010000007.1 GCA_017561935.1 Bacteroidales bacterium | reverse complement strand
GCTTTCGATGGTTTCCTCAATACCCATCAGGTCGATGTGGTCATTGTGGTCGATGATCTGGCTTCGACGATGGCGGTGGCGATTGTCACCAAGAAGCGCGGCATCCGTCTGGCCCATCTGGTGGCTGGTACCCGCTCGTTTGACATTAATATGCCTAAGGAGATCAACCGTCTGGTGATTGATGCCTTGAGCGACTATCTCTTCACGGCTGGCGTCCGTAGCACAGGTGTCGCTACCCGTGAACAGGCGGAGTCATCGCAGACCTATCATGTAGGCAATATCCTGATGGATACCCTGCGTAATAACTATGCGAGAATGAAGCGCCCTGAGGCCTTGCCCGACTTGAAGGAAGGTGGCTATCTGGTGTTTACGCTCAACCGTAGGGCACTCCTGGCTGATAAGGAAAATCTCTCGCAGATGGTCCATGCAGTGGTGGAGTCTGCTGGTGATATTCCTGTTATCGCCCCGCTTCGTGATGATGCCAAGAAAGTGGTTGAAAGCTTTGGTGTCAAACTGCAGGTTATCAGTTCGTTAGACTATCTCGAGTTCGGGTGGTTGACGGCCCATGCCAAGGGTGTCATCACCGACTCTGGCAATGTGGCAGAGGAGGCTACCTTCAACAGCGTGCCCTGCATCACGCTCAACAACTATACCGAGCATCAGGAGACGGTTACCGTCGGTTCCAATGTGTTGGTAGGCGAGGATGCCGGCAGACTGAGTGAGGAAGTGAAGCGGATGGTCAGCGGCGAATGGAAGAAGTGCGCCCTTCCCGATCGCTGGGACGGACGCACCGCTGAACGAATTCTACAAATTCTTTTGAAATAGTTTAGTAGTTCTCGGCCTTAACCTGGAAGTAGGCCTGAGGATGGTTGCAGACGGGACACTCGTCTGGAGCCTTCTTGCCGATGACGATATGGCCGCAGTTGGAGCATTGCCAGATGACATCGTTGTCCTTTGAGAACACACACTCCTTCTGAATGTTGTCGAGCAGTTTGCGATAACGCTCCTCGTGCTCCTTCTCGATCTTGGCCACGCCCTCAAACTTCTCTGCGATCTCGTCGAAACCTTCCTCGCGGGCCTCCTGAGCCATGCGGGCATACATATCTGTCCACTCGAAATTCTCACCATTGGCAGCTGCCTCCAGATTCTCGGGGGTACTCTTGATGGCACCGCCTTCCAACAACTTGAACCACATCTTGGCGTGCTCCTTTTCGTTGTTGGCAGTTTCCTCGAAGATGGCGGCTATCTGTACATAACCGTCCTTCTTGGCCTTCGATGCCCAATAAGTGTACTTGTTACGTGCCTGACTCTCACCTGCAAATGCTTCCTGCAGGTTCTTCTCTGTCTTTGTTCCTTTCAGTTCTTTCATAATTTTATTTTTAGTTAAGTGATAAATAATAGCCTATCTTATAAAGGGAAAAGAGGCGCAGGCTGGGGTGGGACCCGCACAGGTTCCTGCGCTCCAACCGCCCGAAGACGCGGTGCCATCCCTTGATGAACCACCTGACTGCCGCGATATGGATGCCCTTGTCGAGCGTCAGCAGTCGGGAGTAACCTCTCAATTCGTCGCGGAACTGGTGGAGGGTGCGCAGGTTGCGCTCCATCTTCGCCATGTAGTCGGGATTGTTCTCGAAGGTTTTCATAACCACAGGGTTGTCGATATGCACCACAGGGATGCCTTTCTGCTTCAGATTCTTCCCGAAGAGAACATCCTCATAGCCGCTCTTCTTGAACCGTTCGTCGAAGGGACATTTCTGGAATGACTCTTTGTCAATCATGAAGTTGGTGGAGCGGAACTCCTGATACTTGTTCTGTTGCCTCTTCTCTGCCGTATGCAGGGGCTCGGCTTCTTTTTCGTAAATGTAACGGAGGCACGAGCGGAGACTGTCATCGGTACAGATGCTGATGCCGCCATTGACGACACCCTCATGGCGCTCCTGCAGATAGTTGCTCAGGAAATGGTCGTCGGGAATATGAATGTCGGCATCCAGAAACAGCATATGTCGGTATTGGCTGTTCTGCGCCAGAAAGTTGCGGGTGGCGGCGCTGCCAGTATTGTTTTCCTTGACGATAAACCGGCAGTGGGGCAGTTCGTTGATGACCTCGTTGGCTTGGATACTCGACTGGTCGGGCGAGGCATCGTCGGCTACGATGATCTCATAGTCGATGTCAAGTTGTTGAGCCTGCCTTTGCAGGTCCTTCACCTGATCCACGCATACATTATTGTAACTTGGGATGAGAATGGATAGTCCGTCGTTTGTCATTTATAACTCACATTTGGAGGGCAAATATACGCATTTTTCTCCATAAAACGAAGTATTCCTCCCCAAAAATCGTTAAAATTGGAAAAATTATCAATTGTCAATTGTCAATTGTCAATTATTTATAGTACCTTTGCACCCGCTTTTACGAGATAAGAGCATGAAATTCAAATTTTTAACAACAAAATTACATTTAAACAATGGCAACAAAGATCAGATTGCAGCGCGGCGGCCGTAAGGGCTATGCTTTCTACAGCATCGTAATCGCTGACGCTCGTGCACCACGTGATGGTAGATTTACTGAGAAGATTGGTACTTACAATCCCAACACCAATCCTGCCACAGTAGACTTGAATTTCGACCGTGCACTCTATTGGGTTGAGACTGGTGCCCAGCCCACAGACACAGTACGTAACATCCTCAGCCGTGAGGGCGTTTACCTGATGAAGCACCTCCGTGGTGGCGTGAAGAAGGGCGC
>JAFZBE010000006.1 GCA_017561935.1 Bacteroidales bacterium | reverse complement strand
ATACGGCGACACCCCTTTTCTTGGGATATTAAGGATTATTATTTGCGGACTTTCAGACAAGCCTTGGCAAGGAAGATGATCAACGCAATGTACATCACAAGACTGAGGAGCTGACCGCCAAAGCTGGTAGCCCATTCGCCGCCTGCGATCTGCCAATCGGCACCAGCGAAGACGAGTCCTGCGCTAATGACACCCATGAGCGCGCCACCGGCGATGAAGCCCGAAGCGAGGAGTGTGCCACGTTCACCACGAGCGGCATTGACCTGCGGATCCTTGCTGCGTGAAGTGACATACCAGTTGACTGCACCACCAACCATGAGTGGTAGGTTGAGCTGGAGAGGGATAAACATACCTAAGGCGAAGGCGAGGGCAGAGATGCCACATGCATTGACGATGAGGGCGATGACGGCACCGATGCCGTAGAGGAGCCAGGGCGCACCCTGTCCCATCATCAGCGGCTCGATGACGGCAGCCATGGCACGTGCCTGGGGAGCAGCCATCACATCGGAGTTGTCGGGTGTGAAACCGTAGGCCTGGTTGAGGATCATGATGACACCAGCTGCCGTGGCAGCGCTGACGAGGATGCCGATGAACTTGAATCCCTCCTGCTTGGCAGGAGTGGTGCCGAGCCAATAACCAATCTTGAGGTCGGTGACGAAGGCACCGGCACTGGCAAGCGCTGTGCAAACCACGCCACCCATGATAAGCGCTGCAACCATGCCTTCGGTGCCCTTCAGGCCTACTGCTGCCATGATGAGCGAGGCAAGGATGAGTGTCATCAGCGTCATGCCGGAGACAGGGTTGGAGCCTACGATGGCGATGGCATTCGCAGCTACTGTGGTGAAGAGGAAGGCAATGACAAAGACGATGATGAGGGCCACGAGAGTGAAGAGAAGGGAACCGTGCATTACATCGAGATAGAAGAAGAGCGTTGTGGTGAGCAGAGCGATGATGAGGGCCAGTACGATGGTCTTCATGCTGAGGTCGCGCTGTGTACGCGGAACGTATGCACCAACAGCAGCTGCTTCAGCACTCTTGCTTCCGAAGGCTTGCTTGATGAGCGAGAAGCTGCCCATGATGACGCTGCGGCTCTTCCACACGCCGATGATGCCGGCCATGGCGATACCGCCGATGCCGATGCTCTTGGCATACTGGAAGATCTGCTGAGGCATGGCATCGCCAGCAAGGATGCCGTTGCCGACCTCAAGATCGGGCCAGATGAAGGCGAGGGCAGGAACGACAATCCACCAGATGAGTACCGAGCCGGCACACATGATGGTGGCATATTTCAAGCCCACAATATATCCCATGCCGAGCAGGGCAGCCGAGGTGTTGCAGCTCAAGAAGAACTTGGCTTTGGCTGCTATTGTCGTACCGAGCGAACAGAATGTGCTGGTGAAGTTCTCGGCCCACGTGCCGAAGGTGGCCACGAGGAAATCGTAGATGCCGCCAAGTACCGAGGCAATGATGAGGGGCTTGGCCGAAGAACTCTCCCCTTCACCCGAGATAAGCACCTGCGTCGAGGCTGTGGCTTCGGGGAAGGGATACTTGCCGTGCATGTCGCTCACAAAGTACTTGCGGAACGGAATGAGGAAGAGGATGCCGATGACACCTCCCAGGAGCGAGGCGATGAACACTTCGAGGAAGCTGACGCTGATGTTGGCATCGGGGAACTTCGAGTCGAGGATGTAGAGGGCAGGCAGGGTGAAGATGGCACCGGCGACAATCATGCCCGAGCAGGCACCGATGGACTGGATAATGACATTCTCACCGAGCGGGTCGCGACGTTTGGTGGCCGAAGCGAGGCCGACAGCGATGATGGTGATGGGGATGGCTGCTTCGAAGACCTGTCCGACCTTAAGGCCAAGATAGGCGGTAGCAGCACTGAAGATGACAGCCATGAGCAGACCCCACACGACCGACCAGGTGGTCACTTCGCGGGGATTGGCCTTGGCAGGCATGAGCGGATGGTACTCCTCGCCAGGCTTCAACGGGCGCATGGCGTTTTCGGGGAGTCCTTGATTGGGTTTGTTTTGTTCCATTGTGGTTATTTATTGGTTGTTTCAGATCTTTCGGAGTTGCCAGAGGCAGGACTCGAAGTCGATACCGGTATTGGAGGGCCCAGGGGTGCGGAGCGTCTCAATGAGGCATTGACGCACGAAGTGGGAGGCGCGTTTGGCCGACTGGGCGAAGGGCACGCCATTGACCGCATCGGCACCGAGAACCGAGGCGAAGACGTCGCCTGTGCCCGAACGGGTTTCTTCGACAATCATCTGTCGCTGGAATTCCACGTCTCCGTCATGTTCGCCCACCACGTTACCGATGAAGTTTTCGCCCATCATGATGCCAGTAATGACAAGTCGCTTGGCACCCATGGCCATCAGTTCGCGCGCCATGACGACGAGCTCGGTATGCCGCCAACCGTTGGGCTTGTAGGGCGTGTCGGTGAGAAAACAGGCCTCGGTGAGATTGGGCGTGATGATGTCGGCATATTGGATGAGACGCTTCATCTCGCGGCACATCTTGCGGGTATAGGTGGGATAGATATGGCCATTGTCGCCCATCACTGGATCGACGAGCACGATGGTGTTCGGGCGACGGAAATCCTTGATGAACTGTTCGACGATACCGATCTGGCGGGCGGAGCCCAGGAAGCCGGTCATGATGCCGTCGAACTGCAGGTCGAGTTTCTTCCACTCTTCGATATATGCAGGCATGCGACGGGTGAAATCCTCGCGATAGAACGAGGGAAAGCCCGTGTGATTCGAGAAGATGGCTGTAGGCAGCGGACAACCTTGCACCCCCAGATGACTGACGATGGGCTGGATGACCGAGATACTGCAACGACCATATCCCGAGATATCGTTGATGATTGCTATCTTTTTGCTCATTTGTTTGTTCTTATTGAGGGGCTAGACATTCTAAATGTTCTAGACTTTCTAGGCTATCTAGACTATCTAGGTTACGCTTGTTACATCGGATCAACATCATAATAGAAGACGATGCGGGAGAACTCCTGGATATCCTGCGCCAATCGGCTTTGGATGAGGTTGAGGAGGCGTCGTATCTCGTTGGTCGAAGCCTCACGTTCGACCTTGAGTAGAACCTGTCGTATATGCATGTTCTTGACGCGACCGATGGGAGGGGCTTCGGGACCGAGGACACGATCGCCGAAAGTGTAGCGCAACTGTTGGACATATTGAGCCACCATAGCATCGAGACGGTCCTCGTAGCGTCCTTTCATATAGATTATGATGAGCCGTGTAAAGGGCGGATATCCGTAGCGCTTGCGATCGTCGAGCTGGGTCTCGGCCATCTTCAGATAGTCATGGCTGACCACCTGCTGGAGGAGCGGGTTCTTTGGGTCACGACATTGGATGATGACTTCACCCTGCTGGCCTTCGCGTCGTCCTGCACGTCCTGCCACCTGTTCCATGAGCTGAAAGGCGCGTTCGTGCGAACGAAAGTCGGGGAAGTTCATCAATCCATCGGCGCTGAGGATACCCACGGTCTGGACGGAACTGAAGTCCAGACCCTTGGTGACCATCTGCGTGCCGATGAGCACATTGCATTTCTTTTGCTCGAAGTCCTGGATGATGCGCTCGTAGCTTTTCCGTGTGCCTGTCGAATCGGTGTCCATGCGTATAGGTCGGGCGATGGGGAGGAGTCGCTGCAGACTTTCCTCGATGCGCTCGGTGCCGTAACCTTGGCTCTCGAGTCGCTGTCCTCCACACTGCGGGCATTCGTGTGGCCAGGGCATGCGATAGCCGCAATAATGACATTCGAGGGCACGGGTACGCTTGTGATAGGTGAGCGTGACATCACAACGGGGACAGCGTGGCGTCCATCCGCATTGCACGCATTCGATCTGTTGCGAATAGCCTCGGCGATTCTGAAACAAGATGGCCTGCTGACCTTTTTGCAGTGTTTGGCCGACCTTCTTGATGAGTTCGGGCGAAAAGACTTCCTTGGTAGGCACCAGGGTGATTTTGGGCAAGGACACGCCGGCATGTCGCTCGGTGAGACGTACCAATCCGTACTTCCCTTGTTTGGCCAGGAAGAAGCTCTCAAGACTCGGGGTGGCGCTGCCCAGCAAAACCTTGGCACCATGACGCATGGCCAGAACGATGGCGGTGTCGCGGCCATGATAGCGGGGGGCAGGATCCTGCTGCTTGTAGCTCGGCTCGTGTTCCTCATCGACGATGATGAGCCCTAGCTGACGGAAGGGGAGGAAGATACTTGAACGCACGCCCACGATAAGTCGGGAGTTTTGTGTGGCACCCTTCGAGTTGTCGAGCATCGCTTTCCAAATCTCCACACGTTCGATGTCGGAAAGCTTGGAATGATAGACAAGCATCTGCTTGCCAAAGACACGTCGCAGGCGCTGGCAAAGCTGTGTGGTGAGCGCTATTTCGGGCACCATCAGCAGGGCTTGTCGTCCCTGGTCTAGCACTTCCTGGATGAGGTGCATGTAAATCTCGGTCTTTCCGCTTGAGGTGACACCTTGCAGCAGACATACCTGATGGTCGCGGAAGGATTGACATATCTGACGATAAGCCACCGTCTGCATCTCCGTAAGCGGATGCAGAGGCTCGCATTTCTGCTCGAGGTAGGGGTCGTCACGGGTGTCGAGACGGGAGACAGGTTCTTCGAAAGTAGTGAACAGACCTTTCTTCTGGACCTCGTTGAAGATTGCTGTGCTGACGTTTGCAGCCTTGAGCAGCACGTCCTTGGGTACCGCATCGGCCTTGTCTTTCTGCAGGGCGTGGCTCATGTCGAGCAACTTCATGAAAAGCGCCTGCTGCTGTGGAGAACGTTGCAGGGCCTTGAAAGCGGATTCCAGAGGGGAGGGGGAGCTCGGAGTACTCGGAGTCTTCGGAGTACTCGGATTATTCGGAGTCAAAGTATCGTCTAGACTTGGCAGGGTGATTTGCACCATTGTGCGCATCTTGGGACGGAAGTCCTCGCGTATCGTCCCTTCCTTGCCTTCTTCGGGTTTGAGTTCGCTGGGGAGGGCCGCCTTCATCACATCGCCGATGGGACACATGTAATAACTGGCTATCCATTGCCAAAGCGGATATTGCGGATGGCGGATGACAGGGCCCTCGTCAAGCACCTGTTGGATGGGCTTCAGCTCGTACGAGGTCTCTGGCTTATGGGGATTGAGTCCGACGATGATGCCTGTATAAGTATGATTTCGCCCAAATGGTGCAAGTACACGCTGACCTACCTGCACCTTCTTCTCGAACTCGTCGGGGATGATGTAGGTGAATGTCTGGTTCAAGGGAACCGGCAGTATAATCTCAGCGTATAGCATCGTATGGGTTTGAGGGGTTTGAGGGGTTTGAGTGCCGCGTGGAACGCGGCGGTTTGATGGGTTGTGGGATACCTATTCGCCCCTATTCATAAGAACTATTCGAATCGTCCTCAATGTATTTTGTACCTGTATATTCGGAGTTCTTGAGGGACGTTATGAAATGAAATATAGATGAACTGAGTCTCTTACAATCGTTATACATTTGTCGATATGTTTCTTCATTGATAAAACCGACATCATAAGCCCGATTAATTTGAGAACGTAGTTCACCACAAGAGCCCTTTGCAATATATAGGAAATTTTGGAATTCTTTATTTCCTTGTCTTTCGAAGCCTTCGGCTATATTATCGCTGATTGAACCAGCAGATGCACGAATTTGTTGCACAAACCGATAGTCATGTTCGAATGAGCTATTTTTTGTGATATCATAAACTTGTTTTGCAAGTACTCGTGAATTCTTATAGATTATTAAATCTTCAAAATCCTTGATTGTCATAATTTTTCATTTCTTAACTTCTCAAACCCCTCAAACTCTCAAACCCCTCAAACTCTCAAACTTCTTTTCACGCTCTCGGCGTGAGAAGAACCAGTGGGATGAGCATCTCTTCGAGTGAGATGCCACCGTGTTGGAAGGTGTCCTTGTAATACTGGACGTAGTAGTTGTAGTTGTTGGGATAGGCGAAGAAATCGTGGCCTCCGCAGAATGCATACTGCGTGCTGACGTTGAGGATGGGCAAGCCGAATTCCTGTGGACGCTCGACCCAGTAGATGCTCTTCGACTGAGAATTGAGATTCTTGCCGAGCTTGTAGCGCAGATTGGTGTTGACATTCTTGTCGCCAATGATCTTGATGGCATTGTCGCAGCGAATGGAGCCGTGGTCGGTGGTCAAAATCACCTTGTAACCCATCTCGGCGATGGTGCGGAAGAGGTCGAGAGTCGAGGAATGTTCCATCCAGGTGCGTGTCAAAGCGCGATAGGCAGCTTCGTCGTGTGCCAGTTCGCGTACGGTCTTGATTTCGGTACGGGCATGGCTCAGCATGTCGATGAAGTTGATCACGATGACGTTGAGCGGATAGCGCTTGAGACCCTTCAGTCCTGCCACGAGCTTCTCTCCATAGCTGTTTTCATTGACTTTGTGGTAAGAGAATTCGTAGTGTTTGCGGAAGCGGTCGAGTTGCGTCTGGATGAGTGGAGCCTCGTTGAGGTTCTTGCCCTCCTCCTCGTCTTCATCGACCCAAAGGTCGGGGAACATACGGGCAATCTGGTCGGGCATCAGACCGCTGAAGATGGCGTTGCGGGCATATTGCGTAGCCGTAGGCAGCAAGGCACAATAGACATCTTCCTGCATATTAAAATAAGGTGAGAGCAGAGGCTGTACGGCCTTCCATTGGTCGAGGCGGAAATTATCGATGACGATGAAGAAAAGTTTCTCGCCCGCATCGAGCAGTGGGAAGACGCGTTCCTTGAAAAGCGATGGCGACATCAGTGGCACATCGTTGTTGGCAAGATCCTTCTTGAAGGTATTGAGTGCCGTATTGGTTGGCGATGCCTTTTTCACCAGATCCTTGACCCAATCCTGGTAGTTGCGTTTGACGAACTTATAGAATGCAGCATTGGCTTCGTCCTTCTGCATCTGGAGCATGGAGTTGAGCTGCGGGTCGGAGTGGGCCGAGAATTCGTTCTCCCAAAAGACGAGGCGCCGATAAACCTCCACCCATTCGTTGAACGTGCGGGCATCGCTGATGGCCATGGACAGGCGACCGAACTCCTGCTGGTAACCTGAAGTCTGCTGCTGCTGGGTAATCTCGCGGGCATGCAGGTTCTTCTTGATGCTCATCAGCATCTGGTTGGGAAGCACGGGCTTTATGAGATAATCGGCTATTTTCGAACCGATGGCCTGATCCATGATGTCCTCTTCCTCACTCTTGGTGATCATGATGACGGGGAGGTCGGGATGCGCATCCTTGAGCTGGCTGAGGGTCTCGAGTCCCGAGATGCCCGGCATGTTCTCGTCGAGAAAGACGAGATCCACCGGATGCTCACGGGTATAATCCAGCGCATCCTGTCCGTTGGTGACAGTGATGACATCGTAGCCCTTCTTCTGAAGGAACATGATATGGGGCTTGAGGAGATCTATCTCATCGTCGGCCCAAAGGATCTGGGGATTATTCATTTTCTTTCTCGGGGAGTTCAGTATTTTCGGATTTTTCGGAATTCTCGGAATTGCTGGTGTCGTCGATAGCGGGAACTTCGACGGTGGTCTCGCCTTCTTCACCTTCCTCGCTTTCTTCACCCTCGGCGCTGCCGTAGGTGGCCTGTACCCAATCGAAGTATTCCTCGAAGGTCTTGCCACGGAGGAGCAGGCGGAAGTTCGGATCGCTGATGTCAATCTGCGTGATTCCGTCGGGTAGTTCGAAGGTGTCGCTACCATCCATGCGGTCATGATAGTCGAGCAGTTCGTCGAGGTTGTCGAATCCGCTGATGACGAGCACCGAAAGACCATTGCCTGTATCGATGATTTCGAGGTCAAAGTCCTTCACAAGATAGTTCTCGAAGTTGAACTTCGCAATCTCGAAGAGCAGGTTGTTCTGGATGTTCGTCAGACTGTCGGTCTTGAATGCGAGGAGCAGCACATGCGGCACGTTGTCGTCGTCGAGGAACTGCATCGACGCATCGGCTGCCTCTTCGGTGCCATCGCCACGGCGCAGCGAAGTGCCCCACATCATGCTGCGCACCTGTGCGCCAAGCTGCAGTTCTCGTCCTTCGCGATACCCCTTGATCATCAGGCTGGCAAGGGGTGAGACATCGCTCTCCGGATAGGTGGCTGTGAGTTGTTCGAGTGCCTCCTTGAACTGCTGGCTCTCGCCGTCCTGCACGTAGCTGAGGGCATGGAGGAAGAGGAACTTGGGCATGAGTTTCGATAGCGGCCACTTCTCATGTACGTAGTTGTAGTTGTCGTGCACAAGCTTGGTGTTGCCAGCAAGATACTCTTCGTAGGTGTGGATATAAAGTGAGTCCTGACCTTTGGCCATCTCACGCAGTGTCTCGATGTAGTTGGGGTCGCTGACGGCCACGCCGTAGGCGCTCTCGGGATAGTAGTCCATGAGCTTGTGTCGCCAAATCTCGGCTTCGGCCAACATCTTGTTCTGCTGCACTGTGTCACCCTTGCGTTGCGCCCTATCGGCCATACGCATATACATCAGATAGATGGCATAGTACATGTCGGGACGATGCTGACTCTCGGGATAGCGTGTCTCGAGCTGTCGGAACGTCTTGATGGCGAGTGGGAAGTTCTCGAGCTTTTCGTTGATGATGACACCTTCGTTGTAGAGACCTTCCTCGATGAGCTCGTTGGCAGTCTGTTTCTGATCGTCGGTGAATGGAATCTGTGCCAGATAGTAGGCAGGCTTGTGGGGATCGTTGGCTTCCTCGTCCTCTGTCGTTCCTGTTGATTCTTCAGTTGCAACTTGTTCGTCGGTAATGCCCTCGGTAGCGGTACTGTCAGTGGGCATACCTTCGGTGAGATGTTTGTCCGAACTGTCATCTTTCGAATCCTCGTCGTTGTCGAAGAATGCTGTCTCGGTCTTGTTCTTTCGGCGCCAGTCGTCTTCGGGTTTACGGGCACCCCATGTGCGTTGGAACGAGGTCTTGCCCTTGGCGACCTGAGCAGGGTTATAGAAGTACCACGACTTATCTTGTTTGCCTACAGTAGGCTGTTCATCATCGCTGGCCAATGGGTCGGCATTCGTTGCACGGTTGGCATTATATTCGGCCAATCGCTCCTGGTCTTCGGCTTCTTTTTCGGCTTTGATGAGGTCCTTGATGATTTTGGCGATGACCTTGTCGAGCTCTTCCTTAGGCAATTCAGCAAGCTTGAGCAGACTATCCTGCAGTTGTACGGTCTCGGCGTGGGTCTGCAGTTCGTCGAGCACGGCGCTCAAACGCTGTATCTCCTTGTAGCCCTTGAAATCCTTGTCGATGATACCCATCGCTGTGCTGTAGGCCTTCTGCGCCTTGACGTAATCTTCCTGAATGAATGTGATTTCGCCCAGACGTAGGGCAGCAATGGCTTTGTCGATACCATTGCGTGTGCTCTTTTCGAGGGCGGTCTCGAATTGACGGATGGCTTTAGCGGTATCGTTTTGCAGCAAAGCCACGTTGCCGAGGCCGTAGTAAATCTGGTCGAGATACGTTTCGTTTCGGTACTGGTGGCGCATGTGATTGAACTTCTTCTCGATCTTTGCAAGGTTCTTGGCTGAGGTGCCACCTTTCTTCGAGAGTACGTTGATCTGCGCAAGTTTGGCGTTGAACTGTGTCTTGTAGTCGTCGCCGCTATGACCTAGTCGTCCGAAAATCTTGTACGCCTCGTCGAGGTCGCCACGTTCTTCGAGCAGTTGGGCAAGGAGGTAATCGCAACGCAATGCTTGTGCCCGCGAATGGGAAGCATCGCGTCCCACACGCAGGTAATCGATGGCTTCGAGCGAGGTCTCGGGTTTACAGAGCAGGATCTCGGCCTGTGCCAGCGAGAAAGCCTTCTGGAGCGAACGGGGCAGGTCTTTATAGACGGGCAGGGCGCTCAGTTCCTTCTGATTGTTGTATTGCTTTGGGTTGACGACCAGTCCGAGTTCGGCTTCGGCATCGAAGTTGAAGCCTTGTACGGCATAGACGCGTGCGGTCCAGATGTGACATTCAGCTACCGTATATTTGCGCCACCAGAAACGACGTGCGGTGTAGGTGAAGGTCGCGGCAGCAGCATTGAAGTCGCCCTTGTAGAACTGTGCTTTGCCCGAAAGGATCCAGGCGTTGTGGAGGAACGGGTTGTACTCACCATGGGTAAGCCACAGTTTGTACTCCGGCGTATTGCGTCCGCGTCGTTTGGGCTTGTTGCTTATACTGCGGCGTTGCACGGCAATCTTCGACTTCTCGATGGCTCGGTCGAACTGTGCGTTGGCTGGAGGCTCCTTTGCGTCGATGTGCTTATAGACGGGATGGAGCTTGATACGTTGGCCGAATTCCTCATCGTGGGTGTTCTCCATGGCGGTGAGCCCTTCTTTGAAGGCTTCGTTGCCATTGAAATAGATGTTATACTTTGTCGTCATCGCCTTCATGCCACGGTTCAGCTTGGTGTTGCTCTTGCATGCGCTGAGGCATACAACAAGCAGCACCGCGATGCACGCCGTGCCTATCAAGTGTAGTGGATGATGACGTCGGGTATTCAATTTTTCTTATTCTTGTTTTTTTCAGAACCTTTCAGAACCCCTCAAACCCTTCAAACCCTTCAAACCTCTCAACCCCTCAAACCTCTCAAACCCCTCAACCCCTCATAACCTTGTCGTTACTGTGGTCCACTCCATCGGCCGAAACTGATTGGAAACGGCGTTCACGCACCACGAGAAGGACTTCGTCCATAAGTTGCAGTGGCAAGGCAATCTGTCGGAGCTGAAGTGAACGCACCCAACCGGCCACTTCGATTTCCTTGAGTTCGTAGAAGACGTTGGCAAACTCCTCAGCCTCCTCGTCGGTGTATTCGTCCGATTCGCGCCCCTTGTACTGGTCAAGTTCCTCGTCATCGTAGTAGATGATCTCGTTGGAGATGGCAGCAAGCAGCGAATCACGTTCGCAGGTGGCATGCTGTCCGCAACATTCTTCGGGCACGTCCTTGGTGATTTCGAGGGGGGACGTCTCGTCGGGTTTTGCCGTGCCTTCGGCCACTCGCTTCTTGTAGCGTTTGTGGCCGATAAGCGAGGGGATGGTTACTACGAGCACCAGTACGACGAGTGCAGAAATCAGATATATCATACAATGTTTGTTTTACTGTTTGTCGAGCACTTCGATGGAGAATCCGGCCTTTCGGAGGTCATCCCAATAGTTTGGATAGGATTTGGTGACCACAGCGGGGTCGTCGATGATGATGCTGTGGTCGGGACGGACCAGCGAAATCGGGGCAAAAGCCATCGCCATGCGATGATCCTTGTAGGTCGCGATGACGGGTGAAACGTCAGGCTCGCAACGTGTGCCATCCCAGCACATTTCGACGGTGGTGGTTTGCCGGTCAGTGACGACATAGCCGAGTTTGCGGAGTTCGTGTTCGAGAGCTGCCACACGGTCGGTCTCCTTGATGCGAAGAGTATGTAATCCCGTGAATCGGAAGGGCACATTCAATGCGCAGCATGCAGCAATCAGGGTTTGTGCAAGGTCGGGCTGCGAGGTGAGGTCAAGCATGAGGGGCGATGCGCATGAGGCTATGCTTTCGGCTTTCAGTATTACGCCGTCGTCACAATAGTTTGTCACAACGCCCAAGGCTTCGAAGTATTGTGCGATGGCGGCATCGCCTTGCAGACTCAAACTGTGAAGACCTTCCAAAGAAACGGTATTCGGCTTGCCGGAAATTGCTGCCAGTGCTGCAATCTCATACCAGTAGCTCGATGCACTCCAATCGCTCTCGATATGATACTGCCTTGCTTGGTACGTCTGCGGGCCGATACAGATTACATTGGCCTCGTGGTTCCATGTGGAAGCGATACCAAACTGCTTAAGCATGCCGAGAGTCATCTCGATATAGGGTACCGAGGTGACATTGCCACTCAACGTCAATTGCAGACCTTCGGTCAGCGTTGGCGCGATCATCAACAGGGCAGAGATGTACTGGCTTGACACACTGCCGTCGATAGTCAACGGGCCACCTTTCAGCTTCCTGCCACGGATGCGCAGGGGCGGATAACCTTCGATGTCGGCATATTCAATGTCGGCTCCGAGTTGGCGCAAAGCTTCGACGAGCAAGGTGATAGGGCGCTGCTTCATGCGTGCCGAACCTGTCATGACCACGTCTGCACCCTCACGGCTTGCAAAGAAAGCAGTGAGGAAGCGCATCGACGTGCCGGCAGCTCCTATATCGACGATGCGTGTACCCTCGTTGGTATAGGAATAGCGCGAAGCATCGTGGTCGAAAGCAGCCAACATCACGCGTGTGTCGTCGCAGTCGCTGATGTTACTCAACCGACAAGCCTCACGACAGAGTCCCTGCATGATGAGCGCACGGTTGCTGAGGCTCTTCGATGCAGGAAGCCCGATGCCAAGTGGCTGTCGTAGCGATGCCGGTGCTTTAACTATATAGCGCATACCCCTCAAACTTTCAAACCCTCAAACCCCTCAAACCTTTCGAACCTTTCACCCCTCCGCATCAGCGATGATGCGGCAGATGTTGACCACGGTCATCATGGCCTTCTGCATCGACTGGATGGGCACGTATTCGAACTTGCCGTGCATGTTCATGCCGCCGGCGAAGATGTTGGGGCAGGGGAGGCCCTTGAACGAAAGCTGTGCGCCGTCGGTACCACCACGAATGGGCTGAACGACGGGGGTGACACCTGCGTCGAGGATGGCCTGCTTGGCAATCTCGGTGATGCTATAGGGTTGTCCGTTGGGAAGGCAACGTCCGCCGGCAGCAAGCACGGCATCGGCCTCCTGTACCTTCTCGAGCATGTTGTAATACTGATCTTTGACAACGGCGGTACAGCAGCCTGGGTGCAGGGCATTGATATTATCGACGATGCGCTGGATGTTCTCCTTGCGTGCCTCGAAGAGTTCGCGGTTATGGTCGCGGATGATGTAGCTGAGGTTGGCCTCCTCGACGGTGCCCGACATCGAAATGAGATGGTAGAAGCCTTCGTAACCTTCGGTGTGTTCGGGACGCTCTTCTTCGGGCAGTTGCTCCATGAACTCCATGGCAAGCAGCGAAGCATTGATCATCTTGTCCTTGGCTGTGCCCGGATGGACATTCGAGCCCTTGAAGGTAATCTTTGCCGAAGCGGCGTTGAAGTTCTCATACTCCAGTTCGCCCACTTCGCCGCCATCCATCGTGTAGGCAAAGTCGCAGCCGAAGAGGGGCACGTCGAACTTATGGGCACCGAGACCGATCTCCTCATCTGGATTGAAGGCGATGCGCACCTTGCCGTGCTTGATCTCGGGATGTTCGCGCAGATACATCATCGCGGTGATGATCTCAGCAATGCCTGCCTTGTCGTCGGCACCGAGCAATGTGGTGCCGTCGGTGACGATAAGGTCTTCGCCCACGTGACGGAGCAACTCGGGGAAGACACTGGTCTGCATGACGATGCCAAGCTCTTCGTTCAGCACGATGTCCTTGCCGTCGTAGTTCTCGATGATGCGCGGCTTCACATTCTCGCCGCTGGCATCGGGTGCCGTATCCATGTGGGCGATGAAGCCGATGGTGGGCACTTTCTTGCCTTCGAGGTTGGAGGGCAGGGTGGCATACAGGTAACCGTTGTCATCGAGGACCACATCCTCGAAGCCGAGTTCCTGAAGTTCGTCACGCAGCTGCTTGGCAAAAACCATCTGACCGGGGGTACTTGGAGTGACACCGCTCTCTTCGTTACTTGTTGTGAAAACCTTCACGTATCTGATGAATCTTTCTACAAGTTTTTCCATACTATAACAAAATTTTCGATGATTAGATGTTAGATAAATAAACGTTCAAAACGGCAAATTATTGTATTTGTCCGTTGAAAAATGCCGTCAACCGCCTGTCACAATCAGGTAATGCGTCTTTTCGCCCTTGATCTTGAGTCCCTTCACCTTGGCGAGAGCCGCTTCTGCCTTATCGCGGCGGATGGCAACGTAGGAGCAATGGTCCATCACATCGATGCGTCCCAGATCGGCACCCTTCAGCCCTCCGTTCTTGGTGAAGAAACCCACTACATCACCCTTCGAGATCTTCTCTTTCTTGCCTCGTCCGATATAGACGGTCACCATAGGTGCAGGCTCGAGTTGGGCAGCATGATTCTTGAGCGAGAAGTAGGGCAGATTGTCATCGAAATATTCTGGCAGCACTTCGTCGGGGCCTACGATGACGTATGCCTTTCCCGAAGCACCGGCACGTGCCGTACGTCCGTTGCGGTGGGTATAGGTCTCCTGGCTCTGCGGAATATGATAGTGGATGATATGTGCCACGTCGGGGAGGTCGAGTCCGCGACTGGCCAGGTCGGTGCTGACGAGCACACGAATCGATCCTCCACGCAGACGAATGATCGACTTGTCGCGCATGTCCTGTTCGAGACCACCGTGATAAAGTGCATTCTCGATGTCTTGGTCCGACAGATAATGGGCAATGCGCTCGGCGGCTTCACGGTAGTTGGCAAAGACGATGGCCTGTTCCTGCTGTCCTCCTTTCGATGGACCGAGCAGACAAAGCAATAGCTCGCGGAGCGTCTCAAGTTTGTCGGGAACAGGAGATTTCACCTGGTACATCACCAGACGTTTGGGTTCTTTCTGGTCCGAGCCGTAATCCAGTTGGTGATAGTCGCTGAAACCTGTCCATGGAGCAATGGGAATGGTATGTGTGGCCGAAGTGAAGATGCGTTGACTGAGGCCCGACAATGTGTCGATGATGGCATGCATCTCTTCTTCGAAGCCCAGTTCCAGGGATTTGTCAAACTCGTCGATGACCAGGTACTTGAAAGCCTGAGGCACGATATTGCCTCGTTCGATATGGTCCTTCAGACGGCCTGGGGTCCCGACGATAAGATAGTTTTCCGACGTCGGCTGGTTGCCTGACAGGGACAAGAGTTGTTGCTGTTCGACGCGCAGGTCATGACCGCCATAGCAAGCCACGCAGCGCGTTTCGGTGTGCAACTGTTGCCAGACGTCGGCTATCTGTTGGACGAGTTCGCGACTGGGAGCAATGATGAGTGTCCTGCCTCCAGCTTCCCAGAGAGGCAAGAGGTAGGCAAGTGTCTTGCCGCTGCCAGTGGGAGCAAGCAACAGCATGTCATGCCCTTCGGGAAAGAACTTGAGCATCTCCTCCTGCATCGCATTGAATATTGCAAAACCCAGGGCTTCGAGGGCCTGCTGTCGTATGTCTTTCTTATCTGTCATTGTATAGCATTTTAGCATTTAGATATGCGGATTCGGCTGCAAAGATAGCGATATTTCGACAAAAATCAAAATTTTCGTTGTAAAATAATCCTATGAAACGAAAAAAGGCCTATCTTTGCGCCATGTATAATAAGATATTGTGCCTGGCCTTGGCCTTTGTACTTTCGCTATCTGTCGGAGCCGAGGATTTGCGTTCTGTCATGAACTTCTACAAGCCCGACATGAGCAAGGGGTTCATTTTCATCAGCAAGAAAGATTTGACCTTGACTTTGGTGAATAGTCAGGGAAAAGTCGTCGTATCTTATCCGATTGCTTGTGGAATGAATATCGGACAGAAGAATTATACAGGAGACCACAAGACACCAGAAGGTTATTTCCTGCTCGAGAAAATACACGATTCAGCCAACTGGGGGCACGACTTCCACGATGGCAATGGCTTCATCAAGCATGCCTACGGGCCGTATTTCCTGCGTTTGCAGTGTGGATTCCAGGGCATCGGCATACATGGCACGCACGCTCCCAGCAGCATTGGTACACGAGCTACTGAAGGTTGTATCCGGCTTGAGAACGAGAATGTAGCTGCGCTCCAACCGCTGGTGACTCTCGGCATGCCCGTCATCATCGGTCCCGAGGAAGGTGTCGCCAAGCTCATCGCCAGCAATGCCCAGCGTCCAGACCTTCCTTATTGGACTACGGGAGGAGTGAGACCTGTGAAGACAGCTCAGACTTCCCCCAAGAAACGTGAGCCGAAGGTTGTGGATGGTAAGATCGACATCGATCCCGAGTTGGATCTGATTGACGCAGTCGAGATTGTCGAAAAACCTGTCGAGGTGGTCGTAGAAAAACCTGTCGAGGAAGTAGTCGAAAAACCTGTCGAGGTGGTCGTAGAAAAACCTCTCGAGGAAGTAGTCGAAAAACCTGTTGAAGCAATTGTCGAAAAACCTGTCGAGACAGTTATTGAGACTCCTGTTGAGGCAGTCGTTGAGACACCTGTCGAGGAAGTTGTCGAGAAACCTGTCGAAACGGTAATCGAAGAGGTGAAGGTGTCTGAACCTGTTGCCAAAGCAGAGCCAAAGGAACCGGAACCACTGCAGGTGGAGATGGTTGTCGATAAGGCCGAGAACACTACATCAACCGATGCTCCTCAGTATGAGGTAGTCGTCGAGGAGGTCACTGCTCCCGATGGTACGGTGAAGTACGAAGTGCATTATAAGGCAGTGAGTAAATAACAAAGCAAAATAAATTATTTGAACATAAACCAACAAAACTACGAAATTTATGAAAAGAGACAGTGTGATCTTTGACCTGATTGCCGAGGAGCGTCAGCGTCAGATGAAGGGTATTGAGCTTATTGCTTCGGAGAACATTGTAAGCGACGAAGTGCTCGAAGCCATGGGGTCGGTGCTAACCAATAAGTATGCCGAGGGCCTTCCCGGCAAGCGTTATTATGGTGGATGTGAAGTTGTCGATAAGGTGGAGCAGCTTGCCATCGATCGTCTCAAGGAGATCTTCGGCGCATGTTGGGCCAACGTACAGCCTCACTCGGGTGCACAGGCCAACCAGGCCGTGCTGGCTGCTGTCCTCAATCCCGGTGACACCTTCATGGGACTCAATCTTGCCCATGGCGGCCACCTCTCTCATGGATCAGCTGTCAACAGTTCCGGTATGCTTTACAAGCCAGTGGCTTATAACGTGCGTGAGGATACCGGTCGCGTGGATTACGACGAGATGGAGCGCCTTGCTTTGGAGCACAAGCCCAAACTCATCATTGGTGGCGGTTCGGCTTACAGCCGCGAATGGGACTATGCCCGTATGCGCAAGATTGCCGACGAAGTGGGTGCCATCCTTATGGTTGACATGGCACATCCCGCTGGTCTGATTGCAGCTGGTCTGCTTGAGAACCCGGTCAAGTATGCCCACATCGTCACCACTACCACCCACAAGTCGCTCCGTGGCCCACGCGGTGGCGTCATCATGATCGGCGAAGACTTCCCCAACCCCAAGGGACTCAAGACTCCCAAGGGTGTAGTCAAGATGATGTCGGCTTGCCTCGACAGCTCAGTCTTCCCTGGCACACAGGGTGGTCCTTTGGAGCATGTCATTGCAGCCAAGGCCGTTGCGTTTGGCGAGATTCTCCGTCCCGAGTGGAAGGAGTATGCTTTGCAGGTGAAGAAGAATGCCGCTGTGCTGGCAGAGGAACTCGTTAAGCGTGGCTTCAAGATCATCTCGGGTGGCACCGACAACCACTCGATGCTCGTTGACCTGCGTCCCAAGTATCCCGAACTCACCGGTAAGGTGGCCGAGAAGGCGCTCGTATCTGCCGACATCACGGCCAACAAGAACATGGTGCCTTACGATACACGTTCGGCTTTCCAGACTTCCGGTATCCGTCTCGGTACTCCTGCCATCACCACTCGTGGTGCCAAGGAGGACCTCATGGTCAAAGTGGCCGCTTGGATTGAGGAGGTGCTCAACGATCCCGAGAACGAGGCAGTCATCGCCAAGGTTCGCGCTGAGGTCAATGCCGAAATGGAAAAGTATCCGCTCTTCGCTTATTGATTTTTTAAAATAAAAAACGGGCGTCTCGCGTTTCTGCGGGGCGCCCGTTGCATTTTGTTTTAGTTTCGGAAAGTGATTGTGCCGTCGGCCACATCCACGATGATGGGTTGGCTGCGGTTGACTTTGCCGCTGATGAGAGTCTTCGACAACTGGTTGAGCACCAGATGCTGGATGGCACGCTTGACGGGGCGTGCACCGAACTCGGGGTCGTAGCCCTCCTTGGCCAGGAAGCGGCGTGCATCGTCGGTGACTCGCAGTTCGATGTCGTTCTGCTTGAGCAGGCTGTGACAACGTGCAATCTGGATATCTACGACCTTGCGGATATCGTCCTCGGTAAGTGCGCTGAAGTTGACAATCTCGTCGATACGGTTCAGGAACTCGCGACGGATGGGTTGCATCGGTCGTCCATCTGCTGTGATGACAGGTGCCTTGCCGTAGAGCTGGTCTTCGGTGAGGTTTGAGGTCATGATGATGATGGTGTTCTTGAAGTTGACGTTGCGGCCCTTGCCATCGGTCATGTGACCTTCGTCGAGCACCTGAAGCAGTGTGTTGAACACATCGGGATGTGCTTTCTCGATTTCGTCGAAGAGCACCACCTGATACGGCTTGCGTCGTACGGCTTCGGTGAGCTGTCCGCCCTCCTCATAACCTACATATCCTGGAGGCGCGCCGAACAAACGGGTTACGGCGAACTTCTCCTGGTATTCCGACATGTCGATACGTGTCATCATCCTTTCGTCGTCGAAGAGGAACTCGGCCAAAGCCTTGGCAAGCTCAGTCTTGCCGACGCCTGTCTGTCCGAGGAAGAGGAACGAGCCGATAGGACGTTTGGGGTCGGAGAGTCCTGCGCGATTACGACGAATGGCATTCGACACGGCCTCGATGGCTGCATCCTGGCCCACAACGCGCTTGTGCAGTTCGGTTTCGAGCTGGAGCAACTTGTCGCGCTCTGTGGTCATCATCTTGTTCACGGGGATGCCCGTCCAGTGGCTCACCACCTCGGCGATGTCCTCGGCAGTCACCTCCTCACGTATCAAGGCACCAGTATCGCCCACCTGTTGATGCAGGTCGTTGCTGATCTGCTCGTTCTGCTTCTCAAGACCGGGGATGGTCTCGTACTGGATCTTGGCCACCTTGCCGTAGTCGCCCTGCTGCTTAGCTTGTTCGGCCTCGAAGCGGAGCTGTTCGATCTGCTCCTTGTTGCGCTGCATGACCTCGATCAGTTGTTTCTCTTTCTTCCACTGGTCGTTGAGCTTCTTCTCGTTGTCCTGCAGCGCCTTGATCTGTTCGTCGATGTGGTCAATCTTGTTCTTGTCCTTTTCCCACTTGATGGCCTCGCGCTCGATCTGGAGCTGCATGATCTGACGATGTATCTCGTCCAATGCCTGCGGTTCGGAGTCACGCTCCATACGCAGTTTGGCCGAAGCCTCGTCAATCAGGTCGATGGCCTTGTCAGGCAGGTATCGGTCGGTGATGTAACGTGTCGATAGACGCACGGCTTGGATCACTGCCTCGTCCTTGATACGGATGTGGTGATGGTTCTCGTAACGTTCCTTCAGACCACGCAGGATGGCGATGGCTGCCGTCTCGTCAGGTTCATCGACCATCACCTTCTGGAATCGACGCTCCAGGGCCTTGTCAGTCTCGAAGTACTTCTGGTATTCGTCCAATGTGGTGGCGCCCACGCAGCGCAGTTCGCCACGTGCCAGGGCTGGCTTCAGGATGTTGGCCGCATCCATCGAGCCTTGTCCACCGCCTGCTCCTACCAGGGTGTGGATCTCGTCGATAAAGAGGATGATGTCATTGCCTGTAGCGTCGTCGCTGTTGGCTTCCTGCACCTCCTTGATGACGCTCTTCAGTCGGTCTTCAAACTCGCCCTTGTACATCGCACCGGCTACCAGTGCGCCCATATCGAGCGAATAGATCTGTTTCTTCTTCAGGTTCTCGGGCACGTCGCCGCGCACGATACGTTGTGCCAGGCCTTCGGCAATGGCGGTCTTGCCTGTACCAGGCTGTCCTATCAGCACGGGGTTGTTCTTGGTTCGACGACTCAGGATTTGCAGCACACGTCGGATCTCCTCGTCACGGCCTATCACGGGGTCAAGCTTGCCCTTTCGAGCCAGCTCGCACAGGTTCTGGGCATACTTGTCCAGCGCCTTCTCACCCTGCTGCTGGGTGTTCGGATAATTCATGTTTGTTGCCATAGTAGTATATATTTTAATGTATTATTTTAAATGTAAGTACATCTGCCTTTGGGCAAGAGTTGTGCCTAAGCTTTAACCGATGATTCCAATAGACAAATTGTCATAAAATGCGACAGAATTGATGTCCTTCTGTAGATTTTCTAGCGAATTACGTCACTGTATCAGATTTTTTAGTATCTTTGCCCCAAAATCAGAATACTTCTTGCTATGAAACGCTATCATCCGCTTGTCGCACCCCTTGTGCTGTTTTTAGTTTTTCTTTCCCTCCCGTCGATCTCGAAGGCACAGTCCTTCGACCAGTTTTTCGAAGATAATACCCTGCGCCTTGACTACATCTTTGCAGGCAATAGCGAGGAACAACACATCTACTTCGAACAGCCCTACAAGCAGGCACGCTGGGCAGGCCGAAGGAATCGGTTGTCCGAAACGTTCCTGAAGGGCAATGGCCAGCTTACCGTGCGCGACCACGCATCGCAGGAGATTATCTATGTATGGACCTTCTCGACATTGTTTCAGGAATGGTTGCTTGAGGACGAGGCAAAGACTGTGAGCCGTGCCTTCGAGACGAGCTACAATGTCCCTTATCCCAAAGCGAAGGTCGATATTACAATTACCTTGACCGACAATCACCAGCAGGTCATAGCTTCGCTCACCCACACCGTTGACCCTGCGGATATTCTCATTCGTCCCATTGGCGACAATGGCATACCATTCTATTATATATGGAAAGGCGGACAACCGGTCGATAAGCCACAAAAATCGGTGGCATCACGCAGTTATGAGGCCACCGAATACGATCCGTTTGAAGATGTCAACATCCCCGATTGTGTCGATTTCGCCATTCTGGCCGAGGGTTATACCGAGCAGCAGATGGGCAAGTTCTATGCCGACTGTCAGCGTGCTGTCGATGCACTTTTTGCGTGGGAACCTTTCGCCAGTCTCAAGGAACGTTTCAACGTGGTGGCCGTGGCGGCACCCAGCCGTGAGGCAGGGCCTTCAGTCCCGCATCTTGGCACGTGGAAGGAGACGGCAGTGCGTACCCATTACGACACGTTCTACAGCCAGCGATATCTCACTTCGCAGGACATGCACACGATCTATGACCTCCTTTCGGGTGTGCCTTTCGAGCACATCATGGTGCTCGTCAATTCCGACACCTACGGTGGGGGAGGCATCTACAACCAGATCACCTTCGCCACAAGCGACCATCCCACCTTCCGTGAGGTCTTTGTGCATGAGTTCGGACACTCCTATGCAGGATTGGCCGACGAATACGCTTACGACGATATGGACAGCGAATGGTATCCAGCCGATACCGAGCCTTGGGAACCCAACGTGACCACACTGAAGGACTTCGCCAGCAAGTGGGCCGACCTGATGCCCAAGGGACAGCCTATCCCGACACCGCTTGATCCCAATGTGCCCGATTTTCGTGTAGCACGTGGTGATGCAAAGGCATTGGAAAAGCTGAACGCTGCAACCCAGGTGGTGGGAGTCTTCGAAGGTGCAGGCTATCAGAGCAAGGGCTGTTATCGCCCCGCTCAGGAATGTAGAATGAAGATCAATGAGGTGAAGGACTTCTGTCCTGTCTGTGCCCGCACCATCCGTCGTATCACCGACTTCTACACGGGTCATTTCTGACAAGACAGCACTTTATACGACACGCAGTTGTTCCGGATCAGATCCCAGTCGAGCTCCACACCCACACCAGGTGCCTTGGGAACGGTGATGTTTCCTTCGGCATCGATGGGCAGCAGCCCCTTCATCGGGAACTGGAAATCCTCCTCTGGCACGAAATATTCGAACCATTTGCAGTTGCGGATGGCGCACGATACATGCAGGTTGACGATGTCCATGTAGTTCATCGTGGTGGTATGTACCTCGCAGTTCAGTCCGAAACTCTCGGCCAGATGAGCAATCTTCAACGTACCTGTGATGCCGCACTTCCACGACACGTCGGCACGAACAATGTCGGCAGCCTTCTGACCGATCACCTGTGCTACACCCCAATGACAGCCTCGTGTGGTCTCGGTGGCTGCAATCGGCAGGTCGAGGGCCTTGCACAGCTCCGTATATTTATACAGCTCGAAATCCCTGAAAGGCTCTTCCAACCAGATGTAGTTGAGTCGCTCCAACTGGCGGCCCACCTTGATGGCCTCGTCGAGCATATATTCGGCAACGGGGTCGGACATTAGTCCGAAATCATCGCCCACCGCCTTGCGCAGATTCTCATGGATGCGCATATCGGTCTCGATGGGTCCGGGTGGATGAACCTTATAGCACTTGATGCCGCGCTCCTGATAGTAGAGTGCCTCGTCGATATATTCCTGTTCGGTAGTATGGAACAGGCCGCTGGCATAAACGGGCAGTTGCTCGCGATAGGCACCCAAGTACTGATAGAGCGGCAGTCCGGCAGCCTTCGCACAGATATCCCACAGGGCGACATCAACTGGTCCGGGCAGATAGACGGGGAAGAAGGTCAGATGGCGGTCGATGTTCCAGAACTCGTGCCATATCTTCTCCCTGTCGTAGGGCGAACGGCCCAACACCACAGGGGCGATGTTGTCCATGATATACGCCTCGGTGACATTGCCCGAGCGAGCCGCCAGAGCGGTGGCGATACCCTCGATACCTGTATCGGTGGTCAGCTTCAGCACCAGCACGTCCCAGTCCATCGCACTCTTGCCCTTGCGCTTATCGTCGAACAGACACTTGTCGCGGCGCACCCACCAGGTTTCAATCTTTTGGATAATCATAGTTTATTCGAATTTGATTTGTTTGATAGGAACGAAAAGTTTCAGCGTGAGCCATGCCAACAGATACATCGTGCTGGCTATCATGAAGATCGTGGCATAGCTGCCTGTCCACTCCAGGATAAGACCTACGAACGACGAGGCCAACGCACCCCCCACGGCACCGCCCACACTACTGATGCCTGTCATTGAGCCTACCACCTGTTTGGGATAAACATCCGAGACAATCGTGAAGATGTTCGAGGCCCATGCCTGATGGCAACTGGTAGCCAGTCCGATAATCAGTACCACAATCCACATATTATGAATATGCGGAACAGCATTGAGCGGCAATACCAATAAGGCAAACAGCAGGATGGTCGTCTTGCGGGCAAAATCGAGCGATCGTCCGAAGCGGACAAACTGCGACGACACGTGTCCGCCATAGATGCCTCCGAAGCTCGACATCGCATAGATGATGATCAAGGGCAGCACGGTGGCCTTCAGATCGACACCATGCGTCTTGTTGAGGAAGTCGGGCGTCCAGAAGAGGAAGAACCACCATACCCAATCGGTCACAAAGCGTGCGAAAACAATGGCGTAGGTCTGGCGATGGCTGAACAGTTCGCCCCAAGTGACGGTGCGACCTTGGGGCACCTCCTCTTCGCTCTCGTCCATTGAATGGATATACTCCAGTTCTGCTGCATTCACTTTGGGATTCTTCTCAGGCGCCTTGTAGATGAGCCACCAGGCCACTACCCAGATGAACCCCAGCAAACCGGTGATGATAAAAGCCCAGCGCCAGCCCAACTTCAATGTAATCGTTGTCACAATCACAGGAGCGACGATAGCACCAATCGTCGAGCCGGAATTAAACAAGCCCGTCGCGTAAGCCCTATCGCGTTTGGGGAACCATTCGGCTATCACCTTCACAGCAGCAGGGAAGTTGCCGGCTTCACCCAGTCCCAGGACAGCCCGAGCACCACCAAAACCGGTCACCGAGCGCACTGTAGCATGCAGCACAGCTCCCAAACTCCATACGACGATGGCGATGGAATAGCCCAGTTTGCTGCCGAACTTGTCGAGCATCCGACCGCAGACCAGCATGCCGATGCCGTATGCCACCTGGAAGGCGGTCACGATATAGCCATAATCGATCTCCGACCATCCAAGGTCATCTTGGATATAAGGTTTCAGCAGACCGATCACCTGACGGTCAATATAGTTGATGGTTGTGGCAAAGAAGATCAGCGCCACCACCGTCCATCTGACTCTTGTCGGCTTCATATACTAAGTGTTGTTTCTAATTCTTGTGAAAATGGCAGGAGACAGCGGGCTCAATAGCCCTGTCTCTGCTGCCGGAAAATTGTGACCTCCAATAGGTCACATAAAATTGCACTGCGTGCATAAAATCCTTCGGGTCAATTTGAGTGACCGGTTGGACGAGCTTTATTTTATGCCCGTAGGGCAATTTTATGCAGGTATTGAACCTGCAATTTTCCGGATTGTGAGACGGGCTATTGAAGCCCACGTCTCAAATCCATTTTCACCTCCTTTTCTTGTTATTATCGATTTCTGTTTTCGAATAATCGAAAGGTACGCTGCAAAAATAACATAAATATCCCACATTTCCAAGTTTCAAGGCAAAAAACACCAAATTATTGAACTCATACTCCACAACAACCGATTGCACTAGGTCAAAAAATCGTGACAATTCGTTGTTAAAGACCCCCCAAAACCGCAAAGTCCAAATGCCAAATCTTCTCCTCCTTCCCCTCAAAAAAAAAATTAACCTTCGTTTATCTCCTTATCATTACCAATTATTCCCTAAGAAGTATATCTTTGCAACTGGATTAAAAAATTCATGTCAATTCATGACAATTCGTTAAAGAACTTCTTGAATAATAAATCAAAATAAGTAATATGAAACACGTAATCAATACCATTATCCTCCTCGCCGCGACGGCCGTCATGGCAGGACAGTCTGCGTGGGCCGACAGCGGAGTTACAACAGTAAACAATTGGGATGAACTTCGAATTGCCATTAACAATGGCTCCATTATTGAATTAGATGGAGATGATGTTTACTATGCAGAAGACTCGGGAATTCACATTGACTCCGGAACAGTTACCATTGACGGTAAGGGGCACACCATCGACGCGTTGAACCTCAATGCGCATATATTTGAAATCAATGATGGAGCTACATTATTCTTGAAAGACATAACACTCAAAAATGACTCCACTGATGTGGATGGTGGAGCAATCTATATTGATAAAGGCACATTAATAGTGGACACCTGTACATTCATCAACAACAAAACATCATCCGAAGAGGGTGCAGCCATCTATAATTATGAAGGCACATTAAAGATAACCAGATCAACATTCGATAAAAATGCGAAGTATGATAGGGCAATCTACAATTATGGTGAAGAAGATAATCCTTTTAGACTGACTATAATAAACACTACATTGATAGAAGACAAGGTAGCTGTTAATTATGAGGGTGAAGAAAGGAGATTAGATGATAAACGAGATATAGATCTATTATCTACTGAAGTTAATGCTAATATTCCGGAAGTTATCTATGAGAAAGAACCTGTTATCATTAGTCTCAGTGGAATAGATACTGATTATACTGGCATTATAACTGTATGGATTACTAATCATTTAACAAATTATGATATGAATGTTGCAAACGGTGAGGGTCTTGATTCACTAAGCTTAGATAAAAATAGATACACTTTTCGTTTTAAGAATTTCATTTCCCTTACTGATAATGCTTTTGAACGAGATGACACAAAACCTTACCTGGAATTAGACTTTAAAGTCGTGTCCAAAAACTCATTCAGTGCTTTGGAGGATATGATAAGCAAAACTACAGACACCATTAGCTTAAGCCAGGATTATGTCCGTGATTCATTGACTGACTCTCCCAATATAAGGATTACTGATAGAAAATTGACCATTTTTGGAAACAGACACATCATTAGCGGAGGTGCGAATAATGATAATGCCCTATTCTTTATTGAAGACGATTCGGATGTGAGAATGGAAAACTTAATACTCGAAAATGGTCGTGGTGAATCACGTAATCATCTCGGATCACAAATAAGAATGGGTGGAGCAATCTTTGTTAGCCACAGTACCTTAACCTTAAAGAACGACACACTCAAAAACAACAAAGCGGATGGGGGAGATGGTGGAGCTATATATTCAGATTTCTCTACTTTAAATATTGAAGGAACAGGTTTTATAGACAACAATGCAGCAAATGGTAAAAACCTCTATATTCAGGGAGGCGACAGTGTATTTATTTATAATAGTATTATTGAAGAAAAGGATATTTATAATGAGCCGGACTGGGATAATGAAGATTCATTGACGATGATTAAAATTATCGATGACTTGTTTCCAACACTCATCATTCCGGATTTTGTCCAAGGGGACAGTATAAGACTTCTTCTCCGCAGACATACTGCTGGTGATGAACAATTGCTTGGATTGAGCGATCCCAGGAACTTTACTGGTATTGCAGATTTAACGATAAACGGTATTCAAATTGATAACGTAGAATTTAATGAAGGCCGGGCAGCATTGTTCTTAAATCTGGACCCTGGATCATATACTGCCACCATACAGGTTCCTAATACCGTTTATTATAAGGATGAAAGTAGAAACCTCACCTGCACATACCTGGCAGCAAGTGCCACAAGCAATAGCTTTACAGTCTCTCCATCCTACAACTACTTGGAGTGGGACGACACCCAGCAGAAGCTGGTCAGCAAGGACACCGGCACCGACAAGATTTTTGTCTATGAGCTCGACGGCACGGAGGGAACGCTCGGCACAGACGGACAGACCACGTGGTATGTCGCACAGGGCACTGACCTCAGCTACACCGGCCCGCTCACGCTTCAGGGCGACGCGCATCTGATTCTTGCCGACGACTGCAACATGAACGTCGTAACCGACAGCGGCAGCGCCATCTGTGGCGACGGGAGTCTGACCATCTACGCCCAGAGCGCGGGTGATAGAAAGGGTAAGCTGACTGCTACTGGCAGCAGTTACGGTATCTACGCTGCCGCTGACGTCATCCTGAACGGCGGAGATATCACTGCCACCGCTACCGCAGCCGATGCCGGAGCCATCGTTGCCGAGCAAGGTTTCACCTACAACGGTGGCACCGTCACCACCACCGCCACCGGCACGGGCGCACACGCCATCAGTGCCCTCGGTGGCCTCTACACCTTCAGCTGGAGCAGCCCCGACGACCACATCACCATCGGCACCTCCGGCCTCTACTCCGACCCCGATGCTCCCGCCACCGTTACCTTCACCCGCCTCTTCTCCGATGACGATGCTGTCATCGCTGTCATCACCCGTTCCGTTACCGACTCCGAGCTTCCCACTGACCACTACTACGGCGGCACCCTCACCACCGACGCCCTCACGGACCTCAACGCTCGCATCGCCATCACTCCTGACGGCCTCACCCTCCGCGGCACCGAGCGCCTGAACCTCACCGACGACGACTTCGCTGCTGTTGCCGACCCCTAT
Source organism: Bacteroidales bacterium (assembly GCA_017561935.1). Classification (GTDB taxonomy): domain Bacteria; phylum Bacteroidota; class Bacteroidia; order Bacteroidales; family UBA3663; genus Liminaster. Next base: position 972 of record JAFZBE010000006.1, on the reverse strand, counting down.
GCCTCCAACATCACCCGCATTGCCGCCGCTGACGGCATCCGCGCCCTCGCTCTCGCCGCCGACCGCACTCCCGAGCCGCTCACCGTTCTCCTGGAGGGCCGCAGGCTGTGGAAGGACGGCGACTGGAACACCCTCTGCCTGCCCTTTGCCCTCAGCGACTTCACCGACACCCCGCTTGAAGGCGCCACGGTGAAGACCCTTGTCTCGTCAAGCTTCGAGAACGGCACACTGACCATCAACTTTACCGACGATGAGAATAACCTCACCTCCATCGATGCCGGCGTTCCCTACATCGTGAAGTGGTCGTCTCAGACCCCCGACTATGTGGATAATCCCGTGTTCGCGGACGTCATCGTCACCGCCACCGTCCCGTCCAGCATCACCACCGACGGCGTGGACTTCGTCGGTACCTTCAGCCCCGTCGATATTTTCACCGCCGAGAATACCAACCTCTACCTCGGCAGCGCCAACACGCTCTACTATCCCTGGGCCGACGGCATGACCTCCTTCAACCTCAACGCTTTCCGCGCCTACTTCAAGCTGAACAACGGCCTCACCGCCGGCGATCCTGCTGACCCATCAACACCCATCAAGGCCTTCAAGCTCAACTTCGGCGAAGAAGAAACAGGAATTGAGACGGTTCAAGGTTCAGGGTTCATGGTTAATGGTGAAGGGTTCATGGTTAATGGTTTTGGCTGGTACACCCTCGACGGCCGCCGTCTCGATGCCCAGCCCGCAGCTCCGGGCATCTACCTCCACAATGGCCGCAAGCTCCTCATCAAGTAATTTCACGAACTATCTAAAGGTCACACAGAAAAACGTTTTAGGGCCTTTTCGTGTTTTCGGACCTTTTCGGAATCCTTAAACAATGTTCTTTCGGGATCCCGAAAGTACTTTGGGGTTATTCCGAAAGATTCCCAAAAAGACGAAATATCCGAAAACTCTTTTTGTCCACACCAATTCTCAAATTTT